>NZ_CP011390.1:2890000-3490000 GCF_001644645.1 Flavisolibacter tropicus | reverse complement strand
CATTCCGCTCCTTGTTCAAACAGTGGGTTACCACTTTCCGTCAGGATGAGTATGAAGACGAGTGGGGGCTATTCTAGTCGGCTGCTCTGTACAACAACAGCCCTTAATGCCATAGTTACATTTCAATCACTATATATTACAATTGACTCCTATTTGTCTAGTAATTCTTTTTAATCCATTACATCTTTGTATTCTCATACAGCAAGCAAGCAATCTTAATTCATGTGTTTAGAGCCCTGTTTCTACAGGGCTTGTTTATTTGTAGTATGCTCCAGCCCCTAAAGGAAGAATGGATTGCAGATTTCAGATTGACGATTTCGGAATAGGGAATGAGCTGATGAAGGGAAGGAATAATGAGGGAGGAAACATTCAATGTTCAACGATCAGCATTCAACATTAAATGAAGAAAGAGTAAAGTCTATTTATAAACAAAAAGCACTCCATCATCGGAGTGCTTTTTGTTTATAGTGTTTCTTATTCTTTGCTGTTCTTAGTGCCTTCGTGTTTTGTGGCCCCATATCCCTCTGTGTCCCTCCCTGTTCCCCGTGTCCCTGTGGTTCCCCTTCTGCGCCAATCGGCGCCATCTGCGGGAGATATGTGCGTGGGTGCTCCCCTTTAGGGGCTGGGGGCGTGTGCTGGCCCTACTCACCACCTAATTATCCACTTCCACTAACGCCGGCCTCGTATTCTTCGGGTCTCGCTTATCGTACTTTACTTCTAGTGCGGAGAAGTTGGGTTTGTAAGTGCGTGGGCGATTTAGTTCGTACTGGTAAATGGTTTGTCCCAGTTGGTAGAAGAAGGGGTGGCCAACGTTATCATAATCATATTTGCCATCATTCACAATACCATCACTATTCACATACAAGGTAGCCGCCAGCATATACTCTACTTTGTTCTTGGTGTCCATTACATACGATACATCGGTTAGGAAACCATACGACCAGCCTACTTTATTAAACACGCGTACATGCGATGGCATGCGGTGTGTACTATCCTGGAAGAAAAATTTTACATAACTGTCATAGAACTTACTGGTGTCGTATTTAGGATAATCGGTTTCTGAAGGGTATTGCGATAGCCAGCGATAAAGAAAACGGTAGTCGTCTTTTGTTAAGCGGAACCGCTGTTGCTTGGGTACTGAATTGGGAAAAAGTACGGATTGCAACATTTGCTGCAGGTTTAACAAGGGAAGGTTGTTGTGCACCGTAAAATCGAAAGGTGCTTGTATTAAACTATCATCACGGTTCATATGGGCTTTACCCACTAAGATGGTTCGGCTAAAATCAATACTGTCGGTATTGTAGGCTGCTGGCTGCAGGTAAATGGTTTTTCCATTAGCATCTAAAAAGCGCACCTGGTTGCTATGCCGGTTTTGCTCTGGTGTAAATCCCATAAACTGACGGGAGATGCGCACCCCGGTGTATCCCTTGCTGTACAAGCTGCGGTGAATGGTTTGCTGTCCTACAAACTGGTACATCCTGTTATAGGGATCGTTCTCGCTGATCAAAAACGCGCGTTTAATATAGTTGGCAATAGACGGTAGCCCATTGGCAGAAGTACTGTCGGTGTAAGCTATTGTTTGACGGGTGTAGCTACTGTCATATTGAATCGTAGTGTACTTGTTTACACCTTTCTGATTCATGTCGTTTAGTTTTTCCAGGGATAGCAAGGCTAATGGCAGCTTCACTGTAGATGCGGGATTGAAATACAACAGTGAATCATAATTAAAATAATAATTAGTGAAGGAAGGGTTGTTGTGTTTGTCACGTTCAATTCGTGTATAGATGATCTGGCAGCGATACGTTTGTGGGTCGGCCAACACCTGCTTCATAATAGGAGACGAATTGGTATTGAGGATTTGAAGAAGGTTGTTGTCTGTCTTGGTTTGAGCATGTGAGGCAATCGTTGTTGCCATGCCCAGTAGTAATAGAGTAAGGTAGCGCATAGCGGAAAGATACAATTTCCTTCATTTGGTAGGACTGTAAAAGCAAGAGCCGCATACGGAATGCGGCTCTCTATCGAATTGGTTTTTCTTAATAATCTTTTTAAATCCACTCAAATCATGGTTCTCTTAGAAGCGGAAGCCTGCGCCCACTTTAAAGGAGCGGTTGTACGAATCAAAACGTTTATTGGCATCTACTTTCGATAAACCATGATCGTAAGAAGCGGTCAGGTTAAAACCGTTGCTAAACTGGTAGCCAATACCACCTGTTAAACCTGCATCCCAACGATTCAATTGATCGGTAGCGTCCATCTTACGGTTTAAAACATTAAAGCCCAAGACTCCGGCTGTCGTACGTAGATCTGCTTTTGCTAAATAAGATACTTGCGGACCGGCAAATACCTGTAGGCCACCCAGGTTGGCTTTCAAAACAACAGGCATATCTATATAGTGCGATTGCAACTGTGCCTTGGCGTTAGCACCTAAGAACTCAACACCTTTCAGGTTTAGTTCACCATTAAGCGTGTATCCTTTTTGTGCATAATAAACACCTGGTTCTACAGAGAATAATTCGCTAACAGGGATCGATACGTTAGCACCAGCAAAGAAACCAGTACGACCGCTGGATGTGATAGCATCGTTAGTATAATCAATTAGGTTATTCAAGTTACTTACAGCATTACCTTTCATAGTAGACGAAGAAAGACCAGCCTTAATGCCAAAAGAAGGAGCTGTTTGCGCCATGGCAAAAGTAGAAAGAGCGATGGTAGATAGGAGGAGTAGTTGTTTTTTCATATGATAGCCGAACGTGGTTTTGGGTCGTTCATAAATAAGAAGGCAAACAAGTGTTAACGATTAATCGGTATTAGGTAAGGTTATGTTAAAGAGCGGCCCCCTGTTCACGGAAGGGTAAGGCCCCACCCGGCCTTTCCGAAGGGGAGGAGTGCCAACGCACGCCCCCGGCCCCTAAAGGGGAGAGACCCACGCACAAAAGATCAAACATTGTTTACATAAAAAAGGCACTCCTTTAGTGGAGTGCTTTTCTATTTTCAATTCTTCTTCCTTGTACCTTGATCATTGAAAATTGAGCATTGAACATTCCTTCTTTCTTCCTTTCGCATTTCGAATTTCCCCTTTCGAATTTTTCCTACTTCTTCTTTCATCATTCCTTGTTCATTATTCTCCCTGGCCTTTGCCGCGCTGCCGCTCCCCTTTAGGGGCCGGGGGCGTGCGGTGGTGAAGTCTTCCCTTCGGGAGGATTTAGGAGGGCATTCCCCTTCGGGGGACAGGGGGCCATATCTTTGCTTTATGGAAAAGAAGAAACCAGAAGTTGATATTGTTAACGAAGTACTGGAAGCTTGCTTATTAGCTTATCCTGTTTCTTCTTTTGTGATCAGTCTTTATAAACAATATTTAGAGCGTGGCAGTCTTAGTAAAAAACAGTTGCAAGGCCTTTATGGTAAGGCTCAAAATATACAAGACTTCCCTTCGGCTAAGTTGGCAACGTTAGAGGCCCGCATCAAAAAAATGCCCACCCGCTTTAAATCGGATATACCGGTTAACAAACCGTTGTATGAAAAAGAAGAAAGTACGGGTCAGTTGATCGACGCCGTTTTAACCAAATACCCGCAACACAAGGCCGTACTTTTTTTAAAAGCCAAGTACGATCGTAATGAAAAGTTAACAACTACAGAACAGGCCGATCTGAAGCGCTTTTATCAGTTAGCGATGAAGGCAAAGTGAATGCCGTGAAACGTCAAATGTGAGACGTGAAAAATGTGAGACGTGAAAGGGGAATCCGCCAGTACGAGTTTTCTTCAATAATCAATAACTATTCATTACTAATCATTGATTATTGAGCGTTGAGCATTGATCATTCCCTCTCTCATTACTCCTTACTCATCACTCCTTGTTCCTTGTTCATTATTCTCCCTGGCCTTTGCCGCGCTGCCCTCCCCTTTAGGGGCCGGGCGCTGTGCGGTGGCGAAGTCTTCCCTTCGGGAGGATTTAGGAGGGCCGTTCTCTTCCCCTTCGGGGGGGCCGCGAGGGGCCGCCTTTGTTTTTATATAAAATAGTATCAATACGCTCATCCAGCTGTTCATCCGGGGGTAATCGGTTCAGGTAAAAGGCCTCATAATAGGCCTTGATGATGGCTGTTACGGGAGTGGCCAACAGCGCACCCATAAATCCAAAAACGGCTGCCATGGCCAGCAGAACAAATAGTGTTGATACTGGGTGGATCTTCATCGTATTGGACCGCAACTTGGGTAAAATAAAATCGCCCATGACCTCGTCAAGCGCCAGCATAAATATGGTTACCCATAATGCTGTCATTGGACTAATAGCCAATGCTACCAGTATGGGTGGAATAGACATAATATAAAAACCAAGGCGAGGTATAAGCTCGGAGAAGAAGGCTACGGCTCCCCACACCCAGGCGCCCGGAACGCCCATCAGGTTTAAAAAAGCAATGATACAGGCACCGCGTATGGCCCCGCCAATAAGGTTAGAGCGTATCCAGCCATTAAGCATAATAGAGGCATTATGTAAAGCTTCAGTGGCCTGGTCGCGTCGTTTGGGGAAAAAAGAAAAATACAGTTCCAGTAAAGGTCGTGGATTGGTTACGGCATATACTACCATACTCAGGAACAGAATGGTCAGTAAGAGCAAGGTTACAATAGAAAGTGAGTAATTACCAATCCGCATAATTGCCTTTGGTACAGAAGGAAGCCATTGAGAAATATTATTACCCTGCTCTTGTATCTCACGGTTGATCTCTGGATAGTTTTCAAACCAGCCTGAAACATTTTTTGATACACTGGCAGCATATGCAGGGAGATTATTGATCAAAGCGGTGATCTGCTCTCCAACCTTAGGAATAATGATCCAGGCTAGGCCCACCAATACAAGTAATATACAACCCAACACAATGGCACAAGCCCAGCCCCGTTTTAAGCCACGCCGCTCCAGGGCTACTACGGGCGTATTGATCACCAATGCCAGTATAATAGCAAAAAGTAATAGTAGTACAATGCCTGCTGCATTGTACAAAAACCATAGCAGGATAATGATCCCTGCTGTATAAGAGATGGCCTTGATCAAGGAGCGGTAAAACGAATCGCTGGATAATTCCGGCATAAGAACAGTGTATTAAAGAGAGCTAAGCAATTCTTGCACCGTAAAGAAAGAACTAGGATTAGTAGGATGAATAGGACGAACAGGAAAGATGATTAGTGGGCAATTCACTAATGCTGGAAAATGAGCTAAGTATACTAGAGAAAACACGAATTACCTTGCGTGAAGCGTGTAGCGTACAGCTTGTAGCTTCTCTCACCCACCATTGACCATTCACCATTCACTTTGTTATTCTCTCGTTAAAGCTGAGCTGCTCACACCTATGGTATTAAATTTGACTAGTGTCGTTTAGAGTTAATTAATAAAAGAAAGGTTATGAACAAAAGAATATTAATACCTGTACTACTAGTGGTGGCGCTGTTCTCTATCATTTATGCAATCTATCGCTCTACAGAACAGAAAATTACCCTGATGGGTCCTGATCGACAAACCGTATTTGGTGAACCTCAACATGGGCTTATCCTGGGTTTGTGCATTTTTGCTAGTTTCTGCGTGGTGGCTACTATACCGCTGCTTTTAGACCGCAGAGAAGATTACAGAAATGGTGGCCGCTCCAGAGATCGGGTAACACCTAGCACTACACGTAGAGAAGATGATCCGATCAGTCGCAGACATTTGTAGGAGCATTTGAAGTTTGAGATTTGAAGTTGATACAAACACAAAGAGAGATTATAGATATTTAAGTATTATAGCTATACCTCAAAGCTCGAAGCTGACTTTATTATAATAAAAAGCCCCGCTATCTAGAGCGGGGCTTTTTATGTTGTACGCATTTAATTATTCTTTTTCAGAAGCTAATTTAAGAGAGCCATCACCAAGGACAACAATCAGTGCATAGATTACACCTGGTATCCAAAACAGTAAGGTAAGTAACAAACTGAGCCAAAAGCGGTTGTTGATTTCTCCTTCATGTAAATACACCGCTAATGGGGGTAGTAAAATGGCTAGAATCACCAATAAAACAGTGCTGGTTTCAGCAGCTGTACCGGCTTTTTTATCGGCCTTGTATTGCTTCAATACTTTTTTTACCTCGTGAATACGCTCTTTCTTTTCTTTCTTGCTCAGGCTGGAAAACTCGCTCAGGGCGGCTTTTACAGTGGCAGGATCGGGCTCGGTAGCCGGAGTAGAAGCTGGTAATGATACGGCAAAGGCTGGTAGGTTCAAGGCTACTAATGTTATCAGCATTAATACCAAACGAGTAAACTTGTTGAACATAGTCGGGTGTCTTTTGATTGTCAAGATGAGAAATACAAATAAGAGTAACAAAAAACCGGACCAAGGCGTATTGAAATAATAGTTTGTCGTTATGCGTTAGTAGATGGTATTTAGTAGTTGTGGCGCGTGTAAAAGGGTACACGTTTAAATAAGGCTAAACCTAATTGTGGTGAGCAATAAAACTGTAAAACCTCATGGTTGGAGTAGAGGAGTGAACTTGTCTGCTTGAAGTTTCTATCGTAAATCTGTAGCCGTAAATTAGGTGGTTAAGGCAAGTTTGGTTTTCAGATCAGTTACGATTACCACTCAGCAATGCAACCATTTCCTCGTTCTTTAGTAATACAGCGTGGTCAAGTGCACTCTTTCCGCTATTGTCGGGGGCATTTGCTGTGGCACTGTGTTTAAGCAGTAGTCTGGCAATAGCCAGTTGTCCAAACATAGCCGCAAATGTCAGGGCTTGCGCTCCCTGTCCATTTCGCAGGTTTGTATCCGCGCCGGCAGCTATGAGCTTTTCGGCCAGTGTTTCATAACCTTTAAAGCAGGCACCCATAAGGGCCGTATTGCCAGATATATCTTGTGCATTTGGATTGGCGCCGTTTTGCAAGAGAATAGCTACTATATCGGGTTGGTGGTTATATACGGCAATGATTAATGGCGTAAATCCTTTTGCATCTGCCGCATTGATCAGATCAGGACGCTGCTGACAAAATTGGGCAACGGCACCTGAATCGCCACGCCGGCAGGCGTCTAAAAAATTTGCTAATTCATTGGATTCCATGTTATAAAGGTAGGCTTGAGATAAGCAAATGAAAGAAACTATACGCTTCAAGCTGTACGCTGGAGAGATTATTTTACATGGGTGGTGTGTAAACAGATAGCTCTTCTATAGCCTGTATATACTTCATCTCTGACGTTATTGTCTTGTAACGAATAATATTTGGCGTTAGGCGTAAAGCTTGAAGCGTGCAGCTTCCTAATTAGGCCCTTGGTCAGCTGTTGCTGGCTCCTTTTCTTCTGCCTCTGCCTTATGCAAACACTTAATTCCAAGCTGGTATTTGTTGTTTAAAGACAACTCGTATTCGCCGCCCATGAATAGGCTTTTTACAGTATCATCGCCCAGCAGCGTAGAAGCAAAGTCTTTAGCCAAAGGAGATGCGTTGATTGCATTATCGGCGCGTCCATTTTGGAAGTGAAGATGAAATTTGTTGCCTGTTTTACGTGCCAGACCAGCGCGCTCGAAATCCTGGATATTTAGATTAAGGGTTTGTGCGCAATTGGCTGATTTTTTTAAAAGGATTTTGATAACTGGAAGATATTTATCCCAAATCTGTGTATGCATATGCTTATATAGTTGTTGAACCAAAATTCGTTTTTATTGCCGCAAAGGTGGTGCCCAAAAAAAAGCCCTGGTGGAAACCAGGGCGCGGACTATAAAAAAAGAGATTAGTAGCGATTCTTGTTATAGCCACCGCCACCGCGGTTACCACCAAAGCCACCACCACGGTTGCCACCACCGAAGCCACCGCCACGGTTGTTGCCACCTTCTTTTGGTTTAGCTTCCATTACTTTGATAGTACGGTTGTCGATAGACGCACCGTCTAACTCAGCAATCGCTTTGCGAGAAGCCTCGTCGTCAGACATTTCTACGAAGCCAAAACCACGAGAGCGGCCAGTTTCTCTGTCTGTAATTACCTTGGCAGAAGTTACTTCGCCATACTCAGCGAAAAATCCACGTAAATCTTCATCTTGAATGTTGAAGCTTAAGTTTGAAACGTAAATGTTCATGTTCTTTTTAAAATAAAAAAATGATAAATGGTATCTGGGCGAGGCAAAAATTGAAGCACTAACTGACAAGATAACGAGGCAGGTAATTGACTTAACTAGATGCGTTGCTCAAATTAACTCGGTGAAGGTACAATTTATATTGATGAAATGCCTAGCTGTGCGGATTAAGGCTTTGTTAAGAGCTTTATGGATGAGCTCCGAAGACTGTAAGCCTTGGTGGGAAAAAGGGGACAACACGTTAAAAAATAGTTTCTTATAGCTTAATAATCAATTAGAAAGGAAGATTTGCAGAACTCGCTAATTTTAAGCGCCCACTTAACTTTGTAAAATGACTGAGCTGCTCTATAAAAAAATTACTGAAATTATTTCACTGACAGATGAAGAGTTTGCTCTTGTCAAATCCTTTTTCTTGCCCAAAAAATTGCGGAAACGACAATACCTGCTGCAGGAAGGCGATGTTTGCCGGTACCAGGCATTTGTTGAAAAAGGTATTCTCCGCTCTTTTACGGTGGATGAAAAAGACGGTGAACACACCCTTCAATTTGCTTCAGAAGGCTGGTGGATGGCTGATTTGGCGAGCTTTTTAACCGACGAGCCCTCTATTTTTAATATGGAGGCACTGGAAGAAGCAGAGGTGCTTTTGATAGACAAACCATCGTGGAACCAGGCTATGGAAACCGTTCCTAAGCTGGAACACTACTTCCGGATCCTGATGCAAAACCACCTGGTAGCTACCCAGAAACGCCTGATGCAATCGCTGGCAGAACCAGCGGAAGCGCGATATAAACGCTTTTCCATTACCTACCCAGACTGTGTGCAGCGGGTGCCACAGCACATGATCGCTTCGTACCTGGGCATTACACGTGAAACCCTAAGCCGCCTGCGTAAACAAATAACATTGTCCAAATAATGTGATCTAGGTCACATTCATTTCTTGCCTTTTCTCAATGGAGCAGGCCTGCCTGTCATAGTAGTTTTGTTTCAACAAATTAAAACAACAAACTATGGCAATGAATTGGAAAATAGACCCGACACACTCGGAAATACAGTTTAAGGTAAAACACCTGATGATCACAACCGTAACAGGTTATTTCAAGCAGTTTGATCTAAATGTTGTTACAGATACAGAAAACTTTATTACGGCTAAAAACATTGAGTTTACAGCTGATATTAATTCTATTGATACCAATAATGCACAGCGTGACGCCCACTTGAAATCAGCCGATTTCTTTAATGCAGAGGAGTATGGTCAGTTGCGTTTCGTCGGCACCAAATATGAAACCAATGGTGAGGATGCAAAGTTGTATGGAGAATTGACCGTCCGTGGAATAACAAAACCCATTGCTCTTACTGTAGAACACGGTGGTATTGTAGTTGATCCTTATGGACAAACAAAAGCTGGCTTTACCGTAAGTGGCAAGATCAGTCGTAAAGACTTTGGTTTAACTTGGAATGCCGTTACGGAAGCAGGAAGTGTAGTGGTGAGTGATGAAATTAAGATCCATGCTGAAGTACAATTAGTAAAACAAGCCGAATTGGTAAACGCTTAATTAAACAATCATGGAAAATAAAATATTAGGACTCCATCATATTACAGCTATAGCTGGTGATGCCCAACGCAATTATGATTTTTATACGCGTGTTCTGGGTGTGCGGTTGGTGAAAAAGACCGTCAACTTTGATGACCCTGGCACTTATCACTTTTACTTTGGCGACGAAGTAGGCACGCCTGGTTCTATCCTTACTTTCTTCCCTTGGGAAGGAATTCAAAAAGGTAGTCCTGGTACCGGCATGGCCACGGAAATTGGATATGCAGTACCCAAAGACAGCCTGCCTTTTTGGAAGAACCGCTTTGAAACGCTTAAGGTAAAGCACCAGCCTATTAATGAACGCTTTGGCGAGCAATACCTTTCTTTTGAAGACCCAGATGGCCTGCAGCTTAACCTAGTAGCTACCAATGATACGCGTAAGCCATGGGTAACCAACGAGGTGAAAGAAGACACGGCCACCAAAGGTTTTCACAGCATTGTGCTTACGGTGCGCAACAGCGCCGCTACTGCTAAAGTCTTAACCGACATCTTTGGCTACCGTCTGTTAACGCAGGAAGGGAATCGCTATCGCTTTATTACAGAGGCTATTGATACGGCTAACGTAGTGGATATTGTAGAAGATCCAAACGGGCAGCGTGGCATCAATGCTGGTGGTACCAATCACCACGTGGCCTTCCGTGTAAAAGACGAAAACATCCTGATGAACTTTAGAGAGAAGGTAGTAAATGCTGGCTTGAATATCACGGAAAAGATTGACCGAAATTATTTCTACTCACTGTACTTCCGTGAACCGGGTGGTGTGTTGTTTGAGATAGCAACAGATAATCCAGGCTTTGCTACCGACGAATCAATTAGTGAGTTGGGTACACACCTGATGCTGCCCCCACAATATGAACCAGCACGCCAACGAATAGTAGATGCGTTGCCTGCTTTAAAGCCGTAACCTCAAGGTGCATTCAAAGTGTATAGTTATAGAAACGTTGAATGCAAAAAATTGGATAAGAAAATAAACGGGATGTTCAACAAAAAGGTAAACGATAAATGGCAGAAACAAAGGTTATAGCATCGGCTGTAGCGAAAAATAGTGGTGATATGTATACCACCCAGCTTACTATTGGTGAACATCATTTCATTGCTGACGAACCATTGGACTTTGGTGGAAGCGACATGGGCCCTGCACCCGGCGACTATTTATGTATGGCATTGGCCTCGTGTACGGCTATTACCCTTCGCATGTATGCGAGGCGAAAGAATTGGGATGTAGGGGAGATACAGGTAAATGTGAAGCTGGTAAAAGGCGACCAGATGGCGTCAGGGCTGAATACGTTTTATTGCTCTATCCATTTTACCGGAAGTCTTAAAGAGGAACAAATAAAAAGGTTGTTGGAAATTTCTAAAGTTTGTCCCATTGACCGGTTGCTCAAAAAGCCTAGCGATGTGGTAGTGGTGATTGAGTAAACCAATAAAGAATTAAACCCATTTAAATGAGTCAGCTAATTACAGGTATCCATCACGTTACAGCCATTGCCAGTAGTGCGCAGAAGAACATTGATTTTTATGTAGGTATTCTTGGTTTGCGACTGGTTAAGAAAACCATCAACTTCGATGGTCCGGATGTATACCACTTTTACTATGGCGATGAAGTAGGTAACCCTGGAAGTATTCTTACCTTTTTCCCATACAATGGATTGGTCAATGGCCGACAAGGAAAAGGCATGTTGAACACCACAACGTTTTCGGCTCCTGCTACTTCACTGAACTATTGGCTGGAACGCCTAAAACGGTTTGATATTCCCTATAAAAAACCACAAGAGCGCTTCGACGGCGAGATGGTGGTGTATTTTGAAGATGAGGATGGACTAGGTTTGGAGTTGGTCTTTAATGACAAGGATACGCGCCCCGGCTTTAGTCTTGGTAACATTCCTCAAGAACATTCCATCAAAGGATTTTATAACGTAGAGATCTGGGAAGAAGGCTATGAGCGTACAGCAGGCTTGCTTACCGAACAGTTAGATCATCAGCTTATTGCTGAAAAAGGAAATCGCTTTCGCTTTGCAGCCAAAGATGCACCTGGAAACTATATCGATATACTTTGCTCGCCAGACAGCATGAAAGGCCTGGCAGGCAGTGGTACGGTTCATCATATTGCTTTTGCCACACCAAATAAAGGAACACAGGAAGAAGTGAGATTGAAGATCGTTAAGCGGATGCTGAATCCGACGCCCATACTGGATCGGAACTACTTTACCTCTATCTACTTCCGGGAGCCGGGTGGTGTATTGTTTGAAGTGGCTACATCAGGGCCTGGCTTTATGGTAGATGAGTCCATTGATCATCTCGGAGAAGCCTTGAAGTTACCACCGCAGTTTGAAGACAACAGGCAACAGATTGAAAAAACACTGACGCCCGTTTTTATTAACCTGGATAAATACAAATAATCATGCACGAAAAAAATATACTGACAGCAGGAAAGGAACTAGACCCTAAGAACAATGTATTAATTCTGTTACACGGACGTGGCGGTAGTGCAGAAGATATTCTGACTCTTGCCAACCATCTGGACGTAAAAGACTTTACATTACTGGCTCCGCAGGCTACTAATAATACCTGGTATCCCTATTCATTTTTAGCGCCACCTGCGCAAAATGAACCTTGGTTATCGTCGTCGCTGGCCTTGTTGAAAGAAATGGTTCAAGATCTTAATAGTAAAGGCATACCCTCAGAGCACATTTACTTCTTAGGTTTTTCACAAGGAGCCTGTCTGACCCTGGAGTTTGTTACACGTAACGCCACAAAATACGGCGGCATAGTAGCTTTTACAGGAGGCTTGATAGGTGATAAGATCTATCCTGAAAATTACAAGGGCGGCTTTGAGCAAACGCCCGTCTTTATAGGAACAAGCGATCCTGATCCACACGTACCGGTAGAACGCGTATATGCCACTACAAACATTTTAAATGGCATGGGTGCTGCTGTTGAAGCAAAAGTGTATAACAGCATGGGACATACGATTAACCATGATGAAATTGATAACGCCAACCGCCTGGTGTTTAATGCACAATCTATAAAGAGCGTATAAATGTTTTCCCTAACAAGAGTATATAGTGATGCTGCAGGTGATAGCCATTTTGAAGATGTGATCGTTCCACTGGCTGAGGCCGGTAGTATTGGACGTTTATCCGAAGCCATTCCAGCTAAGTCTGTTATATTCCGGGAGGTAGAGCCCTCTTACGACTGGAACTTTCATGCCGCACCAGAAAAGCAGTATATTATACTTTTGGATGGTGAAATTGAGATAGAAACATCGTTGGGTGACAAGCGAATTTTCAAAGCAGGTGAAGTGTTGCTCATGGAAGATACCACTGGCAAAGGACATAAAACACGCAATGTGCAGCCTGTAAAGCGTAAGTCGATCTTTATTACATTGCCCTAAAGACAAACAATAACAGAATAAACAAGTACAAATGAAGTCACAGGTTTTCAGAAAAACAGAGCGCGGCATAAAAGACATTGGTTGGTTGAAGAGCAATTTTTACTTCAGTTTTAGCGATTATTACCATCCATTAAAATCAGCTTTTGGAACGCTAGTAGCATTCAACGACGATTTTGTAGAAGCTGGTAAGGGCTTTGGTATACACCCGCACGCCAATATGGAAATTATCTCCGTCTTGTTGAAAGGAAAGATGAACCATATTGATACCCTAGGTTATAAAACGGTGATTGAAGAAGGTGGTGTACAAATTATGAGCGCTGGTAGTGGACTACGCCACGAGGAATATAATATTGGAGAAGAGGAGGTTAACTTTTTACAGATATGGATCGAGCCCAAGTTGCAAAACATCACACCCCGCTACCAGCAACGCAGTTTTCCCAAAGAGAAAAGAAGAAATCAATTAAAAACCATTGTTTCGAATGAAGAAGGCATGGAGCATTGCTGGATCAATCAAAGCGCCAAACTTTCACTGGGGTCTTTTGATACAGCGCAAGAACTAACCTATCGCTTTTCGCCTGCCAATAAATGCCTTTTTATATTCCTGCTGGAAGGGCAAATACGTGTAGATGGGACCGACCTTCACCCCAGGGATGCCATTGGTGTATGGGAAACCGATACCGTACCCATTCACTGCGAAGCCGGTGCTGATTTTTTAATTATTGAAACACCTATCAACCAAAAGTGAAAGGAAAAATTCCAAATACCAAATGCTAAATCCGAAATAGGAAATAAGAAAAACGAAAACTAAATTCAGCCACCCCCTCCTTTGTGCTCCTTAGCGTCTTCGCGGATACCTATTCCTCTCCGCGAAACCATCTCCGCGTTTATCTGCGCCATCTGCGGGCCAACCATACTCTCTGTGCACCTCCCTGCACTCCCTGTCTCTGTGGTTCCTCCCTCTCCGCGCCCCGGCGCCTCTGCTTGATACTTATCCTGAAATCTTGACATATCCTAACCGCTCAGCTTAGCAAATACCCACCAGATAAATTGTAATTTTATATACACCTCTTACCAACTGCCATGAACACCACTCATTCTACAACTGCTGTGCGGCATTGGCTATACCTCGCTGCTGCTATTCTCTTGTTCTCATCCCAAAGTATTGGCCAGTCTGCAATTGACGATGCCTCCATTATTGCTAACATAAACCGGCAAAAGCAATACAAAGGCGACAGTGTCTATGTTCTTGCCGACGCGGCCTTTCAGAAAGTGCCTACTACGCGTTGGTTCCTTGGCGACCACTACCGGCGCGAATGGATCACACCAATAAAAGTTCCCGTGATTGATATTGATACACTTTATGGAGGGTTGGTAGTAAAAAAAGAAGGCGGAGGTAAACAAACCAAGTCTTTACAACTAAAGTCAAAGACCACCGGGCAGGAATATACCATACGTACGGTGGAGAAGTTTCCCGAGAAAGCCCTGCCAGAGGAATTTGCCGGAACAGTTGCCGTTGAATTTGTAAAAGACCAGGTATCATCTGCACATCCATATGCACCATTGGTGGTGGCCGATCTGGCCAAAGCAGGCGGCATCTATCGTAGTAACCCGAAGTTTGTATTTGTAAAAAGATCAAGTGCATTAGGTGAATTTGACTCCACGTTTGGCAACCAGTTCTACCTGATGGAAGAGCGCCCACAAGGCAACTGGGAAGGCAACCCGTTGTTTGGAAATGCCGAGCGGATCTTCTCTACCGAAAAAATGCAGGAGTCATTATTAAAGCCAAAATACAAAGCCGACAGCAGGGCCTTCCTACGCGCCCGTTTATTGGATATGTTCATAGGCGACTGGGACCGGCATGAAGATCAATGGACATGGGGTGTGCGGAAACAGGATGGATTGAATTACATATATCCCATACCGAAAGATCGGGACCAGGCATTTGCCAAGCTGGATGGCGTTGTGCCCTGGTTAGGTACCCGCAAATGGGCCTTGCGTAAGGCTAAATACTTTAAAGAGGATATAGAGGATATGAAAGGGTTGATGTGGCAAGCTAAAAACCTGGATCGCCTGATATTGGTAGATCTTACCTGGCCCGAGTGGGAAAAAGAAGGAAGTGCAATGCAAACGGCATGGACAGATAACGTAATTACACAAGCGGTGAATGAATTGCCGGCTTCGGTTAAGCCTTTAAACGGCCAGGATATACAGCAAAAGCTTATGCATCGTAGAGACGATTTGATGAAGTACACCAAAGAGTATTATAAGATCCTTTCAAAAGAGGTGGAATGGATGGGTACTGATAACGCAGACAAGTTTGTGATATCCTCAACCGAGCCTTCTACATTTACCATAAAGCATTATGCCTTGGATAAGGAAGGATACCTGCTAAAAAAAGAACGGGTATTTAACTCCAGTGAAACAAAAGAGGTACGCCTCTATGGCATGAATGGCGATGATCAGTTTCAAATAGAACCCAACACCCGGTTAAAATCAAGGATCCGGTTGATTGGTGGTTATGGTAATAATAGCTATACCAATGCTACAGGTTCCAAGTTGTCGAAAGTATATGCATACGATACTTCATTGAAAAAGAACAGTGAGGTGAAAAAGGAGTTTAAGATAAGAACACGCCCCGACTCCCTTTGGCAACAATACACCTATGGTAATTACCAGTACGATATAGTATTGCCATTTTTTTTGCCAGGCTATAACCCTGATGATGGCGTTTTCCTGGGCGGTGGCATCAACTACAGAAAATACAAATGGAATAAACCGGGACTTGCTGCACAACATCGCATCGCTGCTAACTATGCCTTCGAATCTGGTGCTTATAACTTCTTATACGAAGGCTTCTTTGCGCAGGTTGTTGGACGCTGGAATGTATTGGCCAATTTCTACCTGAACCAACCCGACTATGTGTTGAACTTTTATGGACTGGGTAATAATACAGAGAAGCTGGTAGACGATAAATCCTTCTATAGAATAAGGGTAGAACAACTGGTGGCGGTAGCCGGGCTGCAACGTTCATGGGCGGCCAAGCACCATGTGTCGATTTTGGGCGATTATTTATCAACCCAGGTGCAGGAGGTAGATAAACGTTTTGTAACCAGTGCTGGTGCAGCGCTGGACTCATCGGCTTTTGATCGCGTACATTGGGTTGGTGGTACGGTGTCTTATTTGTTTTCAACAAGAAATGATAGTTATTTTCCTACCCATGGCGTAGCTGTAGAATCGGCCATTCAATACCACTACTCGCCAACGCGGTCGGATAATTATTCCAACTATGCCGGGGCGTTTACTTTTTATCTTCCCATACGTTCATTGGTTTGGACCAGCCGCATTGGTGGTGCTATTCTTTCTGGCGATCCACAGTTTTTCCAGTACAACCAGCTCAGTGGCTTAACCAATTTAAGAGGGTACAGAAGAAGCCGTTTTTCTGGTAAATCCATGGTGTACAATAACAATGAACTGCGCATACCAGTAGCAACGCTTAAAGGTTTTGTTGTAAGAGGTAAGCTGGGTATTAACCTGTTCTGTGATAATGGACGGGTATGGATACCAGATGAAGATTCCAACCGCTGGCATGTAGGCTATGGTGGCGGTGTATGGATTGTTCCTTACCAGCGGATTTCGTTTACAGCCAACTATGGCGTATCAAAAGAAGACCAGGTGCTATATATAAAAGCAGGATTCATGTTCTGATTCCAAGCGAATGAAGTAGCTCTTGCTGAACAAGGCGGTTGTAATACGTAGTACAGTTGTACTTACAACAACCGCCTCTTTTTTTGAATCAGCTTCTAAGCGTACTGGCTTTGCTTTATTGCATGTTAAGAGCCTTTCGCAGCCGTCTCCTGCATGCGATTATTGGCTTCTATGCACCAGCGCAGTTCTTCTAAAAATGCCTTTGCCCTTTTGTCGGTGCCTTCTTTGTCTTTGGGTGTTCCTGTCTCGTCGTAACTCTCCTGCACCTTGGCTACCTGGAACATTGCCGGCACCACCCAGGCTCCTATTTTCCATAGCGAAAACACTAGCGATGTCATTACCTGTGCTCCGCCAAAAGGTCCGCCGGAAACGGTAGCCAAGGCTATAGGTTTACGCTTCCATTCGGCGTACAGCAGATCCACTACGTTTTTTAAGCTTGCGGGATAGCCGCCATTGTATTCAGGAGTAACAATGAGCACGCCATCTGCCAGTACAATGCGTTGCGCAAAATCCAAAACATCGGCCGATGGTGAGGGCATAAAACGCAGGCGTTCTTCAAAAAGCGGAAACTGGTATTCTGCCAGATCAATAAAGTCGACAGTAGCCAATCCCTGTTGTTCAATGTAATTTTTGAAATACAGCGCCACCCAATGGCTTTTGCGTCCGGTGCGTACGGCAGAGGATATAATAGCAATGGTCATAGTATAGGGTTAAGTGTTACGAATTTACAAGGTTTGTTCTGTGCTCCGCGAAAAGATGTTTCACACGCCTCCAGCCCCTAAAGGGGAGCACCCGCGCACGGGAGCCATAGAGGAGTTGCAGAGAATATCCTCCTATAATAGGCCTACTTTACTTCATTACGGACTCCTTACTCATTACTCCTCCCTTTTCACGTCTCACGTTTCACGATTTCTCACCACTACTCACTCATTCAATAACCAATGACTTTTTGACCATTGACTTTCCTACTGTGGGCTGTCGTCTGTCGACAGAGGACTTCTTCTCGCAGCTTTTTCCCTCCCCGCTTCTTTTCCCATTTTACTTGCTGTAACTTTATTTACCTATGGCTTCTCACACCCTTAACCCCATTGACGAGCGCAGCATTAATACGATCCGGTTTTTATCTGTTGACATGGTGCAGCAGGCCAACTCCGGTCACCCCGGTTTGCCGCTTGGCGCAGCCCCCATGGCCTATGTGCTATGGAGTAAGTTTTTACGATTCAATCCCCGCGATCCGCACTGGACCAACCGAGACAGGTTCATCCTCTCGGCAGGGCACGGTTCAGCCTTATTGTATAGCCTGTTGCATTTATACGGCTATGATCTTCCGTTAGAAGAGATCAAGCGGTTCCGGCAGGTAGGGTCCAAAACACCCGGTCATCCTGAATCCATGCTCACACCCGGCGTAGAGGTCACTACAGGGCCGTTAGGGCAGGGATTTGGTAATGGTGTGGGTGTTGCTATTGCCGAAGCGTTTTTAGCGGCTACGTTTAACCGTGAGGGACATTCTCTGATCGATCATTACACCTACGGTATAGTCAGTGATGGCGACCTGATGGAAGGTGTGGCCTCAGAAGCGGCATCTCTTGCTGGGCATTTAAAACTAGGTAAGCTTATTTATCTCTATGATGATAACGACATCTCGCTCGATGGTCCCACCAGCCTGGCGTTTACCGAGGATGTACCAGCACGCTTCCGTGCCTATGGCTGGCAAACACTTACCGTGGCCGATGGTAATGACATGCAAGCCATAGAAGACGCCATTCGTGAGGCACAGGCTGATAAAGAACACCCTACGCTCATTTCTGTAAAAACCATTATTGGTTATGGCAGTCCGCAAGCCGGTACCAGCAAGGTGCATGGCAGTGCCTTGGGTGAGGATAATGTCAAAAAGACCAAGACCTTCTTTGGCTGGGATCCTGATAAAACCTTTTACATACCTGACGATGTAAAAACGCATCTTTTAGAGTTGGGTAAAAAAGGAGCACACCTGCAAGAGGAGTGGCAAGGTAACCTGGACGCTTACACGAAAAGCTTCCCTAATGAAGCCAAACAGTTTGATCTGGCCTTTAGTGGTAAGCTACCCGAAGGCTGGGAAAAAGAACTGCCGGTGTTTGGGTCCGAAGAAGCACTGGCCACACGCCAGGCTTCGGGCAAATCACTTGAAGCGCTAAAGAAGATCGTTCCATGGATGATTGGCGGATCGGCGGACCTGGCCAGTTCTACCGAAACACCTAAGAACGGCGATGTTAGCTTTCAGCCAGGTCAGTATCAAAACAGCAATATCTGGTTTGGCGTACGCGAGCATGCTATGGGCGCTATTCTAAATGGCATGGCCACCCACCGCGGTGTTCGTGTTTATGGTGGTACCTTCTTAACCTTTTCTGACTATATGCGGGGCGCCATTCGTCTGGCCGCTTTAACAGAAGCACCCGTTACCTACATCTTTACGCACGATAGCATTGGCCTGGGAGAAGATGGTCCCACCCATCAGCCGGTAGAGCACGTTACTGCCTTGCGTGCCATTCCCAATCTTACCGTAATAAGGCCAGGCGATGCCAATGAAACAGTCGCTGCCTGGCGTATTGCCATGACCAGCTTGAAAGGGCCTGTTGCGCTCATTCTTACCCGCCAGAAGATACCCACGCTGGATCAAACAAAATATGCACCGGCTTCTAACCTCGAAAAGGGGGCTTATATCCTAAGTGAGGCCAATGGCGCACCGACACTTATACTGATTGGCACTGGCTCAGAACTGCAGCTGGTGGTGCAGGCACAAGAGCGCCTGCAAGCCGAGGGCATACCTACCCGTGTGGTCAGCATGCCTTCGTGGGAGCTATTTGAGCAGCAGGACCAGGCTTATAAAGACACGGTGTTCCCGCCAACTATTCATAAGCGGCTTGCCGTGGAAGCTGGCATTACGTTGGCATGGTACAAATATGTAACCACTGGAGGTGCCGTTATTGGTATTGATCGCTTTGGCGAGTCGGGGCCGGGTGAGGAAGTGCTCAAACATTTTGGCTTTACAGTAGATCATGTATACAACCGCGCGAAAGCGCTGGTAAAAAACGATGGTCAATGAAAATAGGGATTGCTGCCGATCATGCTGGTTTCGAGGTTAAGCAACAGTTGGTGAAACAACTGGAAGCCGTAGGCTATTCAGTAACTGACTTTGGTGCGCATGTTTATGACGCTGACGATGATTATCCAGATATCATTGTTCCATTGGCAAAGGCTATTACAGCTGGTGTTATGGATCGTGGCATTGCCGTTTGCGGCAGCGGCGTAGGTGTATCGGTAGCAGCTAATAAATTTCCGGGCGTAAGGGCTGCGCTGATCACAGAAACCTATTCGGCGCACCAGGGTGTAGAGCATGATAATATGAACCTGATGTGCCTGGGCGGGCGCGTTATTGGCTTTGTGTTGATCTGGGACCTGGTACAGGCCTACCTGAGAGCATCTTATAATGGTGGTGAGCGTTTTGAGCGCCGATTGCATAAGATCTGGGCAATAGAAACGGGTCGCTATCTCTAATCCTATCCACTTGAAAATCCAAAATCTGCAATCTAAAATCTTCAATCTGAAATTAGTCTATGGAAGAATATGAATTTGGGATCGTTGGCCTGGGTACAATGGGCAGGAACTTGTTATTGAATATGGCCGATCAGGGCTTTTCTGTGTTGGGTCTGGACCTCGATCCGTTGAAAGCTACAGTGCTGGCTAAAGAGGTGGGCCCCCAGCAGCACGTAAAAGGCGTATCGGCCGTTGTTGATTTTGTAAGTGCACTACGAACGCCAAGGGCTATCTTGATGCTGGTGCCGGCCGGCAAGCCTGTTGATATAGCCATTTCAGGTATGCTGCCCCATTTGAATGAAGGCGATATCATTATTGATGGAGGCAATACGTATTTCACCGATACCGACCGTCGGGCCCTGGAGTTGGGCAAACAAAAGATCCATTTTTTTGGAATGGGTATTTCGGGTGGTGAAAAAGGTGCCCGCTATGGTCCCAGCATGATGCCGGGTGGCGACAGGTCCGCCTACGAGCGGCTACGTCCCGTATTTGAAGCCATTGCTGCCAAGGTAGATGGGCAACCCTGCGTGACCTGGCTAGGTAATGGCTCGGCTGGTCACTATGTAAAAATGGTGCATAACGGTATCGAGTATGGGATTATGCAGTTGATTGCTGAAGTGTACGACATGCTGAAACGTGGACTGGGCCTGCCAGACGAAGCCATTCAACAAACCTTTGACACTTGGGATCAGCAAGAGCTGCAGTCCTACTTAATAAAGATCACTGCCGATATTTTCAAAACAAGAGATCCAGAAACGGGGCAGTTGCTGGTGAACATGATTGCTGACCGCGCCCGCGCCAAAGGCACCGGCAAGTGGACCTCTCAAAACGCCATGGATCTGCAGGTGCCCGTTCCCGTTATCGATACCGCAGTAATGATGCGCGACCTGTCTGCTCATAAAGAAGAACGCACATTGGCCGCACAGCGCTTCTCATCGGTAATAAATAGCGAGCAGCCGGCCAATATGCAACAAACACTGGAGCGCTTGAAGAGCGCCTTATACGCGGCTACTATCATTACTTATGCGCAGGGGCTTTCGCAGCTGCAGGTGGCATCTAAGGCCTATATGTACGGTATTGAGCTGGAAAGTGTAGCGCGCATTTGGCGCGGCGGCTGTATTATTCGCTCACAAAGCCTGGAGCTTTTCCGCAGTGCCTACGCCCGGAACCCAGAACTGATCAACCTGCTGTTGGACGAGGAGGTGGCTTCCATCATTGCACAACGGCAGGCAGACCTGCGTTGGATGGTGATGATGGCTGTAGATAAAGGCATTCCTGCAGCTGCCTCAATGGCGGCGCTTTCCTATTTCGATGCCTATCGCAGCGCCCATTTACCGGGCAACCTGATCCAGGCCCAGCGCGATTTTTTCGGCGCCCACCAGTATGAACGTATCGACCGCGAGGGCGTTTTTCATACGGAATGGGAGTGAGGCTACACGCTGCAAGCTACACGCTACAAGCCAAACAGCCTGTTTATATGCGTGCAGCGTGTAGCGTATAGCTTGCAGCTTCAACAATGACCCTTAAACACGAAACACAATGAACCACGAAAACGATAAAGCCGCTCCTACTATCATTGTCATCTTTGGCGGTACGGGCGACCTGACAAAGCGCAAGTTGTTGCCTGCTTTTTACAACCTTTACCTTGATGGTTACCTGCCGGAAAAGTTTGCCATTATTGGGCTGGGCCGCACCCCACTGGATAATGGTGCCTATCAGGAAAAGCTAAAAGAAGGGTTGGGTGAATTCTCACGTAGAGGTAAGCCCAACGAGGAACAATGGGAGCATTTTAAGTCGTTCATTACCTACCTGCCCTCCGACGTCAATGATGCTGCTTCTTACCAAAAACTCAAAGAGCATTTAGACCATATCGATGATCAATGGGGAACCCGTGCCAATCGGCTATTTTACCTGTCGGTAGCGCCCCAGTTAATTGCAGCCGTTGCTACAAACATTGGTAAGGTCGGCTTGGCCGCTGATGCAGCCATGGATCGCATTATTGTAGAAAAGCCTTTTGGCCATGATAAAGAATCGGCTATTGAACTCAATCGCCTGCTGACACGCACCTTCAAGGAAGAGCAGATCTACCGCATCGATCACTACTTGGGAAAAGAAACCGTGCAGAATATCCTGGTCTTTCGCTTTGGCAATGCCTTGTTTGAACCTATCTGGAACCGCAACTATATCGATTCAGTGCAGATCACCGTTGCGGAAACGGTGGGTGTGGAAGACCGCGGCGATTATTATGAAGGATCTGGCGCTTTGCGCGATATGATACAAAACCACCTGTTACAAATTTTATGCATGGTTGCTATGGAGCCACCTGTATCGTTTGATGCAGAGGAGATCCGTAATCGCAAGGTAGATGTGTTGCGGGCTGTGCGGAGATTGAAGCCAGAAGAAGTACATATGTATGCAGTGCGCGGCCAGTATGCTGGCGGTTGGTTGCAAGGCAAAAAAGTACCCGGCTATCGCGAGGAAAAAGGTGTGAATCCGCAATCTAACACCGAAACGTATGCCGCCCTGAAATTGTATATCGATAACTGGCGCTGGCAGGGTGTGCCTTTTTACCTGCGCACCGGTAAGCGTATGCAGGAAAAAACATCCTCTATTACCATCCAGTTTAGGCCGGTACCACACTCCACCTTTCCGCAAAGTAAGGTTGGTAGCCTTATACCTAACCGGCTTACCATAAACATTCAGCCGCAAATGGATATCAGCATCCGCTTTATTGCCAAACGGCCAGGGCTGGAAATGAACCTGCAGCCAGGCGAAATGGTGTTTGATTACGACAAGTGTTCTACGCAAACGCCCGAAGCATATGAAACGCTATTGCTGGATACCATGCAAGGCGACGCTACTTTATTTATGCGTGCCGACCAGGTAGAAGAAGCCTGGGATGTGATCACACCCATACTGGAAACCTGGGCCACACGCGATTCGCTGGATTTTCCCAACTACGCTGCCGGCACCTGGGGACCCGAAACAGCCGAAGCCCTCATTGCTGGTCAAGGGCATGTGTGGACCGTAAGCCCGCATCTTTTTGAAAATAAATAACAAGCGCACAGCCTCAGCCCTTAAGAGAAGCGCTTCGCGCTTATTTGTTTCGCGCAGAGGGCGCAGAGAATAGGAGAAGAATATTGAACAAGGAACAAGGAAGGATGAAGGAAGAAGTGGAGAAAAGGCACAAGGGGCAAGAAACAAGGAACAAGAAAGGAAATGTTCAATGCTCAATAATCAATGATTAGAAATGAATAATGATTGATTATTAATGGAGGCGGTAAATAAAAAAGCACCCCTTAAGTGGAGGGCTTTTAGTTTATAACCTGTCATTCCTTAGCGTCTTTGATTCTTTGCGCCTTTGCGTGAAATCCTTTCTCCTTTTCTCCTTTCCTCTGTGCGAAACCCTTTCTTTGCGCCTTTAAAACTTGGCGCCTCTGCGCGAAACAAAAATGCGCGAAGCGCTCTACGTGAAAACCTTCTTCCATCTAAAAGCTCCTGCTGAGTTTAGAAGGGTCCGTTTCTTGTGGCGTCTTTCTTCCAAATACAAAAGGAGAACACCATGAAAGTATTGATTGTATTAACCTCGCACAGCGAGCTGGGCAACACCGGTAAAAAGACTGGTTTCTGGACGGAGGAATTTGCTGCACCATATTATGTACTGCGTGATGCGGGTGTAGATATTACGCTGGCATCACCCAAGGGTGGGCAGCCGCCTATTGATCCCAAAAGTTCAGAACCTGGTGCGCAAACCGAAGCCACTAAACGTTTTGATAAAGACGAGGCCTTACAAAAGCAATTGGCCAACACCAAAAAACTAAGTGAAGTAAACGCTGCTGATTTTGATGCGGTATTCTATCCCGGTGGCCATGGTCCTTTGTGGGATCTTTCTTCCGATCCGGACTCCATAAAGCTGATTGAAACATTCTGGGCGTCAAAAAAGCCAGTGGCTGCTGTATGTCATGCACCAGCTGTGCTGCTTAATGTCAAAGACGCCAATGGTGAGCCCCTGGTGAAAGGAAAACAGGTTACAGGTTTTACCAATACGGAAGAAGAAGCGGTAGGACTAACCAGTGTAGTGCCTTTTTTGCTAGAAGACGAGCTGAAAAAGAAAGGGGGTATTTACTCCAAAAAAGACGACTGGGCTGCTTACGTAGTAAAAGAAGGGCTGCTGATAACCGGTCAAAATCCAGCTTCCTCCGAAGAAGCGGCACATCAGCTATTACAGTTATTGGAGACTGTGTCGGCCTAAAGACAGATAATAAAAAACGTTTAGGCACTGACGTTATAGGCAGGTATTGAAGGCAAACATTGCTTGTTGGCAAAGGTATACGCCATCAATTTCTTTTATTGCCGCCTACCAGCAACAGGCCTATGCCGCCAATAACAATAATACCGCCTGCAAACCAGGGCCAGGTGACAGTCTTTTCTTTTTTGATCGAAAGATCAACCGTGTTGGTATCAATAATCTTCTCGCGTTGCTTAAAACTAAAGCCGCCAGTAGCGATCATAACAATACCCAGCACGATCAAGCAAACGCCTATAATTTGTAGTCCTTTCATTGACGTTAACTTTTATCTACAAGGTATACGTTTAGTACAATACATACAATGACTAAACTAATAATTCGAAACGCTTTTATACTTGCGCCATTAAATTAGGTATGGGTAGCTGCAGAGAAGAAGAAAGCATTACACTAATGCCAATAAAGAGGTATGATTCAGTGCTGCCATGAAACGATACAAAATAAAAAAAGCCAGGATTGCTCCTGGCTTTGAGATTGGGTGTTCACTAAGTTCACTTTTTAATCAAACACCCAGCCTGCGTTATTGATGGATTACATTGTACTTAATGAACTGTTTTCATTACCCACGCGTACATCATCTACGTACATTACACGAAGCGTTGCATCGCTTGTTGCAGTTCCACTCCATACCCACTTGTAGATACCCAGTTTAAAGGTTGGCAGGTTAGAGGTGATCGCTGGTGGATAAATGGTTTTACCCGCATAGTTCAACACCTGGGAACCATTTTTCCAGATCTGCCACGCACCATCCGTGTTGTAAGAAAACTTATAGTGAATGACAAAACGTACCCACTGGTCTTTTGGCACCGCACCAATGTCCATGGTCTTCGAGGTACCAGAACCTAGGGCACCAGAGAACACCTGTCCATTAACCTCGGCCCAGATGTGACCATTTTTTACGATCAGGCTCACGGGAGGTGAAGTCTGGGACGTCTGGTGGGCCTGGTGGAACAATTCTGGTTTAGAATCGTCCTTCATGCCACTGGATGGCCAATACACAGAGAAAGAAACCCAACGGTCTTTTCCGTTATAAGAAGACGGGAAACGTACTTCAGAACGGTAGTTGGGATCGGTATCACGCAGTTCAAAACGACCTACCTTGGAACCCTGCAGGGCCGGTGTAGTAGCTGTTGTGAAGGCATACGAAGTATACCACTCCTGACCAAAGCCACTCCATGGAGAAGTACCTTCAAAAGTCTCACGGAACAGGGTGTTAGAGCCGATGGTAGTACTACCCAGTGCGCCAGTAGAACCCGTTGGTGCAGTAGGCGTAGTTGGTGCTGTTGGCGTAGTTGGTGCTGTTGCACTACCTGTTCCTGAAGTAGAGGTAGTACCGCCTACTACTTCAAACCAATTGATATTGTAACCACCGGTTGCTGCATACAATTGAATAGTCTGTGAACCGGAAGCAAGATTAGCGTTTACGCTCACTGTTGTATAAGTCTGGTAACTAGTGGTCTTAGGAGCTGTAACGGTTGCCAGTACAGTACCGGCTGCATTACGCACCTGGAACTGTCCACCAGGACCCGCCACGCGGAAGTTTAATTTGTATGAACCAGCTGCTGGAGCATTGACTGTGTATTTCATCCAGTCGCCAGCTTGAATAGAACCTACGTTCTTTCCACCTTCGCTACATGCATCCAGTCCTACTCCGCTCATGCTCGCGTAATTCTCCGCTTCATACCGAGTAGTTGAAGATGTAGTAGATGAAGTTGTGGTTGTTGTTGTGGCCGTAGGTGCATCGAGTGCTAAAGTTTCAGAAGAAGTTGATGCTGTTGCCACTGAATTGTTTTCAGCAGACAGATCGTCTTTCTTACAAGCAGTAGCCAAAAGGATCACCGATAGATACGGGATCATCAGTGATAATTTAATACTCTTGTTTTTCATGGTCTTTAGATTGTTTTTTAGATGAATGATGATGGAGGCCAACTTTATTGGCTGACCGCTTTTTTCAATGTGAACTTGTTGAATTAACGCCGCAGTGAAAACGAATACCATTCCATATTGAGGTGTTTTTTGCACAGAGTTGTGGACTTAGTCGGATTATGGTAGAGCTCTCTAAGTGTATATTCCTAGAATCGGTAGTCGCTTTTCGTTTTATAGATTTCGATCAAACCCTTTAGGGGCAAGGGTTTGGCACGGGTGCTACTAAAAAGTAGTTTTCAGTATCGCGCATGTGCTATAACGTTATTTATACCATATATATAAGCACAATGATCTTGGTATTGGAGAACCATTAAGGCATCGTTAAAAGAGGATTTGATACGGGCAATATATAAGGGGAAATGTGGCTATTTGATTTGCCGTGTAGGTAGGAAAACAAAACAGCTACTAGTTGATTACACTTAGGGACTGTTTTTTTAAATGTTTGAAGAGAAAGATTGGCATGCAAGAAAACGATTGCCGTTGTTAGCTCTTGCCAAAATTCTTTAAGGAAAAACAAATTGATTTTGGCACGGCCAAAGAAGAGAGTTTGTGTTGTTGCAAATCAAGAAGGTGAGTGGTGAGTTTAGTCCTCGGTCAACAGACGACAGTCTACAAAAAGAAAGTCAATGGTCAATAGTGAATGGTGAGTGGCGAGTAGTGTTTCTGTTTTTGGCATGGCGTACTAAGCAAAGTGTTTTAAAGATTATTGTTGTTGGTGAATCCGCACAAGTGTTCGATTGTTTTAGCTTAAAAAAAGAATCAGTCGATGTTGCTCATGCTCTAACAAAACTTAGTTCCCACTCGCTCAAGCGGGGCTCGCTACACACATGCCCACGCAGTGAAGACCCCGCTTATACCATAATAGTAGTTGCTGTATCCTTTACTGCCTGAATAAGTGAAACGTTAAGGAATACTAAACGTATTATTAGACCAATTATCAGTCTTTGTAATAAGTTCAGGGCGATTGTAAAAGCCTTTAACAAAGTAAGCAGGTTGAGGGTGTGAGTGTCCCATCCTTCGACAGGCTCAGGATTCAATGATCATGATCAAGCTGCCTACACAGCATAAGCCTCTTGATTATAAAAACAAACCACTACGCAGGTAATAAAATATGAAAGCGAGCACCTTCTCCTTCTTGCCCTTCCGCCCATATAAAACCCTGGTGGTTCTCTACTACTTTGCGGGCAATGGATAAACCTACACCGGTGCCGGCATACTCGGTCTTGCCATGCAGGCGTTGGAACATGCCAAAGATGCGCTCGGCATATTGTTGTTCAAAGCCAATTCCATTATCACTTACCGTGATCCAGTGAAAGAGTTGGTCATCCAGATCGGGCAATAAAGGAATGGGCGCATCCTGCCCCTTTACCAAGCGGGCTGTGATCGTAATTTCTGGGGCAATGGTTGTTTTACTGTATTTCAGGGCATTGCCAATCAGGTTTTGAAACAGTTGCTGCAGTTGGCGTTTGTAGCCTTTTATTACTGGCAGGTTTTCTACACGAATGGTGGCTTTCTTTTCTTCAATGGCCAGCTCCAGGTCGGTAAATACACGGTGCACACATTCATTAAGATCAGCTTCTTCCATTTCAAGGGGGCGTTCGCTCACGTGCGAAAACTCCAGCAGGTCATCCACCAGCAAGCCCATGCGGTGCGTGGAATTCTCCATACGTTCAAACAGGTGTCTCTCGGTATCGGTCATACGCGTATTCAAGCTGGCTTTTAACCGGTCTGAAAACGTAAGCACCTTGCGTATGGGTTCTTTCATATCGTGCGAGGCAGCGTGTGCAAACTCCTCCAGGTTGGCATTAGAGCGCTCCAGCTCTTGGTTTGAGCGTAGCAAGGCTTCATTGGCCTGGGCCAGTTCGTGTGTGCGTTGTGCTACTATCTCTTCTATTTGCTGACGGGCTATAACCTGGACTGTTACTTCGTGGGCTACCACCATAAAACCATTCGCCTTCCCATTTACATCTCGTAGCGGCTCCCAGATACCGTTGAAATAACAGGTTTCCATTCGGCCATGGCGGTTAAGGATAATCTGGTACTCTGACAGGATAACAGGTTCGCCGGTGTGCAGCAGTTGCTTAACCAGGGGTTCCAGTCTGGCTCTGGCTTCAGGTAAGGCTTCTAACAAGGGACGCCCTAAAAATTCCTCTCGCGTTCTGTCTACCAGGGGCAGGTAGTAGTCGTTAGCAATTTCAGCCACCAGGTCATCGCCTTTGAATACTGCCATGGCAACTGGCGCCTGCATTACCAGGTGACGAAACTGCGCTTCACTTTCTTCCACTTTTTTGCGCGCCATTACCAGATCGGTGACTTCAGCAGCCGTGTTCATTACACCATATACTTTTCCGGCACCATCAAACAGTGGGGTAAAGCTATAGTTGAAGAAAAAGGGACGCAGTTCTCCATCAATGACAATATCAACCTGCTGGTACTTGGCATGAAACGGCTGGCCTGTAGTATACACAAGGTCCAGCTGTTCGTAAATATGCTGATTGCTCAATTCCGGAAGTATATCCGCATAGCGCTTGCCAATAACATCATTTCCTTTACCCCATACGTCAATGATGGATTGGTTGGCCAGTTCAATACGCATCTCTTTGCCTATATACACACCTATAGGGAAGGGTGCACTTTCAACGAAGCTGCGTATGCGTTCCTCGCTTTGGCGTAAGGCCGCTTCTGTTTTCTTTCGTTCTGTAATATTGGCACTGATAGTAGCAAGGCTGGTAACCTCACCCGATCGCTTATCCCGAATAGCAATGGCGTTCCATTGTATCCATACCGGCTCGCCGGTAGGAGCGTGAATCAACCGGATCTCTTGCGAGAAATGACCTTTTGTAAACAAAAGGGGTAATAGCTTCTGGGCAATGGCTTTATCGTCGGGTGAATGGCATCCAGAACCGTTTTACCTGCCACACCTTCCCAGCCCAGCATGCGTAGGCCCGCAGGGTTAATGAAACTAATGGTAGCATCCAGGTTGGCCAGTCCCACAAACTCCTGGCTGGCTTCTATAATAGAAATCAGGTTCTGACTTCTGTCTTCGGCCAGCTTTTGATCGTGAATATCCAATACGGTACCGATCATGCCTAAATAGTTGCCAGCACTGTCAAAGCGGGGTTTTCCCTTGTCTATGACCCAGCGGTAAGAGCCATCCTGCTGACGTAAACGGTAACGAACGGTAAAAGCTGTATGCTGCTTATTGGCTTCTATAAATAAGTTTCCGGCCGCTTCCTTATCATCGGGGTGGGTGGCGCCTAGCCAGCCATAGCCTAATGCCTCTTCCAACGTTTGACCAGTGATCGCGCACCAGGGTTTGTTCAGGTAGGTACACTGGCCGTCGGCGGCTGTCATCCAGAGAATAGCCGGCACACTTTCAATCAGTTGCTGTAACTGTAGCTCACTATCATTAGCGGCATGTAGTTCTTGAGGTGAAGTGCTTTTATCTTCTACCGTTTGTAGAATATAGAGCAGCGTGCCATTTGTGCTTAACACTGGCTGGTGGGTAATGATCACCGTTTTTTCCTGGCCTTGTTGCATAGGCAGGCGGCCATACAACACTTGGCGATGTTCTTTATGTGTCTGGATTGTTTCAAGCGAGGTGCGGATAGAAGTTACGGTTTCACTACTCGTTTGAAAAGACGGTAGATCCCAATAGCTTTTACCTGGTAAAAGGTGATGTGGGATGTCCATAAGATCGCCAAAGGCAGCACTAGCTGCTACAATGGTATATTGAGGCGCATTGGGTTGAAGCAATACACTGCTGCTGGGCAACCACGTACAGAGTGTACTGATGTCTAAACCCGGTAAGGTGTTGACAATGGGTGTTTCGTGAGCCATAAAGGGGGAATGAAGATACTGATTATCAGGAGAAGAAAAGGAATGCGCCACTCATAAACAAAGATCAGCCAAAGACCATTTCATGATTACCTTCAACGATCACCCAGCTACCTTCTTCAATCTCTGCTTCCAGCTCGCCGGCATCCCAGCCACAATAGCCCACAAAGATCTTGATATCATTTGAGGTAAGACTTTTATCATTGATGCCTGCAACGGCTTGTTGAAAATTACCGCCATAATAAATGCCATTGCCCACTCGGGCTCCTTCTTCAATCAAGTCAGGCCGCTGGTGTATAAAGAACAAGTGCTCCTGGTCTACAGGGCCACCTTCGTATAAAGGAACAGCAAGGCTATACTTAAATTCTTCCAGCTCATTAAGCGAACGACCAAAGGGTTTGTTGAGTACAAAACCCAGCGCCCCTTTAGCATTAGATTCAGTAATAAGAATAGTTGCCTCAAAAAACACCGTGTCATTTAAGGCATCAGTGCTTTTTAGAAAAAGGCCGGCTTGTAATTCCATGATCAGCTGGTTAATAATATACTGCAAGTTAGAAAAGGAGAGGGAATTAGCTGATGTGAAGATTAGCTGATGGCGAGAAGGCTGCACGCTGCAAGCTATACGCTGCAAGCCAAACAGCCAGAGAGCGGAAGAAAATTAGCTGATGGAAAGGAAAGCTGCGAGCTATGAGGGGTGAGTGAGGGAAGGGTTGACAGGTTTACAAGTTGATAAGTTGACAAGGGAAGGAATATTGAACAAGGAACAAGGAATGAAGAATGATGAAGGGAGGGAATGTTCAATGGAGAGAGAAGGGTTGACAGGTTAACAAGTTGAGAAGGAAGGGAATGATGAATATTGAATGAGGGAGGAGATGAGTGATGAATAATGAGAAGAAGGCAATAAGAAACTGTTCTTTTTTTAATGGACTTACAAACTTGTTGTTTATCAGGAAGGGCAATGACAAGTATCATCCAATTACTGAATACTATACCGGAACTTGTAAGAAAGTTGTTTACAGCTATTCCTATAGTTGTATAGTGTCCTTTGCTTCTTTTAGTAAATGAATGGTTATGTCTTCCTCCATCACCACTACGCATCAATGGTCGCAACGAACAAGAAGTAACAACAGCATTCAGGAAGCCGTGCACAAGGGCCTGCTACTTTGCGGTCTTCTCTCTTCTTTGTTATATGTGACCATGAATGTTTTTATACCGATGTTGTATGCAGGCTACAATGCGGCTAGCCAAACAGTAAGTGAGCTTTCGGCCATAGACGCACCTACTAGACCCCTATGGGTTTGGCTAGGCTTTGTATACACATTTCTGGTAGCTGGCTTTGGATGGGGCGTATGGCAGTCGGCACCCAGAAAACGGCCCCTTGGCAAAGCGGGCATTTTGATCATAGCGCACGGTATTGTCGGACTGGCATGGCCGCTAGCGCCTATGCACCAGCGTCAGGTACTGGCGGCGGGTGGAGGCAGTTTTACTGATACCCTGCATATTGTTTTCTCTATGGTAACGGTACTGATCATGTTGTTTACCATAGCATTTGCTGCAGCATCGTTAGGAAATCGCTTTCGCCTCTATTCTATAGTCACTGTACTGTTGCTTTTAATAACTGGTATTTTAACAGGATTAGATGCCCCACGTATGGAGGCTGGCCAACCTACTCCATTAATGGGTGTATGGGAGCGCATTAGCATTGGTGCTTATATGCTATGGGTAATGGTACTGGCTGTTATTCTACTGTGGGCAGAACGTAAGTTCAGGCGCAAGTAGTGAAGAACCCGAGAATAAAGGGAATTCTAATTAAGAAGTGAAATTTCAAATTTCAAATTCTAATCTCCAATCAGCCATCACAAAATCAGCCATCATCCATTGCTAATTCCAAATCCCTAATTTCCAATCCCTTCTTTATTCTCTCCCTCCTGTCATCTATCCTCTGTCAACTTATATAGTAACACAGCGTCTTCTTACGTGTTCTTATTTAAATATTGACGAATAGTAAAGTGTGAGTATTATGTATCTTCCCTGTTTTTGATTCGCTCATCATAAGCAAAGAGACGCAAATCAATATCAACAAAAGGGAAACGGAAGTATTCCTTTAAACGCTTTTATCAAGCAGCGATTTCATGAAATATTTGAAGATACTTTATGTACAGGTTCTCATCGGCATTGCGGCCGGTGTGTTGGTAGGTTGGCTTTTCCCCGGCTTTTCCCCTACGGCCAAGTTAATTAGCGAAACCTTTATCAATATGATCCGCATGGTCATTGCGCCGGTGATCTTTTTCACCATCGTATCCGGTATAGCCGGTGCGGGTGATATGAAAAAAGTAGGCCGGGTGGGTTTAAGAGCCCTGATCTATTTTGAGGTGGTTACCACCTTGGCGCTGATCATAGGTTTAGTAACCGCCAACGTGGTAAAGCCAGGCCATGGCGTGGCAGTAACGCATGCACCCAATGCGCAGGTGTCAGCCATTTCCGAGCAAGCCAGCCACATGAACTGGGGCGAGTTCTTCGCGCATATTGTACCTTCTAATATTGTTGACGCCTTTGCAAAAGGCGATATTTTACAGATCCTCTTTTTCAGTGTTTTATTTGCTATTGGTTTAAAGTGGATGGGCGAGTCGGGACATAGCCTGCTGGTTAGCTTTGAAAAGATCAACAAGGCGCTGTTCAATGTACTCAAGATCATAATGAGGCTTAGTCCCATTGGCGCTTTTGGTGGTATGGCCTATACCATTGGAAAGTTTGGCTTTGCCACCCTGGCCGTGTTGAGCAAACTGTTACTAACTTTTTACCTCACCGGCTTCCTTTTCATCTTTGTAGTGCTGCACCTGGTGTGCCGGTATTATGGAATCAATTTATGGAAGCTGTTAGGTTATATTAAAGAGGAGATCTTTATTGTGCTAGGCGCAAGCAGTAGTGAAGCGGTGCTCCCCTCTGTTATGCAAAAGCTTACAGCAGCGGGCTGTGAAAAAGAAGTAGTAGGCTTGGTAATTCCAACCGGCTACAGTTTCAACCTGGACGGTACTACTATTTACCTGAGCATGAGCGTGATCTTCCTGGCACAGGTATTTGGCATTGATCTTTCATTGGGTCAGGAACTCACTGTCATTGGCATTTTACTCTTAACCAGCAAAGGGGCCGCTGGTGTAACAGGCAGTGGCTTTATTGTTTTAGCTTCCACACTAACCGCATTAAAAGTGATCCCGCTGGAGGGTTTGGCCTTACTCATTGGCGTGGACCGCTTTATGAGTGAGGGCCGCGCTATTATCAACTTTATTGGCAATACCATCGCTACCGTTGTAATTGCTAAAATGGAAAATGAAATAGACATGGACACCTATAAAAGAGTAGTGGAAAAAAAATTACCAATAGCGGTCAAAGAACCAGTATTGGAGGAATAATATTTTAACGTACGGCAAAGAATGTATTTCCTTTTGGGATGGCACAGAAGAAGCCGAAAAGCAAAATTCAAATTCCAAGCTCTAATTACTAATACACGGTTCTTATGACTGACAATACCATCCGCTGGGGCATTATTGGTTGCGGCGATGTAACCGAAGTGAAAAGTGGCCCTGCTTTTAATAAAGTCCCCCACTCTAAACTGGTGGCTGTGATGCGACGTAATGCAGAAAAGGCAGCCGATTATGCCCGCCGTCATGGAGTAGAACGTTGGTACAGCGATGCGGAGCAGTTGATCAACGATCCGGAAGTAAACGCCATCTATGTGGCCACGCCTCCCTTGCAACATGAAGAATACACCATAGCTGCATTGCGGGCCGGTAAGCCTGTGTATGTGGAGAAGCCAATGGCTATTCATGCCGATGCAGCTGCTCGCATGGCGCAGGCTGCCCTTGATACAGGTGTGAAACTAACGGTGGCGCACTACCGAAGGGCGCAGCCGCTTTTTCTAAAAGTAAAATCCTTGTTAGAGGAAGGTGCAATTGGTGTACCCCGACTAGTCAACCTGTATTGTTTGCAGCCTCATAGAGACAACAAGATTGCTAGCACGGAAGACCCCTGGCGTTACCATCCCGCCATTTCCGGTGGTGGTCTTTTTTACGACCTGGCGCCACACCAGCTCGATCTGATGTTGTACTTTTTAGGTACGCCGGAAAAAGTATCGGGGCTTTCGGTGAATGCTTCTAAACTATACGGTGCTGATGATACCACTATCGGGCAGGCATTATTTCCCAATAATGTACTATTCAATGGCACCTGGTCTTTTACCGTTCCTGAAAAACGCGACCACTGTGAGATCATTGGTACTGGTGGCAGCTTGCAGTTTTCCATATTTGATCACCGGTTGCTGGTGCTGAAACAAGGTGATCGTGAGCAGCAGTTTGCATTTGATCCCCTGCCGCATGTACAACAACCCATGATACAGAAAGTGGTGGACTATTTCCTGAACCGCGGCGATAATCCCTGTTCCGCAGATGAGGGCGTAACGGTAATGCAAATGATCGATGCTATGGCGGGAGGAGAATGGTGAGAAGGCGTGCACTGGAGTTTAAGAGTAAGGCAAGATTCTATAAGACCTTACAGGTTCTACTGATAGCATCTCTTTGAGATTCCTCGCTATCGCTCGGAATGACAAAAAACAAAAAGTAACTAAATAGGACAGAAGAAATAAATTACAAGTGCAATGCACCAGTACTATGTCTATATCGTTACTAATCCGGAGAGAACCGTTTTTTATACAGGTGTTACCAATGATCTGGAGCAGCGTATTATAGAACATTACTTAAACAAAGGGAGAAGAAAAACCTTTGCTGGTAAATATTACTGCTATAACTTGATCTTCTATGAAGCGTTTCAGTATATCAATAACGCTATTGCAAGGGAGAAAGAAATCAAAGGATGGAACAGAAAGAAAAAGCTGACATTGATAGAAGCCGTCAATCCTTCTTTGACATTCTTCAATGCGCAGTTGTTTGACGGCTGGCCACCAAAGGAAATTACAACCCGGTAGTTTTATCAATCAATAGAATCCAGAAACTAACTTAAACAGCTACATAAGCTAGCTTTTCTTTACGTAAAGCATCTTGTACTTACGTAGACCATCTTGTAATCATAAAGACTCTTTGTCATTCCGAGCGATAGCGAGGTATCTCAGAGACTCACACCTAAAAATCGACTGCAATCGTAAAGATCAATCTCAAATTCCAAATCATCCATGTTAATCCTGGCCATGTACGTAGCAGGGACACAGCCAGGATAAAAAAATATTCAGCTTAATTGACGCTTAAAATCAGCGTGGTCCCAGGAGATGGAAATGCTATCAATTTTATTCTGCTCATTGAAGTGAAAGATAAAGATGTGGTCGCTGTCAAAGTGCTTACCCTTGTTGGGAATATCTGCAAAGTCTTTTTCCTGTGTGCCGCGGATCACTACCTGGCAGCGTACAGCGTTGCCGGGTTCGGCTACGGCAGCATCAAGGGTATTGTCAATATCCGGAAAGGCGTCCATCAATCCGCTCCAGATCGCTTTGCCCAATTCCCCGATCTTACCTGTTCCACTTTCGCCTAATGGCTGGAAATGTACCAAGCCTTCCGGTTCGCAAAAGCTAAGCATCCGTTCTACGTTTCGCTGCTGGTAGGCAAACATGAATTGCACGCAGGCATTTTTCAGACTCAGTTGTTGTTGTGTTAAGGTGAGCATATGATGTGTTTTTAGTTGATTTCGTTTTTCAGACGTTTCCCCTTTTTAGTAAACCTGCTTTGCAGGAAACCAATGTATCGGCTCATGATCCTGATTCTTAGGTGAAGCTACAAGTCGCTGCGCAGGCAGTATTGTATAAGTGCGTCAATCGGTTGTAAAAATGCGGCAATCTATAGTTGCTGTTGCTGGGGCTTTTTCACGTATTGGGCCAGTTCCGTATTCTCTTGCAGGTATTGTTGTGGGGAGCGTCCGGTAAACTCTTCAAAGTCTTTGATAAAATGGGCCTGGTCGTAATACTCGCACCCGTAAAAGAGTTCCTGCCAGTTTACTTTTTGTTTTCCGGCTATAAGGTTACACAGGTGTGCAATGCGTCGGATACGGGCATAGTACTTCGGACTCAAGCCTACCTTTTGAAAAAAGCGGCGTTCAAAAGTGCGTCGCGACATACAGCTGTTTTGCACCAGTTGTGTAATAGAGATCATGCCATTGCTCTCCACAATCTGGTTGGCTGCTATATCTATAAAGTCGGGCGAGGGCGATTGGGTTTGTACCTGGTGCAGGAGAAAAGCTTCCAACGCCTTTACCTTTTCAATGGGGTTGGCGGCTTCCTCTATTTGTTGAATATAGGGCTGCAGTAGTTGATGGGAAAAAACGTTGAACAGGTCCACCCGTTCTTCCGTAAACGCGTAGGCTGGTAAGTGAAACAGTGTGGCCAGGGCCGCTGGCTTCAGTACAATGCCGGTAATGCCGATACGCCCCTGCAGAAATAGTTTGTAGCTGTAGATAGACTGGCCGGCAATGAAATGGCGAGGAACGGCTAGTTGCGCATATTTGATGTTTTGTAGCCGGTAGGGATCTCCGTAATTAAATACAATGGAGCAAAAACTATTCGGTGGCGATTCTACAACAAGCTCTTGTTCCAAGGCTGTTTTTGAATCCCATACAAAGTAGCATTCTATAAAAGGGGAAAGCTGAGTAGCGCAGCCAAACCTTTCATAAGTCATAAACGCTGCATGAACAGTAAAGGTATTAAATGCTTACCGGACGTCCTATAGCGAGGAGGCACTGCAATGGGGAATGCTTTTCGTTCAAATTCAAAAATGAAATCCAAAAATCCAATATCAGACATTATAAAATCAGACATCCGCCATTATTCATCTTCAATCTCAAATTCGGGTTACATTTAAGAAAATTTTACTCCGTGAAGAAACTCTTGGTTTTTGCCTTCCTGCTACCAGCGCAGTTGTGGGCCCAATCCTTTTCCAAAGAAGAAGTCAGCCGCTGGCAGCAACAGGCGCAGCAGGTGAATATCATTGAAGACGACTGGGGTATTCCGCATGTGTATGGCAAGACCGATGCCGATGCGGTATTTGGATTAATGTATGTACAGTGCGAGCAAAGCTTTGAACGCGTAGAGCTCAATCACCTGGAAATGATGGGCCGCCTTTCTGAAGTGTATGGAAAGAATCGCTTGTATGAAGACCTGCGCATGCGTATGATCTACGATACGGCTGCTGCTATAGCCGATTATAAGCAAAGCCCTGCCTGGTTTCAAAAACTATTGAATGCCTATGCCGATGGTATCAACTTCTACATCTACAAACATCCGGAGGTTAAACCAAAGGCGCTGCAACGCTTTGAACCCTGGATGGCCCTGCTGCGTACCAATGGTAGTATATCAGCAACCGAAACCGGTGGCGTTACACTGCGGGAGTTACAAAACATGTATCCTATAGATGATAAGGCTACCTCTTTTGTTCAGGAGCCGCCCCTATACGATAAGATGCAGCAAGGCTCCAACGGCTTTGCTGTAGCACCGGCTAAAACCAGGAACAAAAAAGCCATCTTGTACATCAATCCGCACACCTCTTTCTTTTACCGCACAGAGGCACACATGATCAGCGATGAAGGCTTGAATGCTTATGGTGGCGTTACCTGGGGCACGTTTTTCATCTTCCAGGGTTTTAATGAGAACTGTGGCTGGATGCATACCTCTGGTCGTGCCGATGTAGCCGATCTGTACAAAGAAACCGTTGAACAAAAAGGCGATAAACTGTTCACACTATATGATGGTAAACAACTGCCGGTAACGACTAAAGAGATCACCATCCGCTATAAACAAGGCGATGCATTGCAAGAGCAACGCTTTACTACCTATGCTACTAATCATGGCCCGGTAATGGGCAAGCGCAATGGGCAGTGGCTGAGCCTGCGCGAGTACAACCGCTCGCTGAATGCCCTGCTGCAATCCTGGCAACGAACCAAGACCAATGGCTTTGAGGAGTTTAAAAAGGTAATGAATCTACGCGCCAACACATCAGACAATACGGTGTTTGCCGATGCTAGTGGCAACATTGCTTATTGGCATGGCAACTATGTGCCCAAGCGTGATCCAAAATATGATTACAGCCAACCACTAGATGGTACTACATCGGCCACCGACTGGAAAGGTATTCATGCCTTGGACGAAACTGTACATGTATACAATCCTAAAACCGGCTGGATCCAAAACACCAACTCTACGCCATTCACTGTATCTGGTGCCAGCAGTCCAAAGAAAGAAGATTTCCCTACCTACATGGCCCCTGATGCACAGAATGCCCGCGCCATCAATGCCGCGCGTTTGTTGAGTGCAGCGCAGGATGTAACGATAGACAAGATGATTGCCATTGGGTACGACCACTACCTGTCAGCTTTTGAGATCTTACTGCCGCCACTGTTTAAAGACTATGATGCGCTGACACAGGCCGACCCTCAAAAGAGCAGACTGGAAGTGCCTATTCACTTCTTGCGCTTATGGGATAAGTATTCTTCTACTACCTCTATAGCCACCACACTGGCCATTGAATGGGCATCGATATTTGAAACTAAGATTGGAAGCGCTGATGCGGAGCGCATTATAAAGGAAACCACCGCTGCCGATCGGTTAAAGGCCTTGGAAGACGTGATCACGATGCTGGAAAAACAATACAAAACCTGGCAGGTAGCCTGGGGCGATATCAACCGCTACCAACGCACCAACGATGGTAAGTTTGATGACAATCTACCTAGCTTACCAGTAGGCATGGCCTCTTCTGCCTGGGGTTCATTGCCAGCTTATAATGGTCGTCGTGTAGGTACGCAAAAACGCTACGGTGTACATGGTAATAGTTTTATAGCCGCTGTAGAATTTGGTGGTAAAGGAAAACTGAAGGCCAAAACCATCTTAGTGAGTGGTGAATCTTTTGATCCTAATTCCAAACATTATAACGACCAGGCCGATGGTTACCTGACCGGTAAGTTCAAAGACATTTACTACTACAAAACCGATGTGCAGAAACATGCCATGCGGCAGTATCAGCCGGGAAAGTAGTAAGTGAGCGCTGCAAGCAGCGGGTTTCACGCAGAGGCGCAGAGACGCGGAGAGAAGGTTTCGCACAGAGGAAAGGAGAAAAGGAGGACCGCGGATTAGTGGGATTAAAAATGGATTAACAGGATTTAGAAGAATAAGGAACTGTCTATAAAACAAAAGCACTCCCCTGGCGGAGTGCTTTTCTATTTAAATTGATTCTTTCTCTCTTCATTGACCATTGATCGTTGAGGATTGAGCATTGAACATTCCCTCCCTTCTTCCTTCATCCTTCCTTGTTCCTTGTTCGATATTCTCTCTCTTCATCCGCTAATCAGCTAATTGCTTTCAATAGCCACCTGCTCCTGGCTGTATAACACCAACTGCGGTTTGGAATTATACAACTCCAATTTGCCGGTTAAGCGTACTTCTTTTCCGATCAATTCTTTGTCGGGTGGATAGTCAAAGTTCATGCGGTCTTTGCCCCAGATCACTACGGTAAGCAACTGGTTGGGATAAAGGGCGCCCATATTCAGTAGGGTAGGTCGGTTGGTAGCTCCTTGCAGCCACTTGCCGCTAAAGATCTTGCCACTCACCTGCACACTGTCGCCAATGTGCTGGCTTATTTCTTCCAACTTGATCTTTGTTTGGCTATGAGAAACAAGAGTAGTGAATACGATTATAACAAGAAGGGAGATGCGCTTCATATGGTACAACTGTTTTGTATATACAAAGTACAGCGTCCAAATCCGAAAAGCAAGTAAAGAGAAAATACGAGTAGAGAAATTCCAATAGTCAAATTCCAAATACCTGTTTTTAAATCCGAAAAGGAAAAGACAATTATAGGACTGTAATCCTGTCAATCTTACTAATCCCTATTAATCAGCGGTCCTACATCTTCTTACTTACGAGTACCTCTCTAAACTCCGCTCGTATGCCTTTCGACAGATCATCGATATATTCTATAGAAGTAGTCAGTCCGGAATGCACCTTTATAAAATCTACAATATCATAACCCCAATGAATGGTTACCGGCGATCCTTTGGCATCTACCGGGTTGGCATGCCATTCAGGATCTTTTAAAAAAACAGGCTCTCCATGGGCGCCCTTGCTGGCCCAAACTTCGGTAGGCTGAAACCGGTTAATGATAGGGACGGTAAAAATATGAGCGCCTCCTTTTTTAAGCGTGCGGGCTATCTCTTTAAAGGCCTTTGCAGGGGCATAGAGATGCTCAAATACATCCTGGGTAATTACCAGGTCAAAGGATTCATCTGCAAAGGTCTGTGCTTCCAGATCTTCATTATGAACACCATTGACCAGGCTGCCAAATGGATCATTTGGAAAATACTGGGAAACGGTATAATGGCGGCAGTTGTCTTTAAGCTTCTTTGAGGCGCCTTTATCAATAGGAGATGATTCATGGATGGACAACGCCTTCCAGTTAGGAAAGTGTTTTTCTATGGTCACCATCAAGGCTCTTTCCCGCGGAATACACCAGCAATTGGTGCATTGAAATTGATCCCGCAGCCACTGGTGCCTGGCCACAAATACAGTATCACGATCACAACAGGGACAATGGCCGGGTTGTTCCCAATAAAAACGGGAGGGAGCTATAATGTCGAGCATTTTGTTTTTGAGTCCAGCTTTTATGGCTCGGTAAAACATATAGCCAATTTAAAAATTATATGGGGAATTGTAAAGGAGGGAATGTGAAACGTCAAACGTGAGACGTGAAAGGAAGGCTGCAAGCTACAAGCTGCACGCTTCAAGCCAACTGCCAACTTCTTTATAAAAGAAAAGCACTCCTTTAAGTGGAGTGTATTTTTGTAATAATCTATTCTTTCCTTATTGTTTATGAACACAGGCCGTTGAGCATTGAACATTCCCTCCCTTCATCATTCTTCCTTCTTTGTCACCTTATCAACTTGTTAACCTATCAACCCTTCCCTTCTCGCAGCTCATAACTCATAGCTCACAGCTTCCCTCCATCTAATTCGCGGTCAAATGAAGGAAAATTAGGTACGCACAATTACCCAACTTCAGGTATTGTCTATCTGTTGGAAATGCGACAAATTGCCGCCGTAAATAAGAATTACGCTTTTAAATAAACTCAATGAAAACTACAAAACTGTCCCTGCTGCTATCACTAATTGCTATTATTCCCGCCTTTAGTTTCAAACCTCAACCCAAAGCCCAGGACTATCGCATTGCTATTGGCTTTGCCTACAGCGATATGGCCTGTAATGGGTTAACGGTAAAGACAGCCATTGGCTATGAGTACAGAACCGGTGGTAGCATTGGCGATATGACCTCGCAAGTGCGTGACGAAGCTGCCCGTCAAAACGATGTTAAGGCTAGCGATGTAGTAATAAAAACAGGCTATAAGCCATATGCTGTTATTATCAGCTACAAGAAAAAAATATCTGGCTGGGGCTGCGAAAAAACCATGTATGCCGCTGGTTTTGGCAACTCGTATAGTGAGGCTGAAAGCAATGCGGCAAACAATATGGAAGCCAGCAATGCTTCTTATACTGTTGTGCGCAAGATATCCGCTTAACGAAGTCCATTCTCACTGTAAATAGGAAAGGCCGGTTTTATACCGGCTTTTTTACTATAGGTAGGCCTTCATTTAAAGAGCGCTTCGCGCAATTGGTTTCACGCAGAGCGCGCCGAGGCGCGGAGAGGGAGGAACCACGGAGGCACAGGGGGCAGGGAGGAGCACAGAGAATATTGTCTGAACCGGGATTTGGGGAGATTAAGGGATTAAGGAGAAATGGCTGATGTGAGGATGGAGGATGGCGGATTTAGGTTGACAGGTTGAGAAGAAGGAATATTGAACAAGGAACAAGGAAGGATGAAGGAAGAAGTGAGGGAGGAATGTTCAATGCTCAACGCTCAATGTTCAATAAAGAGAGTAGAGAATGGATAAATGAAAAAGCACTCCACTAATGGAGTGCTTTGTGTATTGCTTGCTATAATCGTTGTTTATATTCTATTTCACGTCTCACGAAATCCCTCACTCATTACTCATTCAATGACCAATGACTTATTGACCATCGACTTTCCTACTGTGGATCGTCGTCTGTCGTCTGTGGACCATTCCTCACCGCTCACGCTCTCCCGGCTGTTTAGCTTGCAGCGTGCAGCGTGTAGCGTGAAGCTTCCTGCTCACAGCTCATGGCTCGTAGCTTCCCTTCCTCCATCCGCGGTCAATAGAAACGCTCTGTCTGTAACGACACCTCCCGCTCCACGTTCTCCTTATTTTTAACCCGGATCGTAATCGTACGGTTAGAGACGGATAATAAAGACACCATTTCATCTAAGGACATAGAATTATTCCCATTCATGCTAACAATAACGTCGTTCACTTTTAAACCCGCTTTTTCAGCAGGCGACTGTTCCATTACATAATCAATAAAAATGTATCCTTCCTTCGCTTTCCGCAACTTCAATCCCGATACGTTAAAGTTGAAGGCGTTATTAAAACGCTTATTTGGCACCACGCTAATTTTTTGTAGGGGGTAGGAGATCAAAATATTGAACCGGCTTAAGATATCGTTTCCCATAGTGCCGGCAGATATGGAATCAGCGGCTGTGCCACTGGTAGCGGTAGACAGCGTGCCTGGCAGATCCTTCAACGTAAAACCGGCAAATGTAACCGACTCAAGCGTTGTTTGATAAGCCTTGAACGCGCCGCCCAAACCCGAAAACTTCAAAGTGGTTTTAACAGGAAGCTTATCAATAAGCGCGTTTTTGGTTACCAATGGAGCGTGTAAAACAACACCCAGGCCTGCACCTGTATCAAAGAAAAACTGGCCACTAACTGGGGCCGAATTGATGGTTTTTACCGTGGCATAAAACACAGGAATATTATCTACCAGTGTAAAATCAATAGGGGTGCCTTTGCTGATTTTAGAGAAGGCAGTAGCCGGGTACAGTTTAATCTGCTGTTTATCGATATCAATTAAAGCAGTGAAGTTCTTGATAAGATCATAGCCGATAATGCCATCTACTTTTTCACCTTTTAGATTAAGGTTCGATAGATCAGTAACCCAGAACGTAACACTATCTAACGTTGTTTTACCAATATTAATACGATTGCCTTCCGAAGCCCAGGTTTCAGCACTGGCTCCCGCACCTTCCATTGCCTTCGTTATTTTTTCATTCTTCAGTCCTAGCTTTTCTGCCGCCTCTTCGCTAAGCGCACTTTCGCCTGCACCGGTATCAAACACAAACTTCAGCGGCTTGCTGTTATTGATCTTTAATTCAATAAGCGTATGTACCCCAATCATTTTTAGAGGAAGCACTTCCAATGGTTTTGTTTGCGCTTTCAGTACGGGTATAAAAACGCTTAGATAGATCAGTAAGAAAGCCGCCTTCTTTAACATGGGCAATAGTTTTGGTAAAATTACTTCCAATGCGGCTGGCCTAAAGTCGGCAACGGATGAAGCGGAGTTTTCCTGTCTTGTACCTTTCCTTTTTAAGTATCAATAGTTGACATGGGTGGCAAACAATGAAGCAAAACCGAAAGTTTATCTTCACATACATTACGTTTCCCCTATATTTGCACTCCACATCGCGAAGTAGAGCAGCGGTAGCTCGTCGGGCTCATAACCCGAAGGTCCTAGGTTCGATCCCTAGCTTCGCAACAGAGAAGCAGAAACAATAACGTTTCTGCTTTTTTTATGCCTCGATGTTGCCGCTGGTCGCCAATCCCGAGTGTTCGAAAGACCAGGCCCAGCATGCCCCAGCCCCTAAAGGGGAGCGCCAGCGCTGCTGGGAACCACAGAGACACGGGGAACAGGGAGAGACACAGAGAATGTGTGGCCCACAGATTACGCAGATAAACGCAGAAGAAGGTTCGCACAGAGCAAAAGAGGAACGGAGGGAATATTGAACAAGGAACAAGGAAGGAAGAAGGATGATGGGAGGAAATGTTCAATGCTCAATTATCAATGTTCAACAATCGGAAATGACTACACGCTGTAAAGCCTCTTACTGTCAGGCGTAACTTGCTCCTGAGTTAGTTTACCCTGAGCACAGTCGAAGGGAAGGAGGCACCTGCTCTGACTAAAAGAATATCCTTCAATACAAAAGAACACATAATCTATAAATCAGTTAATCCCTCTAATCGTTCACATCTGCGGTTATAAAAAAGCCCCAGCCAGGTGGCTGAGGCCAACGAATTATAATTTGAGTAGCGCTTACAGGCTGGGCTAGTTAGGGGGTAATTAACGAGGGTAAAAAGATCCAATTTGGGTACATGATAGGGAGAACGTGGGTAATTTTTTTGATTTTTTACCCTTGTGACTGTCATACTGAATGATAACCAGAGTACAGAGGTCGTGTATGATTTAAGAAACACTACGTATAGACAGAGGATAAGATCATAAAAACTTTCTTTGTACATTGCTACTTCTTTCAAAACCAAACGCTGCTGAAGTACTATGTTCTTCTTCGATAGTTATTTTTATTACATAACCCTGGGTTTGCAGGCGCTCTGTGTGTTTCATTGTATTCGTAAAGGCAACCAGCAAAAATGGATCTACATCATTGTATTTCTGCCACTGGTGGGCTGCATTGCCTATTTCTTTACCGAAATGTTTACAGGTCGCACGTTGCAAAACGCAGGCCTTGGAGCCGTGTTGAATCCTACAGGCAGCATTCGCAAGTTAGAAGAGAACTTACGCTTTACGGATACCTTCCATAATCGCATAGCCCTGGCCGATGCCTACCTGGCGGCTGGACAAACAGGAAAAGCAATTGCTCTGTATGAATCTAGCCTCACCGGTGCTTTTGAGGAGAATGAACACGTGCTGTACCAGTTGATTGTAGCCTATTCAAAAGAAGGACGCTATGAAGAAGTGTTACCGATAGCTAAAAAGATCTATCGTTTACCTCAGTTTACACGTTCAAAAGGGCATCTGCTTTTTGCTATGGCCTTAGAGCAGTGCGGCCAGGTAGCGGAGGCTGAAAAAGAGTTTCAACTAATGAACACCCGCTTCAGCAATTTTGAAGCCCGCTACCAGTATGGCTTGTTCTTAAAAAGAAGCAACCGTATCGAGGAGGCCACTAGCGTGTTTGCTGAAATGATTGGTGAATGGTCACATCTTTCACCCATAGAGCGAAAGTATAACCGCAGCTGGGTAGCCTTGGTAAAAGCGGAGCAGAAAAAACTGGCATCGGTACCGGTATAATGCCATTCGTTTGCTACGGTTGCTCATTTCTTTCTATCAGCATGTTTAAGCGAAAAGTACTGGTTGCAAACGCTGTACAGCGGTCGTATATAATTTAGAAACACTACGAATAGCTGGAGGACCAAGCTTTCTGCAGTTGTTAATTGGAGGGTTATAGTAAATGGTATAGAGAGGAGTGTGACCTCTGCTATACAATATGAGTCGCACGGGTAGCACTCAAGTCAGCCAGGGACCTGATAAAAATCAATAACAATCTCTTTATAGAAACGTACTTTGTTGATAGTAAGACGCCCCACTGGAAACATGTACTTTCTCCCTACTCTTTAGTTATTCCCTAATCAAAAGCCACCTGCACTAATTAGCCTAGGTCTGCATCTATGTTAACTGTTCTGAAGATGGAGCGCTAAATGATAAAAACAAAATAATGAAAAAGATACTGGTGCCAACGGTTGCCGGTGAAAAGGGATCTACATGAGAATAAAATTGCCAATGAACAACAATAGGAAATAATAAAAGCAATGATGCTAAAAACCTCCTTGTAATTTATGATAGGACATTTCCCGCAGTGATAAAATAAAAACAGTGGTTTATAAGATCGTCCTGGAGAAATTGACAGGACGCTTTGACGTTCCTGAAGACTACTAAATACGGGTGGCCTATTGATCAAATTTATCATAACCATAAACCATCATTGTTGTTGCTATCCGCCCTATAGTAATGAGTCAAACGAGGCATGCGTTGTATGAATAAAGGCTGATTTAATTTAAAAAAACCTATGTTATGCAAGAACATCATCTTCTTCACAAAGAAAGCAAAAGGATCCGCCACCAGGTTCATAAGAGCAACCACGGTTTCTCCGCTGGGCGGCTTGCACGTATGCAGGCTACTATGCGGCGTTATATAGACAATGGCTGGGCGCCAGGCCTTGTAACACTTGTGCATCGAAATGGGCAGGAATACGTAGACGTGATGGGTTCGATGGCATTTGATAGTGCGGTGCCCATGCAGCGCAATTCGATCTTTCGGCTGGCCTCTATGACCAAGCCAATTACAGCCGTTGCGGCTATGATACTGGTGGAAGAGTGTAGGATCCGGCTTGATGATGCGGTAGATGACTGGTTGCCCGAACTAAAGAACCGGAAAGTATTACGCACCATTGATAGTCCATTGGATGACACGGTACCTGCCAAGCGGCCCATAACCGTGCGCGATCTCTTTACCTTCCGTTCCGGGTATGGTGAAGTGTCTCTTCTGGCACCCACCTCTCCGCTACAGAAAGCCTTGGCAGAAGCCAGCCTGCCACTGAGTAAATGGATCTTTCCCGGCACACCGGATGAATTTATGCAACGGTTGGGCAAGCTACCGCTGGCCTTTCAGCCGGGTGAACGCTGGCTCTATCACATGAGTGCGGAAATACTAGGGGTGTTGATCAGCCGGGTGGCCGGCCAATCGTTAGGTCAATTTCTGCGCGAACGTCTTTTTGAACCCCTGGGCATGCACGACACCGGCTTCTATGTTCCAGAAGAAAAAATGGAGCGACTGCCGGTTTGTTATGGATCGGATATGCGCACAGGCAAACTCATGGTGCTGGATAAGGCTGCTGGCGGACAAATGTCCCAGCCACCCTTATTTGAAGCAGGGGCAGGCGGCCTTGTCTCCACCATCGACGATATGGCAGCCTTTGGCTTGATGTTATTACATAAAGGGGCTTATGGAAAAGAGCAGATTCTTTCACGACCCTCCGTGGAGTTAATGACCCGCGATCATCTGACACCTGAACAAAAAATGCCTTCATCCTTCTTTGAGCATTTCTGGGATACGCATGGCTGGGGACTGGGGCTGGGAGTTACTACTGCAAACACTGATCTTGGCAGTGCGCTGGGTAGCTTTGGCTGGGATGGCGCCTTTGGCACCTCCTGGTTTGTAGATCCCAAAGAACAACTGGTAGGCATACTCATGATACAGCGTTGCCCTGATTCACTGAATATTCCCCTTATTACACGCGACTTTTGGACTTCGGTGTATCAATTGATTGAAGACTGAGCTGCTGTAAGTAGCAAAATTCCGCTTATGCAGAACCGTTGGTCGGCGACCAACGGCAACCAACGGCAACGAAGCAGGCACGCAACAAGAAGGAACTTCAACAAAGAAGAGTTATCCTATTTCCCTCAAATGACAGTGTCCTGGAATTTTTTATGATGGTACAAATAGGGAAGCAGAAACGCTGCACAAGCCCCCATGATGATAATGTCGCCTATCAGTAACTCCCTGAATGCTGCATTCTCTACCGCGCTACTGGTACGATGCGCATATTCTGCCCTCCATACGGATACTACTGTAAGTAGCACCATAAGCACTATAAAAACAAGCTCTCCTTTAGGAAGGGCTTTCAGCAGTTGATAGTAGACAACACCCAGCATTAAAAAAAGAAGAATGGTAAAGAAGGTAAGAGAGGCAATATTGATGATCCCCGATAGCGCAAAGCCGGTACTGCCTCTAAAAAAGTAATTGAAGATCAGACAGAGCAGTGTAACCACCATTCCTAAAAACAAGCCGGTCATCAGTGATTGGTAGAACCGGGGTTTTGAAGCATCATGATCCATAACAACCTGGGTTAAAAATGAAAGAATGAAGCTGCCTTTTGTGTCAAAACAGGAAAAGGTATCTTTACCTAATAGTGCACAAAATCCTTGCCCGGTTTGGGTTTACTGGAGATAATTATTGTTTTTGTGCTTTTAAATACTGCCTATGCAATATTTAAGAGCTATTGAATGGAATCGTCTACTGCACAGGTACTTATTGCTATCTTTCTACGGGCTTTTTACACCACCATTACATACAGCCGCCAAGAAGGCCAATAGGTACTAAACGGAATCATAAAGCAGAAGGGCACATCTATGAAGTTCATGGACTTTACCATCTGCTCGGTTAGTGGCCGAGAGAAAGGTTCAGCATCTCACTACTCACCACTCATTACTCACCACTCACCATTGACACACTGACTTTTCCCTCCTATCATCTGTCCTCTATCCTCTGTCATCCCTCATTAGCTAATCTTCACATCAGCTAATCCGCTAATTCTCTTCTCCCTTCTTCATTCTTCCTTCCTTGTTCCTTGTTCAATATTCCTTTCCCTCGGCTGTTTAGCGTGCAGCGTGCAGCTTCCTTCTCACCCCTCACCCCTAACTAACTAAAATAGCTAACCGAAGCGCTACACTTTCTAAAAGATTTCTTTTACATTTAAGAAGTATTCGATCAAAGACCGCTTAATCCCTCTTCCCGTGAAAGTTTACAACTAAAACTTTCCCACCCATGCGGTTGATCTACTTTTTTCTACTTCCTTTTTTAACTTGTTTTACGGCAGCTGCCCAATCCTCTTTAGCATTTACCATCAAACAATTGCCTTTACTGCAAGCCGATGCTGGAAAGGATACGGCTGTAGTAATGGGAAGCACGGTAAAGATTGGCGGCACTGCAGCTGCCAGCGGTGGGTCTGGTACGTATACCTACTCCTGGGCGCCAACAACGGGGCTGGACAGGGCCGACATTGCAAACCCGACAGCGACTGTCAATGCTGCTATTACGTATACCTTGTCGGTAGATGATGGAAGGGGTTGTAAAAAAACAGCTTCCGTGAACCTAAAAATAACCGCAGCAACGGCTATTGATCCAATAAGTACGGCTTTAGGGCTCAAGCTATTTCCCAACCCTGCCCGCTCGCGTTTATTCCTTACCACCGACCGGCCCGTTCCAGCCGCTACCTTGCTCCTGGAGCTATATGATGTAGCTGGTAAAAAAGTTTATACGACTACGTTAAAAGGCAACCGGCTGTTAGATCACAGCCTATCCTTAGCCCCTTACCTGAAAGGCATGTATATATTGAAACTAACCGGCAACAACTTCAATTCTACTTTCAAAGTGTTCGTTTACTAATCCCAAAACTATGCAGCGTATTATTCCGTTCATCCTTGGCCTTGGTTTGGTGATACTAAGTGTTACCAGCAGCACATCGGCATTGGCACAAGCAAGCAAACCTTTCTTATTGAAAGCCGGTACAGTACGCGGTGCTGTTCAATGGCAACAATCTGTAGATAAAACCACCTGGAGCGATGTGCCGGGCGGCAACGTAGCCACGTATATGGTGCAGCCAACCAAAACTACGTATTACAGGGCCAGGGTAACAGAGCCCGATTGTGGACCAACGTATAGCGACATCAAAGCGGTGGTGATAGAATCGGGGTTTACTAGAGGCACTGTATTGATAAAGGGTGAAATTCAACTGCCGGCAGGTTCCACCATCAATAAAGGTGAGCTTACGGTGCTATCTTTTTTAGACAGCGCAAAAATCAATACAGATGGAACGTTTGAGCTTTTGATGGCCGACTCCATTGCCAGTGATTATGTGATGGTAACCAATAAAGAAGGCGATGTTTTGCTAATGTGTTACGTGGTAGGCAAAACCCAGAGCCTGGAGATCAACGCACAATCTACAGCGTTAGCCACGTTGCTGGTCTATCCCTTTTTAAAACCACTGGAGGCTACTGAAAAAGCCCAATTGTTAGCCCTTTATAAAGCAGATGCGGACCTGAAATCGCTCGTGAAGGAAGTAGACCAGTTATTGGTAACAGGCAAGCCTCTTTTTTCGCTAAGTAATACCGGATTGAACAAAGCAATGAATACGATGCTGTTGAAAGATTATAATAGCGACCGGTTAAAAAAAGCAACCACTGCAAGAGTATTCGCCGACCCCATTTTTATCTTATCTAAAACGGGGGGTAAGGTAACTATTTCAAATAGCACGAGCTATCATTATGCAGGGGGCGTTTATGACAAAAAAGAAGGTATTCTAAGAAAATCTTTTAAGGTTTCCGGCACTATCGGCACCTCCAATGCATTCGCTAAGTATATCAATTATATACGGACAAACGAGGATCTGAAAAGGGAAATTGATATTGATCTGAAAGCGTTAGGTCTTGGACCCGGAGAGTATGAAATACGTTTGCGCAGTGGGATGGCGTCTGAAGATTCAAGAGAAAACGAGATAGCCATTAAAGATAACTATCGCGAGCTTTTTGTAATGATCTATGGCAATATCTTACCCAGCCCGGGAGAGCTAATGGTGGGTCAGGAAGATGGCATTATTGCCACCTGTGTTTCCAGTGCTATAGATGATTATTTAAGTGCTATCCCCACAGAAAAGCTGCTTGCTACGCTTAATGACACTAAATTGATGGAGGAGCTGCTCAATAAATTCTTCACCAAGGATCGATTGGTCACCAGGGGTTGTTTTGTGAATGGGATCTTTTCCATTTTTAATGATCGGATAAAACAGATGTTCAAAATTATTGAAGCGAGTCTGCCCTTTGCCTATTACTTAGGTGATCTGGCAACGAACAAAGCTGCTGTTGATGGATGCCAATATTTAGATGCGGAACTGGAATCGCATAATTGTTTTCTTCTGGAGAAGGCAGATGGCGCCACTATCGAACCCAACTATTACAGCGGCGAGTCTGTTGAATTAAAAGTGAAGTCTATAAAAAATGACAAGTACTACCCTTATGTAAAAGGTCCTTATCCATTTGCCCACTTTGTATGGTTTACCACTACCGGTACCTTTGCGCCAGACAATGCTATAAATCCAAAAGGCCGGACGGATAAGGATGGCATGGCCTCTATACTGTGGCAGCTACCTTGTACCGCCTCTGTGAATAATGTGCTAGTGAAGATCCCTGGTATTCCTCCAACATCTGCAGAAGAGATATATCGTACCACCACTAAAAATGCTTTTATTGCGCTAGGCAGCAAGGATGTACTTCAAGGCAAGCCCAATGAGCCGGTGAATAAAGAGATATCCATAATAGTGGAAGATGCGGCGCAGAAGGGTTTATACATGCCCCTAAATCGTTTTGATATTCAGTGGACGGGCGATGGCAAAATAACCCTTGTAAGATCGGGAAGCACTTTTAATACCTATAGGTGGACCTTAGGCCCCAAGGAGGGCGAGCAGGAAATAAGGGCCACTATCAAATCAACAACCTGCGATTGGAAAATTGAAGAGAATCCATTGATCTTTAAAGCCACTACTCCCTTAGACACCATGGCCGTTTTACGGTCTAAACAATGGCAACTGACCAATGGGCCCATTAAGAAGTATACAACCAATAGTAATTGTCCGGCCTTAAAGCTTGTTGCCTATGAACTAACAGGGGCTACGCTCAACTTTCAGCTGGTAGACGGACAAACGGTGGCTACGGAATCCAGAACGGGTAAATGCGGTATATACTGTGGCGGGTCTATTGATTTGTTTAACTGTGTTGATTTAACCAAGCCAAAAGATGTAACGGGTTCTAATACGATTACGATAGGTGTGTTGAATAACGAGTTTCAAGCGTATACTATCAGCCCCGATCAGCCTGGAGATCTGTTATGGCTATTGGTGCGAGCGAAAATTGTATCGCTAACAAAGGATGAATTAATAATTCAAAACCCGCTTTGGTGGTCGGGCGAAAATATGATCTTTCGGTAATGGGTGGGTACCTGGGCTAGCCTGGGCTCGATCCAAGCCTTCAACAAAAAAGCAGAAACAATACCGTTTCTGCTTTTTTATAAGAGTATTTGATCTTTTGTGCGTTAGCCTACTCACCACTCACCACTCACCACTCACTTTTCCCTTCTCCCTCATTGAATATTGAACATTGAAAATTGAGCATTGAACATTCCTTCTTTCTTCCTTCCCCAATTCCAAATCCCTAATTCCAAATTCCTTCATCATTCTTCCTTCCTTGTTCCTTGTTCAATATTCCTTTCCCTAGTCAACGTTTCAACTTGTTAACCTGTCAACTCTTCTCTCTCCATTGAAAATTGAAAATTGATCATTGAACATTCCCTCCCTTCATCATTCTTTCTTCCTTGTTCCTTGTTCAATATTCCTTTCCCTCGGCTGTTTAGCTTGTAGCGTGCAGCGTGCAGCTTGCAGCTTCCCTCTCACCCCTACAATCCCCAGTTAAATAGAAACCGCCCCTACAGTCTACCTGTAAAAGGGCGGTCCTAACAATGGCTAAAACAACCATATTGAACTACAAGGAATCATCTTTCTGCAATCTCGTAATCCTGCTAATCCATTCTAAATCCCACTAACCCGCGATCCTCCTTTTCTCCTTAGCTCTGTGCGAAACCTTCTCTCCGCGTCTCTGCGCCATCTGCGGGCCACTCCCTGTCAACTTTTCAACTTCTCAACCTGTCAACCTAAATCAGCCATCCTCCATCCCCACTTCCGCCATTCTTCTTTCTTCATCAGCTAATTGGCACATTAGCTAATCAGCTAATTCCCCTCCTTTCCTCTGTGCCCCTCCCTGTCCCCGCGCCTCCGTGGTTCCTCCCTCTCCGCGCCCTGGCGCGCTCTGCTCGAAGCTCATAGCTCATAGCTCGCGGCTATACTTAGCTATCGATCTCAACAATACTCAACGCATTATGCGTCGCGCTTTTCAGCGCATAGTACACACCGTTTACCTCTTGGTAAAACAGCAGCCCGGCTACCAGGAACAGCGGCAGCGTGCTGGCGGGCGGTACACTCACACTCAGGCTCAGCGACGGCGCCGTAGCCGTTGTCCAGGGCAGGTAGGCCGACTGTTTGATATCGGTCGTGCAGGTCTCCTCGTTAAAGTCCGCGGCCACACCGCCACATACTATTTGGTAATGCGTAGTGCCCAGTGGCACTTTCACTGCATCAGTAGGTACTCGGCTCGGCACATCAAAAGTCATGGTTCCGGTGGCCCGGCTGATGGTAGAGGTATACGCTACCGCTAGGTTTAGGGCCAGGTCGGCGTTCACATTAAAGTCAAACCCATTTAGCAGGTTCATGTTGCCATCCATTACCCGGCGCTCACCACGCACATTCACGGTATCGCTTTTGATCACCGCCCGCATGGTCTGGGTTAGGCGCGAGGTCACAAGGCGGTCCTTGGCGTTTTGCAACAGCGGGCGCAGGGCGTGGCGTAGCAGTCGGCCGGACTTACCGGCGTGGCTAAACTCGGCCATGTTTTCACGGGTACGTTGATAGCTGGGGGCGGTGGCTATAGCTTCGGCCGATACTTCATTCTTTTCCCGCATCTGGTAGCCGTCCTTGCCTTTGGCAAACGTTACATCTCCAATAGAGCCTTCGCTCGCTTTAAATAGTCCTTTATACTTAGGCATAATTAATTTTTTTTAGTAGGGGAAGAAGCGGGCACCAGCGCACACAGCATGCATGTATGGTTGGCTATTAGCCCCTTCCCCTGGTTTTTAAAATGTGATTTTTTTTAAAGTTTAGTTTCTGTTCCTTGGACCTCATTCCTTGGAATTTGTTTTTTTATCCTTTGGAATTTGTTCTTCGGAATTTGTCTCTTTCACTTCGCGGATGATCCAGATCTTCAGCGCTTAACCGTTTCAGTGATATTGACAGTGCAAACATACCATGGCTCAAAAACGGCACTTCCCTGTTTGGGCACGTTTGGGAACGTTTGGGCACAAAATGGCACGAAAAGGCACGTTTGGGCACTTTTCGGCACGTTTGGGAATAACTGGGCACGTTTGGGCACGTTAGACCTTAATGCGGCTAGGTGTTTTCGTTTAAAAAACGGGAGTTTATTATTGGGAACATTAATATGTAGCCTCCCTATTTGGTGTTTTATGTCCAATACTATAAAGATTCAATGCAAGTGAGTGTAAGAAGGCTCCAACTAGTGGGCTGGGACCAGCGAACTATGATTTGATTATTTGTGACAGGCCTAGTTTAACTAGTTATTGACTTGTTTTATAATTTCCAAATAAACTCTTTTTCCCTTTAAGTGTTTAACAACTTAACTAAGCCTTATAAAGTGCAGAATAGCGAGTCCAATAATAGTGCTTTGGATCATTTTTAGACTGAGAGAGGTTATAAATAAAAAAGCCCTCATTAAGACAGTCTTTTACCTGATTTATTACACTGTTAGGGATATTCATAACGGCGCTTCCTTCACGAGTCTTAAGGCAGTACCCTCCACTTTGTTGAAGTAGGTCAGCGTACTCCATATATAGGTCGATAGAATTTTCTAAACTTGTCTTTAACCATACTGCATATTTGGAACAAATTGGGCGGAACTGGCAATTCTTGCAAGCCGGAGTTCCTGGATTTCCTAAAGCCTGATGTGTACCTGTATCAACATGCCGGTTCACTACCTCAATGCGGCTTTTTAAATCTGCAAAATGTCCTTCATATTCATCTTCTTTGAATGTTCTTTTTTCTATTTCGCCGCTGGAAACATTCTCAAGGGATAAAATGATATTTTCTGCTTTAATTCCTTCTCGCTTTTTTATAATTAAGCCATACGTTTTTAATTGTTCTTCGTATTCTCTTTTTATTCCCTTGATCTTCCCATTTTTGCAAGTATATATAGGCCCAGTCTTGTAATCTGTTATATAAACTTTCCCCTTCTTATACTCAATCAAATCTGGCACCCCAGTTAAAAACTGGTAGTTAATCGACTCTTCTGCTTGTGAATAGCTGTTATGTTTCCCGGTATGGAAAACTTGGTTGTTCAACTTTGTCGCGGGAAGCTTTGCAATTCTAAGTCGAGTTATTTCTTTTTTAACTGAGTAAAAAGGAAGCCAGTACTTCAAGTTGGCGAACTGCTTATTATAAGGGTTCTTAAAATAATCTTTTTCAGCCTGGACAAAGGTAGCCTCCCACTGTTCTTCAAATGTAGAAGCATCAACTTCCCTTTTGTTTGAAAGCTCCAATATCTTATGAATAATACTTCCCAACAAGCTAGATGGACTTGTTGGGAAGTAACATGTGTCCTTCAATGACTTTTGAAAGACTAATCTCAAGGCGCAATCCTTAAGTATTTGAACTTGGCTCGGGCTGATGCTGGTTATTTTATTGATTGTGCTTACCCCCATGTTGTACTTACCCAGTCAAAGAATTTTTTATAACACCAACCCTGCCTTCTGCGCAAGTTGAATGTATCAATCATGAATACATTTTCTGGCGCTCCTAGTTGAGCTAATGCTTTTGTAAGAATGTTGTCACTTGGAGCATGTTGTCCAACGGTGTTCCAGTAAGGATGAACAATAACGATATTAAACTGTTCAATGGTAATTACAGGAATAGCACCATCTATTATATTTAACTTACCACCTTCAAGTGTTAATAGAAATTGTTCGGCTAATTCCTTTGCGTCTTCCTTCCAATCTTTAATTTCTATGTGGCCCCAATTATCATCAAGTCCTACCATATAGTTTGGATTTCTTAAGATTCGAAGTAGAGCGACTGCTAACCGCCAATCGAGTATTCCATGGTATGTAAGATTCCTATAAGTTTTTAAGTCGTCGTATGAAGCATCTTTACATTTTTTAGCATGTTCATCGTTAATAAATGAACTCGTGTAAGTGTCTTCTTTTGCTGGGTCAGTACACTTAATCAAAAAGCTTCCAATATTGTCACTTAAGTATTTTACAAAGCCAGATCCATTAGGAAGCTCATCGGCTAATACGATTCGTGCTGTTGAACGGTCCGTGCCATCTTCCAGCTCCTCTTCAACAATCGCAGCTATCTCCACTTCTTCTGGTGAAATGTCAAGTTCGTCTGCTAATGTTCTTTGAAGTAAAAATGCAGCAGAGTAGAATGCTCCTTTCGATGCCGTTCTTTTTGCTTCATCATTACTAAAGGGATCTATATCCAACTGCTCATTTAAACTGACTGGAGATAAACTAAATACGTTTGTCACCTTTCTAGCTCCAAGGACATACCTTCTTCCTCCCGGTCTCCCACCACCTAATACACTTTGTAAATGTGGATCTGTAATAGCTTTTCGAAAGCCATGCTCGCCAAGCATTTCTTCTAGGGTCATGTCAAAGAATTGCGCTCCAATTGCCGCTCTTGTTTCATTTGCCTGGGAACGCATTTCCTTTAACAAGAAACCATCATTATTTCCATTTGTATTTAACCGCCAGGTGTAATCTTGTTCAGATAAAGAAACTCTAAAATTATCTATACTAATAGGATTTCGCGAAGCCACTTCAGAAAATATAAGCGGTTTCGAAGTTGAGATATCTTGATCTACCTGTCTATCCTGCGGCTTGGGGTGCCAATCAGTTCGGAATGCATTCGGAGTAATTACAAGATGAGCTTTCTCGTTAGGAGTTAATCCATCAATATTATCTTGCCCATCATAGTCAATAGTCCTGATAATATTTTTCTTCTGGTCAAGCACTACCCATTTTGGTTTAGGGAAAGCTTCCTCTAGGAAAGTCTTTACAACCCACTTGCCACCTTGGCGAAAATCTTTTTCTATAGAAGTTATTTCAGGGGTAATACCGATGCTTGTGTATATGTTTTTGTCTTTAGTTTTTTGACTTCCTGGTGCGAATTCATAAATAGCCATATCAAGAGGTCTGTCAATTATCATTGGGCTATAAGTGTTATTGCCATCCTTCTCAAAACCAGTTATAAGGTTTCTAATTCTAGTTGGCATTCCCATCATTGGAAGTAAACCAGCTTCTGACATAGCTTCTGCAAGGTCAGGCGTTACTGGCTCGTTAAGCATCGCATCAAATTTGGCCTTAAAGTCGTTGAGGAGCCAGCTTTTGAAATCTGTTATTGCAAAATCATCAACAATCTCATTTTTAAAATATAGTTTGTAGGTAAAGGAATTAAATACTTCTTCCCAGTTCGTCTCATTCGAGAGCCACGTGAATAACTCTTGGTAACTAGCGCTATTCTCCTTGTAAAGTGAGACAGTTCCAAATTCTCCATGTACACTCCCGCTAAACCCAGGCCTCACAACCCTGAAATACCTTTGAAAGATTCCCTTCACAACCATTCTGTAAAGAATCTGGGGTTGCTTTTGGCTTAGGAAGGGTACAGGTGAAAGATCTCCAGTCATTCGGTAGGGATGTCTAAAAAAGAATTCATCGTGGCTTCTTCCCCTACAAAAAGTTAGCGCAATACTGTAAGCCTGACCAGCACGGCCGGCGCGGCCAACCCGTTGTTGGTAATTAAAGCGCATTGGTGGCATGTTTCCTTGGTAGATCGACTGCAAAGAACCAATATCAATACCTACTTCTAGTGTTGTGGTTACACTTAGCAAGTCGATTGCCTTAAGCTCAGGGTTATTACCGGTAATTATATTTTTAAAATAACGTTGTCTTTCTAGCTGGTTTCCTGTTTGACCAGTCAGCTCTTCGCAACGGAACCGCTGTATCTCCTTGTTGTCATTAATATCCTTGACAGTGAAGTTCTTGTTGCTAATTTCACTAGCAGTTGTCTGACCAGCGTTGGTTAGTTCATGAAAGCACAGTTTGCAAATATTTCCTGAATTATGTAAATGAACAGTAGAACATCTTTCACATACCCATGCTAAATCGCTTGGATTAGAGAACTTAACCCTCAAGTTCTCAATAACCAGCTGTCCATCTAGGTGGCCGTTCTGCCGAAGGTTTGTCCATATGTTTTTTCCTAGCTCAAGTTCATCAACCTTCCAGTACTCGGCAACTTTTGCAATGTATTTTCTTTCAGGTCGTTTCTTTGAAATATTCTCGAAGCCTTTTATCGGAGAAATAACCCAGTCTGACTCCGCTTTGTTGTGCTTGAAATTATCACCCAGGATTCTAACAAAGGAGTCAACTATATTTTCGTAGGCTTCCTGAGAAATACTGGGAATCGTGGTGTTGTAGTATTGAAGTTTAGCATGGCCTAAGCCGGAAGCTTCAATACTATAAAACAACCTGCCAAATAAGAAACTTGTGAATACCTTATAAAGAGAGTCATAAATAAACTGCCTTAAATCTTTCTGATCATTAGGGCTGGTGAAAATCTCCGGATTTATCGTGCTCTTATCCCAATCAAACCATGCTTTCCAATCAATTTCCTTGTCTTGAAATTTGAACATCTGCACGCTTGCATTAGGGCCGGCGGGATTCATTTTAAGCTTAACGAGGTCCTGCACTATTCCTTCAAGTATACTTTCTATTGCTATAATCTCTTTTTCAACTTCTTCTAGTAGCTTTCGGCTCTTATTCTCGTCTACTGGGATTGCAGAACTGATGTCATTAAAGGCCTGCAATACCTCACTTGCATTCCTGCCAATGGCTTCCATCAATCGTTTTGCCTCATTTGTGTTCCGATCTCGAACGGCGTTTAAGAAAGCTAGCCTGGTTTGTACTAGCCCCTTTTTTCTAAAGAAAAAGTCTTTTACCAGCTGGGCAAAGTTCTCCTTTTCTACATCGTTAGAAAAGCGGGCAGCTTCTTCCCTGCTATCAGAAAAAGCTATAAGTTTTCTTGGACGATCTTTGCTATCGTCTAAGCTTATGAAAAGCTCTTTTGCAAGAACTTGGTTAGTCTTTCCAAAACCTGTACGAAATCCTCTTAAAGGCGACTTTCTTGTTTTCCTGCCGGAATAGTCCTGTAAACAGTTTGGACAAGTGTGGGGTAGAGCAGACCCGGGCTCATCAGATGGGTCACCTTTGTATAATAGGCCCTTTACCCTTGAAAGGTCGTTATTGTCATTATAATATAACCGGCCGGTCTTGAGGCATAAGTAACGCACTTGCCACTTATCATCGACTGTACTATTGTTCAACACTTTTGGCCAAAATACTAGGTATTCATTAGAGGCTTTTTTTTCTACTAATACAGACTGTGAATGCTCTGGGATCTTTTCAATTTCAGGAGGGCTTGTGATCAACTCGTAATCAAAAGCCTCTTCATCATATTTGATCTTGGTACCACCAGCGAAAGCCTGGCCGCAATTTTCGCAATACAAAGACTCAAATACTCTTTCGCCATTTTTGCTAATTAAGCTTTGTTCAAAAAGCTCTTTGTAAGGGTTCTTGTTCAAGTCCTGCGAAATCCCCTGTGCATTATCCAAAGTACACCACATCCCTTCAACGTTCCGCACAAAAAAGTGCATCCTGAAGCGGGGCATCTTAGGTTGCACTTTTAAAACTTCCTTGTTTTCTTTTAATTCAAACAATCCCCGCCCGAAGAATAATCCCCTTATTGCCTTTTTAAGCTCGTTATCTGCCAAAGGGCCGAAAAGTTTCCTAGCAATAGAAACAAACTCGTCTATTTCATTTTCGCTACTGTTGAAAACAGGCATAGCCCGAAAGCGATTCCCATGTTTAAATGCTTGTAAAAGCTTGTAATTAAGCTTGTCATCGTTAAGCGCATTTAAAAGCTTTTCTAAGCCACAACTGCCTTCAAAAGTTCCAAGCTCACTTGCTACCGATTCAAACAACGCGTCGTGTTCTGTTTCCGGCTCTTCAAGGTTTACGCTATGCGCAACATCATATAGGGAATAGAAAGGTTTAATCGGCACGTAAACAGCTTCGTTATAATCTCCTGGCTTATCCATGATTTCTACGTCTCCTTTTACGATTTCCATGTTTTTCGACAGGCCAAAAAAGCCTTTCAGGAATGATTGGCTATCTTCAAACATCTGCGACCCTTCTTCACCTTCGATAGATGCACTTGATGAAAGGATTCTTAATTGTTTAGAATTAGGATTAAGACCAAGGCGATGGTAGAGCATTCTGACTAAATACGCAATCTCGGTTCCACTAGTACCCCGGTATAAATGGAGCTCATCTATAATTAAATGAAAGATTCTATTTGGCCTTTCTTCTTCTATCGCTTTTGCACTCAGGCCTTCGTTTTCACAATGGAGCCACTGCTTGGTTTTCTCTATAATCGGGGAATCAATATTTCGCATCAGCATTATACTGAGCATCGAAAAGTTGGTAACTAAGATGTCAGGAGGGGTTTGTTGTATGTCAAACCGCGATCGCAGTTCGGCACCATCCAAACGCGGAAAGCTAGCTTTAATTTCATTTATTTTGCTTTGAGAGAAAATGGTTCCTTCTTGCTCATGCTTTCGCTTCTCTTCGTTAATGTAAACTTCAACATCTTGCCAGTTTTCATTAACCTTTCCTAGTTGGTCCGCAAGCCTATCCCACGTAGATTTATTAGGTTCTATTTCTCCCTCATTGTTTATTTTTTCTAGCTTTCCAGATACAGGTGTTTCACTGTTGTAGCGTCCAAAAAATAGTCGGTTCCCATTTAGTTCTTTGCCAACGTAATCTCTAATTGCATCTGAGTCCAGAGCTCCTCTTAACCTAGTTAATTGATCTTCTACTAGGGCATTCATAGGATAGATGATCATCGCCCTAACTGCAGCTGGCCTACTGGGCTGTGGTCTCTGCGCCGCAGTACTTGATAACACTCCTCGTGTTCCCACGATTTCAATTCCCCTATTATGACCAATGCCTGGGGAATGAGGTCCTTTTGGGTTGACAACTTCTTTTGTGCTCTTATATCTCCTTAGGTCTTTTAACAAATAAGCAAACAAAGGGAGTAGAAATGATTCTGTTTTTCCAGAGCCGGTTCCAGATGTTATTACGCAATGGTTGCCAGCAAGGGCTTTTTGTAACATCAAGTATTGGTGCTTGTACAGCTGAATATCTTTTATAAACATTCCGGCGCTGACAAAGCCCTTGAACAAATCCAGGTCTTCTTGGCTTAGGGTAGGACAGTCGCTAGTCTGTAAAGACTTGATAGTTCTCCCAGATCTTTTGTAATCAAGCATAGGTTCTGCCCATGGCTGTCGGTAAAGCACACCATCTTTTTCCAGTAGCTCTTTTCTCTTTTGGTTTAATTCGTCGAATCTTGTGCCGAAGGCTGTTTCTATATAGGATACATAGCCATCCTTAATCTTTTCGAAATTGCCAATAGGATCAAACATTAGCAGGATATTTTATTTTTATTTGCAGTTTAGTTTCAATATAATCGATGATTGTATCAGGAATATGTGAGTAAACACGGACCCCTGCATCAAATCGTGGATTCGATGCAGTGCATAACATTAACGCCTTTTCAAGCCAGTATGGAAGTGGTAGCTTACTAGAAACGAGTAAATCAGAAAAGCCTGTCTTATTAAACTTCCGGTACAATACTTCTTTACCATGATGTTTAAGTAAATAAAGCAAAACCAAGGAATAATCTTTAATCTTTACAATACCTGTATCCATTTTGAATACGAACTCGATAGAGTTGTCTTTGAATCCATCATACTTTATCAAGGCAGGACTTGGAATATCTTCAATCCTTGCTACAGAATCATCCCAGCCCAGCTTCTCGGCATTGAATACTTGTTTTCTATGATGGTCATTATCGTATTGGTCGGCCCCTTGGAGCATTTCGATATATTCCTTCATGCCAAGTTGGTAATACAACGCATACAGCTGGTAAACTTCATTTGCCTTTATTGTAATATCAAAATGGCTGCATAAGCGTGTGAACTTCTCTTTTAATGGATACTTAGAGAATAGCATGATTTTTTGTGGGAACACTTTAGGATTCTCTTCAGAATGTGGTTCAACTATAAAGTCGATTCCATTCTTAGAGCAATACTCTTTTAGCTGGGTTATAAAACTGTTGCTCCTCTTCCCTGTTAAGTAAGCTAATATACCACCGTGGTAGGGGAGGAAAAATAGTGTGCTATCGTTAACTTTTATACCCTTCCCAAAGTCTTCATAATCTATATATCCTAAACTTCTCCATTGGTACATGATACGATTTGCTTGCGCTCTAGGTAAAGAACTATATACCTGTTGCAGCAAAAAAGGAAAGCTGCTTGTATTAATGTTCGTTGCATTGCTGATGTACCGCAGCAACAGGTCACCTAAGTGATCTGGATTATATTCCGGGTTGATAGAATGGTCATAGACAAGGAAGTTATTTTGTTCCTTTACAAAGTACTTTACTTTAGGATAATAATACTGGTTAAACTCGGTGATATTATCATAAACCCTAGAAGGCATATCAATAATATCAGCGGGAGTAGACTCTCTCCAATAATTACCAACTTTATCCTTCAAGAAAAAGCCAGCTCTCTCCATGCTTGGCTCCTCGATTGTCCTCAAAGTAAAAGTTAAATGGCTGTAGTTGTTACTTGTTACCTCTTTTATCTTAAACTCCTTGTTTAGGAGTCCGTGAGGAAGAACCCAGTAATATATTGTTGTGCCATCTTGTAATATGTTTTCCTTTTTTTCTAATGGGACTTCGGTTTCGCCACTTGCTACAGCAACAAGTACCGGCTCATCGACATAGCCTGAGTAAGAAAAGCGGTAAGGCATTTCTTGAAATATTGTCGTCCGCCTGTCAGTTACGAAAGCCCCTTCTAAAATTATCCTCCCACTTTTTTGTGTTTGTAAGCCAAGAATAGTTAAAAGCTGGTTATGCTGTTCGACATTCAAGGATGAGAACCTTAAGAACACGATCTCGTCATGTGTAGTATAATAGGTTTTAAAGCTTAAGCCACTCTTTGTTAATTGTTCTGTGAAGCTATTAGAACATAAAACAGCAAAACTGCTGGCATTTTCTAACATGCTGGACTCAACCCATTCTTCTAGCTCTTGATTAATGACTAGCCATTTTATACCAGTTTGCAAATTGAACCGTTGGCCTTGCTGAGATTTGTAAGTAAACCCATCGAGTGCTTGGTGTACAGGGAGTACCAGTTTATTTGAATAACCTGCCAATTCGTATTCCATCCCGTATCTAGAGCCATTGATGAAAATTTCATCGCTGGAAAGGTCATGTGAGTAGGCTCTTACAAACACGTCTGTGACCCGGTTTGAAAATTTAGAGAAATTAACAGAGATTCTTAATGGTATGGCGGGCTTCCTGTTATTACTGGAGGGGGATGCAATTGCTCGGTCATTAAAGTTCTCCTCGATATATCCCTCGATATATCCTAGAATACCATTACAAATTGCGGAATCCTCCTTGAGAAGGTCAAAAAATGCTTTAGGGGCCTTTATCCTTTGAGAGTTATTAGCAAGTACGTCCACCCACTTCTCTCTTGTAATTAGTTCTCCAGGAATATACCCTTTGTCTATCAAAAGGTCAAGGATATTATCCAGGTGGCCCTGATTAATTAGTACATGCCTTAAAATGGAGTTGGCATAGGGATTAGTTACTGCCTTATAGTCAACAAATTTACCGTAATTGAGGTTGTTTATCTCAGTCCACTCCTGGAGAAACTTCCAACCCTCGGCAATTATATCTCTCGAGGTTTTACGACTTATATCACTCCATCGCTGGGTGCCAAGAATATCACTAGCAAACCTGTTTATCCTATCGTAAACATTATTCAAGTTTAATTGTTCGCTATCGCCTTCAGCACATGCAACAATTAGAAATATTAATAGTCCAAAATATTCCGGGGGATAAGTTTTATGTTTCTTTACTCTTTCTTTAGATACTTTAATTAAGATTCCAAGTTCCTCGAAGAAGTTCTTACTAACAGGTACCTTCCATTTTATCGAGCGTAAATAAGAATTATAGCCGCCGCTTATTAAGGAATCAAGCAGCACAGGTGACACTTGCAGGCTATACACTTCTTGCCCAGCCATTTCTTTTTTAAAGAATTGCGTAAAAAGGAGCTTGTTCCACTCAATATATTCCATCTGGAAAGTTTTTAAAGAGTAGGACGTTCTGGCTAGAATAACGAAGCAATTATTCGTAGGTATTTACAGCTAGTTTGGTCCTTGCCCCGAATTTATAAAAAAGCTATAGAAGTTATATATAATATTTTGTATCAAGGGCTTATTAGTATGTTGTATATCTTCAAAAGATAACCAATAAGCGATACCATTATAGAATATTTACCCTTTATAGTGAGAATAGAAACGTTAGAATATGCTTTTGTTCTCGTACACCCTCTACATATCGCTGTTTGTATTCTTTATAACCGCTGAGCTTAATAGAGATCTAAAGGAATAAGGCCTCGTTGGTCTATCTTTTGCCATTATACATTTTGAACATGTCTAGGTCTAAAATGGAGAATGTTGCGGATGAAAAGGTTGGGTTCTTTCAGGCGAAGTTGTTGGAATGGTATAAATTAAATGGAAGAAAGTTCTATTGGAGAAAGAAAGGACTCAGTAGTTATCAATATGTAATTGCTGAAGTACTGTTACAAAGAACAAGGGCAGAAACTGTGGCTAACTTTTATCCACAGTTTATTATAGAATTCCCAAATTGGAATGCATTAGCAAATGCAGAGTTGCAAAGATTAGAAGATTATTTAAGACCAGTTGGCTTATATCGGCAACGCTCTGTTCGTTTGAAGAACTTGGCTATTGAAATGGTAAAACGGAAAGGGGAATTACCAAAAGATAGAAAAGAGCTTGAGTCTATCCCCTTTATGGGACAATACATTGCTAACGCAGTTGAATTAATAATTTTTAAAGAACCTAGTCCTTTAGTTGATGTGAATATGGCAAGGGTTGTTGAGAGAGTGTTTGAGCCAAGGAAGCTAGCAGACATTAGATATGACCCTCAACTGCAAGCATTGTCATATTTAATAGTGAACCATAAAAAAGCTAAAGAAATAAACTGGGCAATTTTGGACTTTGCGGCGTTAGTATGTAAGCCAACTCCGCTTTGTTCAATTTGCCCAGTTTCAATAAAGTGTAACCTATTTAAAAATTTAAAGGTCAATAATTTGGATTAACTAAGAATAATATCATTAAAAGGATTTGTTTTTCCTGTTAAATTCTCGATATCCAGTTGTGAAACATTAACTAAATATAATTCTGAATTCTTGACAATTATTGCAACTGATTCTGTTTCATTAGCAAAAGATCCTAAGTTCGAAAACCAGATACGTGCATCTCCTCTATTATTGGCTTTGTAAAATGAAGCTTCAGAAATTATTGTATTGTCGTGTGTGATTAAAGTTGCTTGTTTCGTCACTTTGTGATCTGCGCCGTTCCCTTGAGAATCATAATCATGAATCTGGTTCACTTTTAGAAACTCTCTAACAATTGAAGTAGCATCCATATGATAATTCTTTAGGCTAGTTTTACTTGGTTCTATTGTTACATATTTAATATTCTCGCTACTTAATATTGCTAATCGCTTTTCTTCAATAGAATTATGACTGTAAGTACTTTTAACCTTTTTAGAGTTGTTAATTATTGATGAGATAACCTTTCCTCTATGTACTCTGGATGCTTTTTCATTACTGCCCTGTCTTGCAACCTCAAAATATCTCTTTTCATCATCTGTAATTGTTTCTAAGTTCTCTTCTGAAAAGTAAGTATCATTTTTATTTTCTAATTCCAAAAGATTCGCTTCTAGCTTTTCAAAATTCAAATCCTGCGGATCTACTTTAGATAACTCAATTATTAAGCTAAATAGATTTGCCTTATTAAACCAATAGCTCTTACTGCTTAGTTGTAGACCTGATATTATATCTATTGATTTGGTCAGCAGGTTGAGAGCGTCAGTATATTGTGTAAATGATGCATTATACCTCTTTAAATAATCTTCAACTTTAGTACTTCTACCATAATAACTTCCTTCTAACAATGTTGATACAATCAGCATTGAATATTGTGTATCAAACATCCTTGTTTTATCATTGTCAGTGAATACATTATTAGTCTCAAAAAAGCTATTCAACTTCCTTTTAACCTCAGCATCTAATATGATATCTGTGTCATCTAGCGACGGATTGTAACTCTTGTCAACAACTTGTTTGCAGAAGATTGCGAATTCACCGTCGCCATACTGAGCGTTTGTTTTTTCAACTGCATTTAGTGAATATTCTGTGTTATTGATTCTTTGAAAGATCTCTTTAATCAAGACCATGCTCATGTCCTTCAAATCTTTAACAGTAACAAGATAGTTTAAGAACTCTTTTTTCTGGTCAACAGAAAGTTGATCAAAAGGCGTTACTTTATTTTGTTCTTTAAAATCATTTTCGCCTTTTATATAATCGACTATTGTTGTTAACCTCTGTTGGCCGTCAACAACAATTTCTTTGGCTGTTAAACTTTGGACATCCATTTCTGCACTTGCAATATAGACTTCCGGAAAAGGAAAGTTCATAAGGATGGTTTGAATAAAATGGTACTTGTGTTGCTTTTTCCAAACAAGTTTTCTCTGGAAGTCTGGCCTAGTATCAAGAATATCAGAGTTTATTTTATTATAAAGTTCAATAATCTTGACGCTATTTGAAGGAATGCTTTCTTTTAACTTCATCTCAGTTGTTTTAACTATGAGCAATTAGATTGAGTTTTATTGTTGTTATATTGTTTTTATGATAGTTTTCAAAAAAGTGCCATGATTTGTAAATGCCTATATTGACATCTCTTTCATATCTTTTCCTATACTTTTCTTGTATTGAATTTATTAATGGCAAAATCGAATAATCTTGTGGAACGAAGTCAGGTCGTAGCCATCCTTTTAAAATATATTGTGCAAAAGAATTTCTTTGACCACCTTTAAAAGTTGCACTAGTATAACTACTTGTGTGATTATAAATATTTAATAATTGGTTGTCAAATAGTGAGCTGGAAACTATAGCTACATCTAAATCCGATCTTTCGTTTTCAACATTTTCATCGTAATCAAAATCAAATTTTTTGAACGGATAAAATGTGGCAACTTCTTCATCTGGCTTAATACTAAATCCAAGCTTACCTGAACCAACGATAACAATATCACGAATATGAACTCCAAAGCTTGAAGACAAATCCTTCTTAAAGTCAAACTCCTCTTTTGATCCGTTGAAGTACTGGTCGAAAAAATAGCTAGAACCGTCAATTAAATGTTTTTGTACGACGATTTCTGCATCATCGTTAAAGCAGGAAGTTTTAAAATCTAATAATTCCATTTTTCAATCTATTCTTAGAAAACTTAAACCATAAATATGTAATCGGTTTCTTCACTCTCATTAAGTTCAGTAGCATCAGCTTTAACTAAGTTTAAAAAATCTTTAGTTGTTTCATCAAAGAATTGCAATTGAAAGTTAGATGGCAACTTTAATTCTTCAACTTGATTTGTTTTGCTTTTATCTTCTTTTGCATCATCATACTCTTTCTTAAACAACTTAATCCCTGCTAAGCGACGTATATCCGCCACAAAGTCAAGCACCAATAATGTTTTGCCCTCCTTAAATCTTAAACCCCGCCCTAATTGCTGAAGAAATATAACCCTACTATGAGTAACACGTAAATAAACAAGGAAATCTACATCGGGCACATCAACACCCTCATTTAGCATGTCATAACAGGTAAGAATCTTGATTTGCCCAACTCTAAACAGCCGAAGTCTTTTAGCTCTCTCGTCTGCATCAGGAATACGAGTTGTTAATGATCGTGCCGGGAAATCAAATCTTGTTCTTAGTATTTGTTCAATTCGCTCAGCATGTTCACTACTATTACAAAAGATGATACCTCTTTGTGGCTTTTTGAAATTCCAGTATTCGAAAATAGTATCACACACTTCCTCATCTCTTTCAGGAATGAAGATTCTTTTGTTTAATTGCTTGATCGTATAGCCTTTCTTGCTCTCTTTAGAAATCCAATCAATATCGATGTTATCATTCTTGATTTTGTAATCAATATTGGCCAGGTAACCTTTTTGTAAAGCTTGCACCACGTCATACTTCACAAGCGGTTCCCCAAATATCTTTTTTATACTACGCTGGTCTTTTCTAAAAGGGGTGGCAGTAAGACCTAGAAGATATCTTGGGCTTATCTTATCAATTATGGCTTGGAATGTATCAGCTGCAGCATGATGCGCTTCGTCAACGATGACAATATCAAAACTGGTATCAGGATTCTTTTCTAAATATCCTTCAAGACTTTGAAAGGTGGATAATAAAACACCTTCATTAAACGTTGGCTTTTCACTTTCATGTAAAACATGTGTGGCAATGAACTTAGGTAAGTTTGTCCAAATTGATTTATCAAATTGTAGTAGGAGTTCCTTTTTATCAGCCAATACCAATACATTGCTTTGTGGGTAATGCTCATATAGCCAACGTAGGAAACAACCGGCTACAAAAGTCTTACCTAGTCCAGTAGCCAAGGTAACTAGTCCTTTCCCTAGACCTCTTTCAAAACTTACTATTATCTTATCTACTGCCTCTCGTTGATAGGGTCTAAGTTGCCGCCTGTCAACTGGCCAAGTAGGTAAGCTGGAATAAGTTTCTAAAATTTTATTACCGGTAAATGTTTCTATTTGATACCCTTGTTTCTTATAGGTTTCAAGCTTTCTTTTCTGCTCTGTGCCTAAGTTTCTATTGGAGACACATACCCCTTGCTGAATTCCGTAAAACTCGATTGCCCGTACAACATCCTTTACAATATCAACACTTAGTGAGTAATTGGAGTGGTAAAACTTAGTTTGAAAAATTTTTTCAACTCCATTCATAGAGCCTAAGATATCAGCGCCTTTATCGCCTGAGCCACCTACTACATCATATGAATCCCAGCCTCTATGTGCTAATAATCTAGCAATGCCTCGTTCAAAAGCTTGCCAAGGTCCCTTGGTCAGTCGCTCAATGCCTAAAAACCCTTTATTTATTTCAAACTGTTTTTCCATTTAGGAACTCTAAGCTGAATCGATTTCTGATTATTAAATTCTTCTGCTGTTTAACTAATACTTCTGTGTAGTTTGCCAAGTCATAGATAAACCACTTGATATCATTAAAATACCCGTTGTATTGTTCTAGTTGTCTACTCTTAATATCATCTTCATCTAATGATGAATAGGGAAGTGCAAAATATTTTTCATCATAAATGAGTTCTGGATGGCACTTTGCAAAATCAATTATGTAAGCAAAGTCCATATACCTCAAATATTCAGTTGACTTTGTCAAACTTTCTGTATTAATAAGACCTTTCATCTCAACCTGCAGGTAGTTTTGCTTTAACGTTTTTAACTGCTCATTATCTAGGCCTGCGGGCTCACTGAGTTGTCTTTCGCTAGATTCGTTTACAAGAAAGTTTTGTAAGTCGGTAACTAAAGCTTTCGCTTCGGCCACTAGCGCTTGAACATTCAACATTCTTTCTCCAGCATATTTTCGCTTGAGTTCATAGTATATTCTGCTAACTGGCCATATATCCAGATTGTTTATCTTTTCATAGTATCGTGTAGATATCTCCATTAGTATAAGATCATCCCAACCATCTGCAAAGTCTTTAAACAATGGATGATTATTGTTTACATATACATTGAACTTTGAGGCCTTCTTAGCCTCAAAAATTATTGGAGACTTAAGTTCTGATGATGGCCAATAATTATAAATAGAAATATTATACGGCATTTCATTTAGTAATGGGCGCAAATCATATTCGTGGTCCATTATTAACTTCTTTCTGCCAGGAAAAGATTCAATGTACTCGCCTATACCATCATCACTTAAAGTAGGAGCTGGAGTGAATCCTCCAGTTGAATTGTTAATACTAGTTGGTTCAGAAGAATTTAAATCTGTAGGATCGGTAGAAGAGTCATCTTCTGGGAATTCAGCATCTAAAACTGCTTGGTACCATTTTTCATCAGTTTGATATTCGGGGTCACCTGCATAAAACAAATCTGCCCATCTCTTAGCTTCTGTATACAAGCCTTGACCGGTCTTTGTACCTGGAATCAAATTCCTTAAACCTGGTGGATGAGACTTTCTATACCCATAAAATAGCTTAGCAAGTGGTGATCGGTTTTTAGGAAAGTTAAGCTTCTCGGCAATTTTTGGCTGCATTGGGCCTGCACCTCTTACAATTTCAATACTATTCAACCAGTGTTTATCAGTTTCTTCGAAACTATCTTTAGTGTAGGTCGGAGTTATAAAATCTGCAATAATCTCACCTACAATCCTGCCACCTTGTGCTGTGGTATCAATAGGGTAGTCTTTAATTGGATCACCATTGTTGCGGTTATCGCGGTCTTGCCAAGTGAATAAAGACTTGTCTAGCTTTTTAATTATCCTACCATTTCGTATGATATTAATACCGAAATGTTCTAAATCATTATAACGCTGTATTCCTACCCATCCACGTATGGCAATCTTCCTTGTTTGTATTGAATCGGCTTGGTTACAATTCGGGCAAACGGATGCAGTTGTTAGTTCTGTCTCATATTCATCTATCCAAATGAAACATCTTGAACAGTAGTACCTGTCATCATATTCGTGTTCAAATTTTTGAATCGCGTAAATCTTCTCCCCTTCGTATTCCACAGATCTTTCTTCAGACCATACACAAAATTCAAAGGGCTTTAAGGCAATACCATTTGTTTTAATGGATATTTTGTAGTCATCTAGTAGGCGCTTTGAGTAAATCCTATTTAACTCTTTTTGAATATGCTGCCTATTTAGAAGCTTTTCGGCTCTTGGATGAAACTTTGAAATTTCGATTGAGGTCCCTGAAACTTTAAAGGTTTTACTCCGTTTTAAGAGCTCCCTTACAAAGGACTTTGTCCTTTGCATTTCGATAAGATCGATTCTTACCCCAATATCGTGATTCATATCTTTTGTAGAGGTCCAAACCTCTACTACATCGCCTAGTCTTGCTGTAGCAATATTGAAGCCCATACCAAAAAGTCCAAGGTTGTCACTACTTTTTGATGTGTATCCGGCCTTTAAACAGCTTTCAAGCTCTTCAGCGGTCATACCAATACCATTATCTGTTATGGTAAGTGGAGTATTTCGAGATAATTCAGACCGTGAAGGAATATCTATATTAATTTCGTTTTCTTTATCAATTAAGCTAGATTTTAGCATAGCATCAATTGAGTTATCCACTAGTTCAGCTATACACTGCCAACCCTTCAGCTCAATTTGACCTAGCATTCTTAAAATCCTAGGATCGGGTGTAAGATTGATCGTTTTCAACGACATGAATTACTTATATTTTACAGAGTTTAAATATTCTTCCCATAAGGTTTTACATAGTTTGTTCATGTTGCCATAGCCATAATCACCATGCTTATCTAGATTTCTAAACATTAGCAATTGAGCTTCAACGCTACGCACAGTCCTACCTAAATGATTTGCCAATTTTTGTAGATCAGGATTTCGTTCATGGATACCTAAATTCGAGTCAGATAGATATAATTTAAGTACTTCGTCCAACTCTTCTCTTGTCCATCTTTTGCCTGACTTCTCATTTTTTTCACCACCTTTTACGCGTACATATCTAGCCATTTTTTACTTTGGTTAAAATATTAGAAACAGTTTTTCCAAGTGCTAATGCTAATAATGGAGGAACTGCATTACCAACTTGGGTATATTGTGGTACTTCAAAACTTCTCTGGTTACCACCAGTTGTTACTTTTGATCTGAAAACAAACCAATCTGGAAAAGATTGAATCCTCGCCATCTCTCTTACTGTAACGGTGCGTAATTGTTCTTCATGATAGTGGCAAACATCGTCAGGTATGGTTAATTGTGCAGGTGCGGGATCATCATCTATTAAAGCTCGCTGGCTATGTTTTCTAGTATTAAACTGGGAAATGTAGTTTTTGAATACATCAGGATTATTAATGTATTCAAGTTTTCCTTCATTGCCATTTTTTAAAAAGAGCTTGTACCCAGAAATGATCTCGTAGGTCTTTTGTATCCCTGATTCACTTTTATCTTTTCCTGAAATCACATGGAGAGCATCTTTTTTATAACCATTTAGATCAGTTAAAATCTGGTATAAACGAAACCTTGCTTGTACTAAATAAGTATGTTTTCGGTGATCGTGATTCTTTAGTGAGTCATCTTTTGATCCGATTTTAGAAGGGAAGGTCTTGTTTAAGCTTTTTGCATACCCGCTTTTAAAGTCTTTTAAATAGTAGGTAGTATTTAGCGTCTTTATATCATCAATAGCTTGCTTGGCAGAAACAAAGGACCCAATGTCTGTAGAAATTTTAGGAAGCAAGTTCCCATCAAATAATTCCTTCCGGGTTTCAATATCATATAAGTTCAAATCTTTTGTGGTGATGATATTGAGATTGCCTTTATTTTCCTTTACAGTTTTATAGAAGTATCTAGAATTCTCAAGAATTTTTTTTAATTCACCCTTCTCAACTTGTTTTTCGTATGTTTCAAATACATCCTTCCTGATCCCTAAGTAGATAAACCTAGGCCTGTTTTGTGGAACTCCGAAATATTTTGAGTTCAGCATCATGCAGATTGGGATATAGCCTTCTAACGCAAAAGCCTTGGCAACTTCTAGCCAGGCAAAATACGTTTGGCCATCTTCGTCTGTAAATGGTGCAGTAATGCCTTTTACATTCTCTAAGAGAACAATTTTCGGTTTGACTATGCCTGCAAATTGTGCAAATGAAAGTGGTAGTTTGTTTTTATGGTCATCCTTAATTCGCTTACCAGCTAGACTAAAGCCTTGACATGGAGGACCTCCAGATATTAAATCAATATCTAAATTTTTAAGGTCTTTGGATAGACTTTTATCTTCCCGCAAATGCTCAAGCAAATGGTCAATGCTCCCAACTAGAAGTTTACCTTCTAAACTCTTTAAATCTTTAAGGTCGCTATTCTGCCCTTTGTTGTAAGTAAATGGATTTTCTCGAAGTCGTTCTTTTCTTTCTTCCAGTTTAAAGTTGGATCTAATCCATAAAACTTTTTTGGGAAGGCTGCTATTTTCTAAGCTAATATCTTCTCCAAGAATGTTATAGGCAAAAGTCTCACTGGCCATAGGTGAAAGCTCGTTGGCCATGTATAATTCAAAGCCAGCAGCTTCAAGGCCTAATGACATGCCCCCGCAACCCGCAAATAACTCAATATGTCTGAATTGCTCTTTCAATCTTATAAAATTTTAATTCTATCGCACAAATAACGGCAATTAAGCAATTTTGAACTAACCTTATTGTATAATAGATGTATTTTCTTTATTAGGTCACGATCCTATTGTAGTAGATAAAAAATAAGGATGTGTTCGGCCTGTTCAGGCGCTAGAAGTATTACACATTTTTTAGGTATACAGGCAGTTTTGGTTAAAAATGAAATCCAGATCGGAAATTATATAAAATATATATACGATTATTTAATTATTTCTATGGCCCTTCTTTATTTTCTTTTATCAGGATCTTACTCACATTAACAAGTACTTTAGCTTTTTTATGTTTTAAAATATGAGAACTCACCCATTTAAACCACTAATTACTAAGAATACTAAAAAGCTTTTGGTTGGAACATTGCCCCCAGAAGATGTGAGTTTTTACTTTTCCAATAGCTCAAATACCAGGCTTTGGGATATATTAACTGCAATAAATGAGCATTCTAATTATGTTAACAGAGGCGGAAATGAGTTGAGTGATAGAACGAAGATAGAAATATTGAATAGCCTAAATATTGGCATTACTGATATCATTTACAGATATGATAGAGATGATTATAACTCTACAAAAGACAAACATATACAACCAAAAGAATACAAGGACTTACTTCAATTATCGGTTGATAACAACATCAATGAACTACTTTTTGTGTATCAAAGTGCTTTCAAATGGTTTGTGCATTCGTTAGAGAAAGTTGAACCAGTTCGGTTAAAAAAACTAAAAGTAAAATATGTGATTGGCCCAGTCGGCGAATTCAAGTTTCAAGATAAAACCATAAGATGCATTTTACTTCCTGCTCCGCTCAATCGAGGAAAGAAGGATGAAACTTTAGCCTTTAAATTAGAGTTTTATCGCAAATACATACAGGGGTTATAAAGGTTTTATGAACATAGATGTCACTGGGTTTATGTAAGTCTAGACTCTTTTCATAATCAATACAAATACCCCTTCGTTGCCCTTGGTCGCCGACCAACGGTTCTGCCCACTCGAACTCTTGCAACCACATTCATATATAATCATCACCCTTCGCATCCCTTAGCAAATAGAAACGGGTTAAATGATACTACGCCTGGCCTATCCATCCCAGCTTCGTTCCAAAAACACCACTTATCGCAAGTCTAGTCCAACACAGTGAAAGCTTAATGTGCGCGGGCGCTCCCCTTTAGGGGCCGGGGGCGTGTGCTGTTCTCTCCTAATCCCCAATACCCTAATTCCCAATTCCTCCTATCTTCCCCCTCTCTTCTACCTGATCTGTACCTTTTCTGTAGGTCTTCTGTACCTGTTCTGTGGGTAACTCCGCTCTTTCTGCGCTCTTTCAGCCCTCTACCTGGCGTCTTGGCTCTCTACTGGAGCATTCCAGCTGGCGTACTGGTCCATAAATGGTGGTAAATAGAAGAATGTAAAGAAGGATGAATCAATAAAAACTGGAGTCCCCAAAATTACAAAACCACCCCAATCCCTAATTCCAATTCCTCCTTCATCATTCCTTGTTCCTTGTTCATTATTCATTAGCTAATCTTCACATCAGCTAATCAGCTAATTCTCTCCCTTGTCAACTTATCAACTTATCAACTTCTCAACTTGTCAACTTCTCACCACTCACCACTCACCACTCACCATTCATCCCACGGCTGTTCCGCTTGCAGCTTACAGCGTGCAGCTTGCAGCTCTCTTCTTTCCCTCCCAGCTCGTATTACAACCCCTCTACATGTGTATAACTAAACTTCTCCCAACCCTTGCAAAGCTTAATGCCCTAACTTACATTTGCTAAATAATTTAGTATTTAATAATCAATAATCACCCTCCCTATGGCCAAACAAGTAGGACCCATATTCGCCACCGGCACCATCGACGGTATTATCTTCTACAAGCTGGGAGATAAGTATTACATGCGCTCCAAAGGCGACTATAAAAGCGCTAAGATGATGCGCAAAGATCCCAAGCTCAAACGCACCATGGAAAAAGCCGACCAGTTCAGGGCGGCCGTTAAGCTGCTAAAGCCGGTTTACTACCGCCAACTGCCCAAGGGGGTGAGGAAATATGGCTTGTTTGGTAAGCTCACAGGTATGGTCAACCGCTGGCTGCAGGAAGGTAAAAGCCACGAAGAAGTAAAAGAAACCTTGATTACCTATTGTCAATCCTTGGCCCAGCCCGCGCCAGTCAAAGCCGCACCTGCAGTGAAGGCCACAAAAGCAACACCTTCAGCAAAGGCAACAGCAGCAATGCCAGCTGTAACCACCGCGCCACCAGAGGTAGCAGCACCAGCCACACAAGCGGTCACGTCGGCAGAGGAGAAGACACAACAAACAACGCAACCTATACGTGTCAAACAAGCGCGTTACCTTTCCCGTTGGAAGGTCAAACGCAACGGGCAGTTACACATTCCGCACACAACAAATGGCTGGCCATCGGGAATAACGCTTGCCACTCATCCACCCACACCAGAAGGATCAGGAACTGCTCCTACACGGGAAAGAATATTGTGTGCAGTAAGTCAAAATGACTTGGATGACCAGCCTCCTGGCTAGCGCCTTTTCATTACGTAGCATTGTTTACGCTATATTCATTTGGCTATTCGTAGTGTTCAATAGTTCCTTTATCACTGCCTCAAAAGGTCACTAGTCATTAGCCAGTAAGTCAATGGGCTGTTTAGCTTGCAGCGTGCAGCTTGAAGCGTGCAGCTCTCCTTTTTCTCGTAGCTCACAACTCATTTGGCAACCTGTTAATAGGTGGTGTGTTAGGTATGTTGATCATTGATCCGGCCACCGGCGCTATGTGGCGTTTAGAGACGCCGCCCATTAATGTGCGCCTGCAAAAATCAAACACTACGGTGATGGAACCAGCGTTGAAGATCATCAACATTAAAGACATTCCTCAAGATATGAAGACGCAGCTGGTAAGAGTGAAATAAACGTTGCTGGCAAAAGCCAGGCTTGTGAAGGGTGAGTGAGGGAGGCTGCAAGCTATACGCTTCACGCTGCACGCCTCAAGAGCCAACTTCTCTATAAAGAAAAAGCACTCCGTTAAGTGGAGTGCTTTTTTGTTTTAAATAGTTTCCATTCCTCCTCTCATCACTCATTCTTCCTTGTGCCTTGATCATTGATCGTTGAGCATTGAACATTCCTTCTTTCTTCCTTTCGCATTTTTCCTACTTCTTCCTTCATCCTTCCTTGTTCCTTGTTCATTATTCCCTTCCTTGTCAACTTGTTAACCTGTCAACCCTTCCTCCCACAGCTAATACTCAGCTTAAACAGAAAAACTAGGAATCAAAAGGCTCCTAATTTCAAACTTCAAACTTCAAATCTCAAATCCATAATCCTGCTAATCCGCGGTCCTCTTATATAGGTTAAAAATCTTACGCAATTCATGCGTCGTATAGTGGTGTGTATAGGAACGCTGCGCAAGTGGTACATCTTATCCTTGCCCCGTGTGTAGGCTAGGCCTAGTTTTAGTACTCTAACGATACTGGATAGATGAAAAAACGATTTTCCTTTTTAGCCAACGACCGTTATCAACAGGCGTTGTTGTTTTTGATAATAGCCGTTTTCATTTCCCTATTGCTGATGCTGGCCTGATAACCGGCTATTCATCCCAATACCCGCAACACGACACCCACTTCATAGGCCTGAATGGACCCTTAACTGTAAAAAGATAGTTCATGGATGGGCTGGTTGCTTGGATTACATAGTGAGAGGGTAGTAAAGCGCAGGAAGCTATTTCCTTGCGCTTTCTTTTTTTGATCCTTTCCTTACATAAAACTGCTTTTAACATAGGAGAAGAGCTGGCCGGTGTCACGCGCCCCATATATGAAAAAATCAAAAGCCCTGTAGACACAGGGCTTTGCTAAACTGTTCATGGTTCCGAAAGCGGACAGGGGATTTTACACGAGGCTGATTGTGGAAACAATTACCGTCGTAAGATCTCATTCTTTTTGTGGGGCTGCCAGCACTACCGGACCAAACGGCAGGTTCCTTGGATCAATGGTTAAAGCAGGGCTATGAACCGACCGCCACTACCTCCTGTCCTTCCTTTACAATAACAAGGCGCTTACACCGGCAGGTACAGGCAAAGCTGCAGTTGGCCATCCAACAGGTCTAACAAAAGCGGCATGCGCTGCCCTTTGTCAAAACACAACAGCCACCGGCGGCCGGCCCAGCGGCCCCGCTTCAATCCTGCGATATCGCGGGTGTTGAACCCTGTTTTATTAAACAAATCCTTGCCCAGGATCGTTATCAGGTCGTCAATCAGCAGTAGCAGCGGTCCCGGATCTTTTACCGGCAGGCTGCCAGTAAATACCACGCGTTTGATCCCCTTGCCCACCAGCGATACTTCTGCTCGGGCAAAAAGCTGTGCGGCTTTTGGAAAGTATTGCCTGGAGTAAATGTTTACAAAGCGGTTGTTGGCCAGGGGTATAAACCGGATGGTTTTAAATGAAGAATCGGGCAAGGCGGCCAACTGCACCTGCAGCAATCGGTCTAAATGATCCAGCGCCAGGCGGGTTTCAGGGTCAGTTACTGTGTATTGGTTTTCCGAAAACTGTTCAGACATAAGCTCCTTTTTCCGGCATAATTATGCGGAATGCAGGGCGCAAAAAATCGGAGGCTTCCGATGTTGTCAGTAAATCTACTATTGCATTTCACCCTTATATCTACCATCCTCTATACCGGGGGATAACATATAGCTAAAGAATCAGCTGTCTAAAAGCAGCTTTCATGAGCAGGGAAAAAGAGAGCATGAGTTGTAAGAAGAAGAGTGGTGAGTGAGGGAGGCTGCAAGCTGCACGCTGCACGCTGCACGCTGCACGCCTCAAGAGCCAACTTCTTTATAAACAAAAAAGCACTCCGTTAAGTGGAGTGCTTTTTCTTTATCAATTCGCTACTCTCTTTATTGAACATTGATCGTTGAGCATTGAACATTCCTTCTTTCTTCCTTTCCCCTTTCGAATTTTCCTCTACTTCTTCCTTCATCCTTCCTTGTTCCTTGTTCATTATTCTCTCCCTTATCAACTCGTCAACCTGTCAACCCAAATCCGCCATCAACCTATCAACCCAAATCCGCCATTTCTCCTTAATCCCTTAATCTCCCCAAATCCCGGTTCAGACAATTCCCTCTGTGCCCCTCCCTGCCCCTGTGCCTCCGTGGTTCCTCCCTCTCCGCGCCAAAGGCGCACCCAGCGTTCTCTGCGCCTCTGCGTGAAACAATAAAGCGCGAAGCGCCCCTTTAAGGCAGCGGGCTGTCCCTCACAAATAAGACAGCCACCACTGCTGGTGTGTTTGCTTATACTTGCCAAACCATTTGCAGGGATAGTAGGCTATCAGCACTACGGCTATCCAAACGCCATACACCCGCCACAGGCTGAAGTGATAAGCCGCGGGCCATTGGGTAGGATCGGTAAACGAAAGATTCATGGCCTGGCCAAAGGCTACGCGGCTCCATACATACGCACTGGCGCTGATGAGGCAAAAATGCAGGAGGAAATAAAAGAACGGCACCCGCCCGTATACAGACAGAAAAGCGGTGAACCGGTTGTTGTAACGGCTAAGCACATACCATAATACGGCACCCACTCCTAATGTCACCATCAGGAACAACAGCGAAGGCGGGTACTTGGTTACGTTCATGAATGATAAGGCCGTATAGAGTGCACCACGGGGCTGCGTGCTCCAAGGGGCAGGATCGCCATAAAGGTTGATAGCGCGTAGTGCTACAAAGGCAAGGATCAATAAGCCGCCAGCCTTTAGCCAACGGTTGCCGGTGCTGTGGGCTTTCAGCAGCGGCCCTATGGCAAAGCCCAGCATCATCACGGCGGCCCAGGGGAAAATAGTATAGGCTACCAGTACGGGCTGCTTTCCTAACATTAATAAGAAAGGGCTGTTGTGCAGTAGTGCGGGCACAGGGTAGGCGGGGGCAAAATTGGGCAACAGGTTGTGGCCCGCAATAATACCTACGGCTATAGTAGCCAGCAACCAACGGGGCAACCATAGCGCCGCCGCCAGGAATAGCATGGACCACCCAATGGCCCACATAATACTTAGCAGCACCAGTGTATAACCCCACTGCAGCACAAAACTGAATACCACTAATTCCAATACGATCAGCCAGACGCCACGGCTGGCCAGGAAGGCGCTGGTACGCCGGCGGCCATGCTTACTACAGTATAAATAGGCGCTGACGCCCGATAGCAACAGGAATAAGGGCGCACAGATATGCGTAACCCACCGCGTAGCAAACAGGGCTACTGTGGTCTGGCTTGCATCTTCGGCCCGGAAGGGCGTGGGACCAAAGTACTCACGCACATGGTCAAGCGCCATCACCACCATGATCAGCCCGCGCAATACATCTATCGTTTGTACGCGGGTATGCGTACGTGGCTTTTCCGTAATGGGGACTGTTGTGACTGTTTCCATATAACTGATTTGGCTTTTTAAGATAGTCAAAATTCACGGGCTATTTGTAGTGAATGGTGAGTGGTGAGTATCGTGAAACGTCAAACGTGAGACGTGAAAGGAGGCTGCGCACGCCCCCGGCCCCTAAAGGGGAGAAGGCCAATGCACAGGTTTCACGCAAAGGCGCAAAGGCGCGGAGGAAGAAACGCAAAGAAGAAAATGAACTTAAATAAAAAAGCATTCCTTTTAAGTGGAGTGCTTTCCTTTTATAGTTGGTCGCTCTTTGCGTCTTTTAATCTTTGCGCCTTTGCGTGAAACCCTTCTTCCTTCTGCCTTCCCCAATTCCAAATCCCTAATTCCCAATTCCTTCTTCCTTCATCATTCTTCCTTCCTTGTTCCTTGTTCAATATTTCCTCACCTCTGCGTTTATCTGCGTCATCTGCGGGCCCCACTTCTCTGTGCCCCTCCCTGCCCCTGTGCCTCCGTGGTTCCTCCCTCTCCGCGCCCCGGCGCGCGCAGCGTGCAGCGTATAGCGTGCAGCTTCCCTCTCCCCGCTTTCATCTACCTACTATCAGGTATTGCAACTACCAATGTTTTGCCATTTCTTTGGCGGGCCTGCATAAATCCGATCCCGCTGCCAAGAACCTTTCGTGCCTGGAATCTCCACTGAAAAGTCACCACTTTCTTAATCAAAAATCATTTTTAATGAAGCATGTATCAAAGCTTTTGTGGTTTTCCCTTTGTCTGTTTTCCCTATGGTTACTTGGCTGTCAAAAAGAAGCCAGAAGTACCGATGAAAACAAATTGTCGTTGAGCAATCTGAACGCTCCCTCTATTACCGCAAGTATTGGTAGCCTAACGGACAATACAGTAACCAAATGTGCAGCACAAACCTTTTCCCTGTGTACAGGTGGCAATGCCAACAGTGCCAGCATTGGTAACCTGAAGGTTGAGTCCGGAAGTGATGGCAAGGTGTATTTAACCTTTACCACTACTGGCACTAATTACATAACAGGTATAAAACTGTATGCGGGCGATGGTACCAACATTCCAGTAAACAACGGTGGCAATGCAGTGGTGGGACAGTTTCCTTTTAAATACACTGTTGCCTCTTCCAATACGTATTCTGTTGTGCTCAGTGATCTTACCGGCACTATTACGCTGGCAGCGCATGTAGAAACCGCTGCTACAGCGGCTTGGGCTGATGGCTGCACCGGAACCCGCATCAATACGGGTAATGGCAACTGGGCTACCAAGTTGACTTATACGGTTCAGCCTTGCACTGTGTCGGTACCGTTATGCTCTATGTCTCAAGGGTATTGGTTTGCCAATGGCGGCCACACCTGGCCCTCTGGCAGTGTAGTGGTAGGTGGTAAAACCTATACACAAGCAGAAGGTGCTGCTATATGGAATACATACTCCAAAAATTTGATCTTAGGCTTTACGCAGGTAGCAGCGTTAAAGTTGAGTGGAACGGCCTATAACAGTGATGCACAACTGAACCAGGCAGTGACCACTATTGAAACCTGGTTGACCTCCCAATCAAAACTAACAGCTACGGCTGTTCCGGAAATGCCAACGAATGTATCAGCGGCTGCTGGCTTTATTGGCGATTGGATCAATACACACCATTGTAATTAGTAGTAGCGTACATATCCAAGTCCACCTTAGCGAGCACCCAACAGGTGCTCGTTTTTTTAATTAAGCCTCCACTAGCGCATGTGCAAGCCTGTAAGAACGTATCAAATAATAGTGCCCTGACCAGGTTGAGGCCTTCCCCTTCTGTGGACTGTCAACTGTTGACCGTCGTTCCCTCACTCACCACTCACCACTCACCACTCACCACTCCTCACTCCTCACTCATCATTCCTTCTTCCTTGTTCCTTTCCCTCGGCTGTTTAGCTTGCAGCGTGCAGCTTGTAGCGTGCAGCTCTCCCCCGCCGCTCTCTTAGTCTTCGTAATACTTCGTTTCCACAATAGCCACCACTTTGATGTTCACACTGATAGGGATCAATACATTATCGTTAGAGAGACATACAAAATACGTCCCCTGGCAAAGTGCTGGATCGGTAAACTTTTTATAGCCGGCCCTTCCCTTGCCCTGATCGATCAAACGGAAACGCTGGCCCGCAGCAAACAGTTTTTGGTTGGCCGCATTGGTGATCGCATAATACACATCTTCCCCGGTGGTAGGCACTGCCAGGTCGCTAACAGCCCCGGCAGCATAGGCGCCTAAAGGGGTAGTGTAAGGGCCCTCTTTCGGGAGCTTGTCCAGGGCTTCCTTATTTTGTAGCCACGCTTGGTTAGCGGCTTCATTTACACCTACCCAGCAGCCCCAGGCCACAACGGTAGACGTTTTATTATCACTGGTTTGAGGCGTAGGTAATGTAAAAGAGAGGGCGGCCTTGTTGCCAAAAGGGTTCTTGACGGTGTGAACCAGCTGGTTTTTGTCAAAGACAAATACTTCGCTTAACTCGGTTTTCACCAGCTTTTTCCGGGTCGTTGGTTCAAAGGTGGTGTCTTGTTGGTGGGAAGCAAGGTGCTGCGTGTTGGCTTCCGGGACAGCAATACATACCGGTTGCCGGTTAAAAGCGTTGGTACCAATAAGTAGACTGGCTAACAGAATAGCAGGTTGTGTTTTCATGGCGGCAGAAGTGTTTTGTTTCAGCGGCTAAATAGAATGGTTAGTAGCCTATAAAATTAAGCTGTTTCTCCTACATACCCCTGTGCACAACGTTCATATAACTTCTTATTCACAACCACCTCTCACGACACGCTGCCTTGAACATTGAACATTGAATTCTGCATTGAACATTGAATATTGAGCGTTGAGCATTGAACATTCCCTCACTTCTTCCTTCATCATTCCTTGTTCATTATTTCCTTCCTGTCAACTTATCAACTTATCAACCTGTCAACCCAAATCCGCCATCAGCCATTTCCTCCCAGCCTCAAACCCCAAATCTCAAATCCCAAAAGGGAATGATAATTGTTCCAATGCCATAGTACCTCTTGAAGACTAGGCTCCGTCTCTATCGTTACCCTTTTGATCATTAACGAAGAGCTGTAATAAAGTGATAGACTATACCTTGTTTGAAGCCCGGCCAGGAGTGAGTGAAGCCCTTTTGCCAGATCCTCCTAAGTTTACTGTAGTAGCGGTTAGCAATGACTTTGTACGCACATGGGGCATGAGCCGGGCCGACGTCATCGGCAAAGGACACTTTGAAATATTTCCCGAAAGCCCACTGGACGCCAACTTTACCGGCGAGACCAACCTGAGTGCTTCGTTTGAACATGTGATACATTATAATGAACCGCATGCACTACCCCCGCAGCGTTACAACATCCCTAACGGCGATGGCACATTTACCGAAAAATACTGGCGGGCCTATAATGTCCCCGTTTTAGATGCCCAAGGCAAGCTGATCTACATTATTCATACAGCAGAAGATGTTACGACACTGATAAAAGCCGACCAATGCCAAGAAAAGATCAAAGGCATAGAGCAGGCCTACAACCTCTTTTTGCAAACCCCTGCTGTAATTGGCGTGGCGCGGGGCCCGGAACATGTGATGGAACTGGCCAATGCCTGTGCCTATAAACTATGGGGCCGGGGGCCGGAGATCCTTGGCAAGCCTTTGCTGGAAGGTATACCGGAATTAAAAGGTCAGGGTGTTGTTGAGCTGTTTGACCATGTATACAACACCGGCGAAACCTATTATGGAAAAGCGGTGCCGGTAACCTCGTATCCTAACGGTAAAGAAGAAAAGCACTACTTCGATATGGTGTACCAGCCTTATTATGATGAAGGCAGCAATAAACCGGCAGGTGTGTTCACGATCTCGCACGATGTGACCCAAATGGTAGAAGCCCAGCAGAAAGTAGAAGAAAGTGAGGTACGCTTCCGCACCATGGCCAATTCCATTCCACAACTGGCCTGGATGACGGATCCAAGTGGATTGATCTATTGGTATAACGACAGATGGTATGATTATACCGGCACCACCCCGGAAGAAATGAGGGGCTGGGGCTGGCGCAAAGTGCATCACCCCGACATGGTAGAAGGTGTGGTACACCGCCTCAAAAAAGCCTTTGAATCGGGTAGCTCCTGGGAAGATACTTTTCTCATACGCAGCAAAGAAGGTGAATACCGCTGGTTTCTATCCCGTGCGGTGCCGGTACGTAAAGGCGATGGCACCATCATCGGGTGGTTTGGTACCAACACCGACATTACCGAACAGCGCAAAATAGAAGACGCTTTGAAACGCAGCGAAGAGCAATTGCTCCTGGCCATGGAAGGCGGGGAGCTTGGCTACTTTGATTATGATGTGCAAACGGATACGTTGATCTGGTCGTCGCGTACAAAAGAGCTGTTTGGTCTGCCGCCCGATGCTACGGTTGATTACAGTTATTATTTGAGTGCCTTGTATCCCGAAGATCGGGAACGGACCGATGCTGCTGTTCAGAAAGCCTTAAGAGGGGAAGTAGGAGGCTATGAAAACGAATACCGGGTGGTTAGTCCAGCCGATGGCCGCTTGCGCTGGGTACGTGCAAAAGCCAAGGCTTTTATTGATGAAAGTGGAAAAACCTATCGCCTGGCCGGTGTAACGGTAGATATTACCAAACAAAAAGAAGTAGAGGAGGCCTTGCAGCAAAGCGAAAGTAACCTGCGTAACCTGGTGTTGCATGCGCCTGTAGCCATGTGTATAGGAAGTGTGCCTTCCTTTATAGTGGAGGTGGCTAACGATCGCATGCTGGAACTTTGGGGAAAACGCTTTGAGGAAATAGTGGGCCGTCCGGTATTTGAGGTGTTGCCAATAGCGGGTGAACAGGAATTGGCACATGTTATACAACACGTATATACCACGGGAGAGCCTTTTACCGCCCACGAAATGCCGGTTTCCCTTCACCGTGACCATATGCAGGAAACCGCGTATCTGAACTTTGTTTACCAACCCATCAAAAACAGCGATGGCGTAGTTACGAAGATCATTGCCGTGGCTATTGATGTAACCGACCAGGTGGTGGCCCGGAAGGAGATAGAGGAAAGCCATAAAGAGTTCCAGTTTGCCATGAACTTTTTACCACAGATCTTTTGGCTGGCCCGTCCCGACGGCTACCATTATTATTACAATAAGCAGTTTTACGATTATACAGGCCTCAACTACAACGAAACCAAAGGCGAAAGATGGAATGAGCTCTTTCATCCGGACGACCAGGAGCCTGCATGGGAAACCTGGCGGCACAGTTTAGAAACCGGAGAGCCCTACGAGTTTGAATACCGCCTACGGCGACACGATGGGCAGTATCGTTGGTTCCTGGGCAGGGCCTTGCCGCTCCGTGACGAAACAGGCGCTATAACCAAATGGTTTGGTACCGGCACCGAAATACACGATCAAAAAACATTTACTGAACAGCTGGAAAACATGGTGGCGGATAGAACCAAAGAACTGAAACAAAGCAATGAAGACCTGCAGCAGTTTGTGCATGTGGCTTCTCATGATCTGAAAGAACCGGTACGTAAGATGAATTTCTTTCTCAGTCGCGTGAAAGCAACCCTTAATGGAAACCGGGATGAAAAAACTGGTTTTTACCTCGATAGGGTGCAAGCTGCCAGCAATCGTATGTTGTCCATGATCAATGGTGTGCTGGCCTATTCTACCATTAGCGCGGTGGAAGAATTATATGAGTCGGTAGATCTGAACCTGCTGATAAAAAATGTGGCCATTGACCTGGAGTTGGTGATGCAGCAGAATGATGCTACGATCCGTTTTTCCAATCTGCTCACCTTGTACGGGTCGCCGGTAATGCTGCACCAGCTTTTTTATAACCTGATCAGCAACTCGCTCAAGTTTGCCAGGGTGGGCGTGCCACCAGTCATAAACATTACCACAGAAGAAATGGAGTTGAATGGGAAAGCGGTGACCCGCATCCGGCTGCAAGACAACGGTATTGGCTTTGAGCAGGAATATGCCGAAAAGATCTTTGGGGCGTTTGCCCGGCTTCATTCAAAAGATAAATATGAAGGTGCCGGTCTGGGACTATCGCTTTGTAAAAAGATCGTAGAGCGGCATGGTGGTACCATTACCGCAAGGGGTAAGGAAAATGAAGGAACGGTGTTTGAGATACTGTTGCCGTTGAATGGCTGATGGCGGATTTGAAGATGTCTGATTTCAAATTCCAAATTCCCAATCCCAAATTCCCAGTTCTCAAATAGAACGAAACAGAGCATGTTGCCCCGCTGTATGCAGGTTTCGCCAGATGCGGTTCATTTCGGTGCTGGTAGCTGCAGCTTGCAGTCCACAGTAAGGATAAAGTTCATTCACCAGTTGACGTCCTTTGAATAGCAACTCCTTACTGGTTGCGCTCACGGATGAAAAAGGCGAATCGCTAATGCTGGTCGCTTCCAATAAAGATTCGCAAGACTCCTGCACGGTATCATAAAACACTTGACGCAACGTATTCAGTTGCGCTTGTGCCGCTTCCGTAAACAACAAGAGGTGTGATGTAGAACGGCCATTACGTTCTAGTTTGGCAGTAGCATATTCCTTACAAAGATCAATAAAGCGCATGGCCATGCCTGATAGGTTCACTGCCAGCGTGGTTTCTGCCAATTGTAAAAAAGGATATTGATAGATAGCATCAGGTAGTTGTGCCTGTTCAGGTGTTATGATAAAGCAGCGATTAGGTGGTACGTGCAGGTTGGTTACTGAAAACGCATGACTGCCCGTAGCCATCATACCCATGGCATTCCAGGTAGGGTGCAGGGTCACTTCTTCTTTTAAGAATAAGAAAGTGCGTATTACAGGTTGCCCCTTAGTATCAAGAAGCAATTCCCCCTCTCTTTCTATTTGACAATTAGCAGTAAACGCTGTGGCATGATGTGCGCCGGAGGCATGCTTCCAAAAACCAGTGATGGTATAACCGCTTTCCGTTTCTGTAGCGGTGCCTGTTGTGGCGCCACTACCGGCTATGCATACCTGTGGATGAGAAAATACTTCCTTGGCCAGTGCTTCATCTAAGAACCCGGCAAACCAGCCTGCACCGCTACAAAGCGTTACCACCCAGCCTACACTGCCATCGGTCCAGGCTAGTGCTTCTTCAGTCCGCAATACATCTGCCAGTGACAGGTCCAATCCGCCATACGCTTTTGCTACCAGCATATTCAACCATCCTTGGTCATGAATAATGGCCAGTTGTTCGGGATGTAGCTGCCCCAGCTTTTCTGCTTCCGGCGCTACAGCCCGAAGCTTGTCTATAAGCTCCTTGGGCAGGTATTGAGATGGATGTTCGATCGTCATTAGTATAAAGGCCGAATGTAGCAAATCCTGAGCTAGTCGAAGGGAGAGCAGCGGCAAGCAGAGCGCGCCAAGGCGCGGAACAGAGGAACCACGGAGGCAAGGAGGGACGCGGAGGGATGACTGAGGATAGAGGACAGATGACAGGAAGGGAATAGTGAACAAGGGATAAGACAATAATGAACAAGGAACAAGGAATGATGAAGGAAGAAGGGAATTTGGAGTTTTACACCCAAAGTGTTCGAATGTTTTTATTGTTACTTAGAGTTGCATTATAACAGAACTAACAATGCGCCAATACCAGAAAGCAAAGCCCACAATCCCCAAGCCACAACATCTAAGCAAATATAGCAGGCTGGTCCAGCGCCTTATATTGCGCCCCGAGTTTACAGCCTCTCTGTATTATTAGAGTCGGGCGGAATATACAGCGCCTGCCGTTTCTTCGCATAGCAGCGTTCGCTACCTTCTTTGCTCCTTGCACCCAACGTTGGGAAGGGTACATTAAAAACGACCTACCTATCCTGATGAAAGATTAAAGCAGTGGGGTGTTGCTGTGCGTGGGTGGCCCGGCAGCCGGAGGCGCATTGGCGGGCCTTGATTTTTTTGCTCAACTTTTTTCATCAAGGAAAAAAGTTGAAAAGCCAGAGGTAGAAGGCGCACTAAAAATAAAAAGTTTCTCATCCTGCTAATCCATTCCAAATCCCACCCATCCGTGGTCCAAATAGGAAAAAAGAAAGAAGAAGAAAGAACACTTAGAACTAGAAACCTCTAATCCTGTTAATCCTACTAATCCTGCCATTCCGCGGTCCATCAAGGAAAAAAGAACGTAAAGCAAGAGGCAAGAAGGAGCATTTCAAACAAAAACCTGTCAAGACGTATTCCTAACAGAAGCAACAAAATCAACAATGAATGAGGTTCGCCAGGTATTTCGAACGCCAAAACAATAGTGCTTCTGTAGCCCAATACATACCTGGTAAAAAAAGCGGCTGCCAATTTTTAGTATTGGCAGCCGCTTTATGAAATAGACAACATCTATGTTGTTAGAATTCAACGATGTTGCTTCGCTTGTTGCATCGGTTCATGAGCTCTACCCGCCAGCGATACCCTGTGTAATACGCCTGCAAACTTTCGGCAGCCGATTTACCACTTAAACAATTCTTGATATAAATACCCACTACGCCCTGGTTCACCGTGCCGGAAACCATACTTGCACTATACCCATTGTAAGCAATGCTCCACTCCGTAGCACCGGGGTTAAGGAAATAAAGCCGAACCGGGTAACAGGTTTCTGCAGGATCACACCAGCCGCTGCCTCCACTTGGGATAATTCCCGAACCACCGGCTGTAAAAGAAACATTGAACCGGATACCTGAGGAAGCACAGTCTAACGTTATCCCATTGATCACAGGCGCATCGCCACAGGCTGTTGTCACTGTGGCTGAAATGGTTTGAAGCTTCTTTTGTTTATAGAATACATCCACGGTGGTGGTCTGGTCGGTCAGTTCATCTGTCGATAAGGTCAGCTCAAAGTCGCTCGTGCCTTTTAAGAGGGCATAGTTCACTTTTGGGTTGGAGTTAACCAGTGTTACGTCATTGTAGTTCACCACAATAGCGCGGCCATCTTCATTTACTATCTTAAAGGTTTTTTTGACACCTGTTTCAAAGGAGAACGAGAAGGGAACCGTGCCGCCGCTACCTAAAACCAGCTTAGGTTTAATGAAATATAAGGTAATGGGTTTAGTAGCACTCTTAGTCCAGTCATCGCTGGTGAACGCATACTTAGCCGTCAAGGTCGTATACGCCTGGTAGTTAGGTATGGTTGTTGGGTCCAGCTTAAAGGTTACCAGTCCATTAACGGTCGACGTAAACTTGCTTTCCATGTGCACGGCTTCATTAGTGCCTGGAATTAAAAAGGCCATATCCACACCTACCGGTTGTTCTGTGTAGGGCAATTTGGTTTTGTTATCGATCAGGGTAAAGGCCAGCTTGATTTCGTTGTCCGTTACTTCATCGTAGTTCAGATCAGAGGCCTGCTCAAACGGTACCAGCAACACATCGGGCTTTAGTTGGGCCTTTAGTTTGTTGATCAATTCTTCCAGCTGTTTTAAAAGTCCGCCGAGTACCGTTCTCTCAAACTTGTATCCCGAAATCTTGTCATTGATGCTGGTAAAAATGCTATTGAGATAACTGTAATTGGCCTGCAGGGCATTGAGCTGGTCTAACTTGCTTTGAAAGGTCTGGCCAGCGTTCTTCATGGACTCGATCGCCGAGGTGATGGCCGTTTTTACCGCCTGCAGCGCGGGATACGTATCATAGGCATGACCACCACATTGGAAATAATCCAGGGAATTGTCTACAGATTTGCTGATATCATCACTGGGTTGTGGTTCTGCACAATTATACACCCGGTTGCCACCCTCACCTGTCAGTTTGAAAGAGCTATAGTTTGCTGTGGGCTTACCGTTTTCGAAGTACGATTCTTTGATCACTTTAGAAGTGCCGGTGGCCCAATCCAGGTCCAGTACCGACATGGCTACGCGGGTACCAGAAATATGATTCATTTCCACTACAATGGAGCCTTTTATACCATTCAGAATGGTGTACATCCGGCTCTTGGATACTTCGGGAAACAATTCGGTTACTAATAATTCTGTATTGCCTTTCTTGGCTAGCACGGTAGATGTCAGGTATTGAAGCTGACCGCTGCTATTGATCTTGCCATATCCTGCAAGGGTATCATTATTATAGGCAATCTTAAATACCAGCTGGTTGGTAGCATTGGGCGTCAGTTTGTCGGTATAGAACACATTGCCTACACCGGGCGTAATGCTGTTATTGTGGGCGGCATCTGCCTTGCGATTTTCAGCCAGCTGTTCTTCGGGGTTTTGTGGTTTGTCTTTTTTATGGCAAGCCAAAGCGGCAAAACAGAAGAATGACAGCAAGAGTCTGAAGGGGGCGTAACTTTTCATAAGGTTGTTTTTATAGAGTGTATGAGTTAAGGTATTAAATGAATGAAGCTGTGTAAAGCCTGTTTAAGGGGAGCAAAAATAGGGGTACCTCAGATGGAAGCCAATACCCAACGTTTGGTATTCTTAAAGAAGTAACAGGGGACAATGAGCAAGGAAGGAAGAATAATGAAGTGAAGGAATGTTCAATGCTCAACGATCAATGTTCAATAAAGAGAGAAGAGAACTATAAAAGAGATTGACTCTTGGCGTGTAGCGTGCAGCGTGTAGCTTGCAGCCGTCCTCTTTCACGTCTCACGACACTCGCCACTCACCACTCACCACTCACGACCTTGCAGCGTGCAGCTTTTCTTGTCTTTATCCGCGATTCTTCAACATACGCACATACAGTGTCTCCACCTTCTGCCGGGCCCAGGGTGTTTTACGTAAGAAGGTGAGGCTCGATTTGATGCTGGGATTGCTGATAAAGCAATTGATGCGGATGCGGTTGCCCAGCTCGGGCCAGCCATAATGATCCACCAGTTGCGTAAGGATCATCTCCAATGTTTTGCCATGTAAGGGATCGTTAGAAACCATGTGTTTAAAATTCCAAAGTGAAAATACGTGAAACGTCAAACGTCAAACGTGAGGCCCCTCCCGGCCTCCCGAAGGGGAGGAGTGCCAACGCACATAACCAGAAGATCAAACATGCTTTAAAACAGAAAAGCACTCCGTAGGCAGCGTTTTTCTCTCTTTTATTTTTCTACTTTTTAATTGCTCATTGAGTGTTGAACGTTGAGCATTGAACATTTCCTTTCTTGTTCCTTGTTTCTTGCCCCTTGTGCCTTTCCTCCACTTCTTCCTTCATTATTCCTTGTTCCTTGTTCAATATTCCCTTCCTTGTCAACTTATCAACCTGTTAACCTGTCAACTCCATCAGCTAATCCTCCAATCCTAGTCCTTACTTCTTCGCTCCCCTCTTCTTCGGCTTGCCGTATTTCTTCATCATTTTGTCTTTATGGCTTACCCGCACATTCACCTTCTTGTTCTTTTCCTTCTTTTCATGAAAGGCAGGTCCGCGTTCTTCTTTTTTAGGCAACTTTATTTCGATCTCTTTCACGTATACCTTGGGGATCTCGTCTTCAGTGAGTCGGGTGGAGATTTCCAGGTGCTCTGGTAATGGCGATACCGGAATGGAAAACTTCATCAGGTCTTCTATGGCTTCGCGGGCCTTAGCGTCTTTTTCGGTAATAAAGCTGATGGCTATGCCTTTTGCTTCGGCCCTACCCGTGCGACCTATACGATGTATATAACTTTCGGGTTGATCGGGCAGGTCGAAGTTGATGACATGGGTTACTTCGGCAATGTCAATACCACGGGCCACAATGTCGGTGGCTATGAGCACGCGGTAGATGCCTTGTTTGAATTGCTTCACGGTATTGAACCGGTAGTTCTGCTCTTTGTTAGAATGAATAAGGCCAAAAGGTTCATCAAGCCCCGACTCCAGTTCTTCCCACAGCTGGTCGGCCTGGCTTTTAGAGGCGGTAAACACCAGCACCTTACGCATGGTATCATCTTCAGTCAACAAGAGTTTTAGCAGGTTTACCTTGGTGTAAAAATTAGGTACTTCGTAGGCGGTCTGCTCCACACCTTCTACCGGCGTACCGGCAGGTGCCGCTTCTACCCGTACGGGGTTGTTTAAAAACTCGGAGAGTATTTCCTCCACTTCCTCGATCAGGGTAGCGGAGAACAAGAGGTTTTGACGACGCTGCGGCAGCAGGTCCATTATATTTTTGAGCTGGGTGCGAAAGCCAAGGTTTAGCATTTCGTCCATTTCATCGATCACCAGCTTTTTGATGGTCTTTACTTTAAAAGCACCCACCACGGCCAGGTCGTACAGCCGGCCAGGGGTAGCTACCAGCACATCGCAGCCGTCTTGCAGCTCCAGTCGCTGGGTGTTCATGTTCACACCGCCATAGATACCTTTTACATCCAGGCTCAGGTAGGTGGACAGCTGTTTTACCGTTTCCACTACCTGTGTTACCAGCTCGCGCGTAGGCACCAGTACCAGTATCTGCGGGTCTTTGTCTTTATTGTACTTCCACTGGTTGAGCAGGGGAAGAAGGTAGGCAATGGTTTTACCGGTTCCGGTCTGTGCTATACCACACACATCGGCCCCGCTCATGGCCACAGAGAAAGCATGCTCCTGGATAGGCGTGGGCGTGCTATAACCCATGTCATCAAGCGCGTTCACTAATCGTTTATTGAGATTAAAATCTTTGAATTCCATATTCCTGCTAAAGCGCAAAGGTAGGGACCGCAGATGGGATGGCTGATTTAAGTGTAGCGGAAAAGCTATGAGCCGTGAGCTATGAGCTGCGAGAAGGGTATAATGAAGCTTAGAGATAAAAGAACCGAAGGAGGAAAGGAGAGAAGGAATTTGTAATTGGGGGAGAGAGGAATGTTCAATGCTCAACAATCAATGTTAAAGCGGCGGAAAAGGCCGCTTTCTGTAAAGGCGGTCCGCTCTACTTGGGTACGCTTCCTGCGGCCAACTTTTATACCATCACTCAGGTGCAGCTAGTAATAACTTTCACCCCAACTTTATCCTGAACTTGCTGAAGGAAGGGTTGCTCTCACATTAAATGAACGTACAAACCTCACAACCTGAAAACCAGCCACCAACCATTCCTTGTGTGTTTCCCTTTTAGGGTGGGGTGGATGCTCTTTGGGCAATGGGTTCTGTGTTTTTAGTGAAGTTTTAGAGGGTAAACAGGCCGGGCTTTAGCTTTTCATTGCTATAAATGGCCTTGATGCGTAGGGTGTATACCGCACCGTTGGCACCTTCAGTATAAGTGGCCATGGGATACATAAGGCCGTTGATCTTTTGGTAATCCATCAGGTGACTTTTGACTTCCTCATTGTCAATATATACTAGAAAGCCAGTTTCTTTATCATAATAATTCGTTCGTATAATGCCGTTAGGAGAGGTGGATTTTATCCTATAATAATCACTGTTTTTAATGGTTTCAATCCCTTCCATTTCCAACGTGAAGTTTTCTTTATTGTAAGCCACCTCGGAAAACATGTACGAGTAGAGCTGCATTTCATCCAGCAACTTGATATCTGTTACCGGCTCTTTTTTGCCGTCTTCAATCTTTATGGCTTTGCCCCTGTTATAAATGGTAATGGTTTCTGATAACTTTTTACTGCGGGCCGAGTCGTAAACCACTACGGTTTGACGCATGCGGTTGGTAGAGTCTTTTATGATCTCTACATCCATCACAACGCCATTGAAAGGGTCAGAACTTACCAGTATACGGGTGTTGGCCATGCGTGAAAAGTCGCCGGAAACCTGCATGTATCGCTCCATCACCTGAAGCGGAGTAGGCAGCTCCCGGGCCTGTGCCTACAATGTAGTTTGTCTTAAAACGACTAGTAAGAGGACTGCTATACAATGGCCACTTGCTGATTTTATCATAGCATTGAGTTAGTAATATTTATGGTTTATTGAACCAGTTTATTGCCATGAAAAGGACAGAATGCCCATTCGGTATTCATTTTTACCTGGTCAACGGGGCATAGCTTACCGGGTAGGTAGGCTGCCAGGGGCAGGCTCCAGGTAAAGTCCGCATTGTTAAGTTTTATAGAAAAAGCCCCTTTTTGGGTAGCGCTGATCAGATCTTTATTGTTCGCGTCTTTTACCTTGAAGTAAAAGAAGTTGAAGCCACTGCCTACGTTGCCCAACATGTTGGTAAGCATTGGTTTCATTGACGACATGATATGATTTAGTGGCTTTGGTACTTCTATGGTTGACAAGGGAGGGTATACCTTATTGTCTTTGTCGATGAGACGAATGGTTTTGCGCATTTCAGCTTCCGTTTTAAACTGGCCGCCATCAGTAGAAAAGAAACCATCCACAACCGCAAAAATGAGATAGTCTTCTACCATTACCTCAAGAAGCTTAACACTAGCGGAATCATAGTCGGGCGTGGTTCTGTTTACTACATCCCAGAATTCCGTAGGAAACCAAAACACCATCTTCATGGTATCGCCAGATTCCTGTGTTTTTTGAATGGATTGAACAAAATCATCTACACTAACTTCTTTTTTCGATTGGCCACAAACCAGCAGGGAGCTGAAAAGCAAGATGATACAGGATAACGTTCTCATAGCGTCAGTTTTGATAGGTAAAAAGCGGAAAAATAGCAGTTTCCGGTGTATGGGACAATAGTTTTACTGTCTGAAAGGGCTATACAGTCTGTTTGGAGTGACAATAAACCCCGTTTTCAATTGCCTGTATCCTTTCTGCTGGCTCTATAGTCCTTCGGTGCATCAAGGATATTTATCTTTTGCCCTGAACTTGATCGTTGGCCGGTCTGGAAATAGCAGAAAACATACGGCAAATTACCTTCTGGCGGCGTGAAACTTGCAAATCTGGCCATTTTTGCTAACATTTGCCCCCGAAAACGGTGCAGGTAAAGAACGAGGAAGAATTGATGCCATGGCGTTGTTGTCCTTCTTTCTGCACAAAACAAAACCATTTTATTCGTACTACTAACTGCCTGCATGATAAAAACTCTAAAACTGCTTTCCCCGCTTTTTTCCCTGTTTGCTATTAGCGCTGCTGCCCAGGTAGTAACGGTTACATCCGGTGGTAATATGATTATCAATGGAGATGGTCACCTGGTAGTCAATAACGGCGGTATTGTCAATAACGGTACTATATCTGCCGGTAATGGAACCGTAAGCCTGACCGGTAATACGGCGAGTACTATCGTTAGTTCCGGATCGCCACTACAGTTTTACAACCTGGTAATGAACCAGGCCGGCGGTGTAAAGCTGCTAGGTCCTATAGCGGTTTCCAATCAGTTGGTACTAACACAGGGCGTGCTGGATATGAATGGCTTTGACATTAACCTGGGTACTACCGGCAACCTGGTGGGTGAGCATGCTAACTCTTATATAACTAGTTCTTCAACAGGGTTTGTTTTAAGAACGGCTACACTCAATGCGCCAGCTGCTGCCAATCCGGGCAACCTGGGCCTGGAGATCACCAGTAAGGTCAATATGGGCACTACGCTTATCAAAAGAGGCCATCAGCAACAGGTAAGTGCCAGCGGGTACAGCATCCGTCGCTTTTACGATGTGTTGCCAACCAATAACCAGTCGCTCAATGCCACGGTAAACTTTCATTACCTGGATGCAGAACTGGCAGGTATTAATGAAAACGAGCTGAAGGCCTGGTCCGCACTGGGCAATAGCCGCAACTGGAATTTGTTGGGGGGGAATCAAACAGCCGGCAATTCTGTTATTCAAGGCGGTCTTCATACGCTCAGCCGCATCACATTGGGCAGTACCATCAGTCATTCCCTTGTAACGCTTCCCAATGAATTACGCATCCTGGCCTTCCCTAACCCTACCAGGTCAGCGCTTACCATTCGTTTTGCAAGTCCTGCCGCTACCAGTGTGCAGCTGTGGCTAACCAGTGGCAACGGACTAACGGTGTTTAGCAAAACCATTGCAGCGGAAATAGGGCTGAATGAGGTGAAGTGTGAGATTGGTTTCTTGGCTGCCGGTACCTATATGATGCATTTCTCTGGCATCGCACATCCTGCTATTAAGATTATTAAAGACTAAATATTAATTCATACCCAATGTTTCAACCTGCAAGAAAGCATCTGAGCAAGGCATTGCTGGCTGGTTTGCTCCTGGCATGTATGTCGGGACAAACACAGAACGTAGCCGTTAATGCAGATGGCTCTCTCCCCGACAACAGTGCACAACTGGATATAAAAAGTACCAACAAAGGGCTTTTGATTCCCCGAATGACAACGGCACAACGTAATGCCATCACGAATCCTGCTAAAGGGTTAATGATCTATCAAACAGATGGCACTGAAGGCTTTTATTATAATAAAGGAACTGCGGCTAGCCCCAGCTGGCAGTTTGTTGGTGGTACCGGTGCGCAGGGACCAGCCGGCCCGGCGGGCCCTGTAGGCGCTACGGGATTACAAGGACCACAAGGAGCCGTTGGACCACAAGGGCCAGCTGGACCTACAGGATTAACGGGTCCGCAAGGCCCTGTTGGAGCTACTGGTACACAGGGACTTCAAGGTGTTCCGGGTGCTACAGGTCCTGCGGGTGCCATAGGTGCTACCGGCCCACAAGGTCCAACAGGTCCGGTTGGAGCCACAGGCGCTACTGGAGCTAACGGACAAACCGCGTTGGTAAAGACTACTGCTGAAGCCGCCGGCGCTAATTGTGCCACGGGTGGTATTAAGCTAGAAATGGGCTTGGATGTTAATAACAACGGCACGTTAGATGCTGGTGAAATAGATGCAGCCCTAACCCGCTATGTCTGCAATGGTGCTCAAGGTAGTACTGGAGCCACTGGTCCGCAAGGACCTACTGGTTTAACAGGTGCTACGGGCCCGCAGGGTCCCACCGGGTTGACTGGTGCTACAGGTCCGACAGGTGCTACTGGAGCGCAAGGCCTCCAAGGGGTTCAAGGACCGGTTGGTGCTACAGGTGCTACAGGCGCCACTGGTGCTAACGGTCAAACCTCCCTGGTAAAGACTTCTGCGGAAGCAGCAGGTGCTAATTGTGCTACTGGGGGTGTAAAAGTAGAATATGGTTTAGATGCTAACAGCAATGGCACGTTAGACGCGGCTGAAGTGAATGTTGCTTTAACCCGCTATATCTGTAATGGTTCACAGGGTTTGCAAGGTCCTGCAGGTGCAACCGGAGCAACTGGTGCAACAGGTCCACAGGGGCCGGTAGGCGCAACAGGAGCTACGGGTGCCATAGGTGCTAATGGTCCACAAGGACCTGTTGGTGCTACAGGAGCTATTGGGGCCACCGGCGCTACTGGTGCTCAAGGCCCAACTGGTGCTACTGGTCCGCAGGGTCCAATAGGTCCAACTGGTGCTACCGGCGCTGCTGGTGCTAATGGATTAACAACTTTAGTAAAAACTACTGCTGAACCTGCGGGCGCCAATTGTGCAACCGGGGGAACTAAAGTAGAACATGGCCTTGACGCTAATGGTAATGGTACGTTAGATGTAGCTGAAGTAAACGTTGCACTAACCCGTTATATATGTAATGGATCGCAGGGGCCACAAGGTAATGTTGGTGCCACGGGAGCCACCGGTGCTACAGGTCCACAAGGGCCAACGGGCGCAATAGGTGCAACCGGCGCTAATGGTCCTCAGGGTCCAACCGGCCCCACAGGTGCTACCGGTGCCAGCGGTTATAATTCCCTGGTGAAAACGACTGCAGAACCGGCAGGTGCTAACTGTGCTACGGGTGGAACTAAAATGGAATACGGTCTGGATGCCAATGGTAATGGTGCATTAGATGCCGGTGAAGTGAATGTGGCGTTGACCCGCTATGTGTGCAACGGATCACAAGGCCCTCAAGGCCCACAAGGACCGACTGGTGCTACAGGTGCAACAGGTGCTACTGGGGCAACCGGCGCTACAGGTGCTCAAGGTCCTGCAGGTAGCGGAAGCACTGACCTTATAGCCAGTAACCCGGCAGTAAATAATATTGCAGCCAGTACAATGGTAGATGTTCCCTTTAGTACCGTTAGTGTTTCGTCTACTATCGGATCGTTTAATACCAGCACCTACATTTATACAGTAGGCGTAACTGGAAATTATATGATCTCTGCGTCTGTTGCTAGTAACTCAGCTGCCGGTTCGCCTGCTCTTAATCTTAGTGTAAACGGCACTCTTACTGATTATGGCGTTTTTGTACCAACCTCAGTCGCTTTCGGACGAGGAATGCTTCATGTAGTGAAAAAGCTTACTGCTGGCGATCAAATAAAGATTACTGTATTAAATGCCAACGCATCTAATCCATTAAACCTATTGAGCGGAGGCTCCTTCAGTATTGTCAAGTTTTAATTGGATTTCCTATTTATAAAAAAAGAAGGCTGTTGATGAAACAGCCTTCTTTTTTTATAAGTGCTCCTCATCAGAGACCAACCATCTTTCTAAACAATTTGTTCAATGAGGCAGCATCGGTATCCTTTTTTATACGGCTCATGCCCAAACATTTTTCCCTGGTTTGCTCAAAGAAGAAGTTCAGTTCTTCATCGCGTGCTATAGCATGCTGCTCAGAGGTGGCGGCTTTTAACTTCAATAAACCATTGATACGCGAAAGGATGACTGGGTCACTTACGAGGCTGCACAAACGATTAAAATCCATAGGTGGATAATCGATATAGGTCTGTATCCATAGTGCTGCCAATACCGATCGTAGGGCATAGAGATATTGTTTCAGGCTGACTTCTTCAGCTTGCAGATCCCGTTCCAAGAGTTTACGGATTGTGTCTGTATAATGTCGTCGACCGACAGGCTCTAAATAGTACGAATACATAAGCTTTTGTAGCGGTTCCATAAAAGCGGTGTCCTGACGGTAAACAGTTGGCGATTGCAACCATTCAAAAACGCCAGCGTCGGAGCTGCGAAACAGGCGCAGCAAATCACGCAGTTCGTAGCATTTAAACTGCAGCATGTCCTCATTCGGCAGGTCCATAAAACGGAACGGCTGTTCTATGCTGAGATACCACTCAATGGGATGCACATAGATAAAGTGAACAACGTAGGGGCTATCTGGCGAAGGAAATCCCCAGGCCCTGTAGAGCAAGTTCTCTCTTTCCTTGTACCTTGAACATTGATAATTGCGCATTGAACATTTCCTCCACTTCTATATTCATCATTCCTTGTTCCTTGTTCGATATTCCCTCCCTGTCAACTTAAATCTGCCATCCGCCATTTCTCCCTAATCTCAAAATCTCCCCAAATCCCGGTTCAGACAATCTTCTCTGTGTCACCCTGTGTTCCCCGTGCCTCCGTGGTTCCTCCGTCTGCGTCCTCTGCGCCTCTGCGTGAAACAAGTAGCGCGAAGCGCTCCGCTTTACAAAACTCAAATAAGGATTAAAAACTATATTAGCTATTGTTTGCTATACTATTTACCATCTATATTTTACCATGAAGCTAATTGCCGATAGCGGTTCTACTAAAACCAGTTGGTGCTTGATGCAGGAGAAGGGAGAGCACTTGTTTTTTACCACCGAAGGATATAATCCCTATTTCCTTTCAAGCGATGAAATTGTCCGATCATTACAATTACAGTTGCCCAGGGAGGCTGCACTTGATCAGGTAGATGAAATTCATTTCTATGGGGCTGGCTGTTATCCCGAGAAAAAAGAAGTGTTAGATACGGCATTAAAAGCCATCTTTCCATCAGCAAACAATTATATAGAGCTTGATCTGCTGGCTGCAGCAAGGGCCTTGCTGGGGAACGAGGCAGGCTTTGCTGCCATATTAGGTACCGGTACCAATACCTGCCTCTATGATGGTAAGGCTATAACGCACAACATTGATTCGCTGGGGTATATCCTGGGCGATGAAGGCAGTGGCACTGCTATTGGTAAAAAGCTATTAGGTGATTATATCCGGGATGTTATGCCTCAGGATATAAAAGAAAACTTCTGGCAGGAGTTTCATCTTACGCCCAACGATATTATCCATGAGATCTATTCAAAGAAGCTACCCAATCGTTTTTGTGCCGGTTTTAGTCGCTTTGTACATCAGCATATTGAACATACTTATATGCATGAACTTGTACGGAAAGCGTTTGTGGCGTTGTTTGAAAACCTGGTTAGTCTATATCCCAATTTTCAGCAATACAGTTTCAATTGTGTAGGATCTATTGGATATACATATCAAGCTATTCTAACAGAAGTTGTCGAACAATTTCAAATGAAGCAGGGAACGTTTCTGTGCGCGCCCATTGAAGGTCTGGTAGCTTATCACGAAGCGTTACCAGTTGTTGCTACACATGCTTCTTTATAGTAAGCCTTTAAATCACAGTTGCCTAAGCCTATTTAAACCTTATTACGAATGGTACGTTTTTCACGGGTCCTGATTGTTCTTCCTCTTTTATTGGTTCTTAGTTTATCCATAAACGCGCAGCGCATAAATACAAAGAAAGCCTATGCTGCTGCATTGAAAGAGCTAACCAGCGCTTTGCTCAAACGGCAGGTAGTGCAAAAAGAGGATGCACAGTATGGTGCTATACAGTGTGCCCATTGTAATGTGCTGCACACAAGGGCAGCAGAAGCGGTTTATCCATTTGCCATTATGTATAAAATAAGTGGTGATGAAGCGTATCTAAAAGCAGCACTGGCTACAGCTAATTGGCTGATGAAACAGCAAGAGAAAGATGGAAGCTGGAAGGAAACACCAGAAGAATGGAAAGGTACTACCACCGACCAACTGTTGATGTTACTGCTGGCGTATGAATCACTTTCTCCTAAATTAAAAGAGCAAGAAAAAACAGCCTGGAAGACCGCTATGAATGCAGCGGCTGATTTCTTATTTAAAAACATGACGCCTGAGTTTGCCAGCATTAATTATGTAGCTACAACAACTGCTACATTGGCAAAAGCAGGTCAGTTTTTTGGTAACAATGCCTATAGTAATCAAGCGCAGGCTTTAGCACATAGAACAGTATCTAAGATGGATGAAGATGGTTTTATTAATGGCGAAGGTGGAAGGAGTTATAAAAATAAACAGGGTGTTGATCTGGGATATGATATGGAGATGTCGTTGTGGGGACTGGGCTTGTATGCAAGACTAACAGCCGATACATTGGTAGATGGTTATGTAAAACGCGCACTAAAAAATCATGTGTACTTTATTTATCCTGATGGTTCATTAGATGGTTCGTGGGGTATACGTTCTAATAAATGGACGGGTTACGGAAGCGCTACTTCCGACGGTTGCCAGGTATTGTTTAGTATGTATGCCGATGAAGATCCAGTATATGCATCCGCATCAATGCGCAATCTTCAATTTTTAATGAAGAATAAGGCAAAAGATCTGATTGGTTTTGGTCAGCACCATGAAGCGGTATTTGATACGCCTCCCTGCATCTATCCCACGTTTGCCAAGGCTAAGAACATAGCCATGGCGTATGAATTGGAGAAGGAAGCAACACGCGAATTGACGGCCCTTCATTCTGATAAAATAGGATGGATGAAATTGTTTCCTACACTTGATGTTGTGGAAGTGCGTACAGAGAATTTTATGGCCACTATTACGGGCTATCGTTATAAAGATCCTGCCGGTACAAAGGGTAAGTACATGTATCGCCCCACAGGTGGTGCTGTATCTTATTTGTGGATGAAGGATCTTGGGTTTTTGCAGGCATCAAGCCCTACTGTTTATACAAGGCCTGAGCCAATGAGTTTTCCAGAAGCTCCCGGTACTATGTCATTAACGCCACGTATCGAGTATACCGATAGCCTGGGCTATTTTACCAATCTCTTTGAGTTTGACAGTCGTTTAACTATTGATTCTACGCAGCAGGGCCACTATGGCGTTCATGCAAGTGGGGAGTTGAAAGATAAGAATCAATTGGCTGGTGGCGTAGGGTATACGATCGATTATCTTTTTACTAATAACACGTACCAGAAGACCATTCAACTTAGCTGGCACGATGCCTGGCCAGCAATTAAAATAGTAGAACCTTTTGTTGATGCAGAAGGGGCAACATTTAATGCAATAGATGATCGTACAGTTATTATAAATACCGGTAAAAAGAAGTTGAAGTTTGAATTAGTGTCGGGCAATGCAAAGATTATTTTGGGCAGAAACCGCGATAAGTTTTGGACACCCTATCCTGCATTAAAAGCCTTTCCTATCGAGTTGGAAGTAACACCGGCAGTACCCATATTCAAACAAACTATCAGTTATAAAGTATCTGTTATTCAGTAAAATATTTCTAGGGTAAGCTCTTTTTCTAAGTATTTTCTGTTAAATTCGTTAACGTACACGGAAAACGATTAAAGAGAGCTTATATGAATAACCACTGCTATACTGAGAAAATTACGTGTGCCTATTTGCATACCATTTCCAAATATGGATACCCTCCTGATATAAGCAAAACAACTGCTCATATAAAGGAGATGGCTGCCTTAGGGTTTAGCTCCATTGAGCTGGAAGGAATTGGTAAAGCAAATATTGAATACCTATATACGCATAAGAGCGAGATTGCTGAAACACTAGCTGCGTATAAATGTACCTTACCTGTTTTATGTATTGTATTGCCGGATCTGGGTTCAATTGATCCAGCCAAGCACTGCGAGGCGCTTGAATTATTTGAAATGGGTTGCGAAATAGCTACATGCCTTGGTGCACCTGCTGTTTTGGATAATGGTCCGTTGATCAATTTTGGCCGACAGGAGAATGGCCCCATTAAACGCCATTATTCACAGGAGTACCTGATGAGGTCGGGCGTGAATAAAAGTTTTGAATGGAGTGATTATTGGAGGGATCTTGTATTTACTTATCAGCAGGCATGCCGCATTGCCGCTAAATGCAACCTGGCTTATCACATGCACCCTTGCGATGGTAGTCTGATCACCACCACCGATTCTTTTATCAATTTTGCCAACGCTGTTAACTGTCCTAATCTCCTGTTTAACCTGGATACAGCCAATCAATATTATTTTAAAGACAATCTTACTTTAAGTCTGCTACGCTTAGCGGACCGTATCAATTATATACATATTTCAGACAACAAGGGCTATCGTGTGGAACACCTGGTACCCGGCGATGGATATATAGACTGGGAGCTTTTCTTCAGCACCTTACAAAAGATAAACTATAAAGGTCATTTTGCGATAGATGTGGGTGGCGATGAAACGGGTATTGCTAATATCGATGAGGCCTACAAACGCACTGCGATCTGGCTGCAGGAGCAGATCAACAACTATTCACTAAATAAATAGCAAGGGGGTTTTATTGTATGCGTAGTTCTTTATTGGGTATTGTACTGCTTCTTGCTGGCTTTGGCGCCCGCGCAGAAATATATGATGTTACTTCTTTTGGAGCAAAGGGTGATGCTACTTCCGATAACGCGGCCTTTATTCAGCGAGCCATCGATTCGTGTACCAAAACAGGAGGCAAAGTTTATTTCCCTGCCGGTACATTTTTAACGGGCACGTTGGTTTTAAAAAGCAATGTGGTGTTAAGTCTTTCTAGTGGTGCTATTATAATGGGTCATACCGATCTTAAAAAATATCCCTACCAGGATGGGGGTATTCGATTCTATGGAGAACTATGGGCAAGACAAAGCCTGATCTTTTGTAAGGGACAGGAGAATGTGGGTATAGAAGGTTTGGGTACTATCGATGGGCAGGGCGCAATGTTCCCTGTAACAACTACGGTAAAGCCCGATCGTTATAAAAACCGACCCTACCTGCTATGGTTTGTGGGATGCAAAAATGTATCAGTAAAAGATGTGCAGTTACGCAATTCCGCATTTTGGATGCAGCATTATTTAGGATGTGAATACGTGCTCATTGATGGTGTCAAGATCTGGAACCATTCCAACAAGAATAACGACATGATGGATATTGATGGTAGCAAATACGTAAGAATCAATAATGTAACAGGCGATTCGGACGATGATGGTATCACGATTAAAAGTACATCTACATTGGTCTCAGAAAACATAACCATCACCAACTGTATCGTTAGCAGTCATTGCAATGCAATCAAATTCGGTACAGAATCCACCGGTGGTTTTAGAAATGTTACTATTGATAATTGTGTGATCAAGCCATCAAAACAAACCACCACGATCTATGGAAGACCTGCTGGTATTAGCGGTATTTCACTGGAAGTGGTAGATGGCGGTATCATGGAAAACATTGCCATCAGTAATATTGTTATTGAAGGTCCACAAGTTCCTTTGTTTATGCGCTTGGGCAATCGTGCAAGAAAGCATATCGATGAAGCAGCAGAGCCCCAAGTGGGCAAAATAAAGAACGTGACTATTGCTAATATCATTGCTACGGGTGCCGATACAATTGGTTGTTCATTTTCTGGTATAGATGGTTATCCCATTGAAGGTATTTCGTTAAGCAATATCAGTATTGAAACAAGTGGTGGCGGCACAACCAGTGAAATGTATAGAACCATTGAGGCAAAAGAAAAAGACTACCCCGAAGCCTATATGTTTGGACACTTGCCGGCTTACGGATTCTATATCAGCAATGCTAATGATGTAAAACTCTCCGATATAAAGATCCGTTCCAAAGCAGTAGACTACAGGCCTGGTGTAGCTATTACAAAAACAGAATTGTTTTCACTTTCCGGTATCGACGCTCAATCGTCAAATAGTACTGATGCGGTGATTTATATCACCAATAGCAACAATGGATCTATAAAGAATAGTACTAAGCTCTTTCCTTTCCGTCGTTATATACTGAAGGATAAGACGTCTAAAAACATTTCCAATGATTAAAGTTTTTGGAGCCACATTTTTCTCTTGCTTCGTTCTGTCCACTATGTTAGTTGCACAGGATAGCACCGCATTGTTATTGGCGAAAAAAGTGGCTGATAAGGTCATTCGGGAAACAGCTTTTGAACTGCAACTAGTGCCGCAGGAAGCACAGTTAGGCATGCAGGTGATCAATTTCAGACACATAGCACCGCAGAAAGGCCAGGTGGCATATGCATTTCAGCAAGCTTATGCTACGGGTAATCGGGCAGCCAATTTTGGTATTAATAGCAGTGGTAACGTAAAGGTGTGGGTGAATAAAAAGCTGGTGTATCAACAGAACGAAGGCAAAGCTGGTAATCCGCAGGAGATTGCCTATGGCAGGTTTGAGTTTGATCATGCATTTGCAGCTGATCTTACAAAAGGCCAAAATGAGATACTGGTTTCTTTTGAAGGAGGCACCGGTGATCCCATCATTTTTATTCGGCCGGTACTGGATAATAAAGATGTAGATGATGCTGTAAAGTTTGATGATGCGGCCAAAGGCGATTGGCGCATGGCAGTATTCCCTGCTACATATTCGTTTCAGCCAACAGAGCCTTTACGAACACATTATGCAGCTGGTGAAAAAATAATAGCCTGGCAGGCAGCTCCGGAAGCGTTTCTTTCTGAATTAAAGATCAATTCGAATGCTACTTATAAGCGCGACTCGTATGCTGACTGGAACTATGCCAACGGCGCTACCTTATGGAGTATGATGGCGCTGGAAGATGAACGTTATACGCAGTTTGTAAAAAAGTACAGCCAGTTTATTATAGATAATAACGCCTTCTTTAAATGGCAGTACGATTCATTGTCCGCTTATCGTGGAAGCTTTCATCGCATGTTCCGTTTATCCATGCTGGATGATAGTGGCACACCTTCTTTACCATTAGTAGAGTTATATCTTAAAAACAAAGACAGTGCTTTACGACATCTGATTGATCCCATTGCCAACTATGTAAGCAACGGGCAGATTCGTTTGGAGGATGGTACTTTCTGTCGCCCAGAGCCTATAAACTTTACCGTATGGGCTGATGACCTGTTTATGAGTGTGCCTTTCTTGTTGCGCATGGCACGCATTACAGGCGAGCAGAAGTATTATGATGATGCGGCCAAACAAGTGGTCAACTTTAGAAAATATTTGCTGGATACGAATGGTCTTTATAAGCATGGTTGGTTTAGTCATACACAAGAAAGGTCCAAAGCTTATTGGGGAAGAGCCAACGGATGGATTGTGTGGGCCACAGCAGAATTATTAACCTGGTTGCCAACATCTCATAAGGAGTATAAAACGGTTCTGTCAATGTTCAAAGAGCATATAGGCAAATTGGTTACTTACCAGGAGCCCAATGGTATGTGGCATCAGCTGCTGAATAGAAAAGATTCTTATGAAGAAACTTCTTGCACAGCCTTATTCACTTTGGCTATAGCCAGGGGAGTGCGTAAAGGATGGCTGCCTAAAGACTATAAGAAGTATGCTGTTAATGGATGGAATGCGGTAAAAAGCAAGATCGATGAAGATGGTACGGTGCATGGAATATGCCGGGGTACAGAGATTGGCTTTGATGATGCGTTTTATATGAACCGTCCAACCATAGATCACGATCCGCGCGGGCTAGGTGCTGTGATTACAGCTGGTGTTGAAATTTCTAAACTTAAATAAGAGTCCTTGAAATACTTAGTTGCTATATCGCTGTTCGCTGTAGTAGGTATTTGCGCGTGTACTACGCAGCGGGCCCTTCCAACATCGACTGATTTATCAGCATCCATAGAGATGGATACAATGGCAGTAAAGCAATATGCAGCGGGATTGGAAAAACAGTTGCAAACAAATGCTGGTGATAGTAGTACTGCAAAGCAACTTCGCCTGGCTAATAACTATCTGCAGGCCTGCTCTTATTTTGAAGGTGCAGGTTGGTCATGGGCGGTAAAGGCAACCGGCTTAAGTGCTATCAAACGGTATTATGTAGCAGCCGACATGCTAAAGGAAATTGTTGCTGATCCATCTAACCCGCTTTATTACAAAGCCCTCTACTTACGAGGAAGGCTTCATTACTGGTTGGGCAAAGAGGATAGGACCTTTTATCCGGATACGGTATCTGAAAAGCATTTCACACTCTTGTCGTCTAAATTTCCCGATCACTCAATCTTACAGATGTATAGAGGGACGCTAGTTCCATTTGCTATAGGTGTTGATCTGAAGCCTGTGGACGGTGCACCTTTATGGGCTGTTTACCAGCGTGAGGCCATGTACCGGATGTTGCATATCATCAACTGGTGGGTAAAGGAAAAGCAAACAGCAAATGGTGAACTGGGAGGTAAGTATGGTGACGATGTAGAAATATTGAGGTGGTGGCTCCCTGCTATTCTAGGTGCTGATGATAGTACCGCCACACTAGGCTATACAAGATTAGCTGATGGTGTTTGGAATAGTGAAATATTAGAGCGTGGATTCGCCAAAAGAGTGGATGATGTAGAACACTCCGCAGAATTGTTTAGAGATACACATCCAGCGATGTTTCTTATTAAATACGGCGATCCGGAATATGTGGAAAGATGTATGTATAGCATGCAAAATTTTACAGGCGTCTGGACCGGCCTGACCCCACGAGGCCATCGTCATTTCAAATCTTATTATTTGTCGGCAACACAGGTGCGGGAAGAGGAGCCTTATGGTGTGGATGTGCCGCTGAATGCAAGAGCTGTCCTGCCAGGATTGTGGCTTGCCTGGTACAATAAAAATCCCCAACTATTGCAGTCTTTTTCAGAATGGTGTAATGCCTGGGTTGAAGATGCTGAAAGAGAAGAAAATGGTAAACCTGCAGGTGTATTTCCGGCAGCAATAGCATTTACATCGGACAAGATAGGCGGGTATACTGGTACTTGGTATGATGCCAACTTAACGTATCCCTATTATCGATGGGAAAGTCTTGGCCATGTAGGTGAATTGTATAATCATTTGCTGGGCATGTATGCTATTACCCGGAATGAAAATTTTTTAAGGCCCTTGCAATCGGTTGTGAAAATCATGCAGGATAGTACCAGGCACGCAAGCCAAAGCAACCCCGGATCTTTTGAATGGGTGAAGGACAACCTGTCTGGTAATTCAAATGAAGGAAGTGAGGATAAGCATCCCTTGTCTAAACTATTTGCCATGGCTAAAAAGGTAACAACCATTCCCGCATTTGATAATCTGGTGTTGCAATATGGGCAGCCTTATAACAAATATGATATCAGCAACAATCAAGAAGAGATCATAAAAGGATTTGGAGAGTTGTTGAATTCACTGCGTTATAATTTCCCTTTGTTAACCAGCGAAGTGAAGTTTACTGATAGGGTGTATGTGCCGGGTAGTAACCTGTTGTTTGGCATGTATACTGGACATTTTGGTAGTGGCTTTGAGTATCCTGCTTTAGTGGCTACGTGGAAAAATACAGGTGCTGACGTGTCTGTTTTTGTACGTAGAGGCAATACCACTTCAGCTACGGTGTCTTTGTTTAATGCTGGAAAACAAAAACAGGTGGAGATGCGCACCTGGTTAGTAGCACCGGGACTTTATAAGCTAAAAGCAGGTATTGATACCAATGATGATGGTGTTATAGATGAATTGAAAACGGATAAAGAAATCGTGTTGGTAGAAAGCGTTAATACTATATCACTTGACGTTCCCTCTAAAATGAATTGGGTGGTTTCTCTTGAGCAGATAAGCACTGCTGCAAATACAAATACCACAGTAGCAGACCTGGCTATTGCAGACAGAGATATTCAATTGCCGAGTGCAATTGTGCCAGGCCAGACAATAGAAGTAACAGCTACTGTTCATAATATAGGTAACCTGATAGCGCAGGATGTGGAAGTTCATTTGATTGTTGATGGAAAGAAAGTCGATAGTAAAAAGATCGATGCTATTGAAGCGCCTAATGACCTGCATCCAAGAATGAAAGAAGTGAAATGGCAGTGGTTGGCACAACGTGGTAGGCACAGCATAACTATAGAAGTAGACACAAAGCAAAAGGAGATAACCAAACAGAATAATCATGCTGTGCGCATGGTGTCTGTTAAGTCGAAGTAGATAGAAGATAACATCTCGTTGTATTCTTAAGCAACTAGTTAAACGTTTCTCCTAACTATTTTAAATTGCATCAATAAATGCACTCCTTTTTGATGTGAAGAAATGTGTGGTGTTCGTTTCAAATGTATTCCAGCAGTTTAAAACGTTGCGCTTCCCATTCTGTGTATTTAATAATTGAAGATCAATAGTAACGTACATGAAGAAAAAAGCTCAGGAACCTTTCGGTGTTAAGGAAATTGCAAGAAGAGCAAATGTATCCATTGGTACTGTAGACCGCGTTATCCATAACAGGGAAGGTGTGTCTGAAAAGACACGTGAGAAGATCAATGAGATCATAAAGGAAATGAACTACCAGCCAAATGTTTTGGCAAGCCGGCTGGCGTCAAAGAAGGTATTTGAAATTGCTGTACTTATTCCGCATATATCTAAAGAAACCGATTTCTGGGAAGGCCCATTAAAAGGTATACAGCGGGCTGAGGCAGAAATTAAAAGGTACGGCATATCGGTAACTACCTATTTTTTTGATCTGAAGGATCGGGAATCCTTTATTAAACAGGCAAAAAAAGTAATTGCTAAAAAGCCAAATGGTGTTTTGTTATCACCCTTATTCAACGAAGAGGCATCCGGTTTTGCAAATGCCTGTAAGGCAAAAGATATCTCTGTTGTTGTAATTGATACGCCTTTGTCAGATCAGCAGGGACTTTGTTACATAGGCCCGGATATGTATCACAGTGCTTACCAGGCGGCGCACCTGATTGATTTTGGAACAGCTAATAAATCAAAGATCCTGTTCTTGAATATCTCAGAAGCTGAAATGGATAGCCAGGTGGAAAAAGGCTTTAAAGATTATTTTAAGGATAATAATAAAAAGGCGGATATCACTACGTTAAGTATTCGTCAGACAAACGCCCGCTCGGTTGAAAAACAACTATCAACCCTGTTTGCAGAACAAAAAGAGATCAAGTCGATTTTTGTAACCAATTCAAGGGTTTCTGCTGTTGCTGCTTTTCTTGTGAAGTCGGGCATTGAGGATGTGTTGTTGATTGGCTACGATATATTGAAAGAGAATGTAAAATACCTTGAAAGCGGCACCATCGATTTCTTGATTTCCCATAAGCCTGAAGAGCAGGGGTACCGCGCTATAATGACGCTTTACCAAACACTGGTTATGGGTGCCGATATTGAAAGTCTCACCTTCATGCCTATTGATATTATCACGCGTTATAACTATACATTTTATACCAACTAATGGTCTCTGATACCGGTAAGACATGCTTGTAGAAACCTATTTACAAATAAATAGTAAGCAGTTATTGTCAACTATATTTAAATATTAGAAAAAAAGTTGCTACTTATCGTGTACGTTAACGGAAATTAATGTTACATTAGTGAAGTAAACGATTTTGTTAAACGAACGATTGCTTTAATCCACGCTTATACATGTTAATACTGTGCCTGCTGGTACAGTCAAATTGATTCATTTCTCAAAGCCAGGTAATGAAGAAGGGATGCTATATATACTTGTTACTGTCACTTGTTCTTTTGCTACAGGATACTGTTGTAGCTGCTAAAGAGTTGCCGGTATTGCCGTATCCACAATACGTACAAACAAGTAATAGCCAGGTAGCAATTTCTTCAAACCTCTCCCTTAATTTCCGCTTAGTAAATAAAGATGTAGTCAATAGGCTTTCGGAGCACTGGATGGCCTTTCGTTCTAAAACAGCACCTTCATTAAAAGCTGTTACCTCCATTAACGTGGGGATCCTGGGTAAGGATAAAAAGTTTGATGCCGAGGTGATGAAATACGCGGCCTCACGTATGGATAAGATTGGTAAAGAGGGTTATGTATTAGTAATAAATAAGAAACAAAGCATACTGGCTGCCAATACTGAAACAGGTCTTTTCTATGGCTTGCAAAGTCTTAAACAATTAATTCGCGCCAGCTGGAACAAGGAAGTGAATATAGTAGACTGGCCATCCTTTCCCAACCGCGTGATCTTTGATGACATCAGCCGCGGTCCTATATCTACTGTTAATTATATTAAAGAACAGATTGAACGTATGGCCGAAATAAAGGTCAATGGCCTCTCTTTTTATATTGAGCATGTCGTTCAACCTCTTTCCCACCCGGACTTTGCTCCTGATAGCGGTAAGCTGACCATACCTCAAATAAAAGAACTGTCTGCCTATGCTACCAAGCATCACATACAGTTGATAGGTAGTTTTCAGTCCTTTGGTCATTTCGAAAAAATACTGTCGCTTCCTCAATACAAATCCATGGGTGAAACTTCCACATTGATTTCGCCGCTTGATCCCAAAGCCAGAAAGTTTCTGGAAAATGTTATTGGCGAATTATGTGATGCCTTCGGATCACCTTATTTTAATGTGAACTGCGATGAAACCTTTGATCTGACAAAAGGCCGCTCTAAAAAATACATTGACAGTATAGGTGCAGCAAGGTTTTACGCCGATCATCTGAAGTTCTTATATGATATTGTAAAGCGACACAATAAACAAATGATAATGTGGGGCGATGTGGCATTGCAACATGAAGAAGTATTGGATATGCTACCAAAGGATGTCATCTACGGGACCTGGGAGTATAGCGAGAACAAATCCTACGACAAATTGATTCTTCCTTTTAAAAAACGCGGCTTACAATTCATGGTTTGTCCCGGTATTTTGAATTCCTACCGGATGTTTCCCGATATGACAATGGCAAGTTCAAACATCAGGTATTTTGTTAACGACGCCGCAAAGCATGGTGCCGCTGGTGTTATTACCACTGTCTGGGACGATGGCGGAACTTATCTTTTCTCTGGCGACTGGTACGGTGTATATGTAGCGGCAGATAAAAGCTGGAATGCAGATCCCAAATGGGAAAGTTCATTTGATAACCGATATGAAAAAGCGGCTTATGGAACGGACAATGGCGCTTATGTAAAGGCCTTGAATAAACTGATGGAGCTAAGAGCGCTTCCTATCACTTATAACCTGAATGACCAGGTATGGCGACAAAAGATTCTGCCGGATAGCGGACAACAACTGATTGTAAACAATACATCTGCTAAAGACGCTCTTACCATTATTACAGCTGCCGACCAATTATTGGCAGCTGCCAATCCCCAAAGCCATAGAACTGATATTAGCACACTGCAATTTGGCATCGATCAATACCGTCTAATTATCGATACAAGAATTCAGCTGGCAGATGTAGCACAGAAATATTATAAAGCCGTTAGTCTATCCAATGCAACACCTCAAAATAGCATAGCTGTTTTAATGGAAGCAGATAAGAAGGTAATGGAAATTGCACTTCGGCACCTGCTACTAAAGGAGCAATTTCGAACAGCCTGGTTAAAAGAAAATCAGCCTTACTCGTTGAATGTGGTACTGGATAGCTATGACAAACGAATTAATGATTTAAAACAGCTTTCTGGTAATCTTCATGCGGCCATTACAGCTTTGAAAGCAAAGACCAAATTGCCAGAAGTTTCTCATGTTCGTCTTAATATCAAAGAAAGCCCGGAATATTATTTTCAGAACTGGATGTTCGGTGGACCATTTCCTTTCTCATCAAAAGATAAGATCCCCGATTTTTTATACTCAGAGAATACGGAATACAATAAGCCGCCCATACCAGGTGATTTTATACACTACCAGGGCATAGCGTACCGTTGGCAAAAATATGCTTCACAGGATGGTGGCGTAATTGATCTTGACGAAAATTATAAATCCCCCAACTCTTCACTGGTATATGCTTACTGCAACATCACGGTAGAACATCCGATAACAGTAAAGGCTTTTTTTGCGGCGTATGATGGCGGAGAGATCTTCTGCAATGGAGAAAATGTTTTTAGCAGTATAAACGGCGGACAGCCAGATGGTGAGGAAAGATCCATGACGCTTACCTTAAAGGCAGGAGTAAATCACCTGTTGATGAAGCTGCCCAAAAAAGAAGGCCATCCCTGGACATTCACCTTCCGGCTTGATAAAGACTTATCTGTAACAACTCATAAACACAAATATCAACTCAATCCTAAAAAAACTACTTATGAAGCGGATTAAGCAATGGATGTTTTCACTCGGCACAGGTTCACTCATGCTGATGTCAGTAAGTGGCTATTCACAGGTTAAAAAGGAAGATCTGAAAATTGCCATTAAACAATCCGCCGATTATATAGCCAATACGGTTTTAGATAAAGAAGGAAAGTCAAAATGTGATTATAACCTTACAGAAGGTAAGTGGTACGATTATGAAGTGCCTTGGCATACAGGACAGGCCGTATATGCCTTATTGGCTGCCTACAAACAAACGGGTAACAAAGCTTATTTGCAGGCTGCTAAAAAAGGAGGCGATTATTGGGTTGGTATGGAAATAAAAGATCAATCCGTGCTGAAGGGAATGGTTGCTGCAAAGCATGGCGATGTAATAGGAGAAGACTTTATCGTATTTGCTACCGTATCAGATGGCACGCCGGGTATCTATGAGTTAAGCCGTGTTACAAAAGATCAGAAATACGCCAAAGTAGCTACTTCAGCTGCTGCATGGATGTTGAATAATATGTACTATGCTGAAGCGGGCGTATGTTATGATAATATTGATGCAAAGACCGGCGAGGTGCTGAAAGAGAAAAGCCCTTTCTGGAAAGATAAGCCCAATCAAAAGCTATTCGATGTTTCCCGCCCTAATACAGAAGGATGGTTATTCATGGATGCTTACGAGTTTTCTGGAGACAATAAATTCAAAGAAGCCTACATCAACCTATGTAATAGCTTAGTAGAGAAGCAGGGCAAGGAAGGGGTATGGATGCAGTTCATGCCAAACTTTATAGAAGAACAATCATTCCATCCACGCTTTTCACTATGGTATGCCGAATCTTTAGTAAAAGGTTACGAACTGACAAAGGATAAAAGATATTTAGATGCTGCAGCCAATACAGCAAGAACCTTTGCTAAAGCCCAATTGAAAGACGGAACTATTTTCTATGATAATTACTTAAATGGCAGACAGCCCGATAAAGGTTCAGCCACCGGTTCGTCCGTAGCCTTTGCCGGTATATTATGGATGCAGCTTTCTAAATACGGTTATAAAGAGTTTGAACAAAACATCGAAAGATCAGCGGTGTGGCTCATGAATAACCGCTACGATGTAAAGCATCCCGATCCTAACCTGCGAGGTGCTGTACTGGAAACAAGAACCCGCCTTCGCAATGGCAAGGTATGGTTAGTAAACAGGGATATTGGAACCAGTTTTGGCCTTCGCTTCTTAACAGACTACTTAAAATTCAAATACGGAGCGTAAGGAGTCAAATTAACCTCACCACGTATCACTACACAGCTTGCTATATTCTAATCAACTACATACTCATTAATTCTTTCACCAACTAAACTTCTGTTAAATGAAACAATGGATTCAGAAATCCCTGACGGCAATTTTGCTGTTCATACTATTGTGCACTGGTTACTCCATCACTGCGGTTGCCCAGAGCGGAAATGGACACGTAAAAGGACAAATTACTGATGCTGACGGAGGACCATTGCCGGGCGCCTCTATTTTGATCAAAGGAACAAACCAAGGTGTTACCAGCGATCTGGCCGGAAACTTCACTTTCTTGAATATAACGCCGGGCAAACATGTACTGGTTGCCAACTACATGGGTTTTAAGCCTATGGAAATAGAGGTAATAGTGAAAAATGGTGAAACCGTTAATACGAAAGTGAAGCTTAGCTCCAATGTAGCAAGCCTCCGTAATGTAACGATCTCTTCTTTCCGTGAAGGGCAGCAAAAAGCGTTGAACCAGCAACGGAATGCTGATAATATTAAACAAGTTATCTCTGCGGATCTAATGGGACGCTTTCCGGATCTGAATGTGGCTGAAGCTTTGCAACGTCTGCCAGGTGTAACTATTGGTCGTGAGCAAGGCGAAGGTTCTACCGTTCAATTAAGAGGTACGCCTGGAAACTTCACTAACATCAACGTAAACGGTGAGCAGATAATGGGCTCAAGAGAAGAGGGACAACGTAATGCTCAATTGGATCTGGTGCCTGCCAATATTCTTTCTTCAATGGAAGTTATTAAAACCTTGACTCCAGATCAGGATGGTGATGCCATTGCGGGCGCCATCAATTTAAAAACACCTACAGCCACCAGCCTGAAATCTCGTTTGTCCCTTGATCTGGGTGGCGGCTTTAATAATTTGCGAAAGAAGTTTAATGGTATTGGTAGTGCCAATTTTGGAAAACGTTTCTTTAGTACAGATCAACTTCCAAATGGAAAGTTGGGTGTTGCCCTTTCTGCCAGCTACTACAAAACAGTTAATGGCTATGATGAATTGAATGCCCAGGTTTGGCAGGAGAAGAACTTCAATGATGGTAAAGGAACCATTTTATTCCCTACTGATATTCGTCTGCTTTACCTGGAGAATGAGCGTACACGTAAGGGTACTGCTGCAACAGTTGACTACAGCTTCAACCCTACTACTTCTTTAGTAGCTAACGTAACCTATAATGAGCTGGATAATGAAGCTACCCGCTATCGCAAGCGTACGCGTATGCAAACAGCTAATACTACCAAAACAGCTACCGGCCCTTATACTACTACAAAAGGACGTTCTTACAATGAGCTCATGGAAAGAACCATGGATAACGCTAACCTGAACTTTAGCCTGGAGGGTGAAACAGCCATTAAAAAGGTAAAACTGGATGCAGGATTATTCTATACCACTACACAACTGGAGCAGGAAGCCAATACATATAATTTCATCACCGGTAATATTCCGTTGACAATTGATAACTTATCTGGCGACTATATCCAGGCGGTTAGTACCAGCGATTGGAAAAACAATGGTTCCTTATTTACGTACAATACTATTGAGGGTAACAACTTCAATACCAAGGGTCGCAACTTTGTAGGCCGCTTAAATATGACGCTTCCTTACAAGTGGGGTAATAACGATGCTACGTTTAAAGCAGGCGTTAAGACAAAGAGCATGCAAAATGATCGCTACCGTCCGGCAAGTACGTTTGTTGCCAATTACTCAGGTACTGCTGCCAATGGAAGCTTGAACAACTTCCTGGGTGAAGAAGAACTTTCTGACGATCTGTTAGATGGTCACCTGAATTTTGGCAGAGCGGTAAACAAAGACGCTACTATTAACTATTTCAAAAACAACCAAGGCCAGTTTACGTTTAGCCCCAATCTTACAGCTGTTAGCATCGCCACCTATTTCTATGATGCTACAGAGAATGTAACATCGGGTTATTTAATGAACCGCGTTCAGTTCAATAAGCTGATGTTGTTAGGTGGTTTGCGTGTAGAGCGCACCTCTGTGGATTATGATGCCAATCTTGTGAACCAGGATGCTGCAGGTAATCTTACATCTTCTGTGCCTTCAAATAAAACAAATTCATACACCAAGTTTTTGCCAAACCTGCAAACCAAATATGATATCTCTAAGAACACGTTGATTCGCGGAGCACTATCATTTGGATATTCAAGACCAAACTTCCCTGACCTGGTGCCAAGCCGCGTGGTGGCCATTTTAAACCAAACAGTGACAGATGGCAATCCTGAATTACAGCCTGCATTTGCCAGAAACCTGGACTTCTCTTTTGAGCATTACTTGAAGAACCTGGGTATTTTGTCAATTGGAGCCTTCCATAAGAATATTGACAAGTTCCAGTACCTAAGCGTGGTTACACTTAAAGGAGACGAGTTTGAAGGGGCTAACCAATACCAGAATTGGATATATTCCAAAACGTATAATGGTAATACCGCCAAAGTGTATGGTTTGGAATTGAATGCACAGGCCAACCTTACTTTCTTGCCAGGCGTTCTTAAAGGCATATCTCTGTATGCAAACTATACCTATGCACATTCAAAAGCAGATGCACAATTGAGAAAGGGTTTAAGATTGCCAGGACAAGCTGAACATACAGCCAATGGATCACTTTCGTATAACTACAAAGGCTTTACGCTTCAGGGAAATGTTAACTATAATGGGTCCTATACCGTTTCATTGGGCGCTAATGATGCCAGCGATGTGATCCGCAATGATCGTGTTCAGGTAGATTTGAATACCTCACTAAAATTATCAAAAAGAGTAACCGTGTATGCTGAGGTGGTGAATTTAACCAACGCCCCTCAGATTGATTACTTCGGTGATCGCTCAAGAATCTACACATTACAATACTATTCTTTCTCTGGAAGAACCGGTGTGAAAATGAGATTCTAAAACATAAATTAATCCATCTGCTTATTGCTTTCAGTCTGAGGAGAGCGTTGCGGTCTGCCACGGTTTTTAGCTCTGACTACTTGTCGGGAAACGGCTTAGTAACCGTGGCAGACTTAGATACGTTATTTGGCAAGCTGAAAGTAATAAGCGGGATTAAAATAAAACATCATCACAGACCAAGGTTTACAGCCTTCTTGTATTCCTCAATTGAGAGACACTATTCGATACCAAATTCCGTATACATAAGTTTATAATCATGACAGAACTAACAGTGGATAAGTTACAAGTGCGCGTTTATAATAACAGGGAAGAAATGGGAAACTTCTCGGCAAAGATGGCTGCAAACAAGATTAGAACTTTATTAGAGCAGCAGCCTTTCGTAAATATCATTTTTGCAGCAGCGGCTTCACAAAATGAATTTCTGGATGCCTTATCAAAAGAACCGCTAGAATGGAGCCGGATCAATGCTTTTCACATGGATGAATACATCGGATTGCCCGACGGTCATCCGCAATGTTTTGGTACCTTTCTGAAACATCGGATCTTTGACAAAGTACCTTTTCACCAGGTACATTATTTGAAGGGAAATGTAACGGATATCCAAGCAGAATGCGAGCGGTATGCAGCACTGCTGGAACAAAACCCGGTAGACATTACCTGTATGGGAATCGGGGAGAATAGCCACCTTGCGTTCAATGACCCACACGTGGCAGACTTCAATGACAAAAGCCAGGTGAAAGTAGTGGACCTTGATGAGGCCTGTAAACAACAACAGGTAAATGAAGGCTGTTTTGAAAGTGTGGAGCAGATACCAATCAATGCGCTAACGCTTACTATACCAGCCTTATTAAAAGCGAACTACATATTCTGTATGGTGCCTGGTCCCACAAAAGCCAAGGCTGTTTATCATACCTTGGAAGATGAGATAACAGAACGTCATCCGTCTACGATTTTACGTACACATCCCAATGCTATTTTATTCCTGGATAAGGAAAGCGCAGCCTGTGTACAACCAGTTGCAGTTTCTTATTAACTTACTAATTCATCTAAACGCAATAGTATGGAAACAATTCAGGTACAAGATCTATCTAAAGTACATCGATTAATTTCCAATATGTTCAAATGGCCGTCTTCGGCAGCCGAATGGGAACAATATAAATTATCAAAAGAGCAGATTGAGTTTTATAATGAATATGGATATGTCAGCAATATTAAGTTGTTGGATGAAGAGCAGATTGAGAAACTGAAAGAAGAATTAGCTGAGATTGCAGATCCTTCACATCCGGGTAACTCGCTGTTTTACCAGTTTGCTTCCAATGAATCGTCCGATCCAAATACTGTTTTGTTTCATGCACTGGGTGCATGGCGCATTACCGAAGGTTTTCATGACATCCTTTGGAACCCTGCTTTTGTGATGGCCGCTAGCCAGCTTTTTGGCGATCGTGGTGTACGGTTCTGGCACGACCAGCTTTTCTGCAAGCCAGCCTTACACGGTGGTGTTGTGGCCTGGCACCAGGATTATTCCTACTGGACCCGTACAACACCATTGCAACATCTGACTTGCTGGGTGGGCCTGGACGATGCTACCGTAGATAACGGCTGTTTGTATTATGTGCCTTACAGTCAAAACTGGGGATTGTTGGATAAGCCGGAATTGGCCGGTGATATGGAAGGGTTAATGGAGTATTTAACGGACGAACAGAAAGAACAATTTAAACCCATACCTATTGAATTGAAAAAAGGCCACGCCGCTTTTCATCATCCCTTAATGGTGCATGGTTCGTATTCCAACAAATCGCCAATGGCGCGACGCGCGTTTGTGCTGAATGTGTTTGCAGATGGTACCTTATCTAATTCGGATAATGAATTATTGCCAACAACACCCAGTATTGCTAAAGGTCAGAAAATGGAAGGGCAGTTTTACCCGCTTTTATTTGATCCGGCAACAGTGAGGTAAGACTAGTTTCAATTGCAGCGTTCGTAGTAAAGTTTACTTGTTCACAAATTCCAATCTACTAACAAGTGAACGTGTAAACCAGTGAACACAAGATAAAAGACTGCAGAAAGACTACAAAGGTTTGCACGCTCAGACAAATGGCTTCAACAGGCTGCAAAAACTTTTGTAGTCCATAACAAACAGGTGAACTAGTGAACTTGTAAACAAGTGAACTCATAATAAAGAATGGTGATTGAAATCAAAATAATATGCAAGCAGAAAAAATTACGGAACAACCATCTTATTATCGACATCTGGAACAGATGTCGGTTAAAGACATAGTGAAGCATATAAACGAGGAAGACAAAAAAGTGGCTCAGGCAGTAGAGAAAGTGTTGCCGCAGGTGGAAAACCTGATTGAAGCCACCGTAAAAAAGCTGGAAAAAGGTGGTCGCTTATTTTATCTTGGTGCTGGTACCAGCGGTCGTTTAGGTGTATTGGATGCCAGTGAGTGCCCACCAACATATGGTGTGCCAGCAAGCCTTGTAGTAGGCCTTATGGCGGGTGGTGATGAAGCACTACGTTTCGGTATTGAAGATGCAGAAGATGACCCCGAAGGAGGATGGCGCGATCTACAGGAGTATAATATTTCTGTAAACGATATGGTCATCGGTATTGCTGCCAGTGGTACCACACCATACGTATGGGGCGCTTTGAAGCATTGTCGCGAACAGGGTATTGAAACGGGATGCATTGTTTGTAATCCTAACTCCATCGTAGCAAAACATGCCGATTACCCTATTGAAGTGATCGTGGGACCAGAGTTTGTTACAGGCAGCACCCGTATGAAAAGTGGAACGGCGCAAAAAATGGTCCTGAATATGATCTCAACCGCTGTTATGATCAGAAGAGGACGAGTATATGATAACCGTATGGTGCATATGCAAATTTCCAATGACAAATTGGTGGATAGAGGTACAAAAATGTTGATGGAGAAAACAGGTATCATGGATTATGAGGAAGCAAGGGGACTCCTGTTAGAATTTGGTAGTGTTCAATCGGCAGTAGAAAAAATAACAAAGTAAATTATGACTTTATCAGTCAATGCGCCATTGGTTGTTTCCAAAGAGGAAAGTAATGGTAGAAAAATTGTAATTATCGGTGCGTTCTTTTTCATTTTTGGATTTGTCACCTGGATAAACGGCACCTTGATCCCTTACCTGCGTATTGCTTGCGAGTTGGAAGAATGGCAGGCGTACCTGGTAACCTTTGCCTTTTATATTTCTTACACCATCATGGCCTTGCCTTCTGGTAAATTGTTACAGCGTACCGGAATGGTAAAGGGTATGAGTATGGGCCTTGTGATCATGGCTGCAGGTTGTCTGGTATTTATTCCGGCAGCGTTGACCAGAATGTATTCCTTGTTCCTGCTAGGGCTGTTTTTTGTAGGCACGGGTCTTACCATTCTGCAATCGGCCGTTAATCCCTATGTTACCTTATTGGGCTCCCAGGGCAGTGCCGCAAAGCGCATCAGCATCATGGGCATTTGCAATAAAGTGGCTGGTATATTAGCCCCATTGGTAGTGGGCAGTATTATTTTAAAGAACTCCGATGGGTTAATTGCGGAACTGGCTAGTTTATCACCTGCAGCTAAACAACTACGGTTAGATCAGTTATCCCGCACTGTTATCTTCCCTTACGTCAGCCTTACGATTATTCTTTTACTGATTGCCATGGCTATCCGTTATGCACACCTTCCTGAAATAACGTCTGAAGTAGAAGAGGAAGAGAAGCACGATAATATCACGGATAAAAAATCAGGTGTACAAATGCAGTACCTGCTCGGCTTTATCGCTATCTTTTGTTGTGTAGGTACCGAAGTACTGGCAGGTGATACAATAGGTAACTATGGTTTATTTCACGGGCTTGGTCTTGATACCGCCAAGAATTTGGCCTCATTCACACTCGCCGGTATGATGATCGGCTACATAGGAGGTGTGCTAGGTATTCCTAAACTGATCTCTCAGCAAAAAGCATTTTATTATTCGTCTTTATTAGGATTGCTCATCACCTTAGCTATCATTTTTGTTCCGGGCAAAGCATCTATTATCTGCCTGGCAGTATTAGGTCTCGCAAATGCCTTGTTGTGGCCTGCTATATGGCCGCAGGCATTAAGCGGATTAAAAGGAAAACAACTGAACAAGGGTTCAGCTATCCTGATTATGGGTATTGCAGGTGGTGCATTATTACCCTTAGGATATGGCTGGTTAGCTAAATATTTCAACAACCAAAACGCATACTGGATTCTCTTTCCTGTTTATTTATTCCTGCTGTTTTACAGCGTTAAGGGTAAAAGACAAATGGTAACAGAAGCCGTATAAACTTTTATGAACTATGGACCAGAAAAAAGTTGGAAACTATCGATGGATCGTTTGTGCATTGCTTTTCTTCGCCACTACCATCAACTATCTCGATCGGCAGGTATTAGGCCTGTTGAAGCCGGTACTCGAAAAAGAGTTTAACTGGACAGAGACAGACTATAGCTATATCGTGATGGCCTTTACAGCTACCTATGCCATTGGTCTTGTGGTGTTTGGTCGTATTATCGACAAGATCGGTACCAAACTGGGTTATACCATTTCTATAACCATATGGAGTATAGCCGCCATGCTGCATGCTGCTGTAAAAAGTACCGTGGGTTTTGGCATCGCCCGTGCCGGTTTGGCAGCTGGTGAATCCGGCAACTTCCCTGCGGCTATTAAAACCGTAGCAGAATGGTTTCCTAAAAAGGAGAGAGCATTGGCAGCAGGACTCCTGGATTCTGGTTCTAATATTGGGGCACTGGTTGCACCTATCATTGTGCCCTGGATATTAGGTGCCTATGGTTGGCAGGAAGCCTTTATTCTTACTGGCGCCATCGGCTTTCTTTGGTTAGTGGCTTGGCGTTATTATTACAAAAAACCCATTGATCAAAAGAAACTATCAAAAGAAGAATTTAATTATATCCATAGCGATCAGGAGCCAGAATACAGCCAGGAGGAAAAGAAGAACATACCATGGATCAAGTTATTTAGTCTTAAGCCTACCTGGTCTTTTATTGCCGGTAAATTCTTTACCGATCCTATCTGGTATTTCTTTCTATTCTGGTTACCCTCTTATTTCAGTACTACATTTCATTTAGACCTGAAGAAGCCGAGTCTTCCCTTGGTCATTGTCTATACAGGGGCTACTGTAGGTGCTATAGGGGGCGGTTATCTTTCTACCTGGTTAATGAAGAAAGGTTGGACCGTAGCCAAAGCCCGCAAAATGGCGTTGTTTATTTCCGCAGTGTGCGTGCTCCCTATTATAGCCTCTCGCTACACGACCGACATGTGGATGGTGATTGCGCTTATAACATTGGCTGTAGCGGGTAATGCTGCTTGGAGTGCCAATATCTATACCATTGTTTCCGATATGCTGCCACGTAAGGCGGTAAGTTCGGTTATAGGTATCGGTGGTATGGCAGGTGCCATCGGTGGTGTTATCTTCCCTTTGTTTATAGGCGGTATCCTTGATTATTATAAAGCACTGAACAACCTAACAGCCGGCTATAATATCATCTTTTTGATTTGCGGCTTTTCGTTTTTGGTGGGCTGGTTGGTTATTCATTTCCTCACCCCTAAAATGGAACCGGTAAAGTTCTAGCAACTGTAACATGAAGTTGTTATTCTTCTGTCCTATTTGGGGCATGGCTGATCAGCCTTTAGATCAGTCCTTGCGGAAAATGAAAGCAGCAGGCTATGATGGCGTAGAGTTTGGTTGTGAGTTAAATGATAATTGTAAAGACACCTTCCTGAAGCTTTGCCAGGAGTTGGAGCTGGAGGTGATCATGCAGCAATATGGTGCAGATGGCTATTCGTTTGAAGCCTATGCTGATAATCTGAAAGCACACCTGTACTATTTAAGTGGCTTCAATCCTCTGTTTATTAATTCGCAAACGGGAAAAGACTACTTCTCGCAAGAACAGAATAAGGCCTTAATTCACCTGGCTGCTGACATCCAGCAGGAAACAGGCATAAAGATCATCCATGAAACGCATCGGGGTAAAATGGCCTATAATGCCTTGTCTACCTTGTATTATCTGCAGCATGTTGAGCCTATGCGCTTAACAGGCGACTTCTCTCATTTCTGCACCGTTTCAGAATCCTTGCTGGAAGGACAGGACGAACTACTGAATCAGATCATTCCAAGGGTCGATCATATTCATGCACGGGTAGGACATCCGCAAGGTCCACAAATCAGCGATCCAAGATTGCCTGAATGGCAGGATGCAGTCAATAAACATCTGCAATGGTGGGATGCAATCATCCAACATCATTTAAGAGCCGGCTCTCCTTATGTAACGATCACACCCGAATTTGGCCCGGCACCTTATATGCCGGCGCTGCCTTTTACTAAGCAACCAATAGCCAACCAGTGGGAGATCAATCTATACATGGTCAACTTATTAAAATCACGCTATAATTCTTTACAATGAATACACGATTCCTCACCGATAGTCAGATCGAGTTTTACAGGGAGAATGGGTATGTGGTAGTGGAAGATATTATTAAGCCAGAAGAAGTAGAGCAGTATAAAAATATCTATAACGATTTCCTTTCCGGGCAGATTGATGTAGGTGCCAAGCGCTCAGACCTGGGTGCTAACATGGGAGATAGTAAAGGGGTAGAGAACATCACGCAGATCATGTGGCCGAGTGAGTTTGTCGAGGGGTTGGTGAATATGCCCTTTCATCAGCGCGCCTTGGCTATTAGTAAAGAATTAATGGGCGCAGACTTGGCCATGGATTTTGATATGCTGATCAACAAGGCGCCGGTTACCAATACCATTACACCCTGGCACCAGGACGAAGCCTATTGGGTTAATGTGCCTGATAAGAGAGCTACCAGTTGTTGGCTGGCCTTGGATGATGCTACCGTTGAAAATGGATGCATGTGGTTTGTCCCTGGCTCCAATCAAAACGCTGTTCGCCCACATCGCTTTGCTGCTGGTAACGGTGGGGCCTTGACCTGCGATGCGTCTGAAGAAGAAGGATTAGCCGTAGAACTGAAGGCGGGTTCCTGCACCTTTCATCATGGACGTACGCTGCACTATAGCAGGGGTAATGCTACCAGTGGTCATCGCAGGGCCTTCATTGTGAACTTCAGGCCTGCTGAGATGATTCAGTTGGAAAGGGAGCTTGGATTTGATCATGGAAAAAGCGATGCATCAAAACGCGAGCTACGTAACGAAGAATTTAAAAAAGCATGAGATGATTAGCTGATTAGCTGATGTGAAGATTAGCTGATGAAAGTTGACAGGGATGGAAGAGAATTTCGAACAAGGAATGAGGAAGGATGAATGAAGAAGGAAGAAATGCTCAATAATCAATAACAAATAATTAATAATTAAAACTAAAAAGCACTCTATTGGTAGAGTGCAATTGTTAGGTAGAATAAGATTGTGTTATCAGAACCCCTTTCACGTTTCACGTTTGACGTTTCACGATATTCATCACTCATCATATAACTATGAAGAAATTATTGACTTATGTGTTTTTACTGTTTGTTATTTCAACTGCTGCACAGCAAGCGCAGCAAAACAATTTGAAGCCCTTGTTGCAAAACGCATTTAATCGTCCACAAACCTTGTTAGATGGACAATGGCACTATATCATCGATCCATATGAGACTGGCTACCGGGATCATCGCAACTGGGTGCCATTCGATGAAAAAGGTGACTGGCAATATTCCGCTGCGCCTTATTGGCAAAATGCTTCAAGAGCCGATAAGACCCAACGCGTGGAATATGATTTTTACAACAGCCCTGTGTTGGAAGTGCCGGGCGATTTCAACCACCAGAAACCAGAGTTGACTTACTATGAAGGAACCTTGTGGTATTTCCGGGAATTCAATTATCATAAAACAGGCAATACCGTCTACTTATACTTTGGCGCCGTTAACTACCGGGCAGATGTATACGTAAATGGCAAGAAGCTGGGTTATCATGAAGGTGGTTTTGATCCTTTCAATTTTGATGCTACCGACCTGTTGGTTGAGGGTAAAAACTATATCATTGTAAGAGCCGACAACCGGCGTGAAAAAGACCGTGTACCCGGTATGACAACCGACTGGTGGAATTATGGTGGCATTACGCGCTCCGTATCCTTGATCGAGTTGCCAAAACAATTCATTGAAGACTATAAGATCAATATTGATCCAAAGAACCCTACACTGGTAAAAGGCTTTGTGCAGGTTAGCCAACCAGGTGTGACAAAGGGTACAGTTAATATCGCTGAAGCGGGCATCAATGTTCCATTTACTACCGATGCTAGCGGTAAGGCTATGATCCAGTTTGCTGCCAACAAATTGAAACGTTGGTATCCCGAGCGTCCAAAACTTTATGATGTGCAGCTAACGATAGACGGCGATAAAACCAATGATCGTATTGGCTTTAAGACTATTGAAACCAGAGGTAAAGACATTTACCTGAATGGAAAGAATATTTTCTTACGCGGCATTAGCATGCATGAAGAAAATCCTTTTGTACCCGGCAGAGCACACAGCAAGTCCGAGGCAGAAATGATGATGGGATGGGCAAAAGAATTGAACGCGAATATGATTCGCCTGGCCCATTACCCTCACAACGAAAACCTGCCACGATTGGCTGATGAAAAAGGATTTTTGCTTTGGGAAGAAGTTCCAGTGTACTGGGGTATCGATTACAACAATCCCTATACTTATCAGCAGGCAGTGAACCAGGTGAAAACCATGGTGAGCAGAGATAAGAACAGGGCCTCTGTTATTGTTTGGTCGGTAGCCAACGAAACACCACGCGACGATCCCAAGCGCCTGGAGTTCTTGTCAAACATGAAAAAAGAAGTATTGGCATTAGATTCCACTCGCTTTATTTCTGCCGCACTGGACCGCACAGAAGATAAAGAGAATTATACGATCACTATCTCCGATCCGTTTGCACAGGCCAGCAATATTGTATCTGTTAATGAATACATTGGCTGGTATGGTTCCTTGCCCGACCGTATTGGTAAAACGAACTGGGACTTGCACGAACATGATAAGCCCTTATTCATTAGTGAGTTTGGTAGTGGCGCCAAGTATAATATGCTCGGCGATAGTCTGACCCGCTGGAGTGAAGATTACCAAGATTGGATGTACCGGGAAACGTTTAAAATGTTAGACAAGATCCCGCAGTTCAGAGGCACGACACCTTGGGTGCTGGTAGACTTCCGTTCTCCTCGCCGCAACCTGGCCTTTATTAAAGATGGCTGGAACAGAAAAGGACTTATCAGCAACAATGGGCAGAAGAAAAAAGCTTTCTATACCTTGAAGAAGTATTACGATGAAAAAGCAAAGCAATATGCATATACCATCAATGATTAGTGCCAGCGGAAAGGTCTGCCACGGTTATGCAGCGTGTTTGTCTAGGTAAAAAAAACAGCGATAACCGTGGCAGTCCTCTTTACAACCTTTTAAGTAGATATTAAGAAATCCGAAAAATATAATATCGAAATCCGAATGGTAGGATTAAATTCCTACAAATATCATTACTCATCACTCATTATTCATTGATCACTAATGACTACTGACTTTTGACCATTGACCAATGACCAGCATCCAAAACGCCATAGACATTTTCAATCATGCCGTAGCAGCTGTTAAACCTTCAACGCTGATACAAAAACACCTGCAACGGCAGGCCGATCATCTTATGATATGTGGTGATCGTGTTGCACTGCAGGCCGACACAAGGGTTTTTATCATTGGCGCTGGCAAAGCAGCAGCGCTCATGGCGCAAACAGCAGAAGAAATATTGGGTGATGTGGTAACCGATGGTTTTATAGTAACCAAGTATGAACATGGCTTGCCCTTACGTAAAATAAAATACATAGAGGTTGGTCACCCGGTGCCAGATGAAAAAAGTTTACAGGCAAGTAGGGAGGTTATGCAGTTAGTGAAAGATCTGGCACCACAAGATGTTGTTATTTTTCTTTTATCCGGTGGTGCTTCTTCTTTATTGGCCGACTGCCCCGAAGGCACTCACTTTCCAGATGTGCAGGAAGTGTTTACTCTCTTATTAAAATCGGGGGCCGACATACACGAAATGAATACCGTGCGCAAGCATATGTCACATATAAAGGGCGGCCAACTAGCGAAAGCCATTTGCCCGGCCCGTTTGTATTCGTTGATACTTTCTGATGTAATTGGCGATGACCTGGATATCATTGGTTCTGGGCCTACAGCGCCCGATAGCAGCACGTTTGCCGATGTCTTGGCAGTTCTTGCTAAATACCAGATCACTGATAAACTGCCCACTACTATTTACCAGCATCTGCTGGATGGCTATGAAGGAAAAATAGCAGAAACACCAAAGGACGGTGATGCCTGTTTTATGAATACGCAAAACCACATAATAGGAAGCAACCGTATTGCACTCCAGGCAGCAGCAGATAAAGCAAAGGCATTGGGTTATCATGCACATATTATTACCTACACTTTAAAAGGAGAGGCAAGTGTAGTAGGACAAGCACTTGCGGAAGAGGCTATGGATTGGAACGGGCCGCGACCTGCTTGTTTATTGTATGGAGGCGAAAGCACAGTAACCATAAAGGGCAAGGGGAAGGGGGGACGAAACATGGAGCTGGCGCTTGCGGCGGGGAGCTGCTGTCATCTACATCCTAACATTACCATACTGGCTGCAGGCACTGATGGCACCGATGGACCTACCGATGCAGCAGGGGCTGTGGTAAACACTGATCTTATGGAGGAGGCTATAGCACTTCATGGTAGTCCGGTACCTTACTTGGACAACAACGACTCCTATACTTATTTCCAGGAAACGGATGCATTGCTGAAAACGGGTCCTACACAAACCAATGTCATGGATCTGGTAATAACATTAATTCACTAACAGGCAATTTAACTAACTGCAGCAGTATGACAACATCACTCGGTTATCTTCTAGCGGTCTTGTGTATAGGAATTACACTGATCGTTTTATTAACGGCCAAGTGGCGCATACATGCATTTTTTGCGTTGGTTCTGGCAGGCTTTGTGGTGGGGATGGGGAGTGGTCTTTCTGCTCCGGAAACCATAACCGCTGTAAAGACTGGCTTTGGCGATATCATGAAATCGCTGGCCCTGTTAATTGTACTGGGTACCACACTTGGCTTAGTGCTGGAACATACAGGAAGTACAAGAGTTTTAGCCAATTATATCCTTAAAAAAATACCACACAGGTATGCAGCCTTGGCCATGTCTATAACGGGCTATATCGTTGGGTTGCCACTCTTTTGCGATTCAGGATACATTGTATTAAGTGGCTTAAATAAATCGATTGCCCGGCGCACACAAATTCCTGTAGCTGTGCTCTCCGTTTCACTGGCCAGTGGTTTGTATTCCGTGCATTGCCTGATCCCTCCTCATCCGGGTGCAACTGCTGCCGCCGGCATTATTGGTGTGGATTATGGAAAGTTGATCCTGTTGGGTGCACTGGTAGCCATTCCTGCCATGCTACTGGGATACGTATGGAGCACTTATGCTGTTAAGAAGTTTAAAATAGAAGATCCGGAACCAGCTGAAGAAGAAATCTATGAATGGAGCCACCAACCGTCTGTATTAAAATCCTTCCTGCCTGTAATTGTACCCATTTTATTAATTGCGATAAAGTCGTTCTTGCTGCTAGGCGTAGATGCAGCCTCATTAACCAGTGGACAAAAGATCATTTCTTTATTGGGTGATCCGGTAATTGCTCTGACCATTGGATTGTTACTAGCTTTTAACACTGGCAGACCCTGGAAAAAAGAATCAGTGCAGAAAGTGTTGAACGAGGCTATTGAGAAAGCTGGTGGCATCTTAGTAATAGTGGGTGCAGGCGGTGCCTTTGGTGCTGTTTTACAGGCCACCAAAATGGGCGATCATTTTAATAGCTCCTTACCTCTGGCAGGCTTGGGTTTGCTATTTCCTTTCTTACTAACCTCCGTTTTAAAAACCGCCTTAGGTTCTTCCACTGTGGCTATTATTACAGCCGCTTCTATTATCCTGCCTTTGTTATCTGCATTGGGTTTGGATAGTGAGTCCGGCAGATTGCTTTGTGTACTGGCTATGGGCGCAGGCTCCATGATGATCTCTCACGCCAATGACGCCTATTTCTGGGTAATAGCCAAGTTCTCCGGAATTGAAATGCGAACCATGTTGCGGGTTTACACAATAGCCACGATACTAATGGGGCTACTTTCCTTTTTGCTGGTTTACTTGCTGTCGTTTGTTTTATAGACGATAGCCAACTCTTTAAACGATAAAGATGTAAAGACACTTCTACACGTCCGTCAGCGGGTTTGTACTACCTTGCCACCGTTACGCTAATAAACCAAAACCTACTCCTTATGGAACAAACAGAACAACTCATTCTAGAACCCCTTTTACAAGAAGCAACTATTAAAAAAAGGCAGTTATTGCCTATTTGGATAAAGATCTTCTGCTGGTTTTTTCTCTTGGGCGGACTGGTCGCACCACTGCTTGTTGTAGCAGGTTTATTATTCAATGATGTACAAGCTTCCTTGGCTTTATATGGCATGGAGACAGCTAGCCCACTGTCGATAGTAGGATTACTGATCGCAGCCTTATTCTTCCTGAAAGGCATAGTGGCTTATGGCCTGTGGTGGGAAAAGAGCTGGGCGATAAACCTGGGCATAGCTGATGCTATCATTGGTATTTTCTTTTGTGTATTGCTGATGACACCGCTGGGATTGTCGCTGGAATTATTGACCACGACACCTTCCTTTCGACTTGAGTTGGTAGCCTTGATTCCTTACCTGATCAAACTGCAAAAGCTAAAACCTATTTGGAAGTAAGTGTGAAGATTACCTTTCGCGCTGCAGGTTTCACGCAAAATCGCAAAGAGGTGGAGGACGGGTTGCAAAGAATAAATAGCTATAAACAGAAAAGCACTCCACTAGTGGAGTGCTTTTCTGTTTATCAATTCTTTCTCTCATTATTGAATATTGAATATTGATCGTTGATCATTGAGCATTTCTTCTAATTCTTCATTCTTCCTTCCTTGTTCCTTGTTCAATATTCTGCCTGGCTCTTGCCGCGCGTCGCGCTGCCCTACTTCCTCACCAACTTAAACGTTTGTGTTGCCGTATTGGAAGGTTTGGAAATCGACGTTACTACTACCGTTACTGTACCCACTTCATTAAAGGGAATATTGGTAATGGTAAACGATGTAGTAGCATTGGTAGAAGTTTTGGTTTCACTAAACACCGAGCCACCACTATCCTTTACATAATCCACCTTGACGGTTACGCCTTGTGGCGGCACAGCGCTTTTGATCACTACATTAAAGCTATAGGTAGACCCGGTTGCTTTAACAGGTGTAGTGCTACTGCCCGGATCAGGATCCAGGCTGATCACCAGGTTGGATTCTGCCGGAGTAGTTGTGTCATCGCTGCTTTTGCCACAATTGACCAGGGCAAAGGCCATGAAAAAGAGCAGTGCAGAAAGTTTGATTACTTGTTTCATATAATAAACGCTAGAGTGTTATTGTTTAAGAATTGAGAGTGTAATGGTTTCTTGTTTACTGATGTCTGTTACTACCAGTCGGTACACACCATTTGCAAACCCGCTCATATCTATTGATGCACTGGCAGCAGCTATAATAGCTTTATAAAAAACTTTGCCAGCTACATCTACTAGTTGTATGGCCAATTTTCGGTGTGCTGTATTTCTAAGATACAGCGTTTTTATGGTGGGGTTTGGAAATGCTATTACTTCTCCATTCCAGGCCGCAGTTGTAGGTAAGGCTGTAGCTACAAAGTTGTACGGCTCAGCGCTTGCATTGGCAGTACATCCGCTTTGTGTAACCTGCACGGTATATACACCTGATGCTTGCACGGCGTACGACTGTAACGTAGCTTCTGGCAGTACCTCTCCGTTTAAATACCACTGATAACTGGCTGCTATTGATGCCGTTAATGTATTGCCGGCACGTGTAATCGTTGGCTTTTCCGGCGTGGGCGTTACAACAATTGCTTTCATGGTTGACGCTTGAGAAGAACAGCCGTTGGCAGTTGCTACCACGGTGTAGCTGCCGCTTTGATTGGTTGTATAGGTTTGTTCGGTAGCATTAGCAATGACTGCACCGTCTTTATACCACTGGTTGCCTGCGGTGGCCGATGAGTTTAGGGTTATGTTACGTCCCAGACAGAAAGTAGTAGGAGTGTTAGCGGTTACTATCGGAGTAGCTGGTACGGCTTTGATAGTAAGGTTGATAGCAGGATCTATTTGAACCACACCCGCTTCTTCTACCATTACCCGTATTTTGTAACCAGTTCCCGCAGGTGTATTGGCTGGTATGGTGCCGATAATAGTTCCCGATGTGGTACTGTTTAAAGTGCCAAGTGTAATGGGTGAAGCAAAACTACCAGCGGCATCGCTCATTTGTGCCATAAACACATTGCCTGCTTTATAGCCACCTGTAGTGGTAATGGGAATAGTTATAGGGCTGCCCTGGCAGTAGGCAGTAGGATTTACAGTACCCATAGAAAACGTACCACCAAACAGGCGGGCAATGCGGTTACGGCCAATGCTATTATACGAAGTGAACCTGCCAGCTATGAGTATATCATTATTGGGTAACAGTGCCATAGCTTCAATAGCGCTAACAAGTGAGTTTCCGGAATTAAACGTGGAGTCAAGAACGCCGTTGGCATCTAATCGTGCAATGCTATTTCGTGTAGCAACATTGTAATAAGAAAAGATACCACTAACCAGTATATTACCATCGGGTTGAACAATAGTAGATCGAACCGAGCCAGAAAAGCCATTTCCTCCTACATTAAATGTTGGATCCACTAAGCCGTTGGCGTCTAGGCGGGCAATAGCGCCTCGCCAGTTTCCATTAAAGCGCTGGAAGCCCCCGCCAACCAGTATCTTACCATCAGCCAGAAGCGTTATAGATTCTACTCTGTTATCAGCGCCAGTGCCAGGGTCAAAACTGGCATCCAGCGATCCATCTGCATTTAAGCGGGCAATGCGATTGCGGGCAATGCTTTTATAGGTAGTAAAGTCGCCACCGATCAGGATCTTGCCGTCCTGTTGGGGCACAATTTTCCAGACAGAGCTATTGGCACCAGTTGTCGTGTTAAATGTCTGATCCAGCGAACCATCTGCATTCAGACGTGCCAACCTGCCGCGCGTTATGCTGTTATAGGTGGAAAAGGCACCGCCTACCAGCACCTTACCGTCGCCTTGAACGGCAATGGCGAACACACTACCATTAGTTCCATTCATTGAGTTGAAGCTGGCATCCAGCGATCCATCTGCATTTAAGCGGGCAATGAAAGAGCGCGGCACACCATTGTAATTACTAAATCCTCCACCAATTAAGATCTTGCCATCGGGTTGAACAGCCATTGTATTAACAAGTTGATCAGGTCCAACACCTGTTGCATTAAATGTAGGATCCAGCGATCCATCTGCATTTAAGCGGGCCAAGTAAAGCTTAGGTATACCATTATAGAGCAGGAATTCGCCGCCAATTACAATCTTTCCATTGGGTTGCACTGCCATACAATAAATAATGCCCTGGGCTCCGGTACTGGTGAAGTTGTGAAAGCTCAGATCGAGTGAGCCATCACTGTTTAAACGTGTGATGTGGTGCTTGGACTTGCTATTGAAAGAAAGAAAATTACCACCAATGAGGATTTTGCCATCGGCTTGAATCATTACCGCATAAACCGCGTGATCGGGCCCGGTGCCCAAAGCAAAGCTGGCATCCCGGGAGCCATCAGCATTCAGGCGGATAAAGTGTGGACCGCTGACGCCGTTATAAAAAGTGGCAGCACCACCAACCAGGATCTTGCCATCGCTTTGTGTGACAACAGTTAATACACTATTGGGAATTCCATTTCCAGAAGTAAAACTGGCATCTAATGAACCATCTGTATTCAGGCGAGCCACATTGAACCGGTAGGCGCCGTTGTAATACGTAAACATACCACCAATCAAGGTTTTGCCATCACTTAACACAGAAATGGATCTGATCGAATTTCCGGTCAGCCCACTTCCTCCCGAATTAAAAGTTGGATCAAGTGTTCCATCGCTGTTTAGGCGCGCTAGCATGTTGCAGGGGGTACCATTATAAGTAGTGAAGTCGCCTCCAATCAGGATCTTTCCATCCGGCTGAACGGCTGTAGCGTAAACAAACAAATTGGAGCCCGTGCCTGCATGAAAGCTTGGATCAACAGCGCCATCAGTATTCAGGCGTATGATGTCGCCTTGCGGTGTACCGTTGTAGCTGGAGAAATTACCTCCAATGATGATCTTACCATCACTTTGTAAACTTATAGAGTAAACGCTACTGTTTTCGTCTAAACCTGAAGTGAAGGTGGCATCCAGCGATCCATCAGGATTAAGGCGCGCAATAGCTGGTACGCGTGTACTTTGGTAATAGGTAAAAACACCACCAATCAGGATCTTTCCATCAGGCTGAAGGGTCATGGCTGTAATGGTGCCGCTGGCTCCATAACCCGGATCAAAAGAGGCATCCAAGGTGCCATCAGCATTCAACCGGGCTATACGATACCGGTTGGTGCCATCGTAGGCATAAAACCACCCGGCCACCAGTATTTTTCCGTCTGGCTGAACCGCCGTGGTGCGGACAATTCCATTGATGCCGTCGCCAATCGAGAATCCGGCATCAGTTGGATTAAAATTAGGGTCCAGTGTGCCGGGCTGGGCAAACGAACAGATGCTTGCCAGCAATAGCCAAAAGACAAGGAATCGAGTTTTCATAAGTGTCACTATATATTGTTTTTAATCAAGTTGCCAATTAGCAATAAACTCCATCCACTGTGTGGATCAAAGCTTTACGAAGGTTCTAGTAAAGGGGGGGATCAGCTCTTGTGATAAAACAGAAAGAGCATAGAACTGGGTTGAGTAATAGTTTTCATCATAAGAGTTGGTTTTGGTAGTTGTTCAAAGCTGCGAAATAAAGAAATATTTTAATATAGGCCTGCGGCTTTACCATCATTCACGTTGATTATAATTGTATTAGAGAAGCTGCTGGAGGGACTGCCTTCAGTTAAGACTAGCAGTCAATGACAGCTTTTTCTCCATCTATCTATTATCTTAGCCATACCATACCTCATGCTAACAACCCGACTACTGCTTACTGGCTACATTTCAACTTTTCGGTTATGCCTTGCTGCTATACTCTGCCTTTTCTTCAGTTTGGCCGCCACTGCACAGGTACCTGACCCGCTGCCTGATACCTATGTAAATGATCATACCCAACTCCTCACACCAGCTCAAATAAAAGACTTAAATGAGCAACTATATCAAGTAGAACAGAAAACCTCCATACAGGTAGCCATATTGCTTATCAACGAGTTGCCAGAGAATATGGCCATTGAAGATTTTGCACGCAAGGTAGGTAATCAATGGAAGGTAGGTAATAACTATAATGGGGTAGTGTATGTGGCAGTACTAGGTGCACGTCGGCAAAGACTGGAAATTGCCCGGAACTTGGAAGGACAAATTCCTGATGCAACAGCAGCAGCCATCATTGATCAACTGGTGCCTTATTTGCGTCAGCAGGATTATTATCAAGCCTTAGCTACCTTGATTGCCCAAATAAATTACCATCTTGGTACAACGGAACAACCAATAACAGATACAGTCAGTCAAAATTATTTATCCGCCTATGAAGAAGATATTTACGATGCCGAGCGAAAAGAGCGGATTGCGTTTGAGAAAGAAAAAGCCAAATACGATCATTATGGCAATATCGCTATAGGGTTTATTATTGCAGGTGCTGTTGGCTTTTGCATCTGGGCCTGGTGGTACAAGAAACGATATGTGAGAAAGAATACCGTGAATGGTGTATATATCGGAATCGGTAGTAGTTATTATACAAGTCTTTACGGCACTAATGATAGCTCTCGCTCCTCTGGTGGTGGCTCCTCCGGCTTTGGTGGTTGGGGCGGTGGAGGTGGCGGTGGCGGCTTCTCCGGCGGTGGCGCATCTGGCAGTTGGTAAGTAAACGGTATTGGTTAAACGTTGATTATATCCTTATAGGTGCTCTAAACAGCGTGCAATTCCCCTTTGCATTTCGGATTTCGATCTTCCAATTTGGAATTTGGATTTTGTCTTTTGGAATTTATTTCTTGTTATTTGGATTTTCTCCTGTTGTAGATTAACTTAAAGCTTTATATTCTTCCTTCCCTTTGTAAATCGGTCAGCGCCGCCCCCTTGTACTACTAGCTAGTAAGTAATCACCTACAACCACTAAAATTGTCGCTAAGGCTTTTAACGGGTCAGGTAAACCGCCACCAATTGCCTGTTCCATCCCTTGTAAAACACTAAACAACACCATACAAATGGCGCCCAAAAAGAAGCCAGCTTTTACAGCTAAAACAACTGAGCTAACCTTTAAGAATAACCGCAAATCAAATGCAAGTGAAGGGACAATTCTAAGAAAGCTAAACAGCGTTGAATCCATAAGACTTGGCAAACAATCAGATGCATATAACAGAACCATTGTAAAAGAAGCGCCTGTACCTGTACTGGTGGTGGAGTGTATGCACGAGGATTGGATTACCGCTAATACAATATATTGTCTGAAGCGCGATAAACAGTGGGATATCCACCTCGTGTCGTTTAATAATGCAAAAAGCTGTTTTCGCTATTTGCCGCATTTGAAAAGCTACAGGCAGTTTCCAGAAGAAAACGGATATGAGCAATTTCTGTATTTTTTAAAGAATGTGGTCACAGAAACGAAGGCCCAGGTACTAGTGCCAACCAATACTGCAAGCTGCCGGTTCGTAATTAAGTATAAAGAAGAACTGCAACAATTTATCAGGCTAATGCCGGTGCCGAACCAAGATGCTTATCAAATAGCAGGTGATAAAGGACTGCTGGCTGATTTTATGTTTCAACACCATATACCGGGGCCGCTTACTATAAGTGATTTGACAGATAACCTGGAACATAAGTTGGACAAGTTTCCTTTTCCGGTTTTGCTCAAACCCAAGACAGGCTCTGGAGGAAAAGGAGTGGCAGCAAACGAACCGCCCATTACGCTTTTTAATGATAAAGAATCACTTCTGGCCTGTGTTCATCAGCATCAGATTGCCGACCGATATGTAGTTCAAAGCTTTGTTGAGGGTTATGAAATAGACTGTAATGCGCTTTATAAAGAAGGGCGCCAGGTGGCTTTCTGTATTCAAAAAGCGCTTATTAAGGCCGATAACTATGCGCCATCATTTGGGTTGGAGTTTATTCACTCTGCAGAAGCAATAGCTCTTGTAGATGCGCTGCTCTCCAAGTTGAAATGGAATGGCGTGGCACATATAGACCTGATCTATGACACCAATAGGAATGAGTTGCAAATACTGGAGATCAACCCGCGGTTCTGGCAAACCATGGTAGGCTCTATGATGGGAGCAAACATCAATTTCCCCTCGCTGGCCTGTAGCGTGGCTCTTGATAGACCCCTAGCGGGAGTGGAAAGTAAAATAGGAAAGTATATTCCCATTGTACCTTATCTGAAATATAGATGGAAGGCAATAAAGAGCGAAAAGATTCAGTTTATGTATAAGGAGATAGACATACATAACTTCTTTGCTATGCTGCCTGCCAAAATAGTTCGTTCATATAGAAGCCTTCTTCTAAAATGGTTCAGAATAGGAAGAACTGAAATTAGAGAAAAGGATATAATGTTTTGGTGTGTCTATTTACTTTCTGATCAAAGCTATTGCGAATGGTAATGAATTTAAAGAAGGGGCACCAGATGCTTACCACTGCTCAGCTTCTTTTTAGAAAATGAAGGATTATAAGAGATTCCAACATTAGTTTTTTAAGCCTTACCCTATAGCACTAAACACTGCACTTTTTTGCTTGTTCATAACAAAGCGGCTCTTCATTGGGCCGCTTTTGCCGTATTTACAGTGTGGAATTTGATATTTGGAATTTCGCATCTCCCTCTATCACTCCTTACTCATCACTCACCATCCACCATTGACTTTCCTTCTGTCGTCTGTCGACTGTGGCCCCTCTCACAGCTTTCCCTCCCGTCGTCTGTGGACCATTCCTCACCACTCTCTATCGGCTGTTTAGCGTGCAGCGTGCAGCGTGTAGCGTGTAGCTTCCTGCTCACAGCTCACAGCTCATAGCTCGCAACCCTTCTCCTTTTTTCCTTCCCTCTTTAATCTCTTAGCTCACCTTCTATTGCTATTCCCAAAAACAGGTGTTAATTTAACGCGTCAATTTTCGAGTAAAGATTGAATGCCACTCATTTACCTATCTATCCTTCTCCCTGTAAACAATAAGCAACGTATAGAAAAAAGCATTAAAAGAGTTAGGCTTAACATCTTTATTGCGCATATGCATTTGGTTTAGCCCTGGTGTCATCAGTTTTACTTGGTAGCTAGTGTACTTACAAGTAGGTGATAGGCTGCGGCGATGCTTCATTCCAACATTCTAAGAAACCAACCACGAACTTATAAACCCAACTGGATTATGAAGCAGACTCCAATTTTGGTACTAGAGTACAAACATGAAGACTGGCTAACAGCCAATACACTTTACTGTCTTGGATGCGACAAGCAATGGGAGATTCATTTTATCACCTACCGAAGTAAGAGTGCTTTTCGCTACTTGCCATTTGTCAAAAGCTATCACCACTTTGATGAAGAAACACACGAGATCTCATTTATAAACTTTGTCGAACTGGTTACTGAAAAAACAAAAGCCGCTGTACTGGTACCTACCAATTCAGCAGCTTTCCAGTTTGTGATCCGGCATAAAGAAGCCTTGCAATCGTTTATACAAGTGATACCAACGCCCCAGCCTTGGGCTTATGAAATTGCTTGCGACAAGGGACAGCTGGCTCACTTCATGGGCAATCATCAGATTGCTACACCGTTAACCATTATCGATCTTAACAATGACCTGAAGAAACAGCTGGATGGTTTTCCTTTTCCGGTCTTGTTAAAACCCCGAATAGGAGCTGGTGGTAAAGGCGTGGGTGGAGAGCTGCCTATTACGGTGTTCGCCAACAAGGATGAGCTCATGGCCTGTATACAACAGCCTGGCATTATTGATAAGTATATTATTCAAAGCTTTGTTGATGGTTACATTGTAGGTTGTAATGTATTGTACAAAGACGGAAAGCTGGTAGCCTACACCATTCAAAAGGGAATCGTTAAAGCAAAGTCATTTGCGCCTTCACCTGGCTTGGAATTCATACAGAACGATGCCGCTATAGAAGTAGTGGATTCACTATTATCAAAATTGCAATGGAACGGCGTAGCCAATATCGACCTGATCTATGATGTAGCAAAACAGCAGATTCTGATACTGGAAATCAATGCCCGCTTCTGGCAAACAGTAGGCGGCTCTACAGTGGGCGCACACGTCAATTTCCCCTCGTTGGCTTGCCTGCAAGCGTTGAATAGACCTATAGAACCCGTATCGGGCCAATTAGGAAGGTATGTGCCGTTGATTGCCTATATCAAACATAAGCTGGCTGCCAAGTCCGGCGTGAAGATTGATTTTCAATGGAAGGAAATCGATATGCGTTATTTCTTTTGGTTGCTGCCTGCCAAAGTCTATCGTTTTTATAGAGCCCGGTTTCAAAAGAAAGTACCTGGCCTAACATAGGGTTAAGGAGCAGGAAATTTGTTAAGGATAGTGCAAGTCTGCTTTTATAATTATTCATTACTAATCATTGAACATTGAGCGTTGAGCATTGAACATTTCCTTCTCACCTTCATCACTCCTTCCTCCTTCTCTCTTCATTGAACATTGAGTATTGAAAGTTGAGCATTGAACATTCCGTCACTTCTTCCTTCATCATTCCTCGTTCCTTGTTCCTTATTCTTCCCCTTATCAACCTATCAACTTGTTAACCTGTCAACCCTTACTCGCAGCTGTTTTCCCTCGCTTGCCGTAATCTAACTACAAATCCGCTTTTTCACGCTAAAGCTGATCCATTGGCACAGTATTTTGATAGAATAAACAGATGGGAAGTATGTATTGAATGATGAGCTATATGTTTACTAAAGCAAAATATTATTTAGGGTGCGGAATAGTGAGTGTGATGATCAGTTGTAACAGCCATTCCTCGGCCAGTAATGAAGAGTCTAAAGATGAGCGTTCCGCTAAAATAACAGATACAACAAGTACACAACAGACTATAACAACACCCGCAGCTACTGAACCAGTAAAGGACGACACAGCACGTACACATGATTTTCAGAAAACCCTTTACTTCATGAACACGTCCTTTAACGTAACGGCTACAGGTAAAGGCTCACTGCAGTACCTCACCATTCAGCCACATGGCTTGTCACACAATAAGATGATCACAATAGAAAATGTGGAACCTGTTGTTAATGCAGAGGTAGCGGACCTGAATAATGATGGTTATGCCGAATTATTGATCTATACCCAGTCGGCAGGCAGTGGCAGTTATGGAAATGTCTATGCTTATTCTGTAAACAATGGGCAATCACTCAGTGCGGTACAATTTCCAAAAGTGGTTAGCAATGGCGATATGCGAAAGCAATACGGTGGGCACGACCAATTTTCTATTGTTAACAACCGGTTGGTACAACGCTTTCCACTCTACAACCCTGCCGATCACAATAGTAGACCCACCGGCCGGCAGCGAACCATTACTTATAAGCTGATAAATGGCGAAGCATCACGCCGGTTTGTAATAGATAAAATAAGCGAGGAATAGCTGCAAGCAGCCTAGGCCGTGAAAGTCAAACGTAAGACTTGAAAGGAAATTCCGATAGTGCAAATCTTCTACAATAATCAATAATTATTAATTAGTAATGATTGATTATTTCTTCCCTTGTCAACTTTTCAACCTGTCAACTCCATTAGCTAATTGACACATCAGCTAATCAGCTAATTCCTCAAATCCGTCCTTACACAACCCTTATATCGTCTAACCGTTTCTGTTAGCAGGTCGTAATGCACTTCTACATAAAAATTATCTACCTGGTAGATCACTACCTGGGTGCGTTTTTCTAAACGGTCAGTAACTACGGTTCCCTTCAGGTCTAATACTTCTTCTTTACTCAGATCACTGAGCTGGTTAAAATCACGCAAGGTCATATGGTTATGGTTTTAACATACTACTAATATCAATATTCGATAAGTACGGATCAAGTTGATCCACGTCGTCAAAACTGCGAAGCGTAAAGCCCCCAACCCCTGGATCTTGCACTACTTCTACATAAAAGTTATCAATAGAAAAAAGATAACTATGTCTACAACCCGACCGGCTGGTAACCAGGCATACACCGGCTTGCTTCAGTATTTCAAACTGTAGCGTATTGCTGCAAGAGTTAAACTCATACGCGGTCATTTTGTTTCTTATTTAGCGGTTATAAGAAGTAGTTAGGTTACAAAGTAGGTGCCAGCGGCTTTTTTGTAGGTATTGATTTTGGTCAATCTTAAATAATTAGGTAAAAACCATTAAAGGACAACTAACGTGCTTCCGCAAGGGCAGTTGATTAGTGGTAGGAATCACCTACTTCAAAGGTTATTTGCGTCAGGGGAAAGATGGGGTTAAGATAGGATGACAGTTGGCTGAACAATAAAGTGCCAGAGCTTGCTTTTTAATTCGTCATTCTTTTAATGGGCAGCTCTACAAAAAAATAACGTCTATTAAATCAGCAAATGAGTAAGCTCTGCAAAGTGTAAATGAGGTAAGTGCCGTATGCTTATAAAGTATAGTGTTAGTCTTAAGCATGCAGCGCGGCAAGGGCTGCACCTATTATGGCCTTTCAGTTGTAGAGTTAGTTCCTATTCCAACACGAAAGAAGTAAAGGTATTCTAAAGGAGCCATGAGTATACCTAAAATGCTAAAGTGTTTTATCGTGTGTATACTACTTTATAACAGGGCTTGATACACTTGTAGCTCTGCAAACGGATTTGTTAAGATGAGTAGTTCAGTGTTTTTGAAAAACGTTATGCTGGTAACAATACATGAAATGTGGACCCGATACCCGGTTGGCTGGTAGCCCAAATAAAGCCATTGTGGTTCTCTACTACTTTACGGGCTATGGCCAGTCCTACACCTGTACCCGAGTATTCCATTTTGCCATGCAGGCGTTGAAACATATCAAAGATTTGTTCAGCATACTGCTGCTCAAATCCAATTCCATTATCACTCACTTCTATAAGATGAAAGTATTTGTCTGATTGAGACACAGGTATGTTAGAGGGCACATCGGCGCCCTTCACTACTTTCGATCGGATGCTGATTTGTGGTGGCGTATCGGTCTTGCTGTATTTTAAAGCATTACTGATTAGGTTATGAAAGAGTTGCTGCAATTGCCGGCGGTGGCCATATATAGTAGGCAGCGGTTCTATGGTAACAGTGGCCTGCTTTTCTTCAATGGAAAGTTCCAGGTCGGCTAGTACTTTTTGGACCTTATCATTAAGGTCAATGCTTTCCATCTGGCGGGGTTGCTGGCTTACATGCGAAAACTCCAACAGGTCGTCTACCAGCAGCTGCATTCGTTCGGCCGCTGCTTCTACCCGCTTCATCATATGAGTTTCGGTATCGGATATGCGCGTATTCAGACTGGCTTTTAAGCGGTCTATAAATGTACGGATCTTGCGCAGCGGTTCTTTCAGATCGTGCGAGGCGGCATGGGCAAAATCCTCCAGGTTGGTATTGGAACGCTTCAACTCCTGCACACTTTTTTCCAGTTGCAGCTGTACTTCTTTAATAGGTGTTATATCGGTAAAGATGTGAATGACATGATCATTGTCCATCTTTGAAATGGAAAGCTCCAACCAGCGGCTGGTATGCGGAAAGAAATACTGCAGAATGCCCGGCTCGCCCGTGGTCAACGTTTTCACATACGCATGATAGTAAGGTGATTCAATAATAGTAGGATCCAGTTCTACCGCTGTTTTAGAAAGATAAATATCTAAAGGCAGACCGGTAAAGCGTACAGCGGCATCGTTGGCCATTATTGTTCGGGCGTCTATAACAATGCCTTGTTCATTTCGAATGGCTTCGGAAACGGAAATACCGTTAGAGGAGTGCTTTAAAATATTGTCCATCAGGGAGCGCTGCTCTTGCAGCTCCTGAGTCTGTGTAGCCAGCTTGCGGCTTTGTTCTTCCAGCTGGTTAATGATCTGGTGTTCATTGCTAGTGTCCTGGATCACTGTCATCACGCCATTGCGCACTTTGGCGCGCAGGTAGCGGGCGTATTTTTTAAGATTGGAGTTGTAGCCTACTGCTTCCGTCTTTTTACCTGTTGTATAAACATCGATCAGTTCTTCCAAAATGGAGACGCGTCTGTCCTCTGGGAGTGTGGGCGAGTTGGAAACGAATAAACCCGGTAGCTGTTCCCTGGTTAAATTCAGGTACCGAAGCCCTTCATCGTTGCAGTAGGTGTATTCAAAATCAATGATTGCTTCGCCGCTTTCATTCCAAATCGCACGCATCCATACAATAGCTTGGGGATTAGCATCGTAGAGTTCGGCAAATAATTGTTGATCGGGTTGGGTTTCGAACATGGTTAATGAAAGAAGGTACAAAATACATGAAAATTTGATCTGAAGGCGCTGTAGTGAGAAGGTTTCGCACAGAGCAAAGGAGAAACGGAGGGAATATTGAACAAAGAACAAGGAATGATGAATATTGAAGGGAGGAAATGTTCAATGCTCAATTAGCAATGTTCAACAATCGGAAATGGCTACACGCTGTAAAGCCTCTTACTGTCAGGCGTAACTTGATCCTGAGTTAGTTTACCCTGAGCACAGTCGAAGGGAAGGAGGCTCCTGCTCTCACATTAAAGAAAAGTTCAAAGTCCTAAAGGAACACTTGCCCTAAAACCAGCTAATCTTCCCCTAATCCCTAAATCTCCCCAAATCCCGGTTCAGACATTCTTGCCTGCTACTTGCCTCTACCTTCATTACTCCTCCTCTGTCCCTTCATGGTTACTCCGTATAGAATACTAGGTTACTCCGTATGGCCTCCTCCCTTACTCCGTATCAAAGGCTAATAAGATGTAGTAACAAGTCAGAACAGAGAGGGGAAACAACTGGTATTAAAAGCCGCTTACATGTGTATAACTAAAGCAATCACAAAGCTTGTACAGGCAGAAGAGAAGGCGTAAATTTACTAAAATATTTAGCAATAATCAGTAACCAATAATCTATACACCAATGGCACGACAAGCAGGCCCGCTCTTCTTCACCGGCACCATCGATGACATCACCTTTTATAAAATGGAAGGCCAGTATTTGGCTAGAAAGAAAAGTTCCCTGAACTGCAAACGCTTCCGCACCGATCCCCGCTTTGCCCGCTCTAGAAAAAGTGCGGAAAAGTTTGGCGAAGCTTCCAAACTGGCCTCAGAGATCTACCACCAGCTGCCCAAAGAAGCCAAAGGAAAAGGAGTGATTGGTAAACTCACCCGTGAGGTCGGATGCCTGATGCGTGAGGGAAAGAGCATTGACGAAATAAAGCAAGCCTTGATCACATATGGTCAAGAATTGGTTGCTATTCCTAAGACAATAGAAGCTACACTTACTGTAAGGGAAACAAAACCAGCAGTAGCAACACCAGCTCTCCGTTTCAAGCAAGCCCGCTATTTATCAAAATGGAAGGTTAAGCCTAATGGGCGCTTGCTCATACCGGGCAAGATGAATAGCCATAAGCAAAATAGGGTAGCCACGAGGCGAAGAAGAAAATCAGAGCCTGAACTCAAAAAAGATATATTACAGTCAGCCAGTAAAGAATGCTCTTAAAAAGTTCAATGGTTTCATGGCGTTATTGTTGATTTAGAACCTGCTTGCTTAGCATTTTTACCTCTTCATTATTGGACAAGTAATGCTGTATGAATAAAGCATTACTGTTGATTACAACCTAGTATGGCGTGCGCTGTAGTCTAAAGACATTTTTCAAAACAATAGTCTACTTTTGCTCAAGAGATAGTTTTGGTAGAAGCAAAATTATTTTACTGCAATTCGTAATAAACTGTTCATCTGAGCGCCTTTAACAGTGATACGTTTTTTGATAGATTGAGAGGGAGCTTTCATGGTAGTTGCGTCTTTCTTGTCATTTATTACTCACCCTACAGCAGTACTTCCCTCCTGTGTAAATACTCCTCCCATACTCGGTAGACGGACCAGACCAGGTGCTTTTTTTAAAAGAGCAAATTTGTAAACATGCCTGCCAATGTAAAGTATGGCAAATCATTAATTAGCTTCAGAGCTTTGTTGGATGCCATATCCGAATCCGCAGTTTGTACCGATACATCTTTTATAATCCAAAGCTGGAATAATGCAGCTGAAAAAATATTCGGCTTTACTGAAGATCAGGTACTCGGTCAAAGTTTATTTGCGCTAGCAGAGTATTTTGTTGTAGGTGGTACTGTTGACAAGGCTTTCGAATACACGCGTGTTACGGGTCATTGGACGGGTGAAGTTCTGGTTGTGTACCCGAATAAAAAAGAGATAAGCGTACATGTAACCCTCAATCGTATCAATAATAAAGCTGGTCAGTTGATCGGGTACGTTTTAATTTCCAGAGACATTACAGATGCGGTGGTAGTTAGAGGTAGCCTCTCTGCTATGCAAAAGCTATTTACTGCATTTATGGACCACAGCCCAGCACTTACCTGGATTGTCGATGATGAAGGCTACTGCAGTTTTTTTAATGAGTTGTATTTGCAAACGTTTCATCTAGACCACGATGCTATTGGTAAACATGCCAGTCAATTATTTCCCAAAGAGATAGTGGATCCGTTTTTAGAGAATAATGCTATTGTATTCAAAACCGATCGGCCTATGGAATTTATAGAAACCGCTGTAGGACCTAACGGTAAAAAAGTGATGCTTAAGGTTTTAAAATTTCCTCTTGATCTGCCAGGATCGAAAAAATACTTAGGAGGAGTGGCCGTAGATATTACTAAGGAAATAGAAAAGCAGGAACAGTTGAGTTTACGCAATGAGCGTTTTCGACTGGTAAATAAAGCTACTTCCGATCATATCTGGGATTGGGATATTGCAGCAAATCGGATAATAACAGATGGTTTTGAAGAGGTTGAAAATGAGTATAAGATCTGGCATACATTGGAAGATAGCCTGAGTGAAGTCAATGCCAGCGACCGGGAGCGGATAAAGGAAAGTTTGCACGAGGCCATTGCTGACACGGGTCGGCAATACTGGGAAGAAGAATACCGGGCTCTGAACGGCAACGGCAGTTATAAAACGGTTATTGATAAGGGCTATATTATTCGTAACGCGTCTGGCAAAGCCATAAGAATGATTGGTGCCCAACATGATATTACAGAACTAAAAACACTGCAGCACCAACTTGTAGAGCAGGAAAAAAGCAGGCAGCGAGAAATTGTGAAAGCGGTGATCGATGCGCAGGAAAAAGGAGTTAAACAAAAGGGACAAAAAGGTAACATTTATGATTTGAGTCCTGGGTTTGAGTCCCAGCGGGATTCAAACCTGAATCCATTCGATCTCTCATCTCCAGTGTTACCTAGCTATCAACGTACATGGCTATCTAGCCACCCAGCTATCAACGTACCTAGCTTCCTACGTACCTGCATACTTTCATACGATCAGACTTTCAGCTTTTACTGATTTACGATTTTATGATTTTGAACATTGAAATCTCTTCCTGGATTTTTGCGCCGGAGAGATGACGGCGCGGCACTCAAATGCTAGTTTTTTGTCCGCTGACTGTAACAGGTCCGGGGTGGAGAATCCCTCTCTCTCCGCATCTTTGTATAGCTTAATTTTAAGCAGTTAGTTTTGGTCCGAGCCCTGTTTCTACAGGGCTTTTTACTATATAACCGCTATTACCATTAACGCAAAGCATAAGACCATTATGGCCACTAGCCATCTAAAGTTGTTGTCCAAGCGATCTAATATGTCCTGACTATTCCTTCTCATTTCCTTGCATTTTAATCATAGTGCAAATAATTGTAAAGTTTAAGATTGTGATAGTCTGATAGGAGATTTTTGGTATCCGTATAACTACTATAGTAAATGCATAACCGATATTTTATATTGGCTCTTAACCATTAAACCATATGCATATGTCGACAAAAACAGTAGTTAGGGTCATTATCGTTTTATCCCTTATTTCTTCCGTATGTATCGTTCCTTCTTGTTCCAAAAAAGACCAACCTTTATCAAACGCTCCCAATGAAAATGTTTCTTTGGAGGGCACAAAGAAAGTAAGAACTCAAAACAGCACTTCGACTCAACGTAGCATCACTCAATCAGCTGCTTATGCTGCTCTTACCCCCGCACAACAGGCCTTAGTAAATCAATTACAAGCAGAGTTTGGGATAGTAGAATTAACTCCTGCACAAACAGCTGGCATGCAAGTCCAAAGCTTTTCAGATTATCAGTCAGCCGCAGCTGACTTAAGTAATGCAATAAATCAATTGAATGCTTAGGGTGCAGGATCGGCCTATGTTGGAAATCCAGCGCCGGAGCCAGAGCCTTTCGCACCAAGCGGAAAGTCTAAGAAAAAGCCTGGATCTCAGAAATATGACTATGAGACAGGCTGTGGTACTGGAAGTTATTACGCCCCAATCCCTCAATGGGGTGGCTTCTTTTCTTCATTTAGAGTAGCTTTTCAAACTTCTGGAGGAAATGTATCTTCAATGGACTTTTATACAGCAGGAGTAACTCTAGGTTGGAACTGGTCTCAAGTATACAACCACAACTTTGGTGCTTCTGGCTGTGTGGGAGGGACTATTACGCATGGCATCGGAATTGGTGCAGCAACTTGGGGTATATCAGAAGAACGTTATATTAGGTATGAGTGGGATTCTATACACTGCACATTAAGCTTAACAGCTGGCCGTGGCCACTGTTAAATACATCTTTATGAAAAAGAAGAAAATAATATTAATTGGCCTGGTATGCTTACTACTTGTAGCTATGTTAGTAGACAACCTTAAACTCCTATCGAGTTTAGATAAGCCACAGACTGTAAAAGCCAAAAGAGTTACAGAACAAAAAGTTCGCTAAAACGGTATTACTCTTTTGTTCAAAGCCCTGTTTTACAGGGCTTTTTTTATTACATAATTTTACGCCTTTGTTGGTGTTCATCTTGGCCTTGTGCCGCGGCTGCACCAACAACCAAATTTAGAAAAGGATGTACAAACAATAACAATACACACGATGTCTGGTTATTCTAGCACAAGCGGATCTCTCCATGCTATATGGCTAGGCCGTGAAGACCCCGCTTAGACCCAAAATACGCACCTTCAACAGGCTCAGAATCAAGTTACGCCTGACAGTAAGAGGCTTTACAGCATGTAGCCATTTCAGATTGTTGAACATTCCCTCTTTCTTCCTTTCGCATTTCGAATTTCCCTTTTCGAATTTTTCCTACTTCTTCCTTCTTCCTTCCTTGTTCCTTGTTCATTATTCTCTTAATCTTCTTCCACTCTTTTCTCTCTTAGCTTTCTTTGCGTCTTTTCCTCTTTGCGCCTTTGCGTGACACCTTTCTGTGAACATTGAAAATTGAAAATTGGGCATTGAACATTCCCTCCCTTCTTCCTTCTTCCTTCCTTGTTCCTTGTTCAATATTCCTTTCCCCCGGCTGTTTAGCTTGCAGCGTGCAGCGTATAGCTTGCAGCTCTCTCCTCACTCACCATTCCATCAGCCATTTCTCCTTAATCCCTTAATCTCCCCAAATCCCGGTTCAGACAATTCTCCCCCAGTGCCTCCGTGGTTCCTCCTGCATGCGCCACAGGCGCTAAGCGTGCAGCGTATAGTTTGAAGCGGTCCACCAAAAGAAACATAATAATTCCGTAATGCTGAGCAATAGGAAATGGTATGTTCTTTTGTTATCTTTCAAAAACCCTTGACCCATGTACTTTGTAACTTCTCATTTCCATCCCTTCATGGAATCTGGTATTTATTTAACCCGTAACGAAGTGATCAAGCGTTATCGAGGCTGTCGTCATTTCAATCCCTACCTGTTGCAGCAACTGTTAATGTATTCTTTCTGTTTCGTGTATAAGAGTGAAAATGGGGAAGTGAGCGTGGTGTGATAGTGGTGAATGGTGAATGGTGAGTGGTGAAAATGTTGCAGCTGCACGCTATACGCGTCTCGCTGTACACATTAAAGAGGCTGTTTTGCTTGTAGCTTGAAGCGTACAGCTTGCAGCTTATTTGTTCTACCCATCAGAGCGAGGCTTTAATGGATTTTAAAAGCAATGGATTATGAATAAGGTGTTATTGATCTTAGATGGTTTGCAAGTGCCTGGCTATTTAATGGATGCGGCTGCCAATATCGGCAAAATGGCTAACTGCCACATTCATGCGATCTTTTTGAATAAAGCGCCCATTGATCCGGAGTACAATTATTTCTTTCCCAACGATCTTATACTGGTAGATAATCCACTGCGGGGCGAAAATATAGCAGCGGAAAATAGTGAGATCATTAGCGCTACCATTCAAACCTTTAAAGATGTATCTGATCTGGCAGGATTGTCATACACTATTGATGAGCGGAACGATTACTCGTTAGACGAACTGCTAGAGCTTACCGCTTTTAGCGACCTGTTACTGGCCGATGCCAAGTCTAATTTTTACGAGTATCTATTGTCCGACTTGTTAACGGATTCGCATTGCCCGGTGCTGTTAACCAAACAAACTCTTGAAGCCCCTGGTAAATTGGTGCTGGCATATGATGGAAGCGTGTCCAGTATTTATGCCATGCGAATGTTTACCTACCTGTTTCCCCAGTGGAAAGATGTACCGCTACAAGTAGTATACGTTTCTGACCATGATATAACCACGTTGCCGGAGGAAAAGCAAGTTCTTCCATGGCTGTCGCTGCATTACTCAACGGTTGAAACAAAAGTGATCACTGGAAACAGGGTTCAGGAGTTGGCCAACATTGTTAATGCTGATACTAGCCCTAAGGTGGTCATCATGGGTGCCTATGGTAGAAAAGCCCTTTCAAGGCTATTTCACAAAAGCCTTTCAAAAGCAGTAATAGATACCAGCAATGCTGCGGCTTTTATTACGCATGTGTAAAAAGAGCGCTTTGCGCTGAATTGTTTTGGGCAGCCACGCAGAGAGGGAGGAACCACGGAGGCACAGAGAGCACGGAGCGTCACAGAGAATAGGTAAAGAGTTATATAAAAAGCGCTCCTCGTCTAGGAGTACTTTTCTATTATAGTCAGTCTTTCTTGGCGTCTTCCCATCTTGGCGCCTTTGCGTGAAACCTTCCTTGTCAACTTATCATCTTGTCAACCTGCCAACTCTTCTTCATTCTTTCTTCCTCATTCCTTGTTCAATATTCTTCCTTCCTTATCAACTTATCAACTTGTTAACCTGTCAACTGAAATCAGCCATCAGCCATCTTTACATCAGCCATTTCCTTCCAATCCCTAAATCTCCCCAAATCCCGGTTCAGACAATTCCCTCTGTGCCTCTCTGTGTTCACAGTGCCTCCGTGATTCCCTCTGCGCCACCGGCGCCTCTACGTGCAGCGTGCAGCGTATAGCTTGCCGCCTCGCCCTCTTATTCATCCAACGGCTGTTGTTGCTGCCGCTTTTTCAAGGTCTGCTCATCGGTTAGGTCTAACCGTAAAGGCGTAATGGATACATAGCCATTCTCTACCGCCCAGCGATCTGAGTCTTCCTCGGCCGGCTCCAGTGGTGTTACGGTAAACCAATAGTGTTTACGGCCCATGGGGTCAATTCCGGGTACCACCTGGCCATCGTAAAAGCGTACCGACTGGCGCGTCCACTTGATGCCATGTGGTTCGGGAGGCAAATTAACATTGTACAAGCCAATGCCCGGCGCATCTAACAACACTTTCAGTGACTCTGATACATAGGGTGCCAGTGTATCAAAATCGGGTTCCGATTTGCCTACTGGTGTGCTAAACGCAATGCCTTTTAAGCCCAGCAGCACACCTTGCTTGGCACCAGCCAATGTACCGGAGTGCCACATTGAGTTGCCCAAGTTTGGCCCCATGTTGATACCCGAGAGCACCACATCGACCTTGGTATATAAATGAGTGCCGATGGCCACACAATCGGCCGGTGTACCGTTGATACGGAAGGCTTCAATACTTCCAAATGAAATAGGCGATTTCTTGATGGTCAATGGGCGGGAGTGCGTAACAGCATGACCCATTGAGGACTGCTCTACATCGGGGGCAACCACTATTACTTCTCCAAATTGGGAGGCTATATTGGCTAACGCTGCTATACCCGGACTATAAATACCATCATCATTTGTAATAAGGATTCTCATATGCAGTGATTTACATTTTTAGTGCCATGAATGCAGCACAGTGGTATCATTTTTTCAACCCATCTATACTAAGCAGTTTATGATATGAAGCGTGCGTTATTGTTACATAATCCTGGAGCGGGAGATGAAGAGCATAGTAAGGAAGAGCTTATTGCGTTGATAGAGCAACACGGATATGAATGCCTGTATGCATCGGTAAAGGACAAGCAGTGGAAAGACTTTGATTACGATGTGGACTTCCTTGTGATTGCAGGCGGCGATGGTACTGTGCGCAATGTGGCCAAGCGCTTGCTCAATCGTAAAATGATTGATAAGATCTGGCCCATTGGTCTATTGCCTTATGGTACGGCTAATAATATTGCCAAGACACTGCAGCTGACAGATGACACTTCACCGTTGATCCAATCATGGAAAAAGGAAAATCTGCTGAAATACGATGTAGGAAGAATTGAGAACGTGAAAGAGGCAGCGTTGTTCCTGGAGAGTTTGGGTATTGGCATATTTCCCTACCTGATGCTGAAAATGAAAGAGCGGCAAGTGGTAGAAGATGAAACACCGGAAGAAAGCATGGCTGCCGCTCTGCACCTGCTATATGATATTTCACTTACCTATGAGCCACATCACTGCCAGTTGCAGATAGATGGTATTGATCATTCCGGCCAGTTTATATTGCTGGAAGTGATGAATACAAAATCAATTGGGCCCAACCTATTCCTGGCGCCCGATGCTAATCCAGATGATGGAGTGTTGGATATTGTAGCCGTTACAGAAGCCGATCGCGCAACGTTTCAACAATACATAGCTGATAAAATAAATGGCGAAGAGCGTCCCTTCAATTATACACGCTTTCAGGCACGTTCAGTTGCCATTACCTGGGAAGGCACACACCTGCACGTAGACGATGAAGTGATCAAGATGAAAAAAGAGCAGGCAATAAAGATTGAAGTTAAAGAGGGCTTACTGCCGTTTTTAATTCCCTGAAGGATAAGATGACAGGGGATAGAGGACAGTTGGCAGTTGAGAGTCAACAGCCAACTGTTTGCACAGGCTGGCGCAAAACTTTGATAAAGTCTTGTTCTAGCCCTGGAGATTTGTATGAATAAGGGTGATGGCTAATTGTAATGTTTTATCTTTTTATAGAACAGCAGCTAAAAGAATAATAAACCCAGTTACAGCAAGTAAACCATGTAAGATGGCTACCCCTAGAGGGCCGACCTTTCCATTAATGTCGCGGTAGAACAAGAAAAAGCCACCCAATGCTGCTAAAATAAAAAAGATCAAACTAGTAGTTAATGCCTGCGCTGGTTGGCGCAGTGTGTGCACCAATAGTAATACCAGGCCGGTAGCTGCAAAAAGACCATGGCTATATACAACAGGGCGTGGCGGGTGCTTGGCAACGGCCCAGTTTTTTAAGTTCAGTAGGCCAAATACAGCGGCTAATGCAAATAGGCCAATAGCAACGTAAAGCATATAAGACGATTTTACTTCTATAGAGTTGTTGATGGCCTGAAAGGTTACAAACTGATGGCTACAATTTTGGCGCTACTCTAGCACTGAAGCTCTGCACTTGCTCCTATCGCTTTAGCCGCTGCCGGTGATGAAAAATGGATTTGTTTTGAGAGAAACTTCGCCTATTTATTATCGTTAGCTGGTAATTGACCACCGCTTACCGTCAACTGTCATCTTTCAACTGTAAACTATTAACTGTCGACTGCCAACTACAAACTGCCACCTGTCAACTACTACAATCAGGCGTTGCTACCACCTGTAACAACCAGCTTAAATACTTTGCCGCTATTGCTGGACGGGCCAAACGACTTAGAGGCCAGTATATAGATCTCTCCTCTTAGATCTTGCCCAAAACCTTTTAGCCAATAGCCAATATTGTTGGAGTAACTGGCAAAGGTTATTTTTTGAAAAGGCCAATCACTTATACTGCTGCTGGGTGAAGTAAGAAAGATTTGACCCTCAGGGCTTCTGGCACTGGCCGATAAACCGCCAAAGATGTACCAGCCATCCAGGTCAGGTATGTCCTGGCCACGGTATACAAAACCGCCCACTATGGCCACTGTTTCGCCGCCAGCAGGATTGGTAAGGTGCCTCATTTCAATGACAGGGTCAAGCAATAAGTTATTGAAAGTATCCCTATCGGGACAGGTGGTTAATGTTTTTGTTTCATCAGCAGCGTTAAAGCAATAGGTGCCTTCTCTAACGTTCCAGCCATAGTTGCCACCCTTAACTACCCGATTTATTTCTTCGTAAAGCGATTGGCCAACATCAGCTACATATAGTGATTGCATATCGCCCTTATCAAAGGAAAACCGGTAAGGATTACGAAAACCGTAGGCATAGATCTCATCGCGGCCTGCTGTGCCTACAAATGGGTTGCTGGGTGGAATAGAATAGTTTTGATTGTTGCCTGATCCGTTTATATCAATACGCAGTATATCGCCCATTAAGTTGGCTTCAATGTCCTGCCCATTGCCGCCGGCATTGGCATGGTACCAGTCTTTCTCATGCCCAGGGCCGATATCATTTTGATTGCCACCATCGCCAATGGATATATAGAGGTAGCCGTCAGGGCCAAATGCAATAGTACCGCCATTGTTGTTGGATTGTGGATGCAGCTCTTCCAAAATAATACGTTCAGAATTCAGCAAGGCTTGGTTAGGGTTGGCTGCCGATACCTGGAACTCGGAAACACGACTCATGTTGTTCCATATTGTGGGTTGTGCTGTACTGGAATCCCTAGAAGGGGAGGCAGTTGGTGGCGGTGCTGTATAAAACAGGTAGAACTTACCGTTAGTTTTAAAATCGGGGTGAAAGGCCATACCCAACAGTCCACGTTCATCGTAGCCCGACACCAAGGGAACTATTTTGCTACTGATATCAATAAAGGGGCGTAAGAGACGCTTACCGCTGGCATCCAGAATCCATACTTTACCCACCTGGTCAACAACGAATAAGCGGTGCGTGCTATCGGGCGATTCCAAAAGAACAACCGGAGAAACAAAATTGTCGGCTACCAGTTGAAGGTCGAGGTTTTGCGAAGGCGGCTGTTCATTCTTTCTACAGCCCACTGTAACCAGCAAGCTCAACAGGATCGTCAGCAGCACCGTCATACTCATCCCTTTATCCATTTGCATCAATAAGCAAATACCCGTTTTGCTATTCGTCTGCATACACCGGTTTTTTTAGGAGGTTACAAAAGGGGTACGAACGAAGAGCTGGTTTAAAAAGGTTGCTGGATGAAGGTACGTTAATACGAACAGCTTTCTGGTGGGATCAAAATGGGCGGTACGTTTCAGTTATGGAAACTATGCTAAAAGGCGACGAACGGCATTTTCCGGGCATAAATAATATACGGCGGGGAGCGGAAAAAGGTTGTCTATGTGATTTATAATTATTAGCAATAGTTGCTTTAACGCTGCTATACCTTACATCACCATTTAAATCCAGAGTTTGGTGATGAGTTTTGCCTGAATGGGAAACGTTTCATTCTTCTTTTATTGCCTGTTTTATCTGTTAAAACTGGTTAAAAATAGAGATGCGTTATTTATTCATATAGAAGGCCTGGTAGGAAGACTTGCTTAGACGCTCAAGGGTGATATCTGAAAAATGGTTTACTTACGCAGTAGCGTACCCTTTCTCTGGAATTTTAACCAGTAATGTACAGCCTTGATTGAGGGCTGTGGTAATTTGCATAGTACCAAATAAGAATTCTGTGCGGCTTTGGATATTTCTAAAACCAATACCCTTAGCTTTTGAGAGTGCGTCAAAGCCCACACCATCATCTGCGATCAATAGTTTAATATCTTTCTTCTGTTGTATGAGCTCAATAGTAATCGTATTGGCCCGGGCGTATTTTAAAATGTTATTCAGCTGTTCCTGAATAATTCTATAAAGCGTCAGCTTTACTTTGTCTGGCAGGCCATTTAATTCATCTTCTGAACTAAATCGTACTTGTGTCTTTATACTGCTGCTGGAGCGTATATCCTGTGCCAGATCGGCAATAGACTCGGTAAACCGTTCGCCTTCAAATGAAGGAGAGGTAAGGGTGTGTGAAAGATTGCGGATTTCTGTAATGACATTTACTATAGTGGTTTTGCACTTTTCCAGGAACGATTCGCGAAGCTCAGCATTGGTTTCCGCCACTTCAAGGCAGAGCTTTGAATAGGTTAATAGCTGGTTGACATTGTCGTGCAGCTCTCTTCCTAAATGATTTCGTTCTCTTTCCTGTGCTTCAATGGTAGTAGCAGCAATCTCTCGTTGTTTTTCTAATTGTTGTTTACTGATGACCTCGGTAATATTAGTAGAAATGCCACCTACAGCATAGGTGATTCCTTTTTGGTTTTGTATGGGAAACTTTATAGAATAAAAATGGTTCCATTGGCCATTGATCTCAAGCTCTTCTTCTACTTCTATTAGTATTCCTTCTCTTATTACCCTGTTGTCATTCAGGGTCTGTTGATGGGCATACGCTTCGGGAAGTAATTCAAGTGCCGTTTTTCCAATGGCTTCCCAGCTGTCTAGGTTGAATAGATTTTTGAACTGATTATTGAATAAGGTGAATCTTCCTCTAAGGTCCTTTACATAGATAACTGAACTGGTATTGTCAACAATAGATTGCAAGAGATCACGACTTTGCCTTAACGAGGTCTCTGCCAGCTTTCGGGCCTTTAGGTTTTTCCATAAGGCTATAAAAAACACGGTAATGATAGCCACTAAAACAGCTATCAAGGCAAAATAAAAAATAGTAAAGTAATAGCTGCTCTTGGCGTCGGCCTGTTTACGTACTGCCAATAAATTTTCTTCTTCATCTTCAATTCTATTGATTAAGCTATCAATGTGTTTGGTGCGATAGCTACCACCTCCCTCTTTTATGAAGGCTTGTGCAAGCGAAAATCCATAGGTATTTCTAAGATCTATGCTATGCTGGGCAGCATTGATCTTTTCAGAGACTAGTGATTGTAAGTACTTGATCCGGGCTTGTTGTATATTGTTGTCTGTTGTTAGTGTTTTTAAATGGTCAATCTGATCAAAGAGCAATTGCTGGCCGTTTAGGAAAGGAGCAAGAAAAGTACTGTCGCCGGTTATAACATACGCCCTGACGCCAGATTCCATATCTTTTACGTCGTTTGATAAATGCGTTGATCTATATAGCGCTTCTTTGGTATGCTCCACCCACCAGGTGGTATTTTCATGCACCAGGTTGTTTTCGTACGTTTTAATGGCGAGCGTAAGAATGCCGGATAGAATACAAAGAAAGAAAAAGAGAAGTTTCTTTTCAAAATAAGATGGGGATCTCATTTCTGATTTAATTAATTATACGAGTGTGTGTGCCGGCGCCAGCCAAATTAAAATAGTAAGAAAAGGTAATGATAATATCTTAAACAACATGTTATATTGAAGTGGAAGAACGGTCTGTTAGGCTTATATGCCTGCTGGGTCTTTATCGCTGTTTCATGTAGTATCCCTGTTTGTATTTAAGAATCCCCATCGCTTGTATTGCCGTCATGAAGGGTATACGCTATCTTTCAATAGGAAATTGATACGAGCGTGTAGAACTAGTGATCGGCTGTTGTTGCAGCTGCACGGCAACGTTGTTTTTAACAAAAATAAAATACCTAATACAGCGCCATCCATAAAATGTCAGAAAACCACAAGTCATTATGGCCTGCCATCCTTGTTTCCGCATTGGGATACTTTGTGGATCTATACGACTTGCTATTATTTAGCGTGGTCCGCTCCAATAGTTTAATGGAGCTAGGTGTAAATCAAGAGAATATTTTACAAGTGGGATTAAGCCTGCTGAACTGGATGCTGATCGGCATGATGGCAGGCGGCATTGTCTGGGGCATTCTGGGCGATAAGAAAGGAAGACTCTCAGTCTTATTCGGCTCCATCATTATTTACTCTGTTGCTAATTTTTTAAACGGGTATATTACTACTGTTGAGCAGTATCGCCTTTTACGATTTATATCAGGCTTTGGGCTTGCCGGCGAGTTGGGTGCAGGTGTTACGCTGATCAGCGAAATAATGAAACCTCAAAAAAGAGGGTATGGTATTATGCTGGTAACCGCAGTAGGTATGTTTGGCGCCGCCACCGCAGCCTATGTGGGGCAGCATTACGATTGGCGGTTTGCCTTCCGGCTAGGTGGTATCATGGGCCTGGTATTATTGTTCCTGAGAATAAGTGTAAAGGAAAGCCCCGTATTTAAAAGGGCTTTAGCAACAGAGGTAAGCAGGGGGAACTTTCTAAAGTTGATGACGCATAAACGTCTGGCCTTTACATTTATAAAATTGATCATTCTGGGGCTGCCTATTTTCTTTGTAATAGGCATACTGATCACAGCCACACCTGAGTTTGCTAAAGCATTGGGTATGTCGCCAATGCCCGCTACAGGTACAGCTGTGATGGTTACCTATATCGCTATTTCACTGGGCGATATTCTTTGTACGGTAGTGAGCCAGGTGTTGCGTAGTCGTAAAAAAGCACTTTTGTTATTCCTGTTCATTACACTTATCGGTATCCTTATTTACTTATACTTTCCTGTTACTACTCCATTGGGGTATTATGTAAAATGTGCTATCCTGGGTATTGGCATAGGTTACCTATCCCTGCTGGTTACTTTTGTAGCAGAGCATTTTGGAACCAATTACAGGGCTACGGCCACCATTTCGGCTCCCAACTTTATTCGTGGACTTTTACCCATTGTTGTGGCGCCGGCATTCCTGCTGCTTAGGCCAACCTTTGGTTTAATAACCGGTGCTGCCCTGGTGGGTATTGCCTGCATCATTATCGCTATCCTAACGCTCTTTTTTTTAAAAGAAAGCTTTGGCAGATCGCTTGAATGGATAGAACCATTTTAAGTCAGATACTATTAAGTCCAAATGCTCTGTTTATATATAGTTCACAACTATCCCCTGTCAACTGCCAACTCCCAACTGTCAACTGTCAACTCACAACTGTAAGCTGTTAACTCCCAACTGTAAACTGCCAATCAGATTTTAGTAAGAAGCAAGTTGCTCATTATTGCACTTACCTTTGGCGCCAAAAAAAATAGAATATGAGCAGTAAGGGGTCGTATGGTAAACGTGTGTTGCACATTCTTTCTCGCTTTGGGTTAGATAGTTTTATCCTGCTGCTTATAGGTATGATCGTGCTGGCAAAGCTGTTTCCACAGGGTGGCACGGGTGAGGGCCCTTGGTCTCTTTCTTCTCTATCAAGTTATGGGGTATCGCTCATCTTCTTTTTCTATGGACTGAAACTAAACTTTGCCGAGCTGAGAGCTGGCCTGCGCAATTGGAAACTGCATACGATCGTACACGGCAGCACATTCATTTTATTCCCTTTACTAGTCTTAATTTTTAAAGGGCTTATTCCTACTACCGCCTATCCATTGTGGCTGGGCGCCTTTTTCTTGGCAAGCCTGCCCTCAACTGTGTCATCATCAGTAGTGATGGTGTCCATTGCCGAAGGCAATATACCAGCGGCTATTTTCAATGCCAGTATTTCAAGCATTATCGGTGTATTTATTACACCGGTGTGGATGAGCATGGTAAACATAGGCGGTTCAGGAAATGTAAATATGACGGACATCATTTTAAAGCTCGTCTTACAAGTGCTGGTACCGGTGGTATTGGGTTTGGCATTAAACAAAAAATGGGGGCATTGGGCAAAGCACTACAAGAAAGAACTAAAGTATTTTGATCAGGCTATTATCCTGACTATTGTTTACACCGCTTTTTGCGAATCGTTTGCAAAACACCTGTTTGATAATATTGGCGTTGTAGAATTGTTGCTTTTAGGTGTTTGTATGTTGGCTCTTTTCTTTGTGGCTTACATTATTACTTCATTAATCTGCAAGGCTCTTTCCTTTAATAGGGAAGATACCATTACCGCTACTTTTTGCGGTTCAAAAAAATCGTTGGTGCATGGTACCGTTATGTCAAAAGTGCTATTTGGAAACAGCACTATGACAGGTATTTTGCTATTGCCGTTAATGCTGTATCATGCGTTGCAGCTAATTGTAGTAAGTATGATAGCGCAACGGTTAGCAAAAGACAAGCAACATATGGATGTTGTTAGTGATCCAGGCGAGGTTGCTATTTAGTATTTGGTGTTAGGATGTAGCAAGCTCCGTCATATTAACAAGCCAGAGTGGAAAACATCCTTATCTTTGCCCCTCTTTCAATAAGCTCAACCATGTAGAATAAAATTTCTTTCTGACAAGACAGGTCGTTGGCTGCCGCAGCAGAAGACTACCATTTCTCACCTTTCAAAGAAAGAAACATGCTTATTCTACAAAATCTTTCCTATATACATCCCAATAAGGAGTTGTTGTTTGAAGACATCAACCTCACTGTAAACAATCGCGATAAAGTAGCCCTAATTGGCAATAACGGTTCTGGTAAATCAACATTATTAAAAATCATAGCAGGCGAATTGCAGGCCGCTGAAGGACAATTGCAGGTTGGTACCCAGCCTTATTTTGTACCGCAAATTTTCGGACAGTACAATGAGCTAAGCATTGCCCAGGCCTTAGGCATTGAAGAAAAACGATGTGCTCTTAAAGAGATCCTTGAAGGCCAGGTAACTGAAGATAACCTGAACGTACTTGATGATGACTGGACTATTGAAGAACGATGCAATGAGGCATTGGCTTACTGGCAACTGCAGGATCTGGACCTGACACAAAGGCTTGGCTCTTTAAGTGGCGGGCAAAAAACAAAGGTGTTCCTGGCGGGCATTTCTATACATCAATCTAAGCTGGTATTATTAGATGAGCCTAGTAATCATTTGGACACAGCAGGCAGGGAACTGCTGTATGCGTTTGTGCGCCATACGCCCAGCACGTTGTTGATTGTAAGTCACGACAGGAAGTTATTAAACCTGTTAGATACAGTTTGTGAATTAAGTAAAAAGGGAATCACTGTTTATGGTGGTAACTATGATTTCTATGCAGAGCAGAAACAGATTGAAAATGAGGCACTGTCCCAAGATGTAAAAAGCAAAGAGAAAGCCTTACGCAAAGCCAAAGAGAAAGAAAGAGAAACCTTGGAAAGACAGCAAAAGCTGGATGCACGAGGCAAGAAGAAACAGGAAAAAGCGGGTGTGCCCACTATTATGTTGAATACGCTGCGTAATAGTGCTGAAAACAGTACTTCTAAAATCAAATCGGTACATGCCGAAAAGATCGGCGGTATTTCGCAGGAGCTGCAGGAAATACGTTCCGCGTTGCCGGAAATTGATAAAATGAAATTGGGTTTTGATCATTCCGCCTTGCACAAGGGTAAAATATTGTTTACGGCGTCGGGTATCAACTACGCTTACAATCATAAGCTGCTTTGGAAAGAGAACCTGGATCTTCAAATTACAAGTGGGCAGCGTATGGCGCTGAAAGGCTTGAATGGTTCAGGGAAGACCACCTTGATAAAGATCCTGCTTGGGCAATTAGAGCCGCCTGTTGGAACCGTTTACCGGGCCAGTAATCGTTCGGTATATATTGACCAGGATTATTCGCTCATTAACAACCAGCTAAAAGTGTACGAGCAGGCCGAACAATTTAACACTACTGCTTTACAGGAGCATGAAGTGAAAATAAGGCTTACCCGCTTTTTGTTTACAAAAGAAGACTGGGATAAACCCTGTAGTGCACTCAGTGGCGGAGAGAAAATGCGATTGATGCTTTGTTGCCTGACCATTGGTCATCAGGCGCCCGATATAATTGTACTGGATGAGCCCACAAACAACCTGGACATTCAAAACATTGAAATTCTTACAGCGGCTATTAATGAATACCAGGGAACGTTGATCATTATATCACACGATGAATCTTTTTTAGAACAGCTACAGGTAGAAATGGTCGTTAAACTATACAGTAAGGCGTAATTGTCTGCCAGTAGTTATAGCAAAGCAGTTTCGACTTCTTATCTTTCAATAATAAGAATAAGGTCTGGTACTATTGTAGGAGCTATTCATACAGTTGCTGGCAAGTGAAATAAACTTCAGATGATTCGGTTAGAAAAATTTGACTATAACGATTATGAGTTGTTGATCTCCTGGGTTGACAGTGCCGAAACGCTGATGCAGTTTGCGGGTCCGGCCTTCTCATTTCCTTTAACTCGAGAGCAGCTGGATGAATCCTTTGGTAATAAAAACCGAATGGCTTTTAAAGTAGTTGATGCGGGCAATGTAACCATCGGGCATGCAGAAGTATATGTAACCAGCCAAAGCACTTATTTGGGTAGAATAGTAATTGGCGCTCCGCAATTAAGAGGAAAGGGCATTGGGTTGCAAATTGTTTCTTTGCTTTTGACGTATTGCTTTGAGGTGTTGCAACAAACTGACGTAGCGCTGAATGTTTTTGACTGGAACACCAGCGCTATTAAATGTTATGAGAAAGCTGGTTTTCAAATCAATCCGGATAAGAAAGCAGAGCGAAAAGTAAATGGACAAACTTGGATAGCATTAAATATGACCATCAGTAAGCAGACGTGGATGCTATTGCAGTAACCTACTTAGGCGGCTTATGAATACCAATTTTAAGTTAGGCTGTTCGTATATCCGATGACAGTTGGTAGTTGACAGGTGATAGTCGGCAATAAAGAGCTGCACTCTGTCAGCTGTCTACTGTCATCTGTCAACTAAATACGCCCCCTTTATTAAAGCAGTATTATTCATGAATGGGCAGCAATACGGAAACGGTAGTGCCTTCGCCAGATTTGCTTTGTACTTGGTAGTTGGCGCCAATCATAGCCGCTCTTTCCTTCATCCCTAATAAGCCTAACGTCCTTTTTTCTTTTGCTTTTTGAGGGTCGAAGCCTGCTCCATTGTCGTGTATGGACAAATGAAGGTGGCTGTTTTTTTGGGTGAGCGTCACCTTTACTTCACTTGCTCTTGCATGCCGCGCTACGTTGGTCAGCGCTTCTTGAAAGATGCGAAAGAAAGCAGTTTGAACTTTGGCTGATAGTTCCGGTTGTTTTTCAGACTTTAAGAAGTAAGATTGAATGTTGGTCCGTTTTTCAAATTCATTGAGGTGCCAGTCCATGGCGGCGGCCAGCCCCATATCATCAAGTGCCGAGGGGCGAAGCTCTGTAGAAATTTTTCTCACCGATTGAATGGCGGTATCAACCATAGCCATATGATCCTTAAATTTCTTTTGTATGGTTTTATCAGGAGAATCTATTTCCTCTCTGAGCCAATCGGCATTCAGTTTTAACACCGTTAATTGTTGTCCAATCTCATCGTGGAGTTCACGGGCAATCCGGATTTGTTCTTCTTCCCGAATGTTTTGTAAATGCTCTGTTAGTGCACGGATTTGTTGATACGATTCAGTGAGTAACTCTTCTGCTTTTTTATGGTCAGTTATTTCAATTTTCAGGTATTGGACAGCCTCGTCTAATTGTTGAGTTCGTTCAGCCACGCGCTGCTCCAGTTTATTATTCAATTGCTCCAAATCCTCATTCATTTTTTTTAAGGAGGCCTTGGCTTGTAATAACTCTGGTGTTTCAAATACTTCCCATTTGCCATATCGCCTGGCAATTCCAAATTGGTGATTGTGCATTACATCAAACATGTCGTTGCCTAAAATGTGGGGAAGTGGGAAATTGCATAATATGATCAAGGGCTGGCCCACAATGAATTGATCAATCTTCTTTTCAAGTTTGTGCAGCTCACCTTCAAAATGGTCCAGTAGCCAGGCACCACCGCCATTCACGCGCATGCCGTCAAAGCCTCTAAGGAGTGCCTGCTTTAGCTTCTCTGAAAAGCGCTCGGCAATTGCCTTAAGATCATAGATGCCTTCCTTAAGAAACCATTCTTCGCGCGAAACAATTTCTAACTTATCTGCTGCTAAATAATCATCCAGGTCTGGCAATAGTTTTCGCAATGTGCTTGCCGCTTCTTCTACAGTTAGTTCTTTGTTGGTCTCTGATAAAATCCAGAGGCAATATTCATTATGCTGCAAGCCAGCCTTGAAGAAAGCGGCTTCTGTGTATAACAGATCTTGCGGGGTTTCATAGAACTGACAAAAATGCGTTCCCCATGGAATGTCTCCCAGCACTTCAATGCCGGACTTTCTTAAACTGCCTGTCATTGTTAAGTATCTATTTTATTCCAAACTGATTGTAAAACGCAACGTTTCCAGAGTAGGATACTGTATCTCTCTAATCTTATACAAACATCAGCCCAATCTTAAACACCTCAATAAGCATGCAATCGTTGGTTATCTATAAAGTGTCGACGCTTTGCTATTTTGTGTTTAAAGCAAGCAGCGCTACTTCAAGATTCGATAATCAATTGCCTGATAGTTGGAATACTAATAAAACTGGTCGGTTAGTTTCTTGCTTTAAAAACGCTGATGAGATGTTTAATGATGTATGGAAGCACCTATAATAAGGGAGATGCGCTACATTAACGGGACCTAAATAGATTTAGACTGGCAGTAGCTAGAACTTTTTAGAACTTATACATATTGAAGCAGTTGTTCTGCAGTTTTGCGCACCTCAATAATTTCCATAGGCTTGGTGAGCAGGTCTACTTCGTAATTCTTGCAAAACTGTTGGTCTAGCGGATCAGAAGATGTAGATAAAACGACTGTAGGAATAGACTTCCATTGCTCGTGTTGTTTTAGGTGCTTCAGGGTTTCCCGGCCATCCATTCCCGGCATGTTGATGTCTAGGATGATCAGGTGGGGAGTAGTATCACTTCCTTGTAAATAGCGCAGTGCCTCATTGCCGTCACCGGCGCTTACAATATGTAAAGAATCGTGTGCGGTTTTCAAAGCCTCACCAATAATAAAAAGGTCGTCTTCATCATCATCAACGTGTAAGATTACAAGTGGCTCTTTCATTTCGTAATTTTTTTAGTGAGTTGGTTAATCCAATAAATTGATAAAGTCTGCCATTTTATCTTCCTCTAAAATAGCGTCGGCTTCAATAGTGGCTAATGCATTTTTAGGCATTTGCGAAACTTCAGCGTTCCTGGGGTCCTGTACCCATACTTTACCACCCATTTCCTTTACGCGCTTTAATCCTTCTGTTCCATCGTTGTTGGCACCAGAAAGCAATAGGCAGGTTAGTTTATTGGTAAATACATCGGCCGCTGTTTCAAATGTAACATCAATGCTTGGACGACTATAGTTTACTTTTTCAGAGTCATCCATGGCCAGCGTCTTGTCTTGCTCTACTAGTAAATGATAATCGGCAGGAGCAAGATAAATCATGCCCGGCTGGATGCATTCTTTATCATCGGCTTCTTTCACCTTACGTTTGGTCTTAACACAAAACAGATCGGCCAGGGAGGTCTGCGCTGAACTTTTTCGATGCAGTACAATAAGAATGGCTGTTTGCAGTTTTGACTTCAGGCGTGGTAACACGCGAAGCAATACATCCAGACTTCCGGCCGAACCGCCAATGACCAGGAGCTGCTTAGCTACTAGCTGATCTTCCTCCAGATTTTTTCTTTGTTCCATTGTTTATACCCTTTAATAATGGAGGAAAAGCGAAGGGTTTCTTTGGCGCCCAACACCACGAAACCTAATCCTTCCAGACTATTGTCAAATAATTGAAAAACGTTTTCTTGTAGGTCTTTGTCAAAATAGATCAACACATTGCGGCACAGGATCAACTGGAATTCGTTGAATGATTTATCTGATACCAGGTTATGTGTAGCAAAGATCATTCTTGATGTTAGTGATACGTCAAACTTGGCGTATTCATAATTGGCCGCATAGTAGTTGGAAAAGGCCTCTTTCCCGCCCGATTGAATATAGTTCTCCGTGTATTGCTTCATCTGGTTGAGCGGAAATATGCCGCGCTTTGCTTTTTCCAGTACATCGGGATTGATATCGGTAGCATACAATAAAGACTTATGTAAGAGGTTCAATTCTTTTAATACAATAGCCATAGAGTATACCTCTTCACCGGTTGCACATCCGGCATGCCAGATACGAATTAGCGGATAGGTAGCCAGCAGGGGTAGAATCTCTTGACGCAACGTTTTATATACTTCAGGATCCCGGAACATCTCTGTTACATTCACCGTGATTTCCTCAACAAAACGTTTCATATAGTCGGCGTCCGACTTGATCTTATACAGCAACTCGGCAAAGGAGGGAAACCGGTCCAGCACCATTAGCCGGGTGATGCGTCTTTTTAGCGACGCCCTTGCATAATTGCTGAAATCGTAACCATAGGTATCGTACACCTCTTGCAACAACAATGTTATTTCTTCTTCCCGCAGCAACCTTGTTTCCACATTACTTGCTTAAATAGTGATTCAATTTCTCTAACAGTATATCTACATCTATCGGCTTTGAAATATAATCATCAGCGCCAGCAGCCAGGCATTTTTCCCGGTCACCTACCATTGCCTGTGCTGTTACAGCTATTATAGGTGTCATCCTAATCTCTTCATCAGCGCGGATCAGGGCGATGGTTTCATAACCGTCTATTTCCGGCATCATCATATCCATTAATACAGCGCCTATACCTTTATTGGTTTTCAGCATTGGCAACACTTCACGGGCATCCATCACCGAGAGGCAGGCAAAGTCTTTGGCTTTTAAGGTGGCCTTCAGTGCAAAAATGTTGCGGCTGTCATCATCTACAATTAATACCTGTTTTTGTTCACTCATCGTTTGTTTATTGGGTGTCATAAAGCCAAACTCTTAATAAGGATAATAATTGGTCAATATCAACGGGTTTTGAAATATAGTCGGAGGCACCGGCCTTTATACATTTTTCGCGGTCGCCGGTCATAGCCTTGGCCGTTACGGCAATAATGGGCAGTTTGCGGAAATGTTCAGTAGCCCGAATCTGCTTCATGGTTTCATAGCCATCCATCTCTGGCATCATAATGTCCATTAAGACAACGTCTATGTCAGGATGTTGGTTTAGCATCCGTAAGGCCTCTTTGCCATCTATGGCACTAAGCACTTGCATATTATGTTTTTCCAAAGCCTTGGTCAACGAGAAGATGTTGCGCACATCATCGTCGGTGATCAGAATCTTTTTGTTGCGCAATACATCTTCCAATGCACCGAGCTTTTGGAAAGAGGCTTTTTGTTGCGTTCCGTTATTTTCTTCAATCAGGTGCAGGAATAAAGACACTTCATCCAATATGCGTTGATAGGAGTGTGCTGTTTTTACCACAATGGAATCAGCATATTGCTTGATCTTCGATTCTTCAACTGTTGATAAACTTTTTCCAGTGAAAATGATAATGGGTAAATGCTCCAGTCCAGAACGTTTCTTTATTTCTTCCAAGGTATCATACGACTTGTTATCTGGTACGCCCATATCCAATATCACGCAGTCTACGCTTTCTTTTTCCAACGCATCTACACTCTCTGAGATGTTGTTTGATACTTCTGCGTTCACTTGGAAGGTTTCTAGGAAATAAGCCAATGCCTTGGCATGCTTAGAGTTCTCTTCTACGATCAGCACCTTTTTATACTCTTTGTTTAGTACGTGCTCAATCTTTTGGAAGATCTCCTGCATTTGCTCAAAGGCAACCGGTTTGTTGATGAAATCAACCGCGCCTTTCATCAGGCTTTCTCGTTTTACTGCATGCGACGACATCATGTGTACCGGTATGTGTCTTGTTTGAGGCGCACTTTTCAACGCCTCCATTACTTCCCATCCATCTTTTACCGGTAGTTGCAGATCCAGTAAGATACCAATAGGCTTGAACTGTTTGGCCAGTTCAATGCCTTCATCACCTCTTACGGCTACAAGGCCTTTGTAGCCTTTTGTGCGTGTATAATCCAACAGGGCTTTGGCAAAGCCTGCATCATCTTCTATAATAAGAATGACCTTGTCCTGCGGCTTAATTACAGTACGGTCGTCAGGAAGGGCAGCTGGAATTTCAGTAGCTATGTAGCGTTTGCGCTTTACCGATAGGGATTCTTCTGGTGTGTTTATTTTATGGCTAACGGGTGTGGTAACTATTGGCTCAATCGGTGGTGTGCTTGCTACTTCTGTTTTGTGCGTAGGAATGAAAAGGGTGAACTCACTTCCTTGACCCACTTCACTAGTCAGTTTGATCTCGCCACCTAAAATACGCACCAGCTCCCGGCTTATAGATAACCCCAGGCCTGTACCGCCAAACCGGCGACGGGTAGAACCATCGGCTTGCTGAAAGGCTTCAAACACGGCCTGTTGCTTTTCTTGTGGAATACCAATACCGGTATCCTTAACTGAAAAACGAATAAAGGAGGGGCGTTCAGAAAGGGTAGATACAGAAAGGTCTACCGCACCTTGTGTGGTAAACTTAAGGGCATTGGAAAGCAGGTTTTTCAGGATCTGCTCCAAACGCATACGATCTGTTTCAATCAATGCCGGTACGCTTGGCTCAATTTGAACATTGAAATCAATGCCTTTTTCTTTGGCCATAGGAGCAAAGAGTGAGCGAAGGCCGCTGGTCATATCGCGCACGGCAGTAGGTGCAAACTCCAGCTCCATTTTGCCGGCTTCTATCTTGGATAGGTCTAAGATTTCATCGATCAATGACAGTAATCCGGATCCTGAGCTTTGGATTACCTGTGCATACTCTACCTGGTCTGAGGTCAGGGTTTTTTCATTGTTTTCTGCCAGCAGGCGGGAAAGGAGCAAGATCGAGTTTAATGGCGTTCTTAGCTCATGCGACATGTTAGCCAGGAATTCTGATTTGTATTTGGTACTGATCTCCAGCTCTTCGGCTTTGCGTTGAATCTCCAGGTTGCGCTGCTGAATGATTTGATTGCGTTCCTCTAAAAGTTTAGAACGCTCTTCCAGTTCCTGGTTGGCTTGCATCAATTCTTCCTGTTGCACTTTCAGTTCTTCCTCCGACGCCTGTAAGCGCTGGGTATTCATCTCTAATTCCGCATTCAGCGCTTCCAGTTCCCGGTGCTGCGACTGTAGTTCTTCTGCCTGCGTTTGCACTTCCTCAAACAGTTCCTGCAGGCGGGTTTTATTTTTTGTAACCTGTAGTGCAATGGCAATATCAGTAGCTATATCTTTTAAGAAATCCAGCTTGTAGGCTTGTATGCCCTGTAGCGAGGAGGCTTCTATTACACCTTCCACCTGGTTATCATTTACCAGTGGAATTAGTAGCACTTGTTTGGGGGCTGCTGTTCCTGCTGCCGTACGTATCTTGATAAAGTCATCTGGTACATTTTCCAGCACCGTCATTTCCTTGCGCAGGGCAGCCTGGCCTACCAGTGTTTCACCAAAGTGCAGGCGTTGGGGCACTAAAGACACACTGCTGATGGCATAACCAGCTTTGTAAAGAAGTTCATCCTCTTGTGCAACATACAAAAGCCCGTTTTCGCAACCCAGGTATTCAATAACAGTTTGCAAGGCATCCTTGCAAAGAGTAGGCAGATCTTTCTCTCCTCTGATGGCATCATTTACAGCTGCAATTCCTGTCTGTATCCAGATCTTTTCTTCATTGCTCCTGGTAAACACTTCCAGGTTGCCTTTCATTTCTATAATAGCATTGCCAAGTAAGTCTTCATCGCTGCGAGGATGAATAGGTACTGAGAAGTCGCCCCTTCCTATAGCATCAGCTGCCTGGGTTAGTTGTTTATTATTTGTGTCAATTGCTATGATGGAGCGAGCAAGGGCTGCTACCACATCGTTTGTCTCGGCTTGTATGGTAATACCTGTCTTGCCTTTGGCAATGGTTTGAGCGGCTTCCCGCAGCGAGGTGAGTGTGTTGGAAATAGAGCGGGTGATGAAGAGGATCAGGCTCACTACGGAAAATAGCATGGCTAGCAATAAAATAATATTCCAGCGTTGCAGGTCTTCTTCATGTGTATATAAGTTGTCAATACCTTGTTTAACCCGGCTTACCATTTTTTGTTGTACTTCCATAACCCGGTCTATTGCATTCGCCGAAACATTCCACCAGTATTCGGCCGAAACGGAAGTGTCCAGTGATTTGGTTTTTGCCAGTTTGTTCAGGTAGTCGCCCATTGCTTTAACATCGGCGTCTGACTGTAAGGCTTTGATATCCTGAATAGACTGTGGCGATGATGCAATAAAGAACTCTTTCGAAAATGCATCAATGATGGATTGTGTTTGAATAACCGAACTAATAAGCTGTGGGTTAGACTGCTGGGTTTGTAGCATCAGGTATACCTGTGCGCGTACTATTCCTTCATAAGTAATAATATCCGATAATATCTTTTGCCCGGCCAGATCTTTAATAATAGGCCTTAGATACAAATTGTTGCCTACCGCCACATTATTCTGGTTACTCAAGCGAAAAATAATATTCGTGTAGAAGTTTAGAATCTCGCCTGCATCAGCCTGTTTATTGTCCAGTCGGGCTCTGAAAGCTTTTAATTGGTCCAGGAAGGTATAAGAAGTAAACCCCGGCAGGCCGGCACCATTTTCGGTTAGCAGTTTTTGTAAGGCGGCATCGGTTTGCTGACGTTCGGCCAGCATTTCATTATGCCAGGTGCCTTGCAAGGCAAAGCCAAATGCGTAGCGCCTTTCTTTTTGTAATTGTTCTGCCAGGTTATTAATATTGATAGCCAGGTCTACGCGTTGACGGTAGTTGTCAACCAGGGCTAGCTTTTCATCGCGACTTTTATAGAGTTGGTATGAAACGGCCAACAAAAAAAGCAGGGGTAATAGCCCTAATAACATCAGCTTCGTAGGTAACGGTAGCCTTTGCAGCAATCTTTTCATTTACACTTTTGGTTTAGATGGTGAATCGGGTTGGTTATTTATTGTTGTTGGGTAGCTGGTAAAACCACAATGAAGTTGGCGCCTTCACCTGGCTGGCTATGTGCTGTGATCAGACCATGGTGTTTTTCAACGATCTTTTTGGCAATGCTTAGCCCGATGCCGGTGCCTTCATATTGGCTCTGGGCATTGAGGCGTTGAAACAAGGAAAAGATCCGTTGTGTATATTTTTCTTCGAAGCCAATACCATTATCAGAAAACACTAGTCGGTAAAAAGCACCATTGTTGGATTCAGGGCTATCCGCCTGTAATGTGCTTACTTGTTGGCAATGGATATGCAAAACGGGTGTTTGGTCTTCCTTAGCAAATTTTAAAGCATTGCTGATCATATTTTGAAACACCTGGCGGATCAATCCGGGAATGGCCTCGATGTGAGGCAAGGGGTCAAGGTGAATCTGTGCTTCTTTCTCTTGAATCATTAACTCCAGGTCAACAAGCACTTCCTGAGCTATCTGGTTTAAATCAGTGTGTACAAAACGATCTATTTCGGACAACCGGGAAAAACTCAGTACGTCATTTACTAACCGGTTCATTCGATCAGAAGCGTATAGAATCTTGCTTAGGTACTTTTCAATCTTGTCTTTATCTGCTAATTGCTCTTTCATTAAGCTCCCAAACAAATGAATCTTGCGCAGGGGCTCCTTTAGATCGTGTGAAGCAATAGAGGCAAACTGTTGCAGGTCTGCATTGCTTTCTTCAAGACTTTTATTTGCTTCTACTAACTCCTTGGTCCGCTCTTTTATTTTCTCTTCCAACAATTCGTTGATTTCGTGCTGGTCGTGTATATCAACAAATACACCCGTCCATTTAATGAGCGTATTATTTTCTTTTACAGGCGTAACACGGAACAGGTGAAACCGGTACGCCTGGTTAGTTAACTTGCGAATACGAACTTTTTGTTCATAGAAGTTCCCTTTTGTAAGGGCGGCTTGCCATATCTCCTCCAGTGAAGGTTCGTTTTCTGGCGTATCCGGGAAACTTATTGGGGAGGTAGAATACTGATACCAAAATTGGTTCACGAAGTCCAGTTGGCCATCGGGTGTGGCGGTAAATGCTATCTGGGGAATGGAGTTCAACGTAAGGTGCAATTCCGTGTGAGCTGCTTTTAGTTGCTGGTGTGCATCATTAAGCGCAGCCGACTGCTCATAAAGCCGGTAAAAAGTGCGAACCCGCAGTATAAGAATGTCGGGATCCACGGGCTTTGTTATATAGTCCACGGCACCAGAGTCAAAGCCCTTGGTAATAAATTTCTTATCCGTATTAACAGCAGAAAGAAAAAGAATGGGCGTTTGCTTCGAGCGGCTGGAGCCTACCAGGGCCTCTGCCACCTCAAAGCCATCCATGTCTGGCATTTGCACGTCCAGAATAATTAACGAGTATGTTTGACGGAGAACTTTCTTTAAGGCTTCCTCACCCGAAAGGGCTGTGTCTACCTTAAAGCTATGACGCTCTAAAATAGTCTTGAGGGAAAACAAGTTTTCCGGTTTGTCATCTACGATCAGGATCATATGGTAAGGGGCTTTAAAAGCGATTGCTTTCAAGCTGGACGCGAATTTAATTTATTTTTCCGCTTTATCTGAAAAGAAGGCTTCAAACTCCTTGCCCCGCTTGATTTTAGCAAATTAGGAACTGTAAGAAAATACAGGTGTAGTGTTTTTAGTACAGTTGGTGCTAAATCCCCTTTACATTATTCTTTGTTAGCCATTAGTTGCCTGAAGAGGCAGATATATGAAGTTCAAAGCCCGTTAATTATGCATCCGGTATTCATTGGGTGAGTAACCCACCCGCTACTTAAACAGCAGGGTGAAATGCTGGGGATACTTGAATCCAAGTTCATACGCAATTTCACTAACTGATCTGGAAGTGTCAAAGATTCGCTCTTTGGCCACATCGATCAGCAAGGAGTACTCATCAATGTAACGTCCAAGCGTAGTGCCGTGAATCAGATCGGGGTGAAAAACCAATGAATAACCTAAGGGTTGGTAGAGCTCGCCTTCGTTCTCTACACTCACTACTTGTCCGGGAGCAATAAATACCAATGTGCCTTCCTGGTAGTCATAATAATGGCGCCTGTAACGCAGATCGCCACATTTTACATCTTTTAACATGATCGCTTAGAGTCCAAAATTGGCACTGTAACGTTGTCGTGGAAGCACCTTCGAGTAATCAATAACTGTAATCAGTGGATGTAGTGTTTCATGATTATTAGAAGTGTTATACTGGCTTACGGTATCAAATGTTATTATGTTTTCCATGATCAACTATGCTTTACTACTTAAAAGTTATAGCTTGAATGACGGCTTGGTAAAGTCGGGCAGCTGAAGCAGTAATAGTGGTAGAACTTTCAGTAATCTGTATACAAGGCGGCCTGAAAATAATAGAGAACTTTGCACTAACGAAATTAAATCGAACCATCGATGGTGTAATACAATAATGGTTCAACTATAATTACTTAATAACAATCAATGGTAGTATTATGAAATACCGAAAATTAGGAAACAGCGGATTGGAAGTCTCTGCCTTAGGGCTTGGTTGCATGGGTTTTAGTTCCACTTTTGGTCAACAGGTAAGTAAGAAAGAAGCTATTGAACTCCTTCACGCAGCAGTAGAGCGTGGCGTAACCTTTTTTGACACAGCTGAAGTATATGGTCCCTACAACAATGAGGAAATTGTGGGCGAGGCCCTGGCGCCTCTACGCAATAAGGTAGTTATTGCTACCAAATTTGGCTTCAACATACAGGATGGAAAGTCAGTTGGTGTAAACAGCCGGCCAGAGCATGTTAAACAAGTGGTAGAAGGTTCTTTAAAACGTCTAAATGTTGAGGTAATCGATTTGTTATACCAGCATCGTGTAGATCCTAATGTGCCTATAGAAGATGTGGCAGGTGCTGTAAAAGAACTAATTGACCAAGGAAAAGTCAAATACTTCGGTTTATCAGAAGCGGGTGCTGATACCATTCGCAAGGCACATGCTGTGCAGCCGGTAACCGCCCTTCAAAGTGAGTATTCCATTTGGTGGCGTAAGCCAGAGGAAACGGTAATGACTACCTTGGAAGAGTTAGGAATAGGGTTCGTTCCATTTAGTCCTTTAGGTAGAGGGTTTCTAACAGGGAAGATGAATGAGAATACGCAACTTTCCGATAACGATTTTCGCAAAGCGCTTCCACGCTTTACTCCCGAAGCACTGAAGGCTAATCAGTCTTTAATTGATCTGCTGAATGCAGTTGCTAAACAAAAAGCTGCAACACCTGCCCAGATAGCATTGGCTTGGTTGTTAGCACAGAAGCCTTGGATAGTGCCCATACCTGGAACAACAAAGTTGCACCGGTTGGAAGAAAACCTTGGGGCTGTAAATATTGAATTGACATCAGAAGACCTGCAACAGATCAATGATGCCGCTTCCAAGATTGCAATTGAAGGAAGCCGCTACCCGGAAGCACTGGAGAAACTAACAGGTCTATAAATTCTATGTTCTTTTCATAAGGATCATAAAGAAAGGAATGATAGTAGGTACATAGAAATAGGTTAAAACAAAAAGAATCATGAAGCGACCACATGTTATCTGTCATATGATGTCGACCATAGATGGGCGAATTATTGTAGCCAACTGGGGCGATCCGGAAAGACGAAAAGCCTTCTCTGCTATTTATGAAAAATGCCACGAGTCGTTTGACGCGCAGGCCTGGATGGTAGGAAGGGTAACGATGGAGAAGGACTTTACTAAAGGGCTACAGCCAGAATTGGTGAAGCCGGAAAAGGCTATAGCACGGGAGCCATTTGTGGGAGATATTAATGCCACTTCTTTTGCTATAGCTGTAGACGCACATGGAAAATTAGGGTGGGCCAGTAATGAAATTGGTGGCGATCATCTAATTGAAGTGCTAACAGAGCAAGTGAGCGATGACTATCTGCATTACCTGAGGCAGCGAGGCATCTCTTACATTTTTGCCGGGAAAGAAACACTGGACTTGGTATCAGCGGTAAGTCAGTTGGGTGAACTTTTTCCAATACAAACCATTATGTTGGAAGGCGGCGGTCATATTAATGGTTCACTGCTCAACGAAGGGCTTATTGATGAACTAAGCTTGCTGCTATTGCCTATAGCTGATGGTACACCCAATGTGCCAACCACATTTGAAGTAAGAGATAGTTTGCAAAAGAAGGCAGCAACGCAACTACAACTTTCAGATGTACAACAACTACAGGAAGGCGTGTTGTGGTTAAAATACCAGGTTAGCCATTAAAAGCAGACAACTAACATTATTAGCATAGTAAAGCCATTTAGACAATTCTATATGGCTTTTTTTTAAATTAGTCGTACCTATTGCTAGCGTCAATAGTCTCAACCGCAACAGGCAAGGCATATATTGCTCTGTTGCAGCAGTTGATTTTTTGCAGCAGTTATTGTAAGTACAATTAGTTCATCATCACCACAACCAGCACTTCATGCAGAGTGTTTTTATTCAATACGTTTACCTCATCTTAATCATCCTGAGCTTAGTGATGATTGCCAATAAACTCCGGCTGGCTTACCCGATCATATTAGTGTTGGGCGGCTTGTTGCTTAGTTTTACGGCCCGGTTCTCACAAATTGAAATAGACCCTGAGCTGGTCTTTTTTATTTTTCTTCCGCCATTATTATATGATGCTGCTTGGCAGGTATCGTGGAAAGAGTTTTGGAAATGGCGACGGGTCATTACCAGCTTTGCCTTTCCTATAGTCATCTTAACCTCCTGCGTGATCGCATTTGTATCATATGCACTGATCCCTGGTTTTACGCTTGCATTAGGCTTTTTGTTGGGTGGCATTATTTCTCCACCCGATGCTATATCGGCCACTACCATTATGCGTCGGGTAAAAGTACCACGGTCTATAGTTAGTATCGTAGAGGGCGAAAGCCTGCTGAATGATGCTTCCTCGCTCATTGTATTTCGGTTTGCCTTAGCAGCAGTCATAACCGGGCAATTTTATTTTCAAGACGCCGCCATTAGTTTTTTCCTGGTCATCGTTATGGGAATACTTATTGGCCTCTTGGTAGGCGCTGTCTTCTATGGTATTCATCGTTGGTTACCTACTACACCCAGTATTGAAATTGTATTAAGCCTGGCCACTCCTTATTGCATGTACTATTTTGCTGAGCACTTTCATTTTTCAGGTGTATTGGCCGTGGTGAGTGGAGGATTGTTCTTGTCTAACAGGCGTCTACGTATGCTTACCTATCGTAGCCGCATACAAGGACTAAACGTTTGGGCTACCATCGGTTTTGTTTTGAATGGGCTGGTATTTCTGCTCATAGGACTTCAGCTGCCTACTATTGTTCGGCAGTTGGGTGATATCAGTATCATCCGTGCCATAGGATATGGCTTGATCATTTCATTAGTGCTGATCGTTGCACGATTACTTTGCACATTCGGAGCGTCTGTCTTTACCCGGGTAATGAGCCATTTTATTACTGTTGCCGACGCTAATCCGGGGTGGAGAGGTCCCGTTGTTATTGGCTGGGCAGGTATGCGGGGTGTTGTTTCATTAGCAGCGGCCCTTTCTATACCGCTTCTTATCAATGAAGGGCAGCCCTTTCCCTATCGCAACCTGATTCTTTTTATCACATTCATTGTTATCCTGGTGACGTTGGTTTTCCAAGGCCTTACCCTTCCTTTTGTGATTCGTAAAGTAAGGCTGAAAGATAAATTCACTACCATACCAGAACGGGAGCAGGAGGCGATCATTCAAAAGAAAGTGGCACAGACTTCTATTCAATACCTGGAAACGAAACATGGAAAAGAACAGGTAGCCAATGAACACTTTCAAAACCTGTTAGGAAGAATGCAGCTTGAATTTAATTTTTTCCAGCAAAGCCTGAACGGCTCGAGTCCTGGTAATGCCCGACAGGATTTTCAACGTATTTACTTAGAACTATTAGAGCATCAGCGACTAGCGCTGAATGAGATGAATCACCGGGCTGAGTTTGATGAAGACCTAATACGCAAATACCTTTCTTTAATTGACCTGGAAGAGTTAAAGCTCCGGGAAAAGTTTAAGGATGGGACAGCTTCCAGCGAGTAAGTAAAATGTTTGTATGCGATATTCTATTGTAAACAACAGAACTATCATGATATCGGAACTAAACGTCTGGCTTTTTATAGTTTATCTTCAGTAAGCCATAAGTTGTTATGAGCCTAATAGACTTGCACAACTGCTGGCTAATAATTACCACCACCTAACTAAGCCACTTAAATAATGAAAACCTTTCTTCTTTTCCTTGGACTGTTGCTTTTAATTGCTTTGGAGATCCTGCGTGTCTATTTTATTATGCCCTTTCCTGGAAGTCAGCAGAGCAACACCATTAGTATCGCTTACTGGTTGAACAATAACATAAACTGGCTGCGATTGTTATTGTTGGCTCTTTTGGCCTTACCGATTATAATAGGTTTGCGTCGGGCTAAAGTAGGAGGTAAGTTATTGTTAGGTTTTGGGCTGTTGTTGTATGTTTTGGTCATTTACCTGTTCAACTTTCGATTCTTAGCAGATAAGATGTTTTACCAGCCACGCACCAAACGGTTTGCAGCTGTTGATCAGAATACCGTTAAAGAAGATAAGCTGGTGCTAGGGCTGGTTGTTAATGGTGAGGCGAAAGCCTATCCATTGCAGTTGATCGGTTACCACCATCAGGTAAGAGATACCGTAGGTAATACACCCGTAATGGTTACCTATTGTACCGTTTGCAGAACCGGCCGTGTGTTTAGCCCTGTGGTAAATGGTAAGAATGAAACATTTCGCCTGGTGGGTATGGATCACTTTAATGCCATGTTTGAAGATGCTACTACAAAAAGCTGGTGGCGCCAGGTGTCGGGCGAAGCGATAGCTGGCCCATTGAAAGGGCAGGCGCTGAAAGAACTACCCTCACAGCAAATGACCTTGGCAGCCTGGACGAGACAGTATCCACAAACACTGGTATTACAGCCGGATACCGTATTTAACCAATCGTATAAAGACCTGGCTGATTTTGATAAAGGCACTATTAAGAGCCATTTGGAAAAACGTGATTCACTTTCCTGGAAACCCAAGTCGTGGGTAATTGGTGTAGTACAGGGCAAAGAAGTAAAAGCCTACGATTGGAATGAGCTAGTGTATAAACGATTACTTCAGGATTCATTAGCTGGCTTGCCGCTAGTGATTGTTTTAGAAGCGGATACAGCTTCTTTTCATGTATGGAGTCGAAACATCAACGGCACTGTGTTACAGTTTCAAAAGCAAGGCGATCTGTCACTTTTCAATGATGTGAATACGGGTTCTGTTTGGAACATGAATGGTACCTGTATATTGGGTAGCCTAAAAGGCCAGCAATTGCAGCCTGTACAAGCCTCGCAGGAGTTTTGGCACTCCTGGCAAAACTTCCATCCTAATACGCAGCGATAAGCAGTATATGCCCGATACGGAAACACCTTGCTTAAACATAGACTGCAAAAAACAATAGTCTGCTACAGCCTTAAAAAAGACTGAAATGGTGGCTTGTGAAAACATCTCATATAGCAGTTGCCTTTCTTTAAAAGAAAGCGTGGTGCGGATGAATCGTTTGCACTTCGTTGTTAGGTTGGTCTATTATTGTATCATGCCCAAAGCACTTTCCCAACCACTTTGCTGACCTTTCCATTCGGGATTAAAAGCCTTGGGCTTCAGCCCTCCTGCAAAAGACTTTAAGAGGCCGGCAGCGCCTGATAGTGACGTTACATTTTTGGCAAGGTCGGCTATTCCTGCTGCACTGAAGCCTTTTTTAAAAAGACCGGGTTTAATAAAGCCGGCGAGTGATGATATACTACTGGCAAGGCCCGACGCATCGGAAACAGCCCCTTGTGCCTTTTGCATCCAGTTTGCTTTCTCACCGCTCCAGGCATTAGTAAAGGAGCTGGGTTTTATAGCGCCAACCAGCTGGGTTACCATTTGCCCTATGTTGGCAACAGAGCTTGTAGCAGGTGCTGTTACATTTGGTAATTGTGCATAAGTGGCAGAACATAAACCAGTTACTAAAATGATAAACAGGAAATAACGTTTCATAATCTTGGTTTTAATTAGTAGTTAGATAGGTTAGTAATTATGAAAGTCGAGACTTACTTCTTTTTATTGAAAAGCGTGTAAAACAATCCAAGTTGTATAACTCCGTTTTTAAAGTCGGGATCAATGTTGCCGGAATCAAAATCGCCTACTTTGCTGATGCCAATGGTATAACGGCCGCTAATGCCCAGTCCAATCTTGGTTTCATAGCCGAGCCCTAAGGCCGCAGATAGATCGCTGGACTTGGCAAAGTCCTCAGCAGATTGGTCGGGAACGTCTTCGCTTACTTTAAAACCAAACTGAGGACCGCCTTCGACATAGAAGCTGCCAAAATAAACCTGCAAGACTATAGGGACATTGATATAGTTGATTTTAGCATCAAAAGCTTCTGTCGCAGACTTTAATTTAGCTCCTTGAGAAGAGAATAATACTTCCGGTTGTAAGGCCAGCAAATCGCCAAAGCGAATTCTCCAGAAGGCGCCGCCATAACCGCTTACCAGTGCTTCTTTTTCAACGTTCTCAAAATTGCCGCCGGTAAAATTGCTAATGTTTACACCTGCTTTTATACCAAGTTGAGCGGAAGCCGTTTGTAATAAAAGTAGTAGTGTACCTGAGACGAAAAGCTTTAGCATAAAAAAGAATTTAAATCGTTGTAAATGCTTCGGCAACTGGTGCCAAAACCGCTTGGGTAGTCTTCCAGATACGTAAGTCAGATGCTTAAAAGGTGTACAGTATTACTAGTATTATTGGCAGGTGAAAACTATCTGTTATCAAGAGGTAGTTGAATAAAAGGTTGCGGGTAGCGGAAAAAACTAGCGCAGGTACACCGCCACAAACCGTGCCAGTGGCGCCATACGAGCTCTTATTAGTTGCAAAGAATCACCTTTTGAATAGTAGCTATCGGCAGTCTCCAGAGCTTTGAAAAACTGGTCCTCAACTTCCATGCTACTCATGCAGGCCATTTTGGTAGCAGCTAGTGGTGAAAAATGAATGCGGTTATTTGCTTCCAGTTGGTACGTGCCACTAAAGTTGTTGCAGCCGCCATTGCCTGATACGCGGTTATTGTCTATATGCAGAATCATGTGAGGCTCTCGGCTTTGCTGACTGTCTACTATTACGGGTTTGCCCATTACCTCTATCAATTTCCAATACTTGTTGGTAATAGCATTGTCGGACTTAGCTAATATATAACGGTTGGCGTTGGGGCCGGTAATCGTCTTTCCTTGCTGATCTAATTGAATGAGTTGGTTTTCAACTACTTTATAATAAAGGGGGCCATTCTTCATTCCATTCAACATGATGGTATTACCTTCTTTGTTCCAGGAAAATGTTCCGTTTGCATTGTTCACCGTTTGGTCTTTGCCAAGGTAGTGGGTAGATAGCGCATAGCTCTTATCGGCATTTAGTACAATAGTAGTAGCTATGCCTTCACAATCGGCACAGGGTACAATGCCGCTGTAGCTGCCTTGCCAGTCAAGGGAAGTCTTACTTGTATCCGGCATTTTTGAAGGTGATTTGCAGGAAAGAAAAAGTAGAAATAAAAGTATAGCTGGTATAGGTATTAATCGCGTTAGCATCATGGTCATTGTAAGGGTTTAAATTCTAAACCACACATGTTTGCCTCTATACTAACCCACAGTTGGTGGTTTATAAGGTTGACTGTAAAGCAACCTTTTAAATGCTGAGCTATAGCTTACAGCTTAATGGGTATAAAGGTAGGGCAAAAGAAAAGAAGGAAGCGCTGGGTGTGGGTTTTTTGTTATGAATTGAAGGCTGCAAAGCCCGTTACTCTACCTTAGAGCATAATAAGATGCATAAAGGGTAATGCTATAAAACTTTGGTTGAATTTGAGGACTTGTGCAAAGTTTGGTCATATAAGATCTTAGAAAAGCTATTTGCGCTTTTCGGTTTACCCATACGGTTATAAGTATAAAGCGCCCGGAAGCCGCAATTGATACATAAATAATATCTAGAGGTTTCAACCAGTGATAATTAGTTGCCCTCTGATTGACCTGGTAGATCCAGCAAAACCTGGAATTTGTAGTTGCTCATTTTTTATGCCCTTTTTATTGAGCTATTGATACTTATAAAAGGCTTTGACGTATAAGAAAATGGATAGTATCAAGATAGCTTGGATAATAGGATAGAGATGTAAGCTGTGCAGGTAAAGGTCATTCTGAACGAGAATGCCCGCAAGCGTTTTTTTGAAAGCGGTTTAATGCAAGCTTCGAAGTTTTAATAGGCAAAAGAAGGCATGACTGTTATTGCAATAACGGATATAAGTATTTATTTTTAGTAAACTATTCTTTCCTCTGTTTCCTGTGAGGCAGCCATCTGTGAAAGCTTCACTTAACCCTGTTTAAATACGAGTGTTTTTAAGGTATAGCACTTTTTACATCTAACTCGTTTGGAATAAAAAGGTGCTGCTACCTAAAACATCAGCATGCCACTAGTAAGGTAGCGATGAAGTGTTTGATAGTCAAGGTAATCTCCAAAGACTATAAGGCAAGAGATATGATATAATACTTCGTCATTCCCTGATCAATTCATGCATTTAATGGTGGCATGTAAACTCAAATTTCTTTGATAATCTAAAAGGGTGTCAGCATTGTGTGTTGGAATGTACAACAAGTCTTGGAGCTGTTTAGTGTCCGCTTGTTGTGTACGGTTACCTATACACAGTCTATATACTTTAATCATGCTTATTGTAAAGGAGTGAGATTAGAGTGTCCATATGAATAGCCTTTATATTGACAATGAGGAGATAAATTATAAGTAAAGAGTTGTTGGTATCGGTTGGTTTTAAAAGGAAGCTAACATGACAAGATATAGTAAGCAATGCGGTTATACCATTCTTATTTTGAGTTTGGTTTTTCTAAAGTGCTCTAATTCTAGAAGCCAAAGATCGGATACCAGTGCGCAGTCAATAGTAACAGGAACATGGGTCGTATCGGAACCACTTCTTTCACCACTTAGCATCATGCCTCGTTGTAAATATATTCAGACCGGCACCATCTTTATTTTCTCCCAGGATACACTTAAAATATATACAGACGCTTCGAGTAACCCTTGCGATGTTTTTCGTTTCATGACCACAACGAATACGATAACCTTCATCAAAGAGGATATGCATTTTTTAGGTAGCTATGAGCTGAATGCAGGAACGCTAAAGATTAAAGCACAACACTTCTTGACCTATGCAAAGCCAGATACATCCCAGACTGGAAACGCACCAGCTGCACCAGAGCTGGAACTAGTGTTAATACGAAAGAAGAAATAACTAAAACGGATGATTATGAAAAATGCTTACCAACACTTGCTACTTATTTTAATTTGTGGGTTTATCTCACCTGTTTTTGCACAAACGCCTGTTTACATTGGAAAGGTTAATGACGTGAGAACAACTTATTCTACTAAGGCGAGGGCAGCAGCCGCTAACCGGGTAAGTTCAGAAACAATGGTAAGTCATTCTATACCCGGTGAGCCACCCCTCCTTTTGAAAATAGTATCAAGCCGGCAAGATCAAGCTGGAGTATTTTTTTATGGAGAAGTAAAAGATGCTGCATCAGGTCGGTTTTATCTGAGGGTTGTCAATGGCCAGGCATCCGGGGCTATTACCATTCTTGATCAGAAAAAGTATTACCGGTATTCCTCTAAGGCCGATGGGTCAGTTTACTTAACAGAAGAGGATATTGACAAAGTAATGTGTGTGGGTTTACCGAAAGCCAAAGAAGCCACAGGTTCGCGGGGACAAAACAGTCAATCCACTACTGCTAATAGTCCGGCTGCTGCTGCTTTAGAGCCGGCGCCCTTGCTGGAAAGTTTGCCCGGTGCGATCTCTGTACTTTATCTGGACTTTGATGGGGAAACGGTGATCAATACCGAATGGAATCGAAACTATACAAATGGAGAACCGATTGTAGCTGCGCCATCATCGTTCACGGCAAGCGAAATGACCGAAATATGGAAATCAGTAAGTGAAGATTTTCTGCCCTTTGCACTGAATGTAACCACTGACGTAGCGGTCTTTAACAGATCTGCGCCCAACACACGAATGCGCATCGTATTTACCCCTACTCAAGCGTGGTTTCCCGGTAGTGTCGGTGGGGTAGCTTATATTGGTTCGTTTACCTGGGGAGGCGATGCCTTCAGAGGGGAAACCCCTTGTTGGGATTTTAACACAGAAGTTAATTTTAGTGGGGAGGTGGCCTCACATGAAGCAGGCCATACGGTGGGCTTACACCACGATGGTCGTACTGACCCGCCAGAAGAATATTATTACGGAGACCAATCCTGGGCACCTATTATGGGCCTCGGCTATGCTAAGCCGCTTGTACAATGGAGTAAAGGTGAATACCTCAATGCCAGTAACACCGAGGATGATTTAAATATTATAACCACGTTGAATGGCTTTGGTTACCGAACCGATGACCATGGTAATACGAGAGCCACCGCTACCGCGCTGGTCATGGATGCCAGTGGTAATATAGCAGCTACAGCTAATAAAGGGATTATTTCCACGCCCACAGATGTAGATGTTTTTTCACTTACAAGTACCGGTGGTAAAATAGCATTCACGGTAAACCCGGCACCTAAATATTCCAATTTGAACCTTTCAGTCACCCTGTCTAATGCGGCAGGTACCGTCATAGCATCTCATGCCCCGCTACTCGATCCGGCGGCAGCGATCAGTGCTACCGTAACGCCCGGCACCTACTATATCACTATTGATGGTGTACAAGGAGGTTTGGGTGCCAGCTCCGACTATGGTTCTCTGGGTGCCTATACAATTACACAGGGTAAAGACTACTGTACACCGGTATATAGTAGCGGATGCGAATCATTTCTTGATTTGGTCAATAATTTCAGTTTCAATACCCTGGTAAACAACAACTCGGGTTGCACCAGCAACGCAAATAGCTATTCGGTGTATGCACCCACCGGTACACTTACCACAACGGTAAACAGGGGGCAGAGCTATCCATTGAAAATACAGGGAGACGCTGATGAACCACAGAATTTTGCCGTGTGGATCGACTATAACCAGGATAATGACTTTGACGATGCCGGTGAGTTTGTGTATGCTACGACTGGGGGTAACGTCATTTTGTTTTCTGCTACAATTACCATTCCGGCTACAGCCGCCCTGGGGCCCACAAGACTGCGGGTGCGATCTAATTATGAGCCTATGACCAGTATTGATTATTGCCGGCGTATCTCATGGGGGGAAGCCGAAGACTACACCATCACCATAGTAGGTGATGGAGCTCCCATAACACTTAGCGAGCCTGCTAATGGCGCTATATATGTGGCGCCAGCTACCATCAACTTGGCGGCTACAACTAGCAATAACGGAGGTACCATTGCCAAAGTTGAATTTTTCAATAACAATACGAAGTTGGGCGAAGATCCTACAGCACCATATACCTTTAGTTGGACAGATGTTCCCGCCGGTGCCTATACGTTAACAGCTTTGGTTACGTATAATTCAGGTCTTTCCAGTATATCTGATCCAGTGTCTGTAACTGTCCAAAGCCTGATAACGGTCAGCAGTATTGCACCATCAAGTGGTGCGGCCGGCGTGGGTGTAGTAATCAAAGGAGACAATTTTCTTAACGAAACCACGGTGCGTTTTGGTGGTGTGGAAGCAACAGAGGTGTATGTAGCCAGTCCGCAATTGATCTATGCTACCGTACCTGCCGGTGCTGTTACCGGTAGCGTTCAAGTGGTTTCGGGCATTCAAACAGTACAAGCCACAGGCAACTTTACGGTGGCACCTATAGCATCCGTTTGGGCCAACAAAGCCGGCACGCTTACAGCGCGGGCGCAATACGGTGCTGTTGCTGCCAACGGACGCATTTATGTGTTTGGCGGCTACAATAGTACGGGCTTGCTCAACTCGCTGGAAATATATAATCCGGTTACCAATACATGGACAGCAGGCGCTCCCATGCCTGGCGCTGCACGTGGTGTGGCTGCAACACTTGGTACTGACGGTTCTATCTATGTGTTTGGCGGGTTTATCGAAACGGTTAGTACAGCCGTTTATCGCTACACGCCTTCCGCGAATAGCTGGACAACACTGACCAACATGCCAATTGGTATTTGGGAAGCTGCCACTGCTACTGCAGCCAATGGTAAGATTTACCTTTTTGGCGGGCAGCAAACCAGTAATGGCAACGCTTTTAATTCCCTTACACGGATCTATGACGTGGCAACCGACACGTGGAGCCAGGGCGCCAACATGCCAGTAGCTGTCAAACAACACAGTGCGGTTACAGCTGCCGATGGAAAAATTTACCTTTTTGGCGGTCGCACGGGTGCTAATGAACCGCAAGATGTGGTTCAGATCTATAACCCAGCCACCGATACATGGACAACTGGCGCACCGATGATTATTCCTAAAGTGCAGTTTGGTACGGTGTCCGCAACCGACGGACGTATCTATATCGTAGGTGGCAAGGCGCGCATCAACAGCAATACAGGCCCCTTCTTCCACACCGTAGAAATATATGACCCTGAGACGAATACATGGACAGAAGGACCCGTTATTCCGGCGCAGACTGGTGAATTAAAGGCTGTAAACGTTGATGGCAACTTGTACGCAATAGGCGGCACAAATGGTGCATTCCGTAACTATAATTTCCAACTGGCATTTACACCACTGGCACCACTCGCACCTACAGAATTAGCAGCTACAGCCGTATCGGCTACACAGATTGATTTGGCATGGACCGATCGGGCAGACAACGAAACCCAGTATACGGTAGAACGGGCAACGGCTGCTGACGGGCCTTACACGGTAGTGGCTACATTGGGTGCGAATACGCAGGCCTACGCCAATAGCGGTTTGTTGCCAGGTACGCACTATTATTATCGCGTAAGGTGCAGCAATACCGCAGGCAACTCCGACTACTCCAATACAGCCAACGCTACGACACAGGAGGTTGTTACTGATTCTGACTTTGATATTGTTCATGGCAACAAGGGTACTTTGAGTGGCGTTACCAGCCTCACCGTATACCCGAACCCTGTACGAAACACGGCGCACATTGATCTTGCCGTTAGTAAGAATCTACAGATCAATCTGACGATCTATGACCATAAGGGAAATGTGGTAAAACAGTTATACAATGGTGCAGTCAATGCCGGTGCAAAGTACCAGTTCAGCTGGAATGCTGCAGGAAAGGCTAATGGTGCCTATTGGTTACAGCTAACGACTGCAACAGGCGTGATGACAAGAAAAATTGTAGTGGCGCCAGGCGGAAAAAAATAAATGCTGCTGGTAATAGTGGTCTGACTGGGTTATCAGTCAGACCACTATTCTTATTCATTAAAAGCCAGCCAACTGCTTTTTTCAAACAATAACAATACGATAAGGTGAGGTGATTAGGCTCTTTTTTGATAAAGAACTGCATCTTGTTAAATGCACTATGTGGTGAACCTGCAAATTTGCTTATTACTGCTTGAGCATTTGCCTGAGTTGCATAAATGTTTCATAGGGGCCTTTCGCAATAAACATGTTGATTACCCACGTAGGTAGGGAGCCTCCGGGATCAAGGTCCAGGTAATATTCCGCCGTTAACTGATTGTTTGCCACTTCATGGAACTGCCAGTTGGCACTCAAATGCGGAATACGCACTACTCCTTTATGTGTTGGGGCTGCACTGGGCTTGCCTTCTTGTGTTATTACCAGTTTGTGTTGCGCATTATCTTCCGTTAGTTTCATGTTGATGGCAACATCCCTATTGCTTGCCGGCCAAGGTAGTGAGGTCTCATTGTAGTATAGAAGGGTATGATCATCAACTTGCTGGATCAGGTAGGCTTGTTTGGTGCTGTATACCCAGGCTTTCTGTTGTGCAATATTTTGAAAGACAGCCTTTACCTTGTTTAACGAACCTTCAAGATCTGCCTTTACTTTAATGTACTTGCGATTAGAGCCATCAACATCGGCTGTGTATACCTGTATGCCATTAGCTTGTTTAGCTAGCTTCCAGGTAACAGTAGAAGGTGCCTGTGCCTGAATAGGTAAATGGTGTAGACTAAGTGATAAAACGAGCAGTAGTACTAAACCCTTTTTCATGGTGATGTTTTCAATTCTTTATAAAGAGCATACGTAGAAGTAATGGTCACGTTGCCCGATAAGAATAAATAAGTCCTGTGCTATTTTATTGAACAAAAAATAAGCCTGTAAAGATGCCTTGTTAGGTAGTAGTACGCGGTAAATAGGTGTGTTTATGCGGCTCTGCTATTTATGTTTCTGGCATAAAGCTTGGATTTATATAGACGTGTGAATAACTAACACCGAAACCCGGAGTAAGTACCCTATAGTGTAGAGTGATTTGTGGGTTAACATAGAACAAGGAAAAGAGAAATAGTAAAGGGCGGCCAGAGACCGCCCTTTCTCATGCTCTTCAATAACCGGCATTAATAAATTGATGAAGTGGCTGTAAAGACTAAGAAAACGCTTTATTAAGTAAGCCGCCAGCCGCGATCCTGGAAATAGGTTTTCAACAGCTCAAAATGGTCTTCTTCTAAATGTTGCTGTAAGTAATTGTTGGCCAGCAGTTGTTCACTTTGAGCTATAGCTAAGGCTGCTTTGGCCATTCGTGGGTATAAAGCATGAGGAGTAAGCACTACCCTCTCTTCCACTATTGCCACTTCAAGTCCCATATGGCTTTTTGTTACTTTAAACATGGCGCCTCGGTAAGGTGAATGGTATCACAACTATGGGACCGCTCTTTAAGAGGCAGTTATGGTTTAGGAATTTCCGGATATGATCTATTTTGATATGAGGATAGGACTAAAAACAAAAAACCTCTTCAAAAGGAAGAGGTTTGTTTAAATAGGTTTATTTCTCGGATAAGAGTGATCTGTTAATCGGTTCTCTTTAATACTGTTTTCGTTAGGGAAGGGATTGCTTTACTAGGATATTGGATAAAAACGGACATGTCAAAGCTACGCCGGTACTATAGGGGAGGCAAGGGATGTTTTGAGGCTGTAAGAATAACTACTTATGCTGGCCGCCAGTTATTGACCAAGGTTAAGCAAAGCAGCTCTGCAGTAAGAGAAAATAGTTGAATAACTTAGCTTTTTTGTACAGAAAAGAAACCATAATAGCTGATCAAAGCTGATTACTGAAGAGCTTAAAAAGCAAAGCTGAGAAATAAAGTGGGGAAGATAGTCAGCAATAATTCCCAAAAAGGATGGCTTTCTACATTGTATAACCGAAGTTTCCGTTTAAAACGGATCGGCACGCCTATTGTAGAGGTATATATGGTTTTTCATAGGATATTGGATTTTAAAGCGGGCTGAGGTTTCTACCTTAGCCTTAATTTTTTATAGCCTTTCTATAACTTCTTTTAGGAGGCACAATAAAAAATCCCCGTTTAAATAAACAGGGATTAGAAAAAAACAAGCATTAGGACTCGTACTTATTTATTATGGTCCTTATCAACAGCATCTTTTACTTTTTCACCAGCTTTCTCTGCTGCATGGCCAACAGCTTTACCCGCTTTTTTTACGCCATGTTTGGTAGCATCCCAAGCGTTGTCAATAGCGTTGCCGGCTTTGTCAAAAAAGTTACCGGTCTTGGTTACTACTACACCGTCATCCAGGTCTACTTCATTGTTGTCTTTTTTCACTTTACCTGAGCGGTAAACAACTACACCATTGTCCAGCTTTACATCTTCCTTAGCTTCTACCCACTGTCCATTACGCATTACCATCACCTTTTTTTCCTTATAAGTAACATCACCTTCCATAGGCATATAGGCCGTATTGCTAGAGGTGGTTGTGGTAGTGGTCATGGTGTCGATAGGCGCAACAGTAGTTGTAGTAGTCGTACTGGTAGTGTCAGCCGTATTTTCTTTTGTGCTGGTGTTGCTGTTACAGGCAGTCAGCGATGCTGCTGCCAGCGTCATGGCAATGATCTGTTTCATATTGTTTATTTAAAGGTTAAGGCATACGTGTAAGCTGGTTGGGTAATAGCCAACCTACTCTATGCATCTATCAAGCGGTGTATTATTAAAAAGCTATGCCAGAAGGGGGGAAGCCCGGCAGAGGCGGAGCCAGTCAATGGTCATTAGTCATTGGCCATCATGTACCCCGGCCCCTAAAGGGGAGGGCTCAGGCGCAGGTGTCCCGCAGATGGCGCCGATCGGCACAGAAGGGGAACCACAGAGACAGGGGGAACACGGAGAGATACAGAGGGTTTTAAGAAGGAATGGATTGAAGAAAAAGTCCTCCACTAAGGGAGTGCTTTTCTATTTTCAATTCTTCTTCCTTGTACCTTGATCATTGAAAATTGAGCATTGAACATTTCCTTTCTTGTTCCTTGTTTCTTGCCCCTTGTGCCTTGTTCCTTGTTCCTTGTCCCTTGTTCCTTGTTTCTTGCCCCTTGTTCCTTTTCTCCACTTCTTCCTTCATCCTTCCTTGTACCTTGTACCTTGAACATTGATAATTGAAAATTGAGCATTGAACATTCCTTCTTTCTTCCTTTCGCATTTCGAATTTCCCCTTTCGAATTTTTCCTACTTCTTCCTTCATCCTTCCTTGTTCCTTGTTCAATACTCTTCTCCTCCTTTTCTCTGCGTGTAGCGTATAGCCAATTGCCCTTTTCAAATACCATAATTCGCTGTAACTTATACTCCTATTTCCTTCTTACCAACTTGTATCAGTCCACTAAAAGAAAAGTTTATGTATTGCTGCATCCGGCGCTGGGTAATACCCTGGCTGACCGCTTATTGAACCTTTTTATTATTGTACTTATTCTCTCGAATGTATTAGCTGTAATGCTGGAAACGGTGCCCTCTATCTATGTGAGCCATCACTTATTCTTTCACTATTTTGATATGGTGTCGGTAGTCATCTTTACGGTAGAATATGGACTGCGGATTTGGAGCGCTACTGCCGATCCTCGTTATAAGCACAGCTTCTATGGCCGCTTGCGGTTCATGGGGACCAATGAAGCATTGATCAACTTATTGGCAATTCTGCCCTTTTATATTCACCTATTTATTGGACTGGATCTACGGGCCTTACAAATACTACGGCTGCTGCGGCTTTTACGTGTCTTTCACCTGACCTCTTATATGAAAGCATCGCGGTTGATCATTACCGTTTTCCGTTCCCGTAAGAATGAACTGTTACTGAGCCTGGCGCTCACCCTGTTTTTGCTGATCATTTCCTCCTGCCTGATGTTCTACTTTGAGCATCCGGCCCAACCGAACAAGTTTACCAGCATACCACATACATTCTGGTGGAGTATCATTACGCTAACCACCGTTGGCTATGGCGACCTGATACCGATAACCATTCCGGGAAGAATTCTTACAGGTATCATCCTGTTGATAGGTGTAGCCCTCTTTGCACTACCTGCCGGTATTATTACTTCCGGGTTTCTGGAAGAATCACGGAAGACAAAGAAACAGTTGCCCGCCCGCTGCCCGCATTGTGGAGAAGAACTGGTAGAGCAATGAGGGTAGAACTAGAATGGGTAGGATGGGAAGGATTAAGAGGAAAGGGTTAACAGGTTAAAAAAGAGGAGAGGAGGATATCCTCTGCAACTCCTCTATAAGTGAGACTCATATAACTGGAATTTGGAATTTGTCCTTTGACATTTAAAAGAAGGCCTCCTATGCGTGGATGCTCCCCTTTAGGGGCTGGGGGTGTGCCTTGTCTGTACCTCTCCTGTACCTAGTCTGTACCTCTTCTGTACCTCTTCTGTAGGTAAGTCCGTACCAACTGCACAGAAAAAGCCCTCTACCTGCCTTCCACATTCACTACTCATCCTTAGATAAGCCTATACTCCTCCTCTCTTCATTGAACATTGAGTATTGAAAGTTGAGCATTGAACATTTCCTCCCTTCACTATTCATCCTTCCTTGTTCCGTGTTCATTCTTCCTTCCTTTCTCCTTTCCTCTTAATCATTGCCATCCCAAAATCTTAGTTATCCTCAGCGATAAAAAATAGTTGGCCTAACGGTAGAATTAGCTTATTTTTTAATAAAGTTTGAATAACCTGGCTTGCATGAGAAGTCACCATTTTATAGGAACATGGCGCAGCTATAAGGCGTTTTATGCTTCTGGCTGTGTAAAAAAACATACGCCTACCAGTTATCTTGAGGTAACTGTAGACGAAGATCATTGTATGACTATAAAACAAGCTCCGGCACCTGTACCACGGGAAGCGTTGGTGCAGACCTCTGCCTGGGAGATCAAAGAAGTAAAGAAAAAAAACTACCTTTTCATACAAGGCAAACAAGCTTATGAAGTAATTACCCTTGAGCCTGATGACCTGGTACTGGCTGATATGGCAAAAGGCGAGAAGCTATTTTTTGCACAGCTACCGGAATGGCGTAACCGAATGTATGAGCCTGTAGTTTCAGCAGAGCAAGATGTGTCCATCACAATCTGGTCGAAGAGTCTCATTGAACTGATCCAAGAATAGCTGCACATTATTTCTTTTCTTATCACCTTGCCTTTTGTATTTTATGCCAGAAGTAACTCTCCATACCACTCTTTTTTCAAAGAATGGAGATGATAAAACAAATGTATTAGAAAAGCTTTCGCAGTGGGCCATTAGCCAGGGCTGGAGAATTGAAGAGGAGGAAAGTAACCCGCCATTGAAGCTAAGCAAAAAGCACAGCACTCGTCAACTGACGGATAGTGCTGCATTACTGCAATCTATAGTCGATGCCTCGTTAACGGGCATTTCAGTTTACAAGGCCATTCGTGATGAAAACAATGTGATCATTGATTTTGAATGGGTGCTTCATAATAAAGCATTAAAGCAATATAATGATGGCAGAGACCTGGTGGGTAAACGCTGTTTGGACGAATATCCCGGTCTAAAAGAATCCGGCATGTTTGCCCGGTATGTAAAAGTGATTGAAGAGAATGTGCCGCAGGATTTTGAAGTGCACTATGCCAATGATGGCTTGGATAATTGGCGTCGTATTGTTGCTGTGAAGTTAGGTGATGGTATTGTAACCAGTACAGAAGACATAACCACACGCAAAAAAGCCGAGCAGGCAATATTTCAACTGAAAGATGAAGCAGCACAAAAAGCAACCGATCGTTATTATGCTATTTTTAATTCTATTGATGAAGGTTTTTGTATCATTCAAATGTTATACGACCGTGAAGGCAAACCCATTGATTGGATTTATCTAGATGTAAACCCGACTTTTGAGCGGCAAAGTGGTTTTAACCCAAAAGGCAGAAAGGTAAGCGAGGCCATTGGAGATGTTGAAGCTTTTTGGCTCAATTTTTATAACAGCGTGTTGCAAACCCGGCAACCGGCAAGGACAGAAAATTATGTAGGTGCTATCAATCGCTGGTATAAGATTTATGCCTCTCCGTTAGAAGGAGCAGAGCATTTGCTGGCAGTGGTCTTTGACGACATTACGGAGCGCAAACAAACAGAAGAAAGGCAGTTGTTTTTACTGAAGTTGAACGATGCGCTTCGCTCGCTCCCTGATCCTCTAAAAATACAGGCGGTAGCTGCTGATCTTTTGGGTGAACATCTGAAGGCGAATCAATCTCATTACGGCGAAACGATTGGAGAGTTTATATATATCAGCCATAGCCATGGTGATGGGCTACCACCAATGACAGGCAAGTTTCGTCATCTCGACTTTGGTGAACGTTTGGTAGAAGGATTCCGCAAGGGAAAGGTGCAGGTATGTTATGACACGGCTACAGACCCAACGATATCTCAAGATGAACGGGGCGTGCTTGCTTCAGCGCATATAGGCGCCTATGTAGCGATGCCGTTGGTGAAAGGGGGAGAATGGGTGGCTACTTTGGCTGTTCACAACATAGAGCCAAGGCTGTGGAAGGAAAGCGAAATTGAGTTGGTGCAGGAAGTGGCTGAGCGTAGCTGGGCTGCGGTGGAAAGAGCAAGAGCAGAAGAAGCTTTGCGGATCAATGAAGAACGGATGCGCAGGCAGAAAGAAGCTTTCTTGGCAACCGTTAATGGCGCCACGCTTGATCATTCGCTCAACGTCCTGACCAGTATGGTCATAAATGAAACAAAGGGTGAGGCAAGAACGGCCTTTTATATTGCTAATGCGGAAGGCACAGCATTATACAACATCCGTGGAGCCGGAAACATGCCGGACGCTTATGCCGATGAAATAGATGGATTTCTTATAGGGGAAGATTCGCTTGCCTGCGGATTGGCTGTGCCAACAGGCCTTCCTGTACTGACTTCAGATATTTTTGAAGAACCAAGGTGGAAGCCTTGGACTTCTGTTGCAGAGAAGTACGGCTACCGTGGCTGCTGGTCATTTCCTATTAAAACGAAAGAAAACAAGGCTGTCGGTACGTTTGCCATGTACTTCCAATGGCCTCGTGAAGCGACACCGAAAGATATTGAACTCGCCGATATTGTAACCCAAACGGCTGCTGTCATCATCTCTCGTCACAGTGAGACACAGGAACGCATCCGCGCCGAAGAAGCCTTGCAGCAATCCCAAACCCAACTGGCAGAAGAAATGGCTGACACCAGGCAGCTGCAACATACCAGCAGCCAATTGATTGATGAAGACAATATTGATGCACTGTATGATCAGATATTGGATGCTGCCATTGCCATTATGGATTCCGATATGGGCAGTATACAATTGCTTTCTTCTGAAAAGAATGAACTACTGCTTTTGACATACAAAGGTTTCTCGCCAGAATCGGCCAAGACCTGGAAGTGGATAACGTTAGAATCTACCACATCCTGCGGTATGGCGTTCGCCAAGGGAGCGCGTGTTGTTGTTTCGGATGTGCATAGCTGTAAATCTATGTTTGATGCGGAAAACTTCGAGGCTTTTCGCTTATCGGGCATTAAGGCCGTGCAATCCACACCACTTGTTTCCCGTACTGGTAAAATATTGGGCATGCTCTCCACTCACTGGCGAAGCGCGCATGAACCTGCAGAACGGGAGTTAAGCTTACTGGATGTACTGGCCCGCCAGATGGCTGACCTGATTGAACGTAAGCAAGCCCAGGATGAACTCAAGGAATTCAATGCTTCGTTGGAGCAGCAGATAGCAGAGCGCACTCATGAATTGAAAGAGAGCAAGGCATTTATAGAAGAAGTTACTTCCACTGTCCCTGATCTTATCACGATTTATGATGTCGTTACTGATAAGATTTTGTATGCCAATCACGATGCCTTTTGGGGAGCGGAGGATGAAGGAGCAAGCTTGAATTTGCGGCATGTGGAACGGGTAGAAAAACTGATTCACTTTGATGATCAGGAGAAAGTAAAAGCGTTCCTGGAAGAGCGAAAGGAGTTGCTCGACGGAGAGATTAAAGAAGTTGACCTGCGGACGGCTTCTGGCGAGCGTTGGATTCGGCTTAAAAGTAAAGTGTTTAGTAGAAATAGTGCCGGCGAAGCGGCTCTGATTATTTCCCTGATAACCGATATTACTGATCGAAAGCTGTCGGAGATAAAGATCAATGAGCAGTCTAACTTTATTGAGCGTGTGGTTAGTAACGTACCTGAAACCGTATTTATTTTTGACTTGCGTGAGCAACGCAATGTCTTTGCTAATCCTGAAGTAGAAATATTATTGGGTTACACACCTGCTGAAATGCAGGCCTTTGGTATTGGTGTTATTCAGCGTCTTGTGTATCCGGACGACTGGAACATACAAGCCGGGTTACTGGCGGCCCTGTCTACGTTAGAGGATGGCGAGATACAGGATAGTGAATACCGTGTGGTGCATAAGAACGGATCGATACGCTGGGTGCAGGTGCGTCGCGGGGTTTTCAGGCGAAATAAAGAAGGTGGAGTAGAGCAGATCATTGCTATTCTTCACGATATTACGCAGCTAAAGAATGCTGAGCAGGAGCTGAAGGAGGAACATTATTTCCTGGAGCAGGTCACTAATAAAACCCCTCATCTTATTTATGTATTTGACCTGGAGGAACAGCGCTTTACTTATATCAACAAACGGGTGAACGAACTGATAGGTCAAACCGAAGAATATGTATATGCCATGGGGCCGCACTTGTTCCAGGCCATCATCCACCCAGAAGATCTGCCTAAGCGTACCACCTATATGAATGAGATGACAACACTGGCAGAAGGAGAGGTGCGTGAATTGGAGTTTCGCATCTGGGTGGGCAAAGGCTTCCGCTGTTTCCGCACCAAGGATAGTATTTTTAAAAAAGAGAATGGAGTGGTAAAACAAGTGATCGGCATCGGTGAAGACATCACCTTAGAAAAGCTAATGGAGGAACAGGCTAAGAAAGGTAAAGGGCATATTGGGTTGAATTAGTGAGACCTAGGATTAGTAGGAAGGGAAAGGATTAAGGGGAAAGGGATATTGAACAGGGAACAGGGAATGATGAAGGAAGAAGGAAGAGAATGTTCAATGCTCAACGATCAATGTTCAATAAAGAGAGAAGAGAACTATAAAAGAGGTTGACTCTTGGCGTGCAGCGTGCAGCTTGTAGCTTGCAGCCTTCCTTTCACGTCTCACGTTTCACGATGGCTGTTTGTTGCGTGAAGCGTTTAGCTTGCAGCTTATATTCATACCATAAAAATGCTTCAAAGAATCATACCTTCTTCCGGCGAATCATTACCTGTTATTGGCCTTGGCACTTGGCAACAATTTGATATAGGGGCTAGTGCACAAGAACGGCAACAACTAACCGAAGTATTAACGCAGATGGCAACACATGGTAGCCGCGTCATTGATTCCTCACCTATGTATGGCAGGGCCGAAGCAGTGGTTGGCGATCTTACAAGTCACTTACTTATAGCTGATGATTTCTTTTATGCTACCAAGGTATGGACCACAGGCAAAGCGAGTGGCCTGCAACAGATCAATTCTTCTTTTCAAAAGATGCGGCGGCAAACTATGGATTTGTTGCAGATACATAACCTGGTGGACTGGCAAACACACCTGCGTACCCTGCGGCAGTTAAAAGAAGAAGGGCGTATTCGCTATATTGGTATAACGCATTATCACCGTTCTGCTCATGCGCAGTTAGAACAAGTAATGCATGAAGAGCCGATAGATTTTGTGCAATTCAATTATTCCATTCAAGAGCGCCATGCCGAGCAGTCATTGCTATCGACAGCACAGGCAAGAGGCGTAGCGGTGTTGATCAATGAACCTTTTGAAACCGGTACTTTGTTTAAGCGGGTAAAAGGAAAATCCTTACCCGCATGGGCGGAAGATTATGGAATAAATAGCTGGAGCCAGTTTTTCCTGAAGTATATTATCGCTCATCCTGCTGTTACCTGTGTTATACCAGGCACTTCTAATCCAAAGAATGCAGTAGAGAATATGGAAGCTGGTAACGATCCATTGCCAGATGAAGCTATTTGCCGAAAAATGCTTCAGGTACTGGAGAAATTATAGCGCGGTTAAAAGTTGACGGTAGAGAGTGGACGGTTGACAGAGGACAGATGACAGTTAATGGTTGCCTACTGTCCTCTATCATCTGTCTTTGTTGCTTCTTCTCTGTTATCTTTTATTGTACCTTGATCATTGAAAATTGAACATTCCCTTTCCCTTCTCACAGCTCGTAGCTCATAGCTCGCAACTTTCCTCCCTTCTTCCTTCATCATTCCTTGTTCCTTGTTCATTATTCCTTCCCTTGTCAACTTATCAACTTGTTAACCTGTCAACTATCCTCTGTCATTCCTCAATAGCTAATCATTGCATTTTCATTCCAGTCTGCATAGCTGTTGCCGGCCAGGTAGAGGCGCTGTAGTGTTCAATGATTTTACCTTCATTATTAAAGCGGAAGATGTCAGCCTCCCGGGTTTTATACGACTTGCCGGTGGCTTTCTGACCCATGAAGTCACCTTTCCAGGTGCCATTCCAATCACCCCAAACTACCACCCAGTCACCATCGGCTACCGCTTTCAGGTTGCTGCCTTTTACATCTGGAAAAGCTTTCATCCAGTTGGAGATCATCACGTTAATGCTGTCCTTGCTTTTGGTCGGTGGCATGGCACCGTCGCTATAATCCACTACATCAGGAGCGGCATCTTTTAAAACAACATTGACATCGTGTTGATTGATGGCTTCAGCACTTTCCAGTGCTGTTTTTTTGTTACGTTCTTCTTTGGCCTCTTCATCATTGTTCATTGGCATGGTAGCGCCGGCGCTATCTTTATCGGCCATGTCCTTGTTGGCAGGCTGACTGTTGCAAGCTGTAAGTACTACGGTAACACTGGTAAGCAGGCCGTAAATAATTGGTTTCATTGTAATAGTTATTTATGGTTAAAAAAATAAGGTTGCCGGTTGTTTGTCTTCAAAGAATGCATGGTTTATACTTCTTACTTGCATCTTTTGATCTCACTGACTTCAATAAGGCGTAGGTGTTGTGGTGCGGAGTCAATAGTATGCACAAGGGTTTGTATCATTTGGTTAATGGTTACTAGCGACAAGGCTTTTGCTTTCTGCCGCCAGGCGGGTATAAGACGGGCAATGCCATAAAAGGGTAAAAGCAACAACGGCCACCAATGCCCCGGACCCAAAACATACCAGGGTCGTATAAACGTACAAGGAAATCCTTTGGAGAGGAGATCGTTTTCTCCTTCCTTACGTACTTTTTGGAAATCCTGCATAACCCTTGTTTCCATCCTAGCCACACTTACATAGATAAAATGAGAAACATGGGCAGCCGCTGCTGCATTGGCCGAAGCTTTAACACTGGCCAGATCAATACGGCGAAACTGCTCTTTCTTTCGTGGTGATGGATGCGCTACACCCAACAGCTGTACAAACACGGCGCCCTTTGGAATGTATGCCTGGAACTGAGAAGCATCAAAAGGATTAGCGACAACAGCTTTAGCTCCTTGAGGTAATTTTCTTTCGCTGCCCGGGCGCACAAGTGCCGTTATAGAGTAGCCTTGCGTTACTAATTTCTTAATGAGCCTGCGGCCCATATATCCTGTTCCGCCCGTGATAAAGACCGGAGTCATTGGGGATATTACAGACCTTGAAGCTACAATGATTTTAGCAGGATTAGAAGGCCCATAGCATAAGTCATTGAAGCTCTAGGTGATAGCAATACACAAGAAAGTGCTAAAAAAGGAGGTGTTGAAAAAAACTAACTCAACACTACATTGAGATGGCACGATTCTTACAGTTCAGATTATGTGTTGAAGGATAGGCTTGTTATATGTGTGTAACAGTCTATCCTTTTGTATTTTAAAATCTGTTGTTATGAATAGTAAGATCACAACCGTTAGCATTGCTGTTCCTTATAAAAGTTCAGGTGGTGTTATTCACCAGCATCAGGTGGATTTTGAGTTTTACAAAGTAGATGGTCATTACAGCTTGCGTCCTTGTTTGGATGCAGCAGAACTACAATTGGCCAACTTGCCGCCAGAGCTACGGTTTGTTATGGAAAGTGGCAAACCAGTATCGTTGCGTGGTAAAATAGATGGTAACTTACATGTAATTCAAGACGCGGTTGTACTACTGAAAGAGCAGCGTCATCTGTAGATCAGCCTGCTTTATAAGATGGGCCGTTTTTTGCTGTAAGATTGATGAGCTGCAAGGAATTTCAGATTTAGTAGTCTGCTAACAAACGAAAAGCACGGGTATATACGTTAAGGTTCTTTACAACTTACTATCATTTTAAATTACGGTTATGCGTGCCACAAGCCGCCAATCGTTTTACTAAAGGAATGAATATGCAAAAAGCAATTTTACTAGTGCTATTATTTATTGCAGGTTCCATAACCACCCAGGCGCAGTCGTTAAAGGAATTGCTGTATGGTGGTAAGCTAAAAATGGATTCCAATACGGTGCTCCGCAAAACAGATGACCTGAAGTCAAGAATCGATACGGCACAAAAGAAGCCAGCCGAACCTGCTAAGCCTGTAGTGGCTGTTGCTGCTGTTGATTCGGTAAAGAAAGTTACACCACAGGGCGACACAGTTGCCGTTGCTTCTTCCAATAATAATACAGCCGTACAGGCCGACACTGCTGCCGCAGCTGCAGCGACAGTTGCCGCTGCTGCCGCCGCTGTTCCTCCCCCGGTACCAGTAAAGACCAACACCAAGATCTGGAAAGAATATTCTGACTCCCTGGTAGCTAGTTTAACCACCGAAGTACTCCCTTCTAAAAAGATTAAAAAGGAAACTTACTATATCACTGTGGCATATGAAATAGAAACCACTGGACAGGTAAATATTACCAATGTAACAACTACACCTGAAAATGCCTTCCTGCTGGACCAGGTGAAGCAACGCCTGGTAAGTGGGCCACCGCAGTTAAACCCGGTATTAGACAGTAACAATCAGCCAAGAAAGGCCAAACGGGGATATAATTTTTCTGTAACGAAGGACTAGCCATGGTGAATGGTGAGTGGTGAGTATTCGTGAAACGTGAAAGGGAGTCCACGGTCGACAGACGACAGTCCACAGGGGAAGCCATGAGCTTTGAGTTACGAGCTGTGAGGAGAGAAGGGTTGGCAGGTTAACAAGTTAATAAGTTGACAAGGAAGAAAGGTTTCACGCAAAGGCGCTAAGAGGAAAAGACGCAAAGAAAGCTAAGAGAGAAAAGAGCGTAAGAAGAAAAAGAGAATGGTTATAAACAAAAAGCACTCCACTAAGGGAGTGCCTTTCTTATGTAAAGAATGTTTGATCTTCTGGCTTTGTGCCCAGGCCCTTTCACGTTTGACGTTTCACGTTTGACGATGGGCGGGGGCGTGCGTTAGCTCTCCTCCCCCCTGGGGAGGCTGGGAGGGGCCGTTCTAGCGGTTTAGATTATACATTAATTCTGTAAAGCCAAACGTGCCGGTTTCATCTTTGGTATACAAGCGAAGCACTTTATCAGAAATTTCCTGAATAGAAGCAGGGTCATCATCTATCGTAATTACTTTATCGTTTTTCACTTTGTAAGTAGAAATGTCGGTAACACCACGGAAAGAAGTATACATCAATCCGTCTGACTTAAATTCCACATAGTCGGTAGCTGTGCCCGGATAGGTTTCTTTATGATCGGTCCCATTATAATGGTTGTTGTATTGGACACTGCTGATTGACCATTTGCCAAGGATCTTTGCTGCTACTTCTTCCGTTGACATCACTTGATCGGCGTCGTCGCTTTTGTCCTTTTTGCAAGAAGATAAAAATGAAATAGAAACGGCAAGAAGTGCTACAAGTAGAAGCTTGGGTTTCATAATTCGGTGTTTAGGCGTTCTAATTAAATTACTTAAAATAGGTGGAATTTGCTAGTGCTGTGGACTCTCGAATTGAAAAGAATTAAAAAAGTTATGCCGCGTCGTAAGCGGATAATTTTAAAGCAATATTTGTTCAAAGGCGCTTGCTGGCTTTACAATTTGGGGCAGTCTTGCCTCTGCTTAATGAATGGATGAGCTAAGTCAGAAGGAATTTGGTATTTGGAATTTGTGATTAGGATTTTCAAACTTCTAATGCCACGCAATCCAATGGGAGCGCAATTAGAATTTGTTGGTGTTCAACAATCCCAGTTTCTTTAACCGCGATAATACAATACTTGTTTTTCGGTTCAGACGTTTGGCGATCTCCATAATGTGTACGCCATCTTCAAACAGCTGCTTCAGGAATCTGTCCTCCCCTGCTGTCCAGGGTTTAGGTTCCTCTTTCAGTCGTTCCCTGACCTGAATGTGTTTGTTGGATTCCTGGTTTTGTTTACTGCCTGTGTGTGATGTGCGGGCAAAGGAATTGGTGCCTTGTGTTTCAGTCTCTTTCTTTACTTCCTGTGAAAGGATAAAAGGGGAAGAATCAAAACCAGCGGGCAGTAAGGTTTCGGGAATTCTGATGCTGCCTTTTGTTCGCGTAATGGCTACATACAATAAATTGATCTCTTCGTACCACTTAGCCTGATTGTGGTCTTGAGGTTGTTTGTTTTCTTTGGTCAGTCTTTCGAGCTTGGCTTCTGTAACAAAGTCGTTAACCAGTTCTATGGTGTCGTACTCCATGCCCTTGCAACGGTGCACGGTAGAAAAGATCACTTCGGCTTTTGCTTTCTCTTCATCTCCGGTATGTTTTTCTTTGAGGGTTTTAATAAGACCCGGGATAGCATTGCCGTATTCCTTTACCAGGTCCACCATCATCGAGAGTTGTACATCTTCTGTTTTTTCAATGTATTCTTCCAGTTCGTCCAGGTTGCTCATAGAGCCTACAAGTTTGTCACGAATGGAACCATGGTTAAAATTGTGCAAGCTTAAAACATCGTACAGCGAAGTGCCTTCATCGGCATAGGTGTAGGAATTGATATTGCCTTCAAAGTAAATATGCTTTACCTGTTTGTGCGTGGTAATGTATTCAATGGCTTTCAGCAGCAAGCCCAGGTTGGTACGGGCAATAATGGCTTTTACTTTCTTTTCTGCCGGTTTCCCCTTTCCCTTCATTATTACAGAAGGCTGCTCTTGAAAAAAACGTTTCCAATCCAATATAGTAACGGCCAAATCAGCAATGTCTTGATGAAACCGGAAGGATGTGGAAAGGTGGAAGCTTTTAAAATTGGCCTTCTCTAACGAGTTGATGGCATAGCGCCAGCCATAGATCTGCTGGTGGGTATCACCTACAATGACCTTGGTGGCTTTTTGTTTCAGGAAAATATCCAGCATGGCCGCTGAGGCGTCTTGCCCTTCATCAAATAAAATGTAATCGTAGGGTAATACCGGGTTTTGCAGTTGAAACTTCTTTAAGTAGAAATCGTGCGTGATCTCGATTGTGCCTCTATACATCCGGCTAAGCAGCAAGCGGGTGCCATGTTCAATAATGGCATAATGCGATTGTACAAAATCGGTTGCTGTATCATCAGTAATTGTCTGACGGTAATCCAGGTCCTGTACTTTTTGCTTGTCGCTGTTACAGAAATAGGCCGCAAACTTGAGAATATGATTAGCGATAATGTATTCAGTGTGTTTTTCACTATTGCCCTTTAGCTGGAGCATGTCAACGATCTCGTGGGTTTTATACCCTTGCGATCGCACGGTATACTCATTTTGGAAAACGATCCTTTTATAGGCCAGAGAATGTGCGGTTTCTACCTTTACGTTGGAAAGACCTTGCGCAGCAAACTTCTTTTCGGCTTCCAGTTTTACCGCCCGGTTAAAAGCTAAGTATAATATTTTGGAGCCAGCAGGGCGGGTTCGGGCGTACTCGATAATGGTGGTGGTTTTCCCGGAGCCGGCTACGGCGTTGATCTTGATGTTTCCTTTAGAGCGAATAATGGCCTCTTGTTCTCCTGTCAGTTTGAGTTGGCCATTCTTTGTATTGTTTGCTTCTGGCGCATCATCAGCTTTATTTCTAAAAATATTCAGGAGTCCCATAGGTCTGGCAATACAAATGGTGGTTGTAAGGAAGTGTGCAAAGGTGCAACAATCCGCCTTGGCTTCCGAAAAAATTGCCTGTTAAATAGCTATTTATATTTCACGTAATGAATAAGCTGCACGCTGTACGCTTCACGCTGCACGCAATAAAGAGGCTGTTTTGCTTGTAGCGTGCAGCTTCCCTTTCACGTTTGACGTTTCTCTTCTCACAGCTCGCAGCTCACAGCTCACAGCTCGGAGCTCACAGCTCGCAGCTCGCAGCTTCCCTCACCACCCACCACCCGCCTTTGCCCATTCACCATACGCGATTGCCTATTCGCCTTTCATCCAACCCACTTTCACTGAATTTTCACAAACCGATTTCGACTCTTTAGGTTGATATACTATTTTTACGGCCCTAAATGAAGTTTGTAGTAGCATTTTTCCTGTACCTGTGTTTTCACCTTCTAGGCGGAAATAATGATGCGCACGCCAGTGCGCATAGCTACAACCATTCCTACTGGCAGCATATTGGAAAAACGCAGCAGCTTGAAAGCCTGCTGGCCGATCATGAGCGGATGATCACTAAGAACAGCGGTTTGGCTGAAGAAAATGATCATCTTATCAGTGTTGAAGATGACGATGAAGGGCATGAGGATCTTATCAAGAAGCACCTCTTACAAGCCCGGTACATCTTAGCTTTTTCCTACGTATTCATTTTACAGTATCAGCCAGGCTGCCAGGCCGACCCTCTTCCCTTTGATGGGCATGTGGCCTTCAGCAGTACCCCTAAGTACATTGTTCAAAGAGTTTTAAGAGTCTGATTTCATTTGTTCATCGGTTGCCAGCGGTATGTAAACACATGCCAGGTGGGTATATAGGCGTATAGCCATATTCCTACCTGCATAGCAGGTCTGTCCGTGCATTAGCAACTGTTGAAGTTCTGCACATTCCAGGGAATCGTTGATTCCAGAATACACCATCTTATAATTTTCCACTTAATACCATGAAAAGAAGTCTATTGCTTATGGGCTTGAGCGCCATTGTGTGCTTTTCAAGCTGTACATCCGAAAAACAAGTAAAGGAAGAAGCCAGTAAGTATGTTGTTACGGCACCTTTAAGAGTTGATACTTCCTTCGCTAAAGAATATGTTTCGCAGATTAAATCTATCCGGAACATTGAACTGCGTGCACAGGAAAAGGGCTATTTGCAAAATATCTATGTAGATGAAGGCCAATATGTGAAAGCTGGTCAGCTTTTGTTCCGCATTATGCCAAAGCTTTATGAGGCTGAATTGCTAAAAGCGCAGGCCGAAGAAAAAGCAGCTGAAATTGAATTGCAGAATGCTAAGACGCTAGCCGATAAAAACGTTGTTTCAAAAAATGAGCAGGCTGTAGCACAAGCCAAGCTGGATCAGGCAAGAGCAGAAGTTGCACTGGCCAAACTGCACCTGTCCTTTACAGAGATCCGCGCACCATTTGATGGCGTTATTGACCGCATTCCTTTGAAATTGGGAAGCCTGATTGATGAAGGAGAGCTGCTGACCAGCCTTTCTGATAACAGCCAGATGTTTGCCTATTTCAATGTATCGGAGCCTGAGTACCTCAATTTCAAAACCGTTGCGAAAGAAAGCGTAAATAACCAGGTACACCTGTTGTTGGCCAACAACCAGCAACTGCCCTATAAAGGCGTAGTAGAGACCATTGAAGGTGAGTTTGATAGTGAAACAGGAAACATTGCCTTCCGCGCTAAATTCCCAAATCCCGACCAGTTGCTGAAACATGGTGAAACCGGCAAGGTGCAGATGACGGTGCCTATCCACAACGCCATTATCATTCCACAAAAAGCTACTTACGAGATCCAGGAAAAGAAATATGTGTTTGTAGTAGACAAGAGCGGGGTGGTGAAGTCTAGAAACATTACCATCAGCAATACGATCCCTGACTTGTATGTAGTGTCTGGTGGCCTTTCCGAAAATGATCAGATCCTGTTGGAAGGCGTACAGAAGGTAAAGGACGATGACAAGATCCAGGCTGAATTTGTAGCGCCAAAGGATGTAATCGCCCGCCTGAAATTATACACAGAATAGTGGTCCACCTCTAAAAGAATCAACCCATGTTTAGTAAGTTCATACGCAGGCCCGTCCTGTCTATCGTAATATCGCTCGTTATTGTCTTTTTGGGAGCGCTGGCCATTATGACATTGCCGGTCACGCAGTTCCCTTCTATATCGCCGCCTAAAGTAACCGTTACCGCCGAATATCCTGGTGCCAACGGTGAATTGATGACAAAGGCGGTACTTATTCCGCTCGAAAGAGCCATCAATGGTATTCCCGGCATGAAATACATGGCCTCCGATGCCGGTAACGATGGTGAGGCTACCATTCAGGTAGTATTTAACCTGGGAACTGACCCCAACCTGGCTTCCGTAAACGTGCAGAACCGTGTGGCATCTGTAGTTAATAAACTGCCACCACTGGTAGTGCGTGAAGGGGTAAAGATCACCCGCGAGGAATCGAACATGCTTATGTATATCAACTTGTATAGTAAGGATACAAGCATGGACCAGAAGTTCCTTTTCAACTTTGCGGACATCAACATCTTGTCGGAGTTGAAACGGGTAAATGGGGTAGGTTTTGCAGATATCCTGGGTAACCGTGAGTATGCGATGCGCGTCTGGCTGAAGCCCGACCGTATGCTTGCCTATAAGATATCGGCAGAAGAAGTGCTAAAAGCCCTGGATGAACAAAGCCTGGAAGCTTCTCCTGGTAAAACGGGTGAAGCCTCCGGAAAGCGTTCACAGGCATTTGAATATGTATTAAAGTATCCCGGCCGCTTTAGTACCAAGGAAGGGTACGAGAATATTGTGTTGCGCGCCAGCTCCAATGGTGAATTGCTTCGCCTGAAAGATGTAGCCGATGTGGAGTTTGGAAGTTCGATGTACGATCTGTATTCCACACTGAATGGTAAATCATCGGCTGCCATTGTATTAAAGCAATCGTACGGTAGTAACGCCAGTCAGGTAATTAAAGATGTAAAAGCGAAGCTGAAGGAAATTAAAGCCACCTCTTTCCCTAAAGGAGTGGATTATGAGATCAGTTACGACGTTTCTAAGTTCCTGGATGCTTCTATAGAAAAGGTAATTCACACCTTGGTGGAAGCCTTTATCCTGGTAGGTTTGGTTGTGTTCCTGTTCCTGGGCGACTGGCGGTCTACGCTGATACCTGCTATTGCGGTACCGGTATCGCTGATTGGAACCTTTATGTTCATGCAGTTCTTTGGCATTACGCTAAACCTGATCACGCTTTTCGCCTTGGTGTTGGCCATTGGTATTGTGGTAGATAACGCCATTGTGGTAATTGAAGCGGTGCATGCCAAGATGGAAACCAAGCACCTGTCGCCATTGAAGGCCACGCAGGAAGCCATGCACGAGATCAGTGGAGCGATCATAGCCATTACGTTGGTGATGGCAGCGGTGTTTATTCCTGTGGCCTTTATGTCTGGTCCAGTGGGTATCTTCTACCGCCAGTTCTCTATTACCATGGCTACATCCATTATCCTTTCTGGTGTGGTAGCCTTAACGCTTACACCAGCACTTTGTGCCATGATGTTGAAGAACACGCATGGTAAACACAAAAAGAAAAAGGGACTGGACAAATTCCTGGATGCATTCAACAGGAGCTTCAACAGGCTTACTGGTAGATACCAGCGCTTACTGCGCCGAATTGTGAACAGAAGAGTGGTGACGTTTGCCATGCTGATCGCATTCTGTGCGGGCACGTGGTTCCTGAATAATAATATTCCTTCTGGCTTTATTCCAAATGAAGACCAGGGTATGTTCTATGCGGTAATACAAACCCCTCCGGGTTCATCGCTGGAACGAACCAACCAGGTAGCTGAAAAGCTGCAGAAGATCGCGGAAGAAATGGAAGATGTACAATCGGTTTCTTCGCTGGCTGGTTACGAGATCCTGACAGAGGGAACGGGCGCTAACTCCGGAACCTGCTTGATCAACCTGAAAAGCTGGGAAGAGCGGAAGCACTCGGCACAGGAGGTGATTGAAGAACTGGAAGAAAAATCAAAAGATATCACTGGTGCTACTATCGAATTCTTCCAGCCGCCTGCAGTGCCTGGTTATGGTGCAGCCGGTGGTTTTGAGTTACGCTTACTGGATAAGTCGGGAACAGGCGATTATAAAAAGATGGAAACGGTGAGCAATGAGTTTGTTAAGGAGTTGAGCAAACGTCCTGAACTATCATCGGTGTTTACGTTTTATAGCGCCAGCTATCCGCAGTACATGCTGCAGATAGATAATGACATTGCCCAGCAAAAAGGAGTGACCATTGAAAACGCTATGAACACACTATCTACGTTGGTGGGTAGTAACTATGAGACCAGCTTTATCAAATACGGTCGTCAGTATAAAGTAATGGTGCAGGCCTTACCGCAATACCGCGCCATGCCGGAAGATATCCTGAAGTTGTATGTGAAGAACGATCATGATGAGATGGTGCCTTTCTCCGCCTTTATGAAAATGGAAAAAGTGTATGGCTTATCAGAGATCACAAGACATAACATGTACAATGCATCAGAGATCAGCGGTCAGTCGGCACCGGGCTATAGTAGTGGTTCTGCCATCCAGGCCGTAAACGAAGTGGCTAAGAAAAGCTTGCCCAGAGGTTTTGGTATTGATTGGGCGGGTATCTCCGCCGACGAGGTGGCACGTGGTAATGAAGCTATTTACATCTTCCTGGTGTGCCTGGTATTCGTATACCTGCTGTTGGCCGCGCAGTATGAAAGCTTTATTCTGCCGCTGGCGGTTATTCTTTCATTGCCTGCCGGGGTTTTCGGCTCCTTCCTTTTCATAAAGCTAATGGGCCTGGAAAATAACATCTATGCGCAGGTGGCCCTGGTAATGTTGATTGGTTTGTTAGGAAAGAACGCGGTATTGATCGTGGAGTTTGCTGTACAACGCCATCGCTCTGGTGAGTCGGTGTTGAAAGCAGCTACACAAGGGGCTGTACTCCGCTTCCGTCCTATCTTGATGACCTCTTTTGCCTTTATTGCTGGTTTGATTCCGTTGATGTTCGCTTCTGGTCCCGGTGCTATTGGTAACCGTACTATTGGTTCTGCATCGGCGGGAGGTATGTTGATCGGTACTGTTTTCGGGGTTGTGATCATACCCGGTCTGTACTACATATTTGGTAAGATCGCTGAACGACGCTTACTGGTAAAAGGCGAAGAAGAAAATCCATTAACGGAAGAAATTGATCATCACACTGAAAAAATTGAGGAATATGCATAAGCTCCAACAATATATAGGCTTGGGTGTGCTGGGTGTTACACTGGCTATGACCAGTTGTAAGGTGCCGGCCATTACGCAGGTCACTGAAAATAAGGCCGTACCAGAAAGCTTTGGTAGCGGACAAGACTCCGTGAATATGGCCACCCTAAAATGGCGAAACTATTTCACGGATAAAAACCTGGTTAGCCTGATTGATACAGCGCTGAAAAACAACCAGGAGCTGCGGATCACACTGCAGGAAATTGAAATAGCCAAGAATGATATCCGGTTCCGGCATGGGGCCATACTGCCAACAGTTGGGGCCAGGCTGGGTATGGGTGTAGAAAAAGTAGGTAGGTATACCAGCCAGGGTGCTGGTGATGCCTCTACAGAGATGAAGCCGGGTGTGGAAATGCCCGAGGCTTTACCGGACTATACCGCTGCCGCCTATGCGAAATGGGAAGTAGATATCTGGAAGAAGCTGCGTAACGCCAAGAAGGCCGCCATTAGCCGATACCTGGCAACTATGGAAGGCAAGAACTTTGTGATCACCAACCTGATTGCAGAGGTAGCTAACTCTTATTATGAGTTGCTGGCCCTGGATAACCAGTTGGAGATGGTGAAGCAAAACATTACACTGCAACAAAATGCCCTTGAAGTGGTGAAAGTGCAGAAAGAGGCCACAAGGGTAACAGAGCTTGCTGTGCAGAAATTTGAGGCTGAAGTATTGAAGTCGCAAAGCATGGAGTATGGCATACTGCAGGATATCAAGGAAACGGAGAACAAGATCAACTTCCTGTTGGCCCGCTATCCGCAACCTATTCCAAGAGATAAAAGCAATTTCCTGAACCTGGTACCGGCTACCGTACAAGCAGGTATTCCATCTCAGTTGCTCGCTAACAGACCAGATATCCGCCAGGCGGAATTGGAGCTGGAGGCTGCCAAGCTGGATGTGAAAGTGGCACGTGCGGAATTTTATCCCTCGTTAGAGATTTCAGCTGCATTAGGTTTCCAGGCATTTAAGCCAACCTATTTAATGCGTATGCCAGAGTCGTTATTGTACTCCCTGGCAGGCGACCTGGCAGGGCCGTTGATTAACCGTAATGCGATCAAAGCAGAATTTAATAATGCGAGTGCCAAACAAGTGCAGGCGATGTACAACTATGAGCGTAGTATTTTGAATGGCTACCTGGAAGTGTCTACACAGCTTTCCCGGATCAGTAACCTGGAAAAGAGCTACGATCTGAAGTCCAGAGAAGTGAATGCACTTACCAAGTCGATTGATATCGCTAATACGTTGTTCAATAATGCCCGGGCTGATTACCTGGAGGTGTTAATGACACAGCGGGATGCATTAGAGTCCAAACTGGAATTGATAGAAACGAAGAAAGCGCAGTTAAATGCTGTTGTCAATATCTACCGCGATCTAGGTGGTGGTTGGCAGTAAAAGTGAAAACAACTAAAAACAAAAAGAGCTGGTGTAATGCCAGCTCTTTTTGTTTGTAGAAGGCCTGTGAAGTTTAGAGGGACAGAAATTTCAAATTTCAAATTTCAAATTCCCTTCGGTTAGCCTTTCTTATAAGAATGCAAGGTTTTAAACCGTTTGATTGTATTGCACATAAAAAGGTGGTAACTTAATAGTGCACTTGCTATTAGCTCGCTCTAACGTTACTGTGGTTTTTCGCCATGGCCTCCCGAATGTAGTTTCAGACCTAGGCAGTTAGCCTTTACTCTATCTAAGCCACCTGTAAGTCTAACCTTCATTGCATTTTTCCTCATGTCAAAATAATGTTTATGAACTCTAGACGTTTGTCCTGTTGGTTGCTTTATCTACTGGGATCTGTAACGGTAACCATGGCGCAGTTGCCGTATGGTAAAAAGTTGCCGCCACCTGCTGTCAACAGCAGAGATGTACAGTTATTTAATTACTATAACCAGAAAAAAGGGGATCTGCCATCTGTTTCGTATGATACTGTCATGAAACAGTTTGTCCGGCATGCTCCTGGCCAAAGAATTTCAAATTATTCAGTCACTGGCCAAACGCTTTCCAACCAGTCTGCTCAAGCAGCAAAACTGCCAGTAACTGCATCGTCGGCTTTCCAGCTTACAAAGGATATTAATACAAGATCTGATGGCTTTCCGGAAAACAATCCAGCCAATGCCTTCTACAGTTTTGCCGTGCTCAATAATGTCAGCTATTTTTTTTCCAATGATGGTATTCATGGAAATGAGCTATGGCGAAGTGATGGAACGACTGCTGGTACCTACCTGGTAAAAGATATTAATCCCTTTGGTGATGCCAGTTCGGGAGGGGCTAATATTATTGCTGCTAATGGCCTACTCTTTTTCGCTGCTTCTACAGGCGATTATGGTTTGGAGCCGTGGGTCTCTGATGGAACGGAAGCTGGTACGCATTTGTTGAAAGACATCAATTTCGCCAATAGTTCTGGCTACCCTTCTCAATTTGTGGATGTAAATGGCGTTGTATTTTTTACCGTTACCATCAATGGAACAAATGATCAATTATGGAAAACAGACGGTACAGAAGACGGCACTGTATTGGTCAAAGACTTTTTACAGTCGTTTATTGGTTACCGGATTTTTGAATTAATGGAAGCCAACAACCTGGCTTATTTTATTGTGTATACCTGGAACACCGGCTTTCAACTTTTCCGGAGCGATGGTACAGATATAGGTACCTACCTGGTCAGGGATATTGGTTGGAATACTGATTTTGATGGAATAACAGCACCCAGCCAGTTGACCGAGTATAACAATGCACTTTATTTTTCAGCTAATGATAATAGTGGGCGTAAGCTGTGGGTGTCTGATGGTACGTTCGATGGTACGATGCCTGCGCCGGGAAATAACGATATCTTGATGCAGGAAAATTATAATAACATTTATAAGAATTATCCCTACCGCATTCTGAACAATGTAATCTACTTTGCCGGGTATACGTTTACTGATGGCGGAGGCCTTTATAAATATGATGCTGTCAACGGTGCAGTGCTGGTAAAAGATCTGACAGATGTTCCGGATTCTCCTTTTGATGATGTTGTTGATTTTGTGGTGCCGGTAGATTTTACCATTGTGAACGATAAACTCTTTTTCAAAGTCATCAGTAATATTGGTGGCTCCCATGATCAATTATGGATCACCAATGGGCAAGCTGATCAAACCCAATTAATCAAAGAATTCCCTTCTGATCAAGGTACATACCCTTATAATTTTTTCAATGGAAACGGCGTCCTCTATTTTGTAGTGAATAATTATGCTGACTATGGTACAGAACTGTGGAGCAGTGATGGTTCATCGGGTGGGACCAGCGTGGTTAAGGATATAAACCCGGGGAAACTAAGTGCGTATCCAGATGATCTCACGTTCTGTAATGGTAAGTTGTTATTTCGGGCAGATTCGGATGCCGGTACTGAGTTGTGGTCTTCAGCCGGTAGTGCTGCCAGCACTGTATTGGTAAAGGATATCAATACCACAACAACCAATGGTTCTGATGCTGGTTATATGTTTAAAGGAATTGGGTTAACAGAGTATGGTATAGTCTTTAACGCCTTTACACCTTCCTTAGGAGGCGAGTTGTATAAATCTGATGGAACGGCTGCCGGTACCGGTTTACTAAATGATATTGCAGCAGGAGCAGACTGGTCGTATCCGAACAACTATATGTATAAGAATAAGGTGACGTACTTCATTGGCGATGATGTCAATGGTACAGCGATTTATAAAACGAATGGTGCGTCAGCAGGGCTGCAGCGCATAACGCCTTATATAAACAGGCAGCAGTATTTTGTAGTCAACTATAACATAACCGATCAAGGGCTTATCCTTTACACCTTAGGAAACCATTATACTGGTGATGCGCTGGAACTTTGGCGCAGTAATGGCACAGAAGCGGGTACCTTCCTGCTCACAACAAACCTGTCCTACTATAACAATAACTATATAGAAGTGATAGGCAATACGGCTTTCTTTATTGCCGGCGATTTTAATACGGGTTATGAACTGTGGAAAAGTGATGGCACGGTAGCTGGAACAAAGATGGTAAAAGATATCAATCCCGGATTTGGAGGATCGGATCCATACAGTTTTTATGTGTATAAAAACACCCTCTACTTTGGAGCCTATGATGGTACAGGAATTGACTTTCATAGATCGCTTTGGAAAAGTGATGGTACAGAAAAAGGAACGGTAAAGTTGAAAGCTATTGAGCCCACGTATTATCAATCTTATTTCAATACAGAGCCACAACATGTTTTCCAGGAGTCGGGCGGAACTTTATATTTTACCGCTACCGAATACAATACCTATGGAAATGAACTATGGAAGACCAATGGCACAGATGCCGGTACCAAACTGGTAAAAGACATAAATCCCTATACAGGTTCCTTTCCCAATTATTTGACAGATCTAAAGGGTACGTTGTATTTTTTTGCAGATGACGGTGTGGCAGGATTAGAGCTTTGGACTACCAATGGTACAGAGAAAGGTACAGCGATGATAAAAGATATAACACCTGGATTTGGAAGTTCTTATTCCAGTCTTTGCACTGCAGGCGGTAAGCTTTTCTTTATGAACAACACGACATTTCCCGCTAAGCTATGGTCGTCTGAAGGCACTGCTGCTACAACTAAGGAAGTAGTTGACGATGGGTTAGTGGGACTAACTGATATTTCTCAATTGACCGCCTCTGGCAATAAACTCTTCTTTGGCGCCTATACTAAAAAGTATGGAAGGGAAATGTATGTAGGCGATGCGGCCACTTCTAAATTGAATGCCAGCATGGTGCAAGCTGCTAACAAGCCGATTGAGATAGCTCCCGTTTTTGAAGCAGAATTGTATCCTAATCCTGCAAAGGATAAAGCCGTTTTACACATCCAGAGAGATATAGAAAATGCTACGATTTCAATAGTGGATATGAATGGTAAAACGATCTGGCAAAAAAATGTGCGGAAGCAAACAACTATTCAACTTCCGGTTTCAACACTTACTGCTGGTGTATACATGGTGACTGTAAATACCGATAAGGGCAGCAAAATGTATCAATTGGTAAAAGAATAAATGGTTACTGCCAAATTCCAAAAAGAGCTGGTATTATGCCAGCTCTTTTTTTAAGTTTGAAGATGGAGCTTAAACAAGCCATTGAGTTGATCTATAACGACTGCATTGTTCAACATAGAGTCACAGTCTGGGCTGACCTAGGTTGCGGTACAGGTTTGTTTACGCAGGCTTTAGCGCAACTTCTACAACCCGGTAGTGCTATACACGCTGTTGACTCCGACAAAGGAGCGCTTTCCCAATTAGGGAGCCTGCCAGGCAATGTAACCTTGGATAAAATACAGGCCAATTTTGAAAGGGATGATTTGTCTTTTAATGAGCTGGATGGTATCCTCATGGCCAATTCAATTCACTATATAGAAGATAAGATCAGGTTTATAAGAAAAGCAGAAAAATGGCTCCGCCCCAGCGGCTGTTTTTTGTTGGTAGAGTATGATACTGAACTGGCGAATCCATGGGTGCCATACCCGCTACCTTTTAATACGCTAAAGCAGTTGTTTATACAATTGGGTTATAAAGAAGTGAAGAAACTACAAGAGCGGTCTTCGATATACAATAGGGCTTCAATTTATTCGGCATTGGTTAGATAATGTCAATTCTTGTGCTATCCTATTTTAAGCATCATTCCAAAGGGAGATAGGCCATATCTTGTCTAAGAATTTTCTGTTTAACCGGGGTCTTCACTGCGTAGGTTGGTGTGTGGCGAAACCCCGCTTGGTTAAGATAGGTTTAAAGCTTTTCTCTCATTACTGTTGTTGTGTCTCTTGTAAAACAACCAGAGTTTGTTAGTTATGAGTCTGGTGGTATATGTGTATATTTATAGTATACCAATACTAACGAATGCTTACCTTCAATAACGGCGATGCCCAAGTGCTTAGACGCTTTCGAGTAATTATTTGGATGCCACTGCTTGTTTTTCTCTTCTCCTGTTCCTCATCCAAAGACATTGTTGTAAATGTATCTTCTACACCCGGACTTTCCCGGGAAATGGGACAATCCTTTTGGACGACCAATCCTATTGATGTCGATAGTAGTACCGCAACCTATGCCCGCCAGTTGGGACTCGAGACTTATATTGTTACGCAATTTCTCCATCGCCCATGGGAGCAGCAATATCAAAAATGGAAACAAGGGAAGGCAGACTCTGCTTCTTTTGCCATTATACTACAGCGTTTTATGAAAGAGCCTATTTTCACTGGCTCGCTTCCGCCACTTGATAATGAAAGCCGTTTCTTTTTTGGCAGAAGAAAGAATGGGGAATACGTAATAGTTGCCGATGAGAATAATAACAACTCCTTCCTGGATGATACGCTAAGAAGCATTGAGCCTGCCATAGGTAAGATCAAGAATAATCATCCCGCTGCTACAGCCAGTGTTTACATTACAAACTTAAAAGCATACGACAATAACGGCATCTTTTCTTTTTCAACAAGATTGGAACTGCAACCTTCCGTCACTGCTATTGATACCTCCCGCCCGCGTAATGTTGACTTCTATCTAAACATACTTTCATCTGAAACGTATACAGGCAGTTTTCGCAATAAAGGAAAAACCTATAAGGTGGCAACGCGTAACTGCGGTTTCCCGGTTTATAATAATAGGCCCGAGTTTGAGTTACTGAAGTTTGCCAATGGTAATGAAGATTCTGCTTTTTTAAAGCGTTGGAACACCCGTCCGGAATACCGGGTTGGAGATACGGTTGCATTTGGAAAGAAGGCGTTTCTAATTAAAGATGCTTCATCACTAAATACCAGTGTTACGTTAAGGCCGCTGCGCATTTCTTCAAGAAAAGTAAGAGCAAAGCAGATCGATCCTCGTATGGCAGCTATTGCTGCAAATGCAGAACAAAAATGAGGTGGTGAACCTTGCCCTCCATTTACTCCAAATAGCCCATTGTACACATGAGAGGCTAATGTGAAAAGTGCAAAATTTGGTCCATACTTATATGTATACAGTAATCAAGATTTTATTTCCAATATATAAATAGGCGTTAGTTTAGCAATAACAGTATTCTATGCAACCAAAACAATTCAGACCCAGGCCTAACAGCTTTAATGAGATAAAAAAGAAAGTCTTACTACGTACAGTACCAATTATGATTCTATCCATGGGTACAGGCATAGTGATTGCTCATGTAAACTCAACTCATTCGGGTGAGGATGATAGTAATGTACTCCCCTTTGTGATCCCTATACTTGCACTTTACATTTTCTACAAAATTTATAATACACTTGGTAAGCAAAAGGTGTTTTTTGAAAGTTATACTTTAACTGTTGATGAAACCTCCATTACAAGAGAGCAAAAAGGGATGCCTGCTATTACATTAAGCAAATGGGAAATTAAAACGATAAATAAGCTGGAGAATGGCAGTTTCGTTATCAAGGGGCAAAGTCGATTAGACTTGATTTGTGTGCCTGCCCAATTGGAGGATTATGCTACTGCTGAAGCTTTACTAAATAGTTTTTCCCCTGTGACTCCTAAGCCTGTTCCTTTAGTACAGCAATATGCTATTCCAATATTAATTCTTGGTATAGGGTTGCTGGCTGCAGTCTTTCTACTTAAAGATAAAATACTGGTTTCTATTAGCGGGACCATTGCAGCAGGGTTATTAGTTTGGTCATTATATATAGGTTTAAGAAGTAAAAACATTGATCAAAAATCGAAAAGAGGTGCGCTTTGGGCTGGTGTAGTGATATTGGCTATCATTTTTAGAATAGTAACCGTTTGGACCAACAGCAACTTATTGAATTAAGAAGAATCTCGTTTTATGACGTTGTTAGTGTTCCATTAAGGTGTTTTGTTGCAACAACGCCAAACAAATGGTGAAAACCATTTTTGTATAAGATAGGATTGCATTTATCCAATGATTGTGGTGGGCAATGGCACAAAGTCATCACCTCATTATTCAACAACGGCATCGATAAACAATATTTGCTAAAAATAAACATAGATACTAACTATGAGAACATGGACAAGCGATAATCCTGGAACGGAAAAGGTTATAGCCTTTGTCAATAAAACAATCTATAAAGGAAACCCTAAGGAAACAGATCTGAAGAATGTTTTATTCGATCTGAGCCAAGGGGTTTTACCTCAAAAGAATTTCATTGGTATCCCAATCAATTATATTAGAGAAATTATTTTAGAAAAAGGCAAGGAGTACATCGAGATAAGATTTGGTAGCGACTCATATGAACACTTTAGAATAAAAGATGAACAGGTTAGAGTTGAGGTTTTCCAGTTCCTACTGAATTCTATTCCCAATAATGCTTATTCACTTGAAAAGTATTCGCAACTAAAAGCAGGCAAAAAGCCTTTAATTGCAGCAGCAGTTCTTATTGTATTATTCTTATGGACACTGAACATTGCCAATGGTATAGAACACGGGGCCGAGTATGAAATCGTAGGGCATAAAAATTCTATGGCTGGTATCGTACTGCTTCTTGCCAGTCTTGGGACAAAAAAGGTTGTTGCAATCTTCATGACCTTACTTGCAATAGCTGGTATAAGCTTTTATAAGAAGTCAAGGAACCCACCAGAAGTTCAGCGAGTAGTTATAGTGCGTTAGCTTGATCTTTAGACGTGCTCCTTGTGGTTTTGTGTTTCTCTACGTATCATTGGGGCTTAGAACTTGACACAGAGTATCCGCTTTAGAACGATACCAATAAAAAAGCCTTGGTAGTAACACCAAGGCTTTTTTATTTTCTCACTTAGATTAAGTCACCAGAAATGATCATTCGCCTTATTTTTTCATAACCGCAGCTTGATAAATGGCTTTTAGTAAAGAGTAATTTGATGTGGCAGAAACATCATGAGCTAGTTCCCAAAACATGATGCCGGGGTATTGGTTTTGTAACAACCACTTTGTTTTATCGGTCAGCAGTTGAATACCGTTATAGCTAAAGTTTAGATACTGGTTTTCATTGATGCCTGGATGCGCCTTCTCTACAATCTGGGCATAACTGATAGCTAATGGACCTGTATCGCCGGGTATTGGCAGGTGCTTGCCATAGAAGGGCACTCCGGCTATCAGTTTGTCTTTTGGTATACCTGCTTTTTCATAACTGTTCATCCATGATAAAAAGTCTTCCATAGTGGCCTGTCTGCCTTCTTTATCAAACTTGCCATACGACATGATATTTATTTGATCGGTATAGGGAAGTACACGTGTCGCCAATGCTATTTTACCAGCCGATGTTCCCAGTGCGATGGTGAATGGCAGGTTGGCCATATGAAGTGCAGTAGACATATCTTGTACCAGGGCTACAAAATCATTAGCATTTACGGCCTTTGGGTAATCTTCCCAATCTAAGTCAACACCATTTAAGTGAGCCGATTGACAAAACTCGACCAGTGCTTTTATATAGGCCGCTTTTTTAGCGGGATCGGCTGCCATGCCGTGAATATTTTGCGACCCGGTCCATCCACCTATCACCAGGTATAAGGCTTGTGATGGTCGCATAACCGATTGCAGCATCTTCATTTTTTCTATGTACTCGGGACTAACAAAAAACGCTCCTGTAGAATCTGGCGTAACGGAGAAAAAATAGATTCGATCCAGGTATTTTAATGCAACTGTGTCAAAGGCTTTTATATTGCTGGCTTGTAAATAACCTGCCAGTAAAAAATGCTGCTCTTGCTTTTTCGTGTTTGTTTGTGCATTTGCCCAAAAGCCTGTAAGTGACAGCAAGGATGTAGCAACTGCAAGAACCAACGTTTTTCTAATCATTTTATACGTGTTTGTTTTGTTTAACTAACCTCGCTATTATAAAGTTGTAATTGATATTACTACTACGTGGTGTTTATTGTAAATACCAATAAGAATATAACGCGCGGCTATTTTTTACCTCGTGGGAGTTCCTTTAGAGTGGTTTGTTATGATTTCTCCAACAACTGTGTAACAATTCAAGCAATCGTTCAGTTTTAATCCTCCTCGTTGATTTTTAAATAGCCATATAAAAGTATCTGGTACTCCTATTGTGAAAAATAGACTAACCGTCACTTATGATGGAGTATTCTATGTTGCTGCCACCTTGATGTGTGACTCACACACCACAATATTTCTGGAGTAAAAAGGCAACTGTTTTATTATATTACTACTGAAAAGCAGTTTGCTTTCTCACTGTTACTTTGTCTAAAGATTAATTACCTTTTACCATGCGATTACGAAAAAAGATTCTAACAGTCATTGGCCTATTTGTATTCGTCCTATTGTTGTTTGGTATATGGTATGCCTGGCGGGCCTTTCCGATTATAAGTGGCTACGGTGCCAAGAATATGGCATCAGCTATTTACTTACAACATCGTAAGCCTGCCGATATTTTGAAAGAGGACTTAGGCAGTTTTCCGCTGTCACTGGGAACATTTACCGTTAATGAAGAAGATTCTTCCGTAACCGGCTCTGTGTGGGGGCTGGCCAAACGCAAGGCCATTTACCGTAAAGGACTTGGCTGTACATTGATAAATGGTTATAGTGAAGATGACATTCGGCATCAACAGTTTGCTTTGCCTGCCAGTCAACATCCTAATGCCGATTCGTTGACATGGCCCTATGGCGATCGGGTAAATGATAGTCTGCCTCCGCGGGTAAACAAGGCCATGCTGCAAAAGGCCATTACTAATGCCATGCAAGCCACCTCAGAAGGTAAGCCTGCCTATACACGTGCGGTGCTGGTAGTGTATGATGGTAAGATCGTAGGCGAGCAATATGCTCCCGGATTTGATAAGAATACTGTGATGCTGGGATGGTCCATGTCTAAAAGTCTTACCGGCGCCCTGATAGGTATATTAGTGAAAGAGGGAAAACTGAATGTGAATGCACCCGCACCCGTACCGGAATGGAAAGGCACCGATAAAGAAGCTATTACCTTAAAGGAACTGCTGCAGCAAACCAGCGGACTAGATTTCATAGAGGATTATGCCAACCCTAGCGAGGTGACCAATATGCTGTTTAAAGAGGGCGATATGGCGGCTTATACCGCGCACCTGCCCCTGAAGGATAAGCCAGGCAGTGTGTTTTATTATTCCAGCGGCAATAGTAATATTCTGAGCCGCATTATACGGCAAACAGTAGGGGAGCAGCAGTATGCGGCGTTTCCTTACCAGGCCCTTTTTCATAAAATTGGAATGTACTCCGCGCTGTTGGAGCCGGATGCGTCGGGTACCTTTATTGGCTCTTCGTACAGCTATGCTACGGCGCGAGATTTTGCCCGCTTTGGTTTGTTGTATTACAACAAGGGTGTGTGGAATGGTGAACAAATATTACCCACTCAATGGGTGCAACAATCGATTACTCCATCTAGTGCAGATCCGCTGAAACAATATGGCTACCAGTTTTGGTTGAATGGTTTTAGTGAAACCAATCCAGCGCAGCGAGAGTATCCGGATGTACCTTCTGATCTATTCTATGCGAGCGGATATGGTGGCCAGCATGTCTATATTATTCCATCAAAAAAGCTGGTGGTGGTAAGAATGGGTTTGCAGAAGATCGATGGCAATGCATTCTTGAAAGAAGTGATTCAAGCCGTGGGTGGTTAAACGTGCCAGATAAGATATAAGCCTATTATAAGCATCTTCTTCTGTTTGTTTAAGCTTTCAAAAGGCTCAAGCTAACTAGTTATTTATCCAATAAAAAAACCCTGGTAGTCATGCCAGGGTTTTTTTATTGGAAGTATGATAAAATAATGTACATGGCAACATAGAATTCTCCATTAGGAATCATGTTTAGTCCATTTTCGGCGTGGGCATGCCCGGGTACATTTACATTTTCTTAACAAATTCCATTTTAACCAATTTATGAGATCCAAACTATTGCTAGCCTGGATAATGCTGTTCATGTCGGCCCTCTCGTTTGCACAGGGGACCAACCTGCCAGTAATTACAGGCGTTGTGAAAGATGAAGGCGGCCAGCCCTTAGCCGGAGTGTCGGTTAGTATTAAAAATTCCAAAATAGGAACTACTACCAATGCTGCCGGTTCGTATTCCATCAAATTACCGAATACGGCTAATGTAATTCTTGTTTTTACTTCTGTTGGTTTGGAAGCCCAGGAAGTGAAAGTGGGTACACAGAAGGCAGTTGATGTTACCTTGAAAAAAGCGGTGACACAACAGGATGAAGTTGTGGTAGTAGCATATTCAACTCAAAAGAAAAGCGAAGTGGTAGGCTCTATGACAACCGTTAAGCCCAGTGAGCTAAGAATTCCGGCAAATAACCTGACTCAGGCATTTGCAGGAAAAGTGGCCGGTGTCATTGCCTTTCAATCAAGCGGTGAACCTGGAGCAGACAATGCGGATTTTTTTATTCGCGGTGTCTCTACGTTCGGTTACAGAAATGGTCCATTGATCTTAATTGATAACGTTGAAGCCTCTACTACTGATTTAGCCCGGTTGCAGGTAGATGATGTTGCCAGTTTTAGCATTATGAAAGATGCTACAGCAACGGCTTTATATGGTGCAAAAGGAGCCAATGGGGTTATCTTAATTAAGACCAAAGAGGGTAAGAATGGAAAAGTGAATGTAACCGCCCGAATTGAAAATAAAATTTCACAGTCTACAAAGAATGTTGAACTGGCCGATCCTGTAACGTATATGGAACTGGCTAACGAAGCCAATTTGACACGTAATCCTTTGAATGGGTATCGTTATTCGAAATCAAAAATTGAGAATACCAGAGCGGGTGCGGATCCTTTCGTATTTCCGGCTACTGACTGGCAGAAAATGCTGCTGAAAGATTACAGTCTTAATCAGCGTGGAAATATCAGTTTAAGTGGTGGGGGCGGTGTAGCCCGTTATTATGTATCAGGATCTATGAGTTTGGATAATGGTATCTTAAAAGTGGATAACAAGAGTAATTTCAACAGTAATCCTAAGTTAGCTTCTTACTCTATCCGCTCTAATGTAAACATTGACTTAGGAAAGACCACTGAATTGCAGACGCGCATTTCGGGCAATTTCGATGATTATACAGGCCCGATTAAAGGAGGAAATAAAGTGTTTGCTGATATCATGCAAACCAATCCTGTTTTATTCCCGGCTTATTATGAAAACACGGAAAAGACCAGTTATGTTAAGCATATCATGTTCGGTAACTACGGAAATGGTAGTTACAATAACCCATATGCCGAATTACAGAAAGGATACAGACAGTCTGCTTCCTCTGTAATTAATGCGCAGGTGCAGCTATTGCAGAATTTGAATTTTATTACAAAAGGACTTTCTGCCAGAGGCTTGCTAAGTATTCAGCGTACTTCTTCTGCTGCTATTGTACGGGCGTACAATCCATTCTTCTATAGTTTATCTAACTATGATTACGTTACTAAATCCTATGATCTGAATCCGATCAATGCTGAAGCGGTAACAGGAGTTGTAGCGCCGATAGGTACCGAGTTTTTGACTGGCTCTGAATCAACGAAAGATGTAGCTTCTGAGTTTTATAGCGAGGTGGCCGTTGATTATAAACGTGTTTTAAAGGATCGTCACAGTCTTAGCGGTACACTGGTGGGGATTGCAAAAAACAGCTTAAATCCCGGTACTTCTAATGATTTGATCCTTTCATTGCCTTATAGAAATTTAGGTGTTTCAGGAAGAGCTACTTATGTGTATGATGCACGTTATGCAGCTGAATTCAATTTTGGCTACAATGGGTCTGAACGTTTTCATGCCTCCAAGCGCTGGGGCTTTTTCCCTTCTGCGGGCCTTGGCTATACAGTCTCCAACGAAAAGTTTTGGGATGGCCGTTTGAAAGACCTGGTGACGAAATTGAAACTGAAAGCTACGTATGGTTTAGTGGGTAATGATGCTATTGGAAGCATTCAGGATCGATTCTTCTATTTGTCATCTATCAACATGAACAGTGCTACCAAAAGAGCAAACTTTGGATACCCTAGTGATTATATAGTGAATGGAATTGACATTAACCGTTATGCCAATAAGGACATTACCTGGGAGGTTGCAGAAAAGAGCAATGTGGGATTCGAAATGACATTGTTGAAGAAACTAAATATACAGGCAGATGCCTACCAGGATAGAAGAAGCAATATTTTAATGACAAGAGCTTCTATACCTACAACAATGGGATTGGATACAAGTGCCATTCCAAGAGCCAATGTAGGTAAAGCCTCTTCTCAAGGGATTGACCTTGCCATGGATATGGATTTTAACCTGACCAAGAAATGGTGGGTAAAAGGAATGGCCAATTTTACCTATGCTACCAGCAAATACGAAAGGTATGAAGAGCCCGTGTATATATCTGAGTTAGATGGCAAGACCATTCAGCTGGATAATTTAACGCATGTTGGAAAATCGTTATCACAACAATGGGGCTTTATTGCGGAGCGTTTATTTGTAGATGATAAAGATGCCGCCAATTCTCCTTTGCAATCGTTTGGACCTTATGGGGGTGGCGATATTAAATACAGAGATATTAATAAGGATGGAAAAATCACTGATCTTGACAAAGTGCCTCTTGGACACCCTACTGTTCCTGAAATAGTGTATGGCTTTGGGTTTTCTACCGGCTATAAAGGTTTTGATTTTTCTATATTCTTCCAAGGCCTGGCCCGCAGATCATTTTGGATTGATGCCAGCGCCACTTCTCCTTTTGTAAATGATCAAAGACTGTTGTTACAGGCGTATGCTGATGATCATTGGAGTGAAGAAAACAGGAACATTTATGCACTGTGGCCACGTTTAAGCCCTACAGTGAATGCCAATAATGTGCAAAGAAGCACTTGGTTTATGCGCGACGGCTCATTGCTTCGCATCAAGCAGGCGGAAGTGGGTTATACACTGCCTAAAAGAGCAATGGACAAATTAGGCCTGTCAAATGCCCGATTCTATTTGAATTGCAATAACCTCTACACCTTCAGCAACTTTAAGTTGTGGGATATAGAAATGGGAGGTAATGGTTTAGCCTATCCTATTCAGCGGGTAACCAATTTGGGTGTTACTATTTCATTCAAGTAAAAAGTGTTGGCAACAGTTGCCAACACAGATTTCATCAGTATTTGAAACAGATTTATGAAAAATATAAAAATCATTTTGTTCCTGGGGCTTATTATCGGAACGGTATCATGTAAAAAATACCTGGATGTTGTGCCCGATTATTCGCCTACTATAGATAATGCGTTTGCAATGAGAACGCAGGCGAAAAAATATTTAGCTACTTGCTATTCTTATTTGCCGAGATTGGGTGAGTATGCTGACAATTTTACGTCTGTTGCTTCGCGTGAAATTGTTGCGCCAACTGGTGGTGTAACCTCTTCTACTGCACCAGGCCTTCAGCAATTTTTGGACATGGCTTATGGATATCAATCAGCGAATGACCCTGTGGCGAATTTCTGGGACGGTACCAAATCGGGCACACCCCTGTTCCAGGGCCTGCGGGATTGTAACATCTTCCTGGAGGGTATTCAGAATGTACCGGATATGAGCGAAACGGAAAAAAAGCAATGGATAGCAGAAGTAAAAACGTTGAAAGCGTATTATCATTTTTATTTGCTGCGTATGTATGGGCCCATCCCTGTAATCAGGAAGAACCTGCCCATCTCTGCCACTGCGGATGAAGTACAGGTAAAAAGAGAGCCCGTAGATTCTGTTGTTTCCTATATCACTCAATTGGTAGATGAAGCCACTCCGGATTTGCAGCCTGCCATTGTTAATGTAAGCGAAGAAATGGGACGTATTACGAAGACGATTGCCTTATCGATCAAGGCGCAGACCTTAGTATTAGCAGCCAGTCCTTTATTTAACGGAAATACGGACTATGCCAACTTTAAAAACAAGGACGGTCAGGCACTGGTAAACACAACTTATGATGCTACAAAATGGCAAAAAGCAAGCGAAGCTTGTAAAGCTGCCATTGATGCTGCACGTGCTGCCGGACATACCATGTACTACTTTGATGTGCCGGTAGGATTGGGTGCTATTTTCCCGAGCACGAAGGCTTGCCTTGATATTCGTGGTGCCATTACGGAAGATTTTAATGCGGAAACGATCTGGGGTTTTAAAAATTCAAGACCTAACAGCTTACAGCTTTTAGCTATGACTTTTGGCGGGGGAACCACTGGAAGGCTACCCATTGTTGGTAATGCCTTTTATGCGGCCAATATGGAAGCCTGCGAATTGTTTTACACCAAAAATGGCGTACCTATTAATGAAGATCCTACCTGGGATTATGCCAACCGATACACAGCGTTAAAAACAGTACCCAGCACCGCGGATTCAGGGCTTTTGAAAAAGGGTTTTGTAACATCCAGTTTTAACATGGACAGAGAAAACCGTTTTTATGCGGATCTGACCTTTCAGGGTTCTTCGTATCAGTATAAAACGTACATCAACAGTAACAACATAGCCTATATTAATGGTTATGGATCTGCTACCGCAACGGATAAATATTCTATGACAGGTTACTGGCCACAGAAATTAGTGAACTACAAGTGTACTGGAGATCAAAATACCAGAACTATTGTTCCTTATACCTGGCCAGCAATCCGTTTGTCGGAATTGTATTTGATGTATGCGGAGGCACTTAATGAAGCTGCAGGACCTTCTCCTGAGGCGTATCAATATATTGATTCGGTAAGGGCAAGAGCCGGTTTAAAAGGCGTACAGGAATCCTGGACAAAATACTCTAATAACCCTGCAAAACCTGCAAGTAAAGAGGGGTTGAGAAGCATTATTCAACAGGAGACCCAGATTGAATTTATGTTTGAAGGGAACAACTACTGGAATGCCCGCCGTTGGCACCGGTTAGATATTCTGAACAGGCCTGTTACAGGATGGGATGTATTTAAGAAATCAACCCTTCCGGCAGATGCACCAAAGGTGTATTATAACAAGGTTAATTATTTCTATCCTTCATCTACGCTTAGAGACTTTTTGGCGCCGATAAAAGAATATAATTTATCGGTTAACCATAACCTGGTTCAGAACCCAATGTGGTAATAGGAAGGCATTAACTATTCAATTACAATTATTAAAGGTTTAAATATGAAATATCTAGTTTTCATTTTGACGGCTTCATTGGCAATTAGCGGTCTATTCTCTTGCCAGAAGTTAGTTGACGAAAGAAAACCGCTTTTCCAAAGCGATAAAAAGCCATTACCTGTTACAGGTGTACAGGTGAAAAATATGGAAGGGGCAGCTGTAATCACCTATAAATTACCGGAAGATCCGTCTGTTTTGTATGTGCAGGCCGACTATATGATCAATGATAAAATAGCCAGGCAGGAAAAAGTATCGTACTATTCCGATTCTATTCGGGTAAGTGGTTTTGCCAAGGCCGGTGAGTATAAAGTAATTTTATACAGCGTGAGCAGGAGTGAAGTGAAATCTGATTCTGTAGTGGTTAAAGTAAATCCGCTCAATCCGCCCTATCGTACCATTGCTGCATCGCTCCAATTATATGATGCATTTGGTGGTGTGAATGTTAAATGTCAGAATCCAACAGAAGGGGAAGTGGGTGTTGGTGTTGTGGTAGACACAACCGGAAGACCTGAGTTGGTGTACACGGAGTATACAAAAGCAACTGCGGTGGAGTTTACGGTGAGGGGGTTTTCTCTCAAACCGTATAGAATGGGTGCTTATGTTATTGACAGGTGGGGAAATGTTTCAGATACAACCTGGAAAACAATCACCCCTTTGTATGAAGCTGAGTTGCAAAGGGCTGGAAAGATTGTATTGGCAAATTTGCCGCAAGATGGTGCCATGGGTAATGTTACTGTATTTACGGACATTATTAATTTTACAGGTTCCTCTACCAGATATTATTCTATCAATAAAACTGCACCTGCGCCCAATCCTTATCTAGGCCTTTACTTAGGTGTTACCGCAAAACTAAGCCGGTTTAAATTTTACCCCCGTAGTGATATGCAGTTTACTAATGGAACACCAAGAGTATTTGAGGTTTGGGTAAGTATGACTCCTGGTGCTACTGGCGATTTGTATGATGGTACATGGACAAAATTGGGAAGATATGAAGTGATTAAACCTTCTGGATTACCTATTGGTACCAATTCTACGGAAGATGTTAATGCTGCCAATGCCGGTTTTGAATTTGTTTTCCCTTTACCTGCTGTTGCCTGTAAATACGTAAGAATTGTTGGTATTGATACCTGGAAGGCAGCACCTGATGGTAATCTGAAAATAGGTCCTATTCATTTTTGGGGTGATAACAGGTAGTGTTAGCTCATTTTATTCATCATTAATTTTTATTCAATGAAAAATATTGTTTGGTTGTTAGTAATGGTAATTGGTACCCTGTCTTCATGTAGCAAGATGAATGATACACAAAAGCCTTATTTAAACGACGGCGATTTGTACTATGCCGGTGCTCCTTACAACGTGGTTGTTATTTCGAAGGTAAACAGTGTTGATATTCAGTTTAAGAAAACGGCTGATCCTAATATTCTTAAGTATGTCATCTATTGGAATAACAGGGCTAATAGCCAGGACGTAACTCCTTCTGAGGACGCTATTGAGAAAGTGACGATACCCAATCTTGCTAAAGGGAATTACAGTTTTGAATTGATAGCTGTAGATAAATCTGGCAATAAATCGAAGGTGGTATATGCAGCAGGTATTGTAAACTAACCTGTTTGTAGACTTTTGAATTAGACTCATAAAAAGCCCCGGTAGTGATACCGGGGCTTTTGCTTTTCCTTGCTCAAGATCAGCATCTATGGCAACATAAAATTCTCCATTAGGAATGCTGCTTAGTCCATTTTTAGCCAGAAAGGCTCCGGGTACATTTACATAAATTTTAACACTATCATTTATTTATGAGAATGAGATCCAAACTATTGCTTGCTTGGATGATGATGTTTTTATCTGTTCTCTCGTTTGCACAGGGCACTGATGGCTCTGTTCTTAGCGGGGTAATCAGAGATGAAAACGGAAGCTTGCTGCAAGGAATTACGGTGACCGAGAAAGGCACCAACAATGTTGTTACTACCAACGGAAAAGGCGTGTTTTCTATTCACGTCAAGTCAACAGATGCAATACTGGTTCTTACTGGTGTTGGATTTGAAAAACAGGAATTAAGAGCAGCCGGCCAGGCTTCTTTTGATGTGGCGCTAAAGACTGATGTCAAAGGACTATCCGATGTGGTAGTGGTTGGCTACGGTACACAAAAGAAAGCCAACCTGACTGGAGCTGTGGCTGTGGTAAAGGGTGCTGAGTTGGTTAACCGACCCACAGCTACCGTATCGCAGGCGCTACAGGGTAAAGTTTCAGGTATGAACTTCTCGGCTGGTAGTTTTGGTTTTGAACCTGGTGCAGCTCTTAACCTTCAAATCAGAGGGCAGGGTGCGCCACTAATCCTGATCGATGGTATGTATGCTGCAAATATCAATGGGCTTAACCCTAATGATATTGAGTCGGTATCAGTCCTTAAGGATGCAGCGGCAGCAGCCATTTACGGTGCAAGGGCGCCTTATGGAGTTGTATTGATTACTACAAAATCAGGAGCTACCAATAATAAATTAAGCATTGAGTATTCAGGTAATTATTCCTTCATTAAGCCAATCAATATGCCGCATCATCTTGATTCGTATACAACGGCATTGGCACTGAACGAAGCAGCTATCAACTCAGGAATTACGCCACTTTATACCAATCTGACCATTGATAGGATTTTGGCCTATCAACAAGATCCGGTAAACACTCCTGAAACAAATCCTGCTTTAGCTAACCCGGCTCTATGGGCCAATACGTTTGAAAGCAATGCTAACTACGACTGGTTCAACGTATTTTATGGTGATGGCCAACGCTACCAGCATAATCTTTCTATGAGTGGCGGTAATAAGGCTGTTTCTTTCTTCCTCTCCGGTGGTTATGTAAACGATGGCGGTGTTTTACAAGTAGGAAAAGATAATTACAAGCGTTATAATCTAAGTGCAAAGTTTGATGCCAGCTTAACGAATTGGATAAAGCTTACTTCAAATACACGCTATTATAACTCTGAGCGTAATACGCCTGCTTACGACAACCAAGGTGATTATGATCTGCTTTTTCACCAGGTTGCCCGTACTTTCCCATCGCAGTACATGAAGTCGAAATATGGCGTGAACTCCATTCAATCAAAGATACCTTGGACCAAAGATGCTGGTAACAACGGTACTACCATCAATGACATGGTTCAGCGATTTGCAGCTGAAATAACATCATTGAAAGGATGGACCATTAATGGAGATTATACTTTCGATCTTACTTCAAACCAGTTCACCTCTAAAAACTTTACCGTTTACGAGGATAATGTTGCTGGTCAGCCTGTTCTTTCTGGAAGTACTTCTCCTTCTTCCATTTCTAAATCGCAGGCTATCACCTTTTACCAATCAGCTAATGCCTATACTACCTACAAATTTGACATTAGTAAGGCACATCATTTTTCTATAATGGCTGGTTATCAGCAGGAGAAATCATCCCTGTCTTACCTATCTGCCAGTAAAACCAATATGATTACCGGTGAAGTACCTTCGTTGAATACTTCAACGGGTACTATTAATGCCACTGATAACCTGAATAATTATGCAACGGAAGGTGTATTCGGTCGCTTTAACTACAACTTCAATGATAGATATCTTTTGGAGTTAAACAGCCGCTACGACGGAACGTACAAGTTTGCAGCCGGTAAGAAGTGGGGCTTTTTTCCATCCGTGTCCGCTGGTTGGAATTTGAGCAACGAGAAATTCTGGGAAGTTATCAAGCCGGTAGTAAACGCCTTCAAATTACGGGCTTCTTTTGGCTCTCTAGGCAACCAGTTAACGGCAGGAGCTTACCAGGATTTACCTATTATAGCTGTAAACTCCAATCTGGGATGGATACTAAATGGTACAAGACCAAGCTATACTTCTGCTCCTACATTGGTGAATCCTGATATTACCTGGGAAACATCAAATACTAAGAACTTAGGTGCAGACTTGGGGCTCCTTAAAAACCGCCTGACCCTAACGGCTGAAGTTTATCAGCGTCTTACTTACGATCAATTGGGCAGCCAGAATGCATTACCTGCTGTTATTGGTGCTAGCTTACCACAAGTTAACAACATGGAAACTAGAACCGATGGTTGGGAGTTTTCTTTTGGTTGGAATGATAAGATAGGTAAAGACTTTAAATACTCTGTAATTGGGCAGTTATTTGATTATTACACGACTATCACTAAATATAATAACCCTACAAAAATCCTGACTACGTCGTATGAAGGCCAGAAGCAGGGTGAGATCTGGGGATATACTTCTGAAGGTCTGATGCTTGATCAGGCAACTGTTGATGCTATCAATACGGGTAATATTCAGAAAGCCATTTCTGGCCAAACCTGGAAAATTGGAGATATGCGTTATGCCGACCTGAACAAGGATGGTGTAGTGAATTTTGGTGATAATACTGTTAATAATCCGGGCGACCGCAGGGTCATTGGTAATACCACACCTCGCTACCAGTATGGCGTAACGCTACGGGCTGAGTGGAAAGGTTTTGACTTCTCCATGTTCGTGCAGGGTGTTGGCAAACGTGATCTTGTATTGAGTGATAATTTATTCTGGGGTTTCATTTCTCAAGTACAAAGTTCAATTTTCAAAGACCACCTGGATTATTTCAGAGATGCAGACGCGACCAAATATGCTGGTCTTGGAAAGAACACCGATGCCTATTTTGCAAGACCATATCTAGATCCTGCGATGAATGCAAAGAATCAGGCAGTACAAACTCGCTACATCCAGAATGGAGCTTATACAAGATTGAAGAATATTCAGTTAGGTTATTCCCTGTCTGATAAAGTGATGAAAAAAGCAAAACTCAGTGGCGCTTATTTTTATGTGTCTGGAGAAAATATGCTGACCATATCGCATCTTCCATCTCATTTTGACCCTGAGAACGCAAACATAGGTGTACGTGGTTCTGGAAAATCATTCTTCCCACAACAGGCTATCACGCTTGGTGTTAATCTTAAATTCTAATTATTCAACAGACTCTTATGCTTAAGCGATTTTTATATATGGGTATTGCTGCTCTCAGTTTGTCATCGTGCAGCAAAAACCTGGATATTCCTCCAGTTGATCAAATTTCTAATGATCAATATTGGAAAACGGGGAGTGATTTGAACTCGTATGTTTTACAGTTTTATACAGCGTTCCCCACTTTTAGAAATCAATCAGGTTTCCATGGTAATATAGGAATGGATGCCTATAATGGTTCTGATCACCAGATACAGAATATTCCCGTTACGCAGATGAATGGAACCAGAACAGCTACTGCATCAGGTGGCCGCTGGAACTGGGCTAGCATCCGAGCGGTTAATATTTTCTTTGAAAACTATCAGAAAGTAAATGAGCCGGCAGCCAATATTGCTCAATATGTTGGTGAGGCGCATTTTTTTAAGGCCTGGTTTTATTTTGAAAAGGTGCGTTTTTTTGGTGATGTGCCTTGGTATACCAATTCCATGCTGGCTAATGATGCACATTTGTATGATGCACGCACGCCAAGAACACAGGTTGTTGATTCTATCCTGTATCATTTAGATCAGGCAATTGCTAAACTCAGTCTTTTAAAAGATGTGCCAGGTGGTAATAACCGATTGAGTAAAGAAGCTGCGCTTATTTTCAAAACGCGTGTTGCTTTATTTGAAGGTTCTTGGCAGAAGTACCATGCAGGTACTCCATTTGCTACTAGCGGAGCAAATCCTTCAAAGTATTTCCAGGCAGCTGTAGATGCGGCTAAAGAACTAATGACACCTGGAAAATACAAGGTGGGTATTTACAATACCGGTAAACCTGCCTCAGACTACAATGCACTGTTTAACTCAACTAACCTGAGTTCCAATACAGAGGTAACGTTGTGGTGTAAGTTTGACAAAAGTCAGAGTACTTTTTCACACAATTTCCAGCAGTATATCACATCAGGTACAAACGGATTGAGCGCTACTCGCGAACTTATTCTGAACTATCTGAAAAAGGACGGAACGCCTTATGATTATGATGGAACTGCTGCAACTGTAAAAGGGTCAGCTTTCCTTACTAAAATTGGTACTGATTGCGATCCGAGACTTTCGCAGGTTATCTGGATTCCTGGACAAACCATGTGGGATAACTCTGCCGGTAAAGTGCTGTTTGTAAAGCCATCACTGGAAAAGTCTGGTGAAAATAAAAACTATACTGGCTTTCAGATGAATAAGGGTGTTGATCCAAAAGATCCAACCGCAGGCGGAGCCCTTGGATTTAGCACGGCTTGTGAAACGGGTGCTGTTGTTTTTCGTTACGCAGAAGCATTGCTGAATTATGCAGAGGCACAGGCTGAATTGGGTGGTGCCATTGATTACGCTTCTTCAATAGACAAGCTACGTGCCCGCGCTGGTATGCCTAATTTTGCAGCTCAAGCCGATGCAAGCCGCAGCAAGTATGCTGATTTTGGATATACTTTGAGCAATGAGCTGTATGAAATTAGACGCGAAAGAGCAGTAGAATTGGCATGCGAAGGCTTTAGATTTGACGATTGGCGCAGATGGCGTGCCCACAACTTGTTTAAGGGCAAAAGGCCTACAGGATTTCCTTACCTGGCTTCGGAATATGCAGCCGGTCTTGTGGTGCCTACAGATGCATCAGGACTTGTTGATCCATTCAAAACATCAATGGCTAGTGGTTATAATTTTAACGTGGGTAGAGATTATCTAGATAATATTCCTACCAATGAAATCACACTTAATCCGAAGCTGACACCAAATCCGGGATGGTAAGAAGGAAATAGTCGTTTCTATTATGATTGGATATTAGAATAAAGGCTGTCTCAAAATTATTTGAGGCAGCCTTTTTATTTTAGAGAAACTAGATTAATTCCTTTATAGACTAGTATTCCTGTAATCCTTAGGTGATTTATTCATGACCAGCTTAAAAAGACGGGAAAAATAGTAAGGATCCTCATAGCCTATTTTTTCTGCCACCTCCTTGATCTTTAAATCACTTTGGGTAAGCAACTGGCATGCATAGTGGATTTTCATTTTGATAAAATAATCAATGGGAGAAAGTCCGGTTTTCTTTTTAAAAAGTGCCGTATAGTGGGAAGAAGAGTATTTAAAATGATTGGCGATATCTTGTGTGGTTAGCCTTTTTTCAAGATTCGCTTTCATATATTCAATTGATTGATCAAAAGGACATGCCTTTTTGGGAAGGCTGGTTTTTCTTTTAGGAAATAAGAAAAAGGATAAGAACCGGTACATGCAAAAATTAGCGTATCCAATACTTTCAGCAGCGTATCCATTGGCTAGGCTGGAATACATTTCTTTCCATGTGGTAACAATTTTATCATTGTAACACAAGTCGGTTGGCGTAAAAAATTGTTCAACTTTAAACTCTCGGCTAAATGCTTCTAATTGATTACTGCTAAAGTGGATCCAGTAAATGGTCCAGGGATCGCTAACATTGGCCTGGTATCGATGAAAACGATGTGGAGGAATGATAATGAATTGATGGGGCTGCAGTTCAAATCGTTCATTGCCTATTTCAATATTACCTTTCCCTGCTAGGGAATAGAGTAAGATATAGTCCTCGCAACCATTCTTTCTCTCACGGTAATGGTATAGTGCATTTGGAAAATAACCGATACTGGTAATAAAGAGCGAATGCAGGAAATCGTTCTTCGTAATATGTTTATGTATGATGGTTTTAGGTATAAGAATTTGCTTTTCCCCTACAAAACCATCCCTTCTTCTTGATTCTCGCATATACTAACCGTTAGCTATTCGTTTTTTTGATAGTAGTATTTTCCATGTCTTTTGCTGCTATACTTTGTTATTTGCAAACGCAAACCAGAAACTTTGACATGTGTACTGAAGCTACAAGGGTGAGCTAGTGTTGCTGAGGTTAATTGACCAATTTTAAAAACTAGTTGACCAACTAATAAAATCAATTGACAAACTAATTAACGAAAAGATTCCTTGCCGGAAAAGCAAAGGGAGTGTATGTAGACAAGATGTCACAATGCTGTAGTGTAAATTCGATGCCTTTTTGTTTAAATCTCGCACACTGGTTTCATAGGATAATCTATGCCTACTAGAGAATTTTCTATTGTAAGTAGTTTTGTGCCTATATAATTTTACCTTTTTGAGCTTTTGGTTTTTAGTGTATGGTGGTCTCTAATCAAAACGGATTACTGGCCTTGCCACAAAGTGAATTGCTAAATGAAATCTGTGAATCAGCTTCTATTCTTTTTACTCAAGTGTTTTTCTCTGCAACTATTTTTGAGCGTTACTGCTATTACAGCAATTGCTCAGGATAATCTGAACCTGAATGCGCAAATAGGTGAGGTGGATTCTTCCGGCCTATTTTCTACTCCGGATTATTATACCTGGTGCAGCAGTGTGATCAAAGGAGAAGATGGAAAGTATCATATGTTTTATTCCCGCTGGCCTCATGGAAAACGAACAGCTGATGGTGATTCTATGAATTACATTTTTGATGGATTCAGAGGGTGGTTAAAGTATTCCGAGATTGCCTATGCGGTTTCGGATAAACTGACAGGTCCTTACCACTATGTAAAAACGATCTTAAAAGGAGATGGTGATCCTGCAAAGTGGGATCGGTATACCATGCATAATCCCCAGATCCGAAAATTTGGTAACGACTACTATCTCTATTATATCAGCAACGCATTTAATGCCAATTATCAGTTTAAGGACTCTTCCACGCGCCGCGATTGGCACCATTGGTTGAAATATAACTGTACACAAAGTATCGGCGTAATACGGGCCAAAAGCATAAAAGATTTAATTGCCGGTAACTTTGAAAAACCCGAACGTCCCATTATGACTATTGATAATGTACATACGTTTGAGGTGGCAACCAATCCTACGGTAACGCAAGGTCCTGATGGGAAATACTACATGATGTTTAAGTCGCGGAAGCCAAATGTAGGCAACATGACCTTCTGGATGGCCAAGGCCGATCGCCCTGACCAGCCCTTCCAATTTGTGGGAGAAGTGTTTACCAGTGCAGACATGGCTTGTGAGGATCCTTGTATGTGGTATGATAAAAAGCGAAAGCGTTTTTATGCGGCCGTTAAATATTATTCTAACAGTAAAAAGATCATTCCGCAATTCGGAGCCTTAGCGTTGATCACCTCCAAAGATGGTTTGAATTGGCAGCCTGCTAGTCATCCACTTATCTCCTTGCGGGAGTTACATATGAAAGGAGGCAAAAAGATTGAATTGGCGCACCTGGAACGCCCATTTACTGTTATTGACAGTAAAGGCCAGGTGATGGCATTGTTTGCTGCTGCCTCCATTGAGGAGCCCACAAAAGGAGACATAGAACATGTACAGCCGGAGAATAATACATTTAATGTTTGCTTTCCCATTAAGCCAATAAAAAAGCATTGATCAAGCTCGGCCACTGGTATTTTGCTGCTGCTTGATTAATGGTAAATACAGCAATACTATTGGCCAATGACCATTTTCTAGCGTAGCTCTGTGTTTAGGGCTCTCCGCCTTATGCTGAGAGGGGGGAGCGTTGGGCCTCTATCTCGTTTCTACCAGCACGGGCCGGTGATCAGACGCCATAGGCTCGTTGATAACGGTTGCGCTTAGTTTCTTTTTCTTTTTGGCATTGCGACTGAAGATGTAATCAATACAGCTGTTGGGTGTGGTGGCAGGAACGGTGAAGGCTGTGCCGCTGAGCAGTGTCCAGCTTTGTTGTAAGGCAGATAGCACCAGCGAGGTGGGTTCGGCGTTGAAGTCGCCCAACAGATATATAGGTTTTTGAAAACGGGCAGCCTGTTCGTTGATGATGTTTACAGATGTCAGGCGGTCGGCCTCAGTGAGCGAGAAGTGCGTGTTGAACACAACATACTTCTTAAATTCTACTACCAGCAGTACGCGCTCTTCTTCCCTGCCGGGTAATGGTATTGTGTAGTGTTGTAAAGGCTTTTCGTTAGAGAGGACTCCAATGCCGTACTTGCCACCTTGGTAGGGAATGGCAGCACCATAAACGGCATGCATCTTTGTTTTTTGTGCCAGCAGTTGCAGCACATCTACCTTGCCGTTTCGGGTGGTCACGCTATCTACTTCCTGCAAGGCAATGACGGGTGCCTTGGTTTGTAGCAGTACAGCGGCTACGCGGTCGTAATCTGTTTTGTTATCCATGCCCTTGGCATTGCGGATGTTGTAGGAAAGCAGTCGCAGCTTATTTTGAGCTTGGGCACTAGTGGTTAATATTGAGACAAGGGCAAGTAAGCAACAAATTTTGTACATAGGGGCATTTGTAAAAGTGGTTAAAGCTAGTGAAAGAACTTTTGGTTTTTGGCGGAAGTAGTCCTTCTTCTACTTCCTTATTACGTTCTATATGCTTTGATGTAAAAAAATCAAAACGCAGATTCCTAGTCCCCTTAAGGCGGAGAGGGCTTGGCTCGTGAAACGTCAAACGGGAGACGTGAAAGAAAGCTGCAAGCTACACGCTGCACGCTGCAAGCCAAACAGCCAACCTCTTTATAAAACAAAAGCACTCCTATTCAAGGAGTGCTTTTTTATTTTCCTTTCTTTTTTAATGCACCTTGAACATTGAGCATTGAGCATTGATCATTTCCCTCCTTATCTCCTTCCACTCTTTTCTTTCTCTTAGCTTCCTTCTTCATTCATTATTCCTTGTTCCTTGTTCATTATTCTGCTTGGCCTTTGCCGCGCGGCCCTCCCCTTTAGTGGCTGGGGCCATGCATTGCTTTTTAAGCGGAAAATCTATTACTATTATTGGATTGTCTATTGAATGCAGGACACCTTCCCGCTACTTTTATGCGCAAAAATTTAAAATACGGACCCTTATACCCGTTACTTGATCATTCAAATAGCTGTACTGGTCACAGGGATTTATGGGTTGGTATATGCCGTTTAAATTGTCCGGAACAGGACAGTAGTTTTAAAGGTTAAAGGGCGTACTTCAATATGTCAAAAGTTATGTTTAAAAAAATACTGGCACTTACAGGAATTCTGTTTGCATTTGTTCCTATCATTCATTCACAGTCATTTATTCCTAACGGTAAAAAAACGTCTGATTCTGTTCTCCAGGACTTTATGGATAAGCGGTTTGGTATGTTTATTCATTGGGGCCCTGTCACCTTACGAGGAACAGAATTGAGTTGGTCCAGGAATCACCAGGTACCCCAAGAGGAGTATGATAGTTTATTCCGTGAGTTTAACCCGGTTTTGTTTGATGCTGAAAGCTGGGTGAAAACCGCAAAAGCCGCTGGCATGAAATACATTACGATCACAGCCAAGCACCATGATGGATTTTGTTTATGGCCTTCCAGGTACACCAGTTATAACATTGCTAATACGCCATATAAAAAAGATGTAATAGGCAAGCTGGCAAAGGCTTGCAAGAAGTATGACATCCGGTTTTGCATCTATTATACAGTGCTCGATTGGTATCATCCTGATTATCCCCTGCACAATGATGGTAATAAAACACCTGATAGTAAAGCAGATATGGGACGCTTTACCCAATACATGAAAAATCAACTGAAAGAGCTGATCACAACCTATCAACCCTACATGCTTTGGTTTGATGGGAATTGGGAACAACCCTGGACGCAGGAGATGGCTGCCGATATGTATCTATTTATCAAAACGATTGATAAGAATGTAATAGTCAATAACAGGCTGGGAAAAGGCAAGCATGAATTGATGGACGCTGGTACTATTGGCGACTATGCGACGCCAGAACAAAAGATTGGCCAGATCAACATGAATGATCCATGGGAGTCTTGTATCACCATTTGCAAGCAATGGTCGTGGAAGCCCAATGATGAAATGAAGTCGTTGGATCAGTGCATTAAAACGTTGTCGAAAACAGCAGGAGGTAATGGTAATCTGCTTTTGAATGTTGGCCCAATGCCTGATGGCCGGATTGAAAAAAGACAGGTAAAAAGACTCAATGGGGTGGGTGATTGGTTGCGTATAAACCAGCAAGCCATTTACAATACAAAGGGAGGTCCCTATAAACCGGACAGCCTTTTATCGTCTACCCGTTCGGCTAATAAAATTTTCCTGCACCTCTACTCCAATAACAATAGTCAGTTGAGTATACCTGCAGTGCCTGGAAGGAGTGTATTGAAAGCCTGGTTCCTGGCAGGTGGTGAGGTAAACGTGCATCAGCAGGAAAATAGAATAGCCCTTTCGTGGAAGGGAAATATGCCAGATCCTGCTTGCAGTATCATTGTATTGGAAATGAATGATACAGTAGATTCGGTTCCACTTATTGACAAGCAAATAGCCGGATCTGTTGCAACAAACTAAATTTCTACCGGAAGAGTTAACAGCATGAACTTTAATGCATTTCAATTATCATGAAAAAATCAATTTGGATTTTAGTTGCAGTCCTATTTTGCAGCTTGAGGCCTGCAGCACAAAAGCAGCTTGCTGCTCCCAATGTCATCCTTATCTTAATGGATGATATGGGCTATGGTGACTTAGAATGCTATGGTGGCTTTCCTTATCACACCCCTAATATCAATAAGCTGGCCGCTGGCGGTATGCGCTTTACCAATTTTTATGCGGCGCAAGCCACCTGCAGTGCTTCGCGTTCGGCTTTCTTAACTGGCTGCTATCCTAATCGCATCGGTGTTAGTGGAGCGTTCAGTCCTGATAATAAAATAGCGCTGAATCCTGAAGAAGAGACCATCGCTTCTGTATTAAAGAACAAAGGATATAAAACCGGAATGGTAGGTAAATGGCATTTAGGGCAGAAGCCCCCATTTCTTCCGCTTAGTTATGGATTTGAAGAATTTACAGGGCTGCCTTATTCACACGATTATTGGCCGGTGAACTTTGACGGAAAGCCTGCAGATACGACTACGCAAAGGGGCAAGTGGCCTACTCTACGCTTGATAGAAGGCAATACACCCGGCAAAGCCATTGCTACATTGGATGATGCTGCCACACTTACCACGATGTATACAGAAAAGGCTACGGCTTTTATTAAGAAGAATAAGAATCAGCCTTTCTTCCTGTATTTTGCTCAGCCCATGCCACACGTGCCACTGGCCGTTTCAGCAAAATTCAAGGGTAAAAGCGGTGCGGGTTTATTTGGTGATGTAATGATGGAAATTGATTGGTCGGTGGGTGAAATCATGAAGACGCTTGATGCAAATGGATTGACAAAAAATACGATTGTCATCTTCACTAGTGATAATGGTCCCTGGTTGACCTATGGAAACCATGCGGGTAATACGGGTGGGTTCCGTGAAGGAAAAGGAACAGCCTGGGAAGGTGGTGTACGAGTGCCGTTCATTATTCGCTGGCCGGCTCAGATTGTACCAGGGTCTATCTGCAACAATATGATGGCTAGTATGGATATACTACCTACACTGGTAAATATTTGTGGCGCTAAGCAACCTGCTAAAAAGATTGATGGTATGGACATGCTGTCCTTATTGAAACAGGTTCCTGATACGAATCCACGCGATGAGTTTGCCTACTATTACGATCGCTGCAGCTTAAAAGGTATACGCAAAGGGCAATGGGTACTTACGTTTCCTTGCGTGTCACAGACTTATAAAAAAGCATCGGCTATTAATAATAATGGTTGGCCAGGCCAGTATGCTACAGACAGTGTACGCTTAGCTTTATATGATCTTCGTACAGATCCAGGTGAAACACTGGATGTAAAAGAAAAATATCCTGAAGTAGTAAAGCAACTAACAGCTATAGCCGAAAAATACAGGAGTGAAATAGGCGATGATCTTACCAAGCAAAAAGGAGCAGAAATAAGGCCGGCCGCTAAAGTGGATGTCAAGTAACTTTAAAAGCACACTATACAATTAAAGTAAGCTATGTTCTACCTGGTGAATCATAACAAGCCATTGCGTTTATTGTTGCCTTCGATTGCCTTGTCAATGGCAATTTCTGTATCAGCAAATGCGCAGCAAGCTATACCCAAGCCAACACCCGCGCAGGTGCAGTGGCAAAAGAAAGAAACGACAGCCTTTCTGCATTTTTCAGTAAACACGTTTACTGACAGGGAGTGGGGAACAGGTAAGGAGAGCCCGGCGATCTTTAATCCGGAAAAGTTAGATGCCCGTCAATGGATAAAGGCTTTGAAAGATGCAGGATTTAAAATGGCCATTATTACAGCCAAGCACCATGATGGTTTTTGCCTGTGGCCTTCGCAATACACAGAGCATTCGGTTAAGAATAGTCCTTGGAAAAATGGTAAAGGTGATGTGGTAAAAGAAGTAGCTGATGCCTGTAAGGAGTATGGTGTTGCCTTTGGTTTTTATCTCTCGCCTTGGGATATGCATGAAGCATCTTATGGTACACCGGCTTATAATGATTATTATAAAAACCAGTTGCGCGAACTGCTGACCAATTATGGAGAAGTAGCCGAAGTGTGGTTTGATGGAGCCAAGGGAGAGAAGCAGAAAGACATGCAGTATGACTTTGAGGGCTACTGGAAAATGGTCAGGGAGTTGCAGCCCAATGCGGTAATGTTTTCCGATGTAGGACCAGATGTACGTTGGGTAGGAAATGAAAAGGGAAATGCTGGTGATACTTGCTGGTCTACCATCAACACAGATGGCATGATGCCTGGAGTGGCCAATCCTGCCTACTTAAACAAGGGTGATGAAAACGGTCAGCAATGGATTCCTGCTGAAACGGATGTTAGCATACGACCAGGATGGTTTTGGCATGAAAAGCAAAACAGCCAGGTACGAAGTGCCAAAAATCTGGTGAATCTTTATTATCAATCTGTGGGCAGAAACAGTTTGTTGTTGTTAAACATTCCGCCCAACAAAGATGGACTACTTGAAACTGCTGATATGAAAGCGATAGATAGTTTTCGAACGATATTGAATAAAACCTTTGCCCAGAACTTATTAAAAGGTGCTGTTTCTTCCAAACTAGTGGATAATGATCTTGCTTCATTTGTGTCACTGAAAGAAAATGAAGCACTGGAATTTAGTCTGAAAAAATCGATCAGCTTTGATCGTTTACTCTTGCAGGAAAATATTCATAACGGACAGAGTATAAAATCTGGTTTGTTGGAGTATTGGGACGGTAATACATGGCAAGTGATCACCTCTTTTAGTACTGTTGGTTATAAACGGCTTTTGCGTTTTCCTATTGTTAATAGTAACAAACTCCGTTTAACGATAACAAGCGCTACATATAAAGATCAAATTCAGCTGGCTGAGATCGGCGTATTCAAATCATTTGCAGGGGAGTGATCCATTGCAGTAGGGTAAATAAATAGTGATTCTGTCAAAGTAGCGTTCCCGTTTTCCTAAAGGTATTTGATACGGTAACTAAAAAAACAAGGAAAACTTAATGGTAAAATTCAACTCAATGAGGTTATTGGATCGGTATAGAAAAATTAGTTTACTCGCTTTACTTCTGATAGCGGGTAAGGCCAATTCACAGGTTTATTTTAAAACAGCGTCATTCAAAATTGGACTGGGTAAAGAAGGTGAGTTGACGGAGCTGACTGATTTGAAGATGCAAAAGAATTATCTGTATAGGAATGAGGTTGCTTATTTGCTAAATATAAAGATCGATGATAAGATCATTCATCCAAACGCTTTGCTTTGGCACGGTAAATCATCGCTAATCAGTCTTTCATATCCGGGTAATATTCAGGCCCAGATCAAAGTGGCTCAGAATAGTTCGTATGTGAGTTTTGAGATGGTAAAAATTTCAAACGCTGATCATATTCAATTAGTGCAGTGGGGCCCCTATCCCACAACTATTGGAGAAACCATAGGCGAGGTAGTTGGTGTGGTACGCAACAAAGATTTTGCAATAGGTATCCAGGCATTGAACGTAAAGACCTTGGGCGGAAATACAACCATTGATAATGATATTCAGCCTGCTTTCGAGGGATTTACCAACGGCAACATCGTTGATATATCGAAAGATCAGCAGAATAAACAAATGTTTAGAGGCGATGTGGCCAAGCCTATGCCTTATGGCAGTTCACTGCAGGCTTATTGTCGTAATCGTAATACAGACCGTGTAATTGAGAATTGGAGTCATGCTCGCTATATAGCGCCTGCTTATACTGAGGATGGCGGTGTTGTTGGTAGTAAACTTGCTCTTTTTGGAGTAGCATCTTCAAATGCACTGAATACCATTTCAACAATAGAATTAAAGGAAAACCTGCCACACCCAATGCTTGATGGAGTATGGGGGAAGCAGGCACGTAATGCCTCCGAATCCTACTTGATCATGAGTTTTGGTGAAAGCAATTTGCAGGAGGCCATGGATCTAACGAAGCAAGCTGGCTTGCGTTATTTGTATCTTGATGATCCATTTGAAACTTGGGGACATTTTAAATTGAAGAGCAAGGAATTTCCAAAGAATTGGGAAAGCCTGAAGGCCTGTATTGATATGGCAAAAGCACAGGATGTGCGAATCGGATTACATACGCTCTCTAATTTTATCACGACCAGCGATGCCTATGTAAGCCCGATACCTGATAAGCGTCTTGCAAAAGTTGGCTATTCGCAATTAACCGAAACTATTGATGCCACTACTAACGAGATCGGGATAAAAGATACATCCTACTTTAACCAATTCGCAAACAATACATTGAAGGCCTGTGTGATTGGAAATGAGATCATTCGCTATGGTTCCATTTCTTCTGCAGCTCCTTGGAAACTGCTGGATTGCCAGAGAGGAGCATTTGGAACAAAGGCATCATCCCACCAGGCAAATGATAGTATAGGGAAGCTAATGGATCATGCCTACAAAGTGTTTTTGGGCAACCATGAATTGGATCAGGAAATTGCAAAAACAATTGCCCGCTTGTTTAATGAAACAGGCCTGATGCAAATTTCTTTCGATGGACTGGAAGGTTGTTGGAGTGAAGGGATGGGTGACTATGGCAAGCAGTTATTTACAAAAACCTGGTTTGATAACCTGGCGCCTGAATTAAAAGGTAAGGTTATCAATGATGCTAGCAATCCCGGACATTTTTTCTGGCACATATATACCCGTATGAATTGGGGCGAACCTTGGTATGCAGGCTTCCGTGAAAGCCAAGTGCAGCTGCGGTTAAAAAACCAGCAGTTCTTTCGTCGTAACCTGATGCCTTCAATGCTTGGATGGTTTAGCCTTAAGTCAGAAACTTCTCTTGAAGATATTGAATGGATGCTGGCCCGCGGTGCCGGGTTTAACGCAGGTTTTGGATTGTCCACTAGAATTGAAAGCCTAAAGAAACATGGAAGAAGAGATGAAATCCTAAAGGCGATCAAATTGTGGGAAACCGCAAGGCTAAATGGATTTTTTACAGAGGCGCAACAACAAAAAATGCAGGATGTGAAGAATGAATTTCACCTGCAAATGAATGGTAAAGGTCAGTATGAATTGACGCCTGTTTATAATGCTTACCTGGTGTATGGGCAAAAAATAAAGCAACCAGGAGAACCAACCTATTCGTCTTATGAGTTTAATAATCCAGCGGAAAAACAACCAGTTGAATTCATTATTTCTCTGGCACCAAAAAAAGATAATGATCCGGAAGTATTGTTCAATAATCCAAGCATTGCAATCAACCAACAAGAAACGATCAGCTTGCCAGTCAATTTGAAATCCAACCAGTATTTGTATTGCGATGGCCAAACGGTAAAGTTGTATAATAAGCAATGGCAGTTATTGCAAACGTTACACCTGTCTGCCCCCTTGCCGATGTTGGTAAAGGGAAAGAATGAAATTGTTTTCGATGGTAGTTATTCCGGTGAGAACGGAGCTGATGTTAAAATAGAGGTTCGTTGCAAAGGTATTGCCGAATTATTGCAGCCTATCGCGAAGAATGAAAAGGAGAAAGTTGCTAAAAACTAATTGAAATCTATTCGCGAAAAAATCAGAAGAATAAACCTTTCAGTGTTCAACAGAATTTAAATCTTATATAAACATGAGCTATAAAAGAGTAATACGTTTCATCGTTTTTATTGCATTGTGTGTTCAAGCCAAACAAATGGTTGCACAAAATGCAAATACACGCCCCAATATTATTTATATCATGAGTGATGATCATGCCTATCAGGCTATCAGCGCTTATGGATACGGCTTAAACCATACGCCCAATATTGATAAGCTCGCAGAACAGGGCGTATTGTTTAACAGGGCCTTTGTTACCAATTCTATTTGCGGTCCTAGTAGAGCCGTAATGTTAACAGGCAAGCATAGCCATGTTAATGGTTTTAAGGATAATCATAGCACGTTTGATGGCAGCCAGCAAACAGTGGCCAAGCTATTGCACAACAATGGTTACACCACTGCAGTTATTGGCAAATGGCACCTGATCTCTGACCCGCAGGGTTTTGATTATTGGAATGTGGTACCGGGGCAAGGTGAATATTACAATCCTGACTTCATTGAAAATGGGGTGAAAAAAAGAGTGCCGGGTTATATTACAAACATTACCACCGATTTTGCGATCAACTGGCTGGATAGCAGGGATAAAAGCAAACCCTTTTTTCTGATGTACCAGCAAAAAGCACCACATCGCAACTGGATGCCGGAAGAAAAATATTATCACTTATTTGATAGCACGCAGTTTCCTGTTCCGGCCAATTACTTTGATGATTATCAAACAAGAACAAAAGCAGCACATGAGCAGGCCATGGAGGTTGCCAGGGATATGCATGATGCATATGATCTGAAGCTGGCATTTGATTTACCTAAAGATCAGCAGAAAGGATTGGCAGGTAACTGGCAGGGTATATATAACCGTCTGACACCAGAAGAAAAGAAAAAGTGGGAGGCTGCTTACGGACCTTCTATCGAAGCGTTTAAAAAAGCAAATCTTAGTGGCAAGGAACTGGCGATCTGGAAATACCAACGCTACATGAGAGACTACCTGCGTTGTGTGCAAAGCGTTGATGATAATGTAGGCCGTTTGATGGAGTACCTGAAAGCAAATGGCCTAGATAAGAACACGATCATCATTTATACTTCCGATCAGGGCTTTTACCTGGGCGAGCATGGCTGGTTTGACAAGCGCTTTATGTATGAAGAATCATTCCGTACACCGTTGATTGTTAAGTGGCCCGGTGTAACCAATAAGAAAATCGCCAGCAACAGCATGGTGCAAAACCTGGATTTTGCAGAAACCATTTTGGATATGGCTGGCTTGCCTATTCCTGCCGATATGCAGGGCAAAAGCTTTGTGCCGGTATTAAAGGGTAAGAAGAAAGGCGATGTGCACGAGGCCTTATATTATCATTTTTATGAGAACCAGGAGCACAAGGTGGCCAAACATATTGGTGTGCGTACAGACCGATATAAGTTGATCTACTTCTATGAAAACAATGAATGGGAAATGTATGACCTGAAGAAGGATAAGAGTGAAATGAAGAATGTATACAATGATCCATCCTACAGCAAAGTGAAAAGCATGATGCAGAAGAAGTTGATGGAGTTGAAGAAACAATACAACGATCCGGTTCCAGTAGTAACACCTCAAATCTAAGCTTTGTTTTTACGTAAATTATTTCAGTCGCTTTTCTTGTTGGTACTCGCCTTGCCTTTTGCAGCAGGCGCTCAAAAACACGTGCGGTTTTTTGTAGCGTTAACTGGTAGCGATAAAGCTGCAGGTAGTATGTCAAAGCCATTTGCTACGCTGCAAAGGGCAAGGTTGGCTGTTCGAGAATATGTTAGGAATCATCCTATTGATTCTATTACGGTTCTGTTCCGGCAAGGCGTGTATTCATTTAAAGAAAGTCTACGACTGGATAGTTTGGATTCTGGCCATGATGGAGCGCCGATTGTTTATAGCGCCTATCGGGGTGAAGCGGTCAGTTTTAGTGGAGGTATCTCCGTGCCCACTACTAAGGCAGTTAAAATAAAGGATAAAGCTATTTTAGACCGTATGGTACCAGAGGCCAGGAAGTATGTGTTGCAGGTAGATCTGAAGGCGCTTGGTATTAGTGATTTGGGAACTATGCAGCCCAAAGGCTTTGGACGACTCTATACGCCTTCTGCTATGGAGTTGTTTTGCAATAAGCAGGCAATGCTTCTTTCTCGCTGGCCAAATGATAGTATGGTGCCTATTGGGAAAGTGCTGGATGCAGGTTCAATACCCCGAAATGGCGACTATTCAAAGCGTGGTGGCATTTTTACGTATGATGTGCATCGTCCACAACGGTGGGCGCAAGCAAATGAAATCTGGATCTCAGGATTTTTCCGGTATGGTTATGCCGATGATGCCGTACGTATTGCCAGGATCGATACCGTCAATAAAACGTTTACTACACAGCAAGAAACGCAGTACGGCTTTGAAGGTGGCAAAACCTTTCAGCGTTGGTATGCTTTTAACTTGCTGGAAGAAATTGATCAACCAGGTGAGTATTGTGTTGACAGAAATGCTGGCATTTTGTATTTCTATCCACCTGCCGGCAAACTGAATTCTATTGAGCTTTCTCTATTAGAAACGCCTCTACTGGTTTTGAAGAATACGATGCATGTGGTGTTTAAGAACATCATTTTTGAATGTTCGCGTGGAATGGGTGTCTATATGGAAAGAGGCAGCGGTAACCGCATAGAAGACTGCACCATCCGAAACCTGGGACAGCTAGGTGTTTGTATTGGGAAAGGAACAAAACCAGCTGGTGAGATATGGCAAAAGGCGGGTTTAGAACCTGCGTCTGAAGTAGTAGGCGGCTTATACGCCACCTTATATGATAATACCGTTTTTAACCGCGATGCCGGTACTGGACATACAATCAGCGGATGTCATATTTACAATACCGGTTCGGGTGGAATTAGTTTGGGAGGAGGGAACAGGTTAACGCTGGAAAGTGGTAATAATCAAGTGGTCAATTGTAGCATACATGATTTCAATCGCATTGAACGCTCTTATAAAGCAGGGATCAATATTGATGGTGTAGGAAATAGTATTCGCAACAATGAAATATTTAATTGTCCAGGCAGCGCTATTCTTCTGCATGGTAACAATCATCTGATTGAGCGGAATATGATTCATCATGCCGTTACTGATGGGCATGATATGGGGGCTGTATATTATGGCCGCGACCCAAGTGAACAGGGCAACAAAATCATCAACAACTATTTTCATCACATCGGCAATGACGATGGAATGATCATGGCCATTTATCATGACGATGGTGCCTGTGGCATGGAGGTAACAGGTAATATTTTTTACAAAGCTGGCTCGCGCACCATTATGATCGGTGGCGGAAATGATAATCATTACCGCAATAATATTTTTATTGACTGTCCATTGGCCTTACATCTGGATGCCAGACTAATCGGCTGGGCTAAATCCTTTGTGCAGAAAAACGGTCTTTTTGAACAACGATTAGAAGCAGTACATTTTAAACAGCCTCCTTATTCTTCTTCCTATCCAGAGCTCGTTAATTATTTCAATGATTCACTAGGTCTTCCAAAACGTAACTTTATTGAGAACAACGTGTTTGTGAATGTGGGAACCTTGCACAACGGCAAAGCTACATGGGCGCGTTTAGGAAATAACTGGATCACAGCTGTTGATCCGGGATTTGTAGATTGGGCAGCTGGAAACTTTGGGTTAAAACCTAATGCTGCAGTTTATAAGCAGTTGCCGGAATTCAAATCCATTCCTTTTGAAAGCATCGGTATTCAAAAGGATCGTAACGGATCGATGGGTAAACAATCAAGAATAAAGAAAAGTGTAGCGGCAATGGATCCTATAAAAGGAGATGTTACATTTAATAACTAAAAGGGTTGTTGACGCATCGTAATAAAATTCAGATATCGCTATGAAGAGTAAGAGAACTAAGTATAAAAGTGTTCATATACTATCGGGCCTGATGGTATTGGGTGTGTTGAGTGCTTGTAACTCGGCACCGGTACAAGAAGCAGCCATTGAAAAAGACAGCTTGCTGTCTTGTGAAAGCCATGTGCCTTCGCGCTTTGGTGTTACAGCTGGTGTCGATCAGGAAGTAGCTGCAGGCGAATTCTCAAAAGAGGGAATGGTTTATATAAAAGGTGGAGACTTTTTGATGGGCGCTGCTGACAATGAAGGAAGACCGGATGAATATCCGCAACATAAAGTGAAAGTTGATGGTTTCTGGATGGATGAAACTGAAGTGACCAATGCGCAATTTGAAGCCTTTGTAAAAGCTACTGGTTATGTAACTACAGCAGAACAAGCGCCGGATTGGGAAGAGCTGAAAAAGCAACTGCCTTCTGGTACGCCCAAGCCGGCTGATAGCTTGTTAGTGGCAGCTTCATTAGTGTTCACGCCTCCGGCTCACGCAGTGCCACTCACAGATATTACGCAATGGTGGAGTTGGGTTAAAGATGCCGATTGGAGACATCCGCAAGGGCGCGGTAGTAGCATTAAGGGAAAAGAAAATTATCCCGTAGTACACGTAAGTTGGTTCGATGCAACTGCCTATGCAAAATGGGCAGGAAAACGATTGCCTACAGAAGCTGAATGGGAATATGCTGTAAGAGGCGGGGCGCAAAATCAAAAGTATTTCTGGGGTAATGAGGATGTAGAAGCGGGTAGTCCTAAGGCCAATACCTGGCAGGGACAATTCCCCAATTTAAATACGCAGTGGGATCATTTTGAAAGAGCTGCCCCCGTTAAATCCTTTGCGCCGAACGCTTATGGTTTGTATGATATGGCGGGTAATGTGTGGGAGTGGTGTAATGATTGGTATAATGAAGGGTACTACCAGCAAAGTGCAGCCGAAATAGCAAATAATCCAAAAGGCCCTAACCAGAGTTTCGATTCCATGGAGCCAACCGTTCCTAAAAAGGCCATTCGTGGTGGCTCATTCTTATGCAACGCATCTTATTGCAAAGGATACCGCGCAAGCTCCCGAATGAAAACCTCACCTGATACAGGTATGGAGCACACCGGATTTCGTTGCGTTAAATAAGATTATAGATAGTTCATCGGTAGGAGTATCGTGGCAAATGCCATATATACATTCTTTCATAGCATTGCTTTTTAATGCCATTACAACTTGTTTTTTCTCATATACGATTATATTAATTTATTATGTTTAGAACGTTAACTAAGATTGTTTGTATGCTGGGTTCAGTATGGTTGCCCATGCAAGGTTTTTCGCAGCTTAATATTATACCTCAGCCTGCAGAAGTTATTATTTCTTCAGCGCCGGATTCATTCGCCATCACATCCAAAACCGTGTTGGTGGTTGAACAACCTGAATTGCAGCCATCTGCCGACTTCTTTAATAATTACCTAAAAGAGGTGTATGGTTTTACATTGAAGACCAGCAAAAAGGCAGTGGCCAATAACGCTATTGTATTAAGCCGGTCCAAAGAAGATGGCAGCGTTTCTGGTGCTTATCACATGAGCATTGGTAAAGAAACTATTACTATAAAAGCCAACGATGAAAGCGGTGTTTTTTATGGTATGCAAACACTAGTACAAGTGCTCCCTGTTCAAAAGTCTTTATCATTAAACATGCCTCAGGCACAAATCAATGATGCGCCTCGCTACCAGTACCGTGGTATGCATTTGGATGTGGCACGTCACTTCTATCCTGTTGATTTTGTAAAGAAGTATATCGATTACCTGGCCTTGCATAAAATGAATGTTTTCCATTGGCATTTAACCGACGATCAAGGCTGGCGCATTGAAATCAAGAAGTATCCAAAGCTAGCCGAGGTAGCTGCTTATCGCGATGGTACTATCATCGGTCATTTCCCAGGTACAGGGAATGATGGTAAACGTTATGGCGGTTTCTATACGCAAAAGGAAATTAAAGAGGTGGTACAGTATGCCGCCAAGCGTTACATCACTATTATTCCGGAAATTGAAATGCCTGGTCATGCTTCAGCCGCATTGACAGCTTATCCGGCCTTAGGTTGTTCCGGAGGCCCATATAAAGTACAACAAACCTGGGGTGTGTTCAACGAAGTGTATTGCGCTGGGAATGATTCTGTATTTGCATTCTTGCAGGACGTGATTGATGAAGTGCTGCCTTTATTCCCTTCTAAAGTGATACATATCGGCGGTGACGAGTGTCCAAAAGAAAGCTGGAAAAAATGTGTCCGTTGCCAGCAACGTAAAAAGGAGAATAACCTGAAAGATGAGCATGAACTGCAAAGCTATTTTGTGCAGCGCATGGAGAAGTATTTGAACAGCAAGGGCCGCACGCTAATGGGCTGGGATGAGATACTGGAAGGCGGTTTAGCACCCAATGCTGTTGTGATGAGCTGGCGTGGTGAAAAAGGTGGTATTGAAGCAGCTAAACAAAAACACGAAGTGATCATGACGCCTAACTCGCCTCTTTATTTTGACCACTACCAAGGCAAGGCTTCTGAAGAACCATTGGCCATAGGCGGCTATAATACGTTGGAAAAAGTATACGCTTACAACCCTACACCCAAAGAGTTATCTGCAGAGGAAGGTGTATATATTAAGGGCGTGCAGGCAAATATTTGGACTGAATACATTCCAACAACGCAACAGGTAGAATATATGCTGATGCCTCGTTTAGCTGCATTGTCTGAAGTAGCATGGACACAGCCAAGTCAGAAAAGCTGGGATGGCTTTAAGCAACGTATGGAAACGCAATACCAGCGCTACAGTGCCTTAGGAGTCAATTATGCAAAGAGTGCTTACGATGTACGTCCTACCGTATTGCTAGAAACAGCAGCATCCAAAGCAACTGTAACATTTGCTACTGATAGCTATACATCACAAATTTATTATACACTGGACGGCTCAGAGCCTACTATGAATGCAAAGAAGTATACCAAGCCCTTTGAAGTGCGTAAATCCGTTACCATTAAGGCCGCTAGTTTTAATGAAGGAAAGCAATTAGGAAAAACGTCTTCACAGCAAGTGATTTTGAACTAAAAAATGCGATGTGTCTGACGGACCGAATTTAAGTCAGAAAGCATCTATAAATTATCCTTCTATCTTCATGGTTCTTTAGCAACGGGTGTCTTTGGACGCCAGACGCTAAAGAACCATTTTTATTGGGAATGGGTGAGGTGATGTACTGCAGGGATAAAGCATAGCAGTAAACTAATGCCGCTAGCTAACTTTAATTGGGTTGATTACTAATAGTATTTAAAAAGAAGTTTTATGCAACGGAGTGAATTTCTGAAACACACTGGTTTACTGGCTACTGGTCTACTACTACAAAAGATTCCTTTTGCTGCTGGCTGGGATGATTTTCCAGTAGTGCGCACACCCTTTGATAAGCGAAAGTTTCACAGCGCAGCGGTGGAAGCAGTGATCAATGAGTTTAAGCAGAAGACAGCCAATAAAGAGTTGGGGTGGTTATTTGAGAACTGCTTGCCGAATACGTTAGATACTACAGTTGATTTTGAGATGATCAATGGTAGGCCCGATACGTATGTTATCACAGGCGATATTGATGCTATGTGGCTGCGGGATAGCTCTGCGCAAGTATGGCCTTACCTGCAGCTGTTAAAACAAGATGCCTCATTGCAGCAGTTGATTGCCGGTGTGATCAATCGGCAAACGCATTGCATTTTAAAAGATCCCTATGCCAATGCTTTTTATAAAGATGAAAATAAGGTGAGTGAATGGAAGGAGACTGATATCACCAAAATGAAGCCCGGTGTACATGAGCGCAAGTGGGAGATCGACTCCCTATGTTATCCTATTCGCTTAGCCTACCAGTACTGGAAGGTAAGTGGTGATACAGCACCGTTTGACTCCAACTGGAAACAGGCGATCCGCGCTACTTTGCAAACATTCAAAGAACAACAGCGAAAGGAAGGGCGTGGTCCTTACAGTTTTCAGAGGAAAACATCATGGGCTACTGATGGTGTACCCTTAGGTGGTTATGGCTACCCGGTAAAACCAGTAGGACTTATCTGTTCTATGTTTCGACCAAGTGATGATGCTACCGTTTTTCCTTTCTTAATTCCATCCAATCTCTTTGCTGTTGTTAGTCTGAAGCAGGCAGCAGAAATGATGTTACAAATAGCAAAAGATCAACAACTGGCGAACGAGCTGCTGATACTGGCGAAAGAAGTTGAAACGTCATTACAGCAGCATGCTATCATTAATCATCCCCAATTTGGGAAAGTGTATGCTTATGAGGTAAATGGTTTCGGCAGCTTTAACTTGATGGACGATGCCAACGTACCCAGTTTGCTGGCTTTACCTTATCTAGGTGCTGTAAAGAGTAATGATCCTATTTATCTCAATACCCGAAAGCTATTGCTTTCAGAAAGCAATCCCTTTTACTTTAAAGGAAAGGCGGCAGCGGGTATAGGCGGGCCTCATACCGGCATGGATATGATCTGGCCAATCAGCCTTATTATACAAGGAATTACCAGCAACAGTGACACAGAAATTAAAAACTGTATAGAAACACTGCGAAGTACCCATGGGGGAACCGGCTTTATGCACGAGTCTTTTCATAAAAACGATGCAAAGAAGTTTACCCGAACCTGGTTTGCCTGGGCCAATACGTTATTTGGGGAGTTCTTATGGAAAGTGTATAAGCAGCGACCAGAACTTCTAATGAAATAAGCTGTGCTTTTCTGATAAGGCGTTTGCTATATTATAAAATTTTGTGTCGTATTTTACTGATGAGCTTGTAGTTGAAATTCTAATCTTTTATGTTTGTGCAAAGAAGTAGCTGACCAGATTTATAGTATCAGGCTAACTGCTTATTGCAATCTTTTTAATAAAAGTTTTAGGGTGTTTATTTACTGCCTTTTAGGAAAGACCCTGCATCTCTATGTGGGGTCCTTTATTGTTAGCTTAAACAAGAGGCCCCGCATTGTTTTCAGTTCTAGTGGTATATATTTTTTCCAGAAATTCAGAAGCTTACACTCTTATCCAAATTTGTTCGCATCAACGGTATTAAAGAAAACAGGTTTATAGGTGTCACCAATGGGAATGATATGTTTCCGGATGTAAATTCTGTTACGTTCTATTATTTCGATCTTATTCAGTGCAATTATAAAAGACTTATGTACCCGCATAAACAAATTGCCGGGTAGTTCGTTTTCAAGGTTTTTTAAGTTCTCAAGCACAATAAGTTTTTCGGTTTTGGTTTGCACGCTTATATAATCCCTCAATCCTTCAATAAATAGAATGTCTTCAAGTAGTATCCGTACTAAACGATTGTCAGTCTTCAAAAAGATAAAATCTTTTTGTTTGGTTTCATTAGCAGCGACAGGTAAACTGTTAGAGAAGTAGTCCTTTGCCTTGGCTGCTGCTTTTAAGAACCTATCATAGGTGATTGGTTTCAATAGATAATCCAAAACATTGTGTTCATACCCTTCCATTGCATATTCACTATACGCGGTTGTTAGAATATACCGGCATTTTTCACCTGCAATTTTCATCAATTGGATGCCAGTTAGTTCTTTCATTTGAATGTCCGAAAACACCAGGTCCACCTTGTTGTCATGGAGAAAATTAATGGCTTCAATTGGCTTTGTAGTGCTATATATTAATTCCAGGAAAGGCGTTTTCTTTACGTAGTCCTCGATCAATGCGAGAGCCCAAGGTTCATCATCTATTACAATGCATTTAATCATTTAAAGTTGATTTCAAGTTCAGCATTGTAATACTCACCGTCAATGCCAGTATGAATAATATGGTTCTGTGGGTAAAGTAAATTTAATCTTCGTTTTAAATTGCTTAGTCCCGTTCGCGTACTCTCAACATCTTTGCCGGCATCATTTATTTTATTTCTACAGCTGTATATAAGCTTTTCATCCTCAATATTTAAATCGATTTCAATTGGCTTATTGTTCTCATCTGCCACTCCATATTTAAAAGCATTTTCAATAAAGGGAAGCAAAATAAAAGGTGCAATCTCTTTGTTTTTAGTGTCACCGGATATATTCATTTTTACAGCGCCACCACCGGGATAACGCAGTGCATTCAAATCAATTGAACTCTTTAAATATTCTATTTCCTTTTCCAGTTCCACCTTTTCTTTTGCCAGATCAGTTGTCATATAGCGCATTAGTTCACCCAGTTTTTGTATGGCAGGCAGGGCTTTATCCGATTGGTGATATACCAACGAATAAATATTATTGATGGTATTGAAAAGAAAATGCGGATTTATTTGGGCACGCAAAAAGTTGATTTCTGCTTCAGCCTGTTGTTTTTGCAATTCATTTCTTTCTTCGATTATTTTAGCATTGTTTACCACCAGCCAGATTAACGAAGAAGCTACAATATACCTTCCGCCATAGTAAATATTATCAAATACATAGTAAGTTAAGGTTGTGCCGAGTGTATAATTTCTTACACCTAAGAAATAGGGATATAAAAGCTCTTCAACTGCATAGCGGAGAAAAATATAGATTAACAACGCAATAAGAGACCAGAGTACTACAGCCCCTGTTTGCCTTTTGCTTTTAAATAGCTTAGGCATTACAAAAAAGTATTGAAAATAAAAGGTGGCTGCGCCTATAAAGAATTGAGAGATTTCTAAAGGGTTAAATAGTTTTTTGAATTCAACGGGGTCGCGCCACATGTACTGATAAACGAGTGGTGCGAAAATGAACCAGACCCAATACACGAGGTGTGTTATTCTTTCATACCGTTTTGCCATACACTAAAATTATTCATTCTTTTTATTGCTCCTGTTTTAATCTGCAAACGGGTTGTTTTCATCTGCAAACTACTCTTTGGGCTTTGTCGGACTAAATAGGGCGTTTGCAGAAAAGACGACAGACACTTTTCTAAGGTGTCTTCCTTTGTCAAAAATTAGTCAATATGAAACTTTGGGCAACGATAACGTTTACCCTGATTAATTCCGCCATTTGTGCCCAACAGGTATCAATTCGTGGCCAAGTACTTGACCAAATGCAGAAGGGAATAAATGCTGCAAACATTATACTCAAAAACACATCGCTACAGCCGGTGAAAGGAACCATTTCATCTGCTGATGGCTCATTTTATTTTGAAAAGATAACGCCTGGTTCCTACACTATTGTTACCACTTCTGTAGGCTATAATTTGTCCACTTTAAATATAGTCCTGCAAAAAGATACAGCTTTTGTAATTGCGCTTAGCCCATCGGCAAAATCACTCAAAGAAGTGGTAGTGACTTCTTCAAAGAAACTATTTGAAATGAAGCCAGATAAAATCGTTTTGAATGTTGAAGGAAATGCGCTTGCCATTGGGAACAGTGTTTTTGATGTCATCCGGAAAGGGCCCGCTGTAAAAACTGATAAAGACGATAACCTATTAATGAAAGGGGTTTCTACTGCAATTTTTATAGATGGGAAACAGAGCTTTTTGTCGGGCAATCAGTTGACGGAATATTTGAAAAACCTTCCTGCTGAAACCGTTTCTTCCATAGAGTTTATCACAAACCCTGGAAGCAAATATCCTGCTGAAGGCAACGGCGGCATTATCAATATACGCTTAAAGAAAAATACGCTATATGGAACAAATGGGCAGGCTTCAATCGGTTTAGGTTACGGCCGTTATCCAAAATATAGAACAGCGTTTAGCTTAAATCATAGAAGTAAAGACCTGAACCTATTTGGTAGCAGCAGTATTTCATACAGTAAATCCTACAACGAATTAACGTATAACAGCAGAATCGTTAACGGCAATGAAATAGGCTACCAGGATCGAAATAATTATTGGAACCCGAGGACCATGTGGCAAAGTTATAAAGCAGGGCTTGATTACAACATCAGCAAGAAAAGCTTGATAGGTTTTGTCTTCAATCTGGAAGTGGATAAGGATACGACTGTGACAACCAATAAATCTTCGTTTAGTAATGATCAAAAAATGCTACAGAATAGTATCAACAGTATAAAAAAGTCAAGACAAGGCCTAAACACCTTCAGTGCAAACATTAACTTCAAAAAAACGATAGATACATTAGGTTCTGAGTGGGCAGTAGACGTGGACTATTCATTGTATAGCAGAAAGGAGCATAGCCTTAATGAGAATGTTTTTAACGACCAGAATGAGATGAAGTTGAGAAATGATTTTGTGTTTTTTAATCAGCAGCCAGCCCGGGTTCAGTTACTTGCCTTTAAAACAGATTATTCTAAGATTTTGAATGCCACCTCAAAACTGGAATTAGGTTTTAAACTTAGCCGCGTAAATACGGATAATAACCTGATCTCTGATACCCTTACTACTCAAGGTTGGTCACCCGATTTCAATGTGTCTAATCATTTTATACTAGATGAAACCATTGCTGCAGGCTACGCTACCTATTCAGGCAAGTTGAACGAATTGGAATATCAAATTGGTTTTCGTTCTGAACATACAACCACAAGAGGTAATTCAAAAACGTACGATCAAATTACAAAGCGGAACTATCTCGACTTCTTTCCCACCGTATTTCTGAGAAAGAAATTAGGTGATAATAGTGACTTGACTTTTGGCTATGCCAGAAGGATCAGCAGACCCGGTTACAGCAGTTTAAACCCATTTGTTAATTACATTGACCCTTATACAAGGTTTGAAGGAAACCCTCATCTTAATGCAGCCTATAGTAACAACTTTGAAGTAAAGCACAATTATAAACAATGGCTTTTTTCTTCAGTCTCCTACTATGTGGCCACCAGCAATATTATTAATACCATCTTGCAAGACAATAGTACTAAGGTTATAGTTAACAAGCCTCAGAATGCCGGGAAGTTGTCAGCGCTACGATTGGATGTTATGGCATCTACTACTTACAAATGGTGGTCTGCTTCAACCAATATCGGCATTGGTTATGGTCATGGTGTTTCCACCCTTACTGATTATTCGTATGATACAAGATCTTTTAATGGTGATTTCTCTACGAATCATAGTTTCACACTGCCACATAATATGAAACTGTTACTTGATGGTTATTATAGTTTGCCGGAAAAAAGTGGTTTGGCACATTTGAAGTCTGGATATGCAGTGAACATAGGTGCGCAGAAATCATTTTGGAACAATAAAGCCACAGTCAAATTAAACTGTAATACATTATTGGGCCTATCCCAATACAGGGCGCATTATATAGGTAGCGGCTTAGACATTCGTTGGGTAAATGAATGGGAGGGACGGCGCATCAATTTGAACTTCAGTTATAAGTTTGGAAATCAAAAACTAAAGGCCGCTCGAAATAAGACAGGTGCTTTGGAGGCTGAGAAAGGCAGGGTTAGTTTTTAATGCCCATGTCAGTTAAAACAGGGCCAACTGCTATTCAAAGTCTAAATTGGGTAGTGAAGTTATTGCTTACATGCCCCAGCCTCATGGTTGGGGCTTTTGCATTCGTTGCAGCATCTGCATTGCTACAGCTGAAAATTGTTTTATCCATCAAAGTTGGTGGTTCCTCCATTTTATAAGAATTGGCGTATTGTGAATTTTAAAGTTTGTTGACCGAATAGTTTTTATAGCGCAAATGAGATTTGGATAAAGTATGTGATTTAAACTATTTATGAACTTTTAATACAATGACAGCAACTATTATGACGGATGCAGCTCCTAATATGCAACAGTATTTAAAAATACACCCAGACGATAACGTGCTGGTGGCATTAAGGGATTTGCCTTCCGGAATGCCGATAAGCTTTAATGGTGAAGCTTTTACCTTACTGGAGAACATTAACGCCAAGCATAAGTTCTTTGTTCAGGATATGAACACTGATGATGACGTGATTATGTATGGCGCGTTGGTTGGAAAAGTGCAGACGAACATACAGAAAGGTAGTTTGATGACAACCACAAATACCAAGCATGCGGCTGGTGAATATGCCTACAGAGGGGTAAACTATCAATGGAGTGCACCGGATGTTTCAAAATTTGAAAGCCGCACCTTTAATGGGTATAAGCGCAAAGACGGAAGGGTTGGAACGGCTAATTACTGGTTGTTTATTCCAACCGTGTTTTGTGAAAACCGAAACCTGGACATCATAAAAGAGGCTCTGCATAAAGAACTCGGCTATGCGGTATCGGATAAGTACCAGCAGTATACCAAGCAAGTGCTACAAGCTTATAAAGAAGGAAAGAATGTAGAGCGCTTCGATTTTAACCCGGTTTCAACTCAAGCTAAAGAGCGGTTTTTCAAAAATATTGATGGTATAAAATTTCTTAACCATACAGGTGGATGTGGCGGCACGCGCCAGGACGCTGCCACGTTAGGAGCTTTATTGGCAGCTTATGCAGACCACCCCAACGTGGCGGGTGTCACCATCTTAAGCCTGGGGTGTCAACACCTTCAATCGGAGATGCTTTTAGAAGATCTGAAAAAGCGAAATCCAGACTTCGATAAGCCGTTGCTTGTTTTTGAACAGCAACTAACAGAAAGTGAGGAACAGTTGATTTTTGATGCCATCCGCGAAACGTTTTTGGAAATGGTGGAGGTTAATAAAATCGAAAGAGAGCCTGCACCTTTAAGTGCACTTTGTGTTGGCGTAAAATGTGGTGGAAGCGATGGCTTTAGCGGTATTTCGGCTAATCCTGCAGTAGGTTATACTTCTGATCTCTTGGTTGGGTTAGGCGGCAAAGTACTGCTGGCTGAATTTCCAGAGCTATGCGGGGCCGAGCAGGAGTTAATTGATCGTTGTACCAATGAGGATGTTGCCAATCGTTTTATCCATTTAATGCGTTCGTACAACGAGCTGGCCATGAAGGTGGGATCAGGTTTTCATATGAACCCTTCTCCCGGTAATATCAAAGATGGATTGATTACCGATGCTATTAAGTCAACAGGTGCAGCGCGTAAGGGCGGCACATCACCAGTTGTTGATGTATTGGATTATACAGAGCCAGCTACAAAGCCCGGTTTAAGCCTTGTTTGTACACCGGGGAATGATGTGGAAGCAACAACAGGTAAAGCGGCATCGGGCGCTACTTTAATTCTCTTTACTACAGGTTTAGGTACACCTACGGGCAATCCGGTATGTCCAACCATTAAGGTGGCGACGAACTCTAAGCTGGCAAAGCATATGGCTGATATCATAGACATTGATACGGGGGGCATCATTGAAGGAGAAAAAACGATTGAAGAAATGGGGGAGGAAATCCTGGAATATTGTATCAAGGCCGCAAGCGGCGAAATAATTCCCAAGTCTGTATTGCTGGGACAGGACGATTTTATACCATGGAAACGAGGCGTGTCTCTTTAATACTGTACTAAGCTCCGTTTGAAAAATAGGTGTAAAGCAGTACATTAATAAAATAGTAATAACAAAGACTTTAGAAGTTATGTTTAGACTTGAAGGCAAAACAGCCGTAATTACAGGCGCAGGAAGCGGTATTGGAAAAGCAGTGGCATTACTGTTTGCAAGACAAGGAGCAGAGGTACATGTAGTAGATCTGAATGATGAAGCGTGCCGATCTACTGTTGTAGAAATAGAATCCGAAAACGGCAAAGCGGTAGCGCAGGTATGTAATGTAACCAATCAGCAAGAAGTGAAGAATACATTTGAAAAGATTGGCAAAATTGATGTTCTCGTTAATAGTGCTGGTGTAGCACATATCGGTAATGTAGAAAATACCTCGGAAGCTGATTTTGATCGTGTTTACCAGGTCAATGTAAAAGGAGTCTATAATTGTTTGCAAGCTGCTGTATCCATGATGAAACAGCAGGGAAAAGGCGTTATTCTTAACCTGGCTTCCATCGCCAATAATGTTGGTTTGCCAGACCGCTTTGCCTATTCCATGAGTAAGGGCGCTGTATATGCCATGACGCTATCTGTGGCAAGGGACTATATTAAGGAAGGCGTTCGTTGTAACTGTATCTCTCCGGCACGTGTGCACACGCCGTTTGTGGACGGCTTTTTAGCGCAAAACTACCCTGGCCAAGAGAAAGAGATGTATGAGAAGCTTTCTAAAACGCAGCCAATTGGCCGTATGGCTAAATCCGAAGAGGTAGCTCATCTTATATTGTATTTGTGTTCTGATGAAGCCTCCTTTATTACGGGTTGTGATTATCCCATTGATGGAGGGTTTATAAAATTGAACAATTAAAACTAAGGCAGTATCTGTAGATCGCAATCGTTCTGAATACACAAAAATTGTTGGTTAAGAATAAAGTCGATTTGCCGATTTACAATTCGCATTTTTAGAAATTAATAAGCAAGAACGAATTATGAAACTTATACGTTTTAGAGAAAACGGTAAAGAAAAGCCCGGCGTTATTATAGATGAACGTTACTATGATGCTTCGGTTTTTGGCGAAGATTATAATGAAGTATTCTTTGAGACAAATGGATTGGAGCGGTTAAAAAACTTTATTGAGAACGACAGTGCTCAATTAAAAGAGCTCTCAAATGATATCACTCTTGCGGCACCTTTTCAACGACCTTCTAAGATTGTGTGCATAGGTTTGAACTACGCTGATCATGCCAGGGAAACAGGTGCTGCGCTTCCACCAGAACCAGTGATCTTTCTGAAGTCAACTACAGCGCTTACAGGGCCCAATGATCAAATTATTATTCCTATGTACTCCCAAAAAACAGATTGGGAAGTGGAGTTGGCTGTTGTGATAGGCAAGAAAGCCAGTTATGTAGAAGAAGCCAACGCTATGGAATATGTAGCTGGTTACTGCCTGCATAATGATGTTAGCGAAAGAGAATTTCAATTAGAAAGAAATGGAACATGGGATAAGGGAAAAGGCTGTGATACCTTCGCACCCATTGGCCCTGTCTTGGCTACAAAGGATGAAATAGCAGATGTTGACAACCTACGCTTATGGCTTAGCGTAAACGGCCAGCTAATGCAGGACGGCAATACCGCCAACTTCATTTTTAAAATTCCATTTATTGTTTCATACGTTAGCCGGTTTATGACCTTGCTGCCCGGCGATGTGATCTCAACCGGAACACCTGCTGGCGTTGGTTTAGGAATGAACCCCCAGGTGTATTTAAAGGAAGGTGATGTAGTAGAATTAGGAATTGACGGCTTAGGTACATCCAAGCAAAAGGTAGTGGCGTATGCGAATTGATGCCCATCAGCACTTTTGGCAATTTGATCCAGTTAGGGACAGCTGGATCACCGATTATATGGCTGTTTTGCAACGTGATTTTATGCCTGCCGATTTACATCCTTTTCTAACACAAAATGGTTTTGATGGATGTGTGGCTGTGCAGGCTGACCAGTCTGAAAAAGAAACAGAATTTTTAGTTCAACTGGCAAGCAAAAATGATTTTATCAAAGGGGTTGTTGGTTGGGTAGATCTTCAGGCAGACACTATTAATGATAGGTTAGCCTATTATAAACAGTTTGATATTGTAAAGGGATTTCGGCATATCCTGCAAGGCGAAAGCCAAAGAGATCTGATGTTGATGCCGCGTTTCAAAAAAGGTATAGCGGCTTTGCAACAGTTTGGCTTTACCTATGATGTCTTGATCTTCCCTGACCAATTGAAATATGCTAATGAATTGGTTGGCCAACTGCCCGATCAAAAATTTGTAATCGATCACCTTGCAAAACCTCCCATAAAAGAACAGAAGATAGCGCCTTGGCGGGAAGAACTTTTTCAGATTGCGCAACATGAAAATCTGTATTGTAAATTATCAGGATTAGTGACGGAGGCCGATTGGCAGAACTGGAAGAAAGATGATTTTAAATGCTACATGGATGCGGTAGTAGAAGCGTTTGGCGTGAACCGGATCCTATTTGGAACCGATTGGCCAGTATGCCTGGTGGCGGCCTCCTACAAGCAAACAGTAGATATTGTACAGGATTATTTCGCTGCCTTTACAGAAGAAGAACAACAAAAAGTTTTCGGTAAGAACGCGGTTCGTTTTTATAACTTATAAAAGGGCAAATGGATCTTCAATTAAAAGACAAAGTAATTATCGTTACTGGCGGTGCCAAGGGAATAGGGGAAGGTATTGTTCGATTATTGGCAGAGGAAGGCGCACACACTTTTGTTGTGGGCAGATGTGAAGCCGATAATAAGCAGCTGGTTGAAGAACTAAGATCCTCTTGGAAGAAAGTAGATTATGTGGTGGCAGAATTGACCCGCCCCGATGACTGTGAAAAAGCCGTAAGAGAAGTAATCAAAAAAGCAGGAAGACTAGATGGACTTGTAAATAATGCCGGAGAGAATGATAACATAGGGCTAGAGCATGGCGATTATGAAAAGTTTATGGCGAGCCTTCATAAAAATCTGGTACATTATTATTTGATGGCACAATACGCACTTCCTGAATTGATTCGTTCAAAAGGAGCCATCGTAAATATTAGTTCAAAAACAGCTGAAACCGGTCAAGGCAATACATCGGCTTATGCAGCATCTAATGGTGGCCGTAATGCTTTGACAAGAGAGTGGGCTGTGGAATTATTAAAATATGGTATTCGGGTAAATGCCGTTGTAGTGGCAGAGTGTTTTACACCGCTTTATGAAACCTGGATCAATACATTAAGTAATCCGGAGGAAAAACTAAATGAAATCGCTTTACGAGTTCCTTTAGAGAATCGAATGACCACGACAGAGGAAATTGCCAATACGGTTGCTTTTCTCTTGTCTAATAAATCCAGCCATACCACAGGACAATTAATTCATGTGGATGGGGGGTATGTTCATCTGGACAGGGCTTTGGCTAATTCCTGAATTCTTATTATGAAATTAGATAGTCCTCTTTTAAATCCTACCCGTTGTCAAAGAACAGCAAAGTGAAATAGCTAATGAAGGTTGCCCTGTTTATTCCCTGTTATATTGATCAATTTTTCCCTAAGGTAGCAATAGCTACCCTGCAGGTACTTGAGAAAGTCGGTTGCGAAGTGTTTTATCCAGTAAATCAAACTTGCTGTGGCCAGCCCATGGCAAATGCTGGTTATGCTTCGTTAGCCAACAGCTGTAATAAAAATTTTATTCAAAACTTTTATGGGTTTGATTATATCGTTAGTCCATCCGGAAGTTGTGTGGCGCATGTAAAGGAGCATCTGCACTATAAGCCGAGAGAGAAAGAAGCCGCTATTATGCGAAATAATGTTTATGAGCTAACTGAGTTTTTGACCGATGTAGTAAAGGTCGTTAACGTAGGTGCCTATTTCCCGCATAAGGTAGGATTACATACAAGTTGTCATGGACAACGAATGCTAGGGCTTTCATCCATGTCAGAACGGGTTGGGCCAAGTTTTTCTAAACCAGAACAACTATTAAATGAAGTAAAAGGGTTACAGCTAATGAGGCCTGCCCGCGTTGATGAATGTTGTGGTTTTGGGGGAACTTTTTGTGTAACAGAGGAAGCGGTTTCTGTGCGAATGGGCCAAGACAGAATCAGGGATCATGCAGCGAATGAGGTGGAATATATTACAGGTGGAGATGTAAGTTGCCTGATGCATTTAGAGGGTATTTTAAAACGCCAGAAAAGTAGAATCAAAGTGGTGCATATAGCTGAAATACTGAATACAAAATGGAGCATAAAATAAAGGATCATAGCAATGCTGCCGCTCGGTTTTTAAAAGACGAAGAACGGGCCACCTGGCACGATGAAACGCTTTGGTTTGTGAGGTCTAAAAGAGACAAGGCTGCTCAGCAACTTCCTGAGTGGGAATCCTTACGTGAAATGGCCTCCGGAATTAAGGCCCACACACTTTCTCATTTAGACAAATATCTTTTAGCGTTTGAGGCTAAGGCTAAAGCTAACGGCGTGCATGTACATTGGGCAACGGATGCTGAAGAGCATAACCGCATTGTGTATTCTATTTTAGCGAAACACAAGGCAAAGAATGTAGTGAAGAGTAAATCCATGCTTACTGAAGAATGTGGCTTAAATCATCATTTGGAAAGCCAGGGGATTTCAGTTGTTGATACCGATCTGGGTGAATACATTGTTCAACTACGCAAAGAACAACCCAGTCATATTGTTTTGCCAGCCATTCATTTAAAGAAAGAAGATGTAAGTAATACCTTTCATGAGTGCTTGCAAACTGAAAAAAATAATTTTGATCCTGCCTACTTGACGAACTCCGCAAGAATAGTTTTGCGTGAAAAGTTTTTGGAAGCCGATGCTGCTATTACGGGTGTTAACTTCGCTGTAGCAGAAACGGGTAGTATTGTTATTTGTACCAATGAAGGCAATGCCGATTTGGGCGTTCATAGTGCTCCACTTCACATTGCTTGCATGGGCATTGAAAAGCTCATTCCCAAGGCAAAACATTTAGGGATCTTTCTTCGCTTGCTGGCGCGTAGTGCAACAGGGCAGCCTATTACAAGCTATTCAAGTCATTTCCGTCGACCCCGAAAAGGACAAGAAATGCATATTGTCCTGGTGGATAACGGTCGCACGCAGCAATTAGGAAGAAAAGATTTTAAAGACTCCTTAAAATGTATTCGTTGCGGTGCTTGTTTAAATACCTGCCCTGTTTATAGAAGGAGTGGTGGACACAGTTATCATAATTCCGTTGCTGGCCCAATTGGTGCTATCCTTGCGCCTAATTTAGATATGCGAAAGAATGCCGACCTGCCGTTTGCCTCAACCCTTTGTGGTTCGTGTACCAATGTCTGTCCCGTTAAGATTAATATCCACGAACAGTTATGGAGCTGGCGACAAATCCTGATGAAGGAATGGTATGGTAGTCCTGCTAAAAAAGCATCTATGAAAGCAATGGCTTTTGTGCTTTCTCGTCCCCGCATGTATAAACTCAGTGGAAAGATTGGCAGAAAGATTATGCAGTGGCTACCAGGGCTGGTCAATAACCGATTAAACCCCTGGCATAAAAACAGGGAGATGCCTCAGGCCCCAAGGCAAAGTTTCAATGAGTGGTATGAAAAAAATAAAAGATGATAAGTAGTCGCGAGAAAATACTGAAAGCTATCAGAGGGTGTGAGCTAGAGAACAAGCATTTACCTTCTCTGAATTTTGGTGAATGTAAACAGGAAGATCTATTGGCTAAGTTTAGTCAAACACTTGCTGCTATTGGAGGGCGTTGCAGGAAAGTAGGTGGCGTTGAACAGATAGATGCCTACATACAGGAAGCAGGAAGCAAGTATCCCTGCATCATTAATGCAGTGAGCGAATTGCGGGGCTTCAATATCATTGACTTTGTAAACGCAGATGCCAGAACCTTGGCGAGTACAGCAATTTTTATTGTAAGAGGCAGTGTTGCTATAGCAGAAAATGGTGCTATTTGGGTGACAGAAAAAAACATTGGTAATCGCTCGTTACCATTTCTTTGTCAGCATTTGATAATTGTGGTTACAGAAGAAGATCTTGTTGTTGACATGCATGATGCCTATGAAAAAAATGCAATAGACATAGACGGCTACGGTGTATTTATTGCCGGTCCTTCAAAAACTGCGGATATTGAACAATCTCTGGTAATTGGTGCTCATGGGCCTTTGAGCCTGGAGGTATTTATAATAGAAAGCAGTTCCAATAAACCGTAAATCTTATTGGGAATTAAAAAGATTGAGCTGCCTGTTGTTAGGAAAATTCATGAAGAAAGGCAGTGACTTTTTCTGAGTCACTGCCTCCGCACAATTTATTATTGAACCTGGATCTTTGTTGTTCCTGTAGTTAAGCCTTTGCTTTCAGCCTTAATCGTAATAGGCCCTTTAGCTCCTTTTTTTGCTTTTACTATCACTAATGCCATTCCGTTAAACGCTGGGCGGTCATGGCTTTGAAAGGGTACAAAACTGGTGGCGTCACCATTATCAGTTGCCATTATTTCTCCTGCTCCTTCTACAGAGAAATGAATAACAGGGTGGGAACGTGGCACCATTAATCCTTCAGTGTCTGTTACTTTCACCGTAATAAAGCATAATTCATTATCCTGTGAATGGATCACAGAACGATTAGCGGAAAGTGCAAGCTTTGCCATTTCGCCTGTTGTTTTTACCTTATCTGTTGCCCACTGCTTTCCGCTTTTATAACAGATCACTTTCAGCTCACCCGGTGTATATTTTACATCATCCCAAATTAAGCGAAAATCTTTTCCGGCCTCCTTGGTTTTGCGCCCCAGGCTTTTGCCATTTAAAAACAGTTCGGCTTCATCGCCTGAAGTGTACACATGCACAGGTGTGAAGGAGTCCATTCTTTCGGGCCAGTTCCAGTGAGGGAAAATATGTGCTACAGGAAAATCGGGACGCCATTGCGATTGATAACTATAAAAACGGTCTTTGGGAAATCCAGCTAAATCAATAATACCAAAATAACTGCTTCTTGATGGTGGGTTCTTTTGACGCAATAACTCCAACTGTTTTTCCAATTCCTCTTTTTTAGAGGAGTCCGTCCGGAAGTTGAGCAGGTTGGTTTCATCTGAATTGTAAGGCGTCGGTTCTCCCAAATAATCAAAGCCCGTCCATACATATTCACCTAGCAGGTGCGGATATGTTGCATTGGTTTTGAACTGTTCGTCTGGTGAACAACCCCAACCCGGCTTTGCATAATCATACGATGATATTTGCCAGTTTTGATAGTCGTTATTTCCAAAGAAATATTCACCACGGGAAGTAACGCAGGAAGAGGTTTCACTACCAATGGTGGGCTTGTTGGTATAACGAGGATCTGCATCCCATTTGGCTTGCTGACCAAAAAAATAATTTACGCCCATGATATCGAGGGCTACGGCGGCGCCTGACTTGCGGCCACCATTCGGGTCATTATAGCCATTGGAAACCGGGCGCGTAGGATCTTCCCGGTGTACAATATCTACTAAGTGTTTGGTGAGTTCTACATTTTGCTGTTCATTGACTTCATTGCCAATGGACCAGATGAATACGGAAGGGTGGTTGCGGTCGCGGTGGACCAAGGCCGTTAGATCTTTTTCATGCCAATGATCAAATAATTTGTTGTAATCATTTTTACGTTTTCCAGTTTTCCACGCATCGAACGCTTCATCCCAAACCAGGAAGCCCATTTTATCTGCCAGTTCCAGTAATTCTGGTGCCGGTGGATTATGAGACGTACGCAATGAATTACAGCCCATTTCCTTCAGCATTTTCAACTGACGGGTTAAGGCGCTCAAATTAAATGCGGCTCCCAATGCACCCAGGTCATGATGGTTACATGTGCCTTTTATCTCCACCCGTTTACCATTTAATAAAAAACCATTGCGGGCAGTAAACTCCAATGTGCGAATACCAAATGGTGTATGGTAGGTATCAATGATTTTACCGTTAATGCTGATCGTCGTTTGTGCTACATACCTGTTAGGTGTTTCAATATTCCAAAGCTTGGGATTGGCAACATTTACCTGTGATTCGGCCATTTTATTTTCACTGCCGTTCACCTCCACCACAGTTTCTTTCATTACGGCCACTTTTTTGGTTGGCCTGTTGGTAGCATCCAATTCAAACAAAGTAGTCAGTACGTTTGCTGTTATTGCTTTTTCCGATTGGTTGCGCACGGTAACCGCAATGTTTACCAAGGCACTCTTGTCTGTGATTTGAGGCGTGGTAATAAAAGTGCCCCAATGATCCACATGCACCGGGTTTGTTTTTACTAACCATACATGACGGTAAATACCAGCGCCTGGATACCATCTGGAATCCCAGTTTTCCGTATCCAGACGAACGGCTAAGACATTTTCTTTACCGGGTTGAATAAAGGGCGTTAGATCCATGCGGAACGAAGTATAGCCATACGGCCAGGTACCAACATATTTTCCATTGAGCCAAATCTTTGCATTGGCCATTGCTCCATCAAAATCGACAAAGATTTGTTTGCCGGCATCTGTTGCAGGCACTACAAAATGTTTCCTGTACCAGCCTATTCCTTTCCAGGGCAACTTGCCTGTAGCGCCATCTAATTCAATCCGGAAGGGGCCGGTAATGGCCCAGTCGTGCGGTAATGTTAACGGCTGCCAGGTACCATCGTTGAGACTAGTTGTTTCCAAACCTGCCGGTTCTTCTATTTTGGAGCCATCGGCTTGTAAACCATAGCGGGCAAACAGCCATCCATCATCAAAAGAAACCGTATTCGCGGCTCCCATTCTTTTAATGGGTCGGCTTTGTGCAGACACATAATTATATCCTGTTGTAACAAAGAGTAAGATCAATAGTATGCAACCTAAAAGCGATCGTTGATAATTCATTTTTTTAGCTTGTTCTTATTTATATACGTTTTTGTTATTGGGTAATTTTAAATTCCATTACCCCCATTCCTGCCAGGGTGATTGGTTCATTAACAGAGAATTTTTTTCCAGTTCCAAGGTGGATCACTTGTGATGGTCGCATTTTTTTCCACAGGAAATTGGTTTGCTCAGTAGATGCTTCAGGATTATAAAGCCTGATTACAATACTTCCATCTTCCTGTGGTGTTAGGCTGGTAACAACAATGCGGTTATTCGATAGATCAAACAATCCGTCTGCGAATGTTACCTGTTCTTTAACAGGCAATGCCAGCAATGGCTGACTGAAGGAAGCGCCTGCTTTTTCTGTTTCAGTATAACTGAATGGGCCATGGGGTTTCAATGCATAGCGGAAATGACTCACACCATCCTGATCGGCTTTATAGTTGGTGTGCCAATAATTGTTCATTACATAGCTAAACCATGTAGCTGTAGGACTTCCTGTTTTTTTCCATTCCTTATGCGTTTGATTAATGGTTTGGCGTTCATCTATGATAGCGCCTGGTTCAACCAAGGGCGCTTCCAGCAACATCCATTGTATTCCTTTATCTGCCGTTGAAACATCTAGCCACCGGCGGCTGTATAAATAATCCATATTGGAGCCCGGCAACTGGTTGGCCAAGTATTGCATTGATCCGTACCCAGCATCCAGGGTTACTTTATTCAATGATGGATGAAGGGGGAACCCAAAATGTACACCTTCCTTTTGACGAACGGCTTTTTTATCAATAAGGTTATCAATCATCACCTCGTTACTTCCTGCATACAATGTTATTTTCCGTTCTAAGCGGTTGGCGCCGGGTGCATCGCTAAGTAGTACAAGAGAAAGGACCAACGGACCGTTTTCCAATACTTTTACCTGCACATGGCTGTTGGTAAGAGCATCCGTTGGATTAAAACCTGGAACATACCAATAGCTATTCAAACCCTGTTTATTAAAAGAACCTGCAAAATTGAAGCTGCCGTTTTCCGTTAGGTTGGTAATACTTCCCTGCTGATCCCACTCCATTCGTATCTTATCATTTGCCACAGCATTATTTGTAACAGTGAAGTTGTTTTTTATTGCATCCGCTTCCTCATTTGTTATTGTATAAACAGCTGCTCCAAGTGCTGGTACCTGGTTGGCCATGAATACATATGTACCGTTGCTTAATTTTTGAAGTGGCCATTTTTTGCCCACTGCGTCTCTTACTGATTTGCCATTTATAGTGGCTGGAATTGTTACCATTCCGCTTCTGGCCCATGAAGAGGTGTTGACTACCGCTATGCGTTTTGATAGAGAGTCGGTGAGAGGGGCTAATAGATTTTTCTCCAACTCATTAATCTGCTTATCCCCATCCAGCATGAATTGTTTTTTAATTTGCCATTGTTCTGTTACAAATGGAATATCAGGATCGGTAATGCTGTTGTAGGCTCCCCAGGTATGTTCATGAAATAGAAGTATATTTTTCCATGCTTCATAAAAGCTGGATGGTTGGTATTTCTTTGCATCCAGTATAGCGTACAAGGTTGTTAATTGTTGTAAGCGCAAGCTGTTTACCCTGTTCTTACCTTCTTCATAAGCGGTAGAGATAGCACCATCTTCCCAATAGGGTGTAATGTCGCCTTTTACTACAGGTAGGCTGTTGCCATATTTTTGCTCAAACGCTTCAAAAAGTTTGTCTGTTGTGTTCAATACAATTTTGGGTGACGCGTATTTTTTATTCCATTGGTCTACAAAATCAGAAATACTGGGATCAATTGGTCCGTTGTCGGAAACAATATTATATCTCCATTGTACCATTTCATACGGATAGTTCTTGTCGGTTAGTTCATTCAGATAGGCTGCAATTTTTTTAGCACCCTTATCAAATACGCCGCCAACAGGTGTTCCGTGCCAGGAAGAATAACCTTTTCCTGCCGTCCAGAATAAAACCTTTTCTTCACCTGAGGGCGACGCCCACCATACCGGTTTGTCGCCCCAGGTTTTTACAAAATGGCCAACCCTGTCACCACCATAAGGGTGGGTTTCGCCCAGGAAATTAGGGCCACTTGAAAAATATCGAATGCTTCCTTTTGCTAAGCCGGTTACTGTTGTCCAGGCATATCCGGGAATATCAGATATCATAGCACTGTTGATCTTCACTCCGTATTGTTTGCGTAATTGTTCCGCATAATCGGTATAATGAAAAACCTCTTCCGGTTGGCTGAGTCCTGTAAGTATATTTGCATACAAGCCCGATAAGCAAATACTTCCTTCTTTTACTGCGTTGATAAATCTTTCCGTTTGTGCCGGGCTTGCCTGTTTTAAATAATTTTCTACCGCCCACAACGATTCGATATTCCATTTAAACCTTGCTTCCTTTGCCAGGTTCTTTGTCGCATCGATCATGTGTAAGGCATCGTCAATGTTTTTTATATGGATTTTTAAAACTTCCGGTTGCAAATGCGAGTAACCAATATCCGTATGTGAATGATGAATGAAATGCAGCTCCCGATGAACCACTGGTTTTAGAAGAACATACTTGCTTACCATCACGTTTTTACCTGCCGAAACCTGGATGAACACACTGTCGTTTTTCTGAACAGCATTTACTGGTATGTCAAATGTGTTGACACCATCCTTTATGAGAAATGAGTGATTTCCTTTGCGGTTGACCTTTACTTGGAGGTGTTGGTCTTTTCCAAAATGAAGTGCCGTTAAAACAACAGGTTGTTTTCCGCTTTTAAGCATAAAGGGTACTGGTGCTACCTCCACTTTCTCTTCAAAAGAAAACTTAAAGGTCATGTACCAGTCATTGCTGTTTTGGGCTTGTCCAACAACTTTAATTTTAACCGGTTCACCTGGCTTAAGCTTGCTTACAGGCAAACGCAAGAAAGCCAGCCCATGTGCATCATTCGCTGCGTCTCTTTTTGTTTGCTGAAAAACAATTCTTGAGCTGTCGGTTGCTGCAAAACTCCAGTTAGGATTTTGATGGTTGGGTGTAGTGGTAAAGGTTAGGACTTTATGATCATTCACGTATAAGTCAAAATTCCGGTCCCCTTTACTGGTTCCTGAAGAGTGTGCTGCCACCCAACTGAAGTATACATAATTCCCCTTTATGTTTTTGGGTACCGGTGCTGTTTCCCATTCAATCACTTTATTACCATCGGTACAGCGGGTTAATAATGCAACGGTGGCATAATCGGGGTAAGCGGAGAAATAGCCAATGTTTTCGCCAGTAATTTCTTTTGCATAGCCATTAATCCACTTTATTTCGCCAAAGTAAGGTACTGACTTTTGTGCCGTTGTTTGTTGTGTAAACAGGAAGGCTGTGAAAACTAAAAAGCTGTGTTTAATCGTTTTGAAAACGTTGTTGGGCAGCATAATTCATTATTTATTATAGATGTCTGTTTATGGACAGTTTGAAATCAGTTAAGCAAGTACTCTGTCTTCCATTGCATTCCCTTGACTAAATTAATTACAATGCATGCGGCTTTTGAATGATAAAAACAAAAGGCCGGCCGTTATGAAAACTCTCCTGAATTAAGTCAAGAAATGGCGACTGGCTAATTGCGGAAAGCTAGTTTTTAACTGAGCTTGGCAAATAGACGATGCTATGAAAATAATGGACTATTATGCTATTTTATAACTGTTTGAATCATAAAATAATACTTGCGAGCCGTGTTCTAAAGTACAGCGTGCGATGGAAGGTTACAGACAGATAGTTTAAAATAGGCAGTGTAGCTTTTTGAAGGGCCATTGTTCAATGCTATTCATTCTCTATGCTTTAGAATGAGTTGCAGTAGCTAAGGCTATATCCTATTGCTTATGTTCTTGTACGGTAAAATCCCCGCCATCGGAATCTCCATCAAAATGGTGGTATAGTCTATTGAAGCGGTTCTCATTCAAAACTACTTTTATCGCCCTTGCGATGAAAAATTTTAAACATGTAAATGAAACAACTAGATCATAAAGTAATCGTTCTTACTGGAGGTAGTGAAGGGATAGGGTATGAGTGTGCAAAGGCATATGCTGCAGAAGGAGCAAAGCTTGTCATTCTTGCCATTGGTGAAAAGCAATTGGCAAAGGTTATGGCTGAATTGGGACCGGAGCACCTGGGAGTTTGTTGCGATGTGCGCAATGAAGAACAGGTTAGTCTGGCCATGCAAAAAGCAATCGCACAGTTTGGTAAAATAGACGCTATTCATAATAATGCCGGCATTGCAAGCCCTTCTAAAACCCTTGATGAAACGACAGAAGACGAATGGAATGACCTGATGGATGTCAATCTGAAAAGTATTTACTATACAGTTAAGTATGGCATCAAAGCATTAAAAGAAACAAGAGGCTGCATTTTAAATACCAGCAGCCTTGTTGGTGAAATAGGGCAGGAGCTACATGCAGCTTATACGGCTACTAAAGGTGCTGTGAATGCCTTAACCAAATCTATGGCATTGGACTATGCAAAGTTTCACGTACGTGTAAATGCTGTTAGTCCTGCTGGAGTATGGACGCCTACTTTACAAAAGTGGACAGAAGAACAACCTTCTACAGCCTTCATCAATGAATACCTCAATAATATTCATCCTTTAGGTTATTGTCCGCAGGGCGATGTAATTGCTGACGCCTGTGTGTTCTTGCTGTCAGACAAAGCCCGTTTTATCACCGGCTGTATTTTGCCTATTAGTGGTGGGGCGGAACTTGGGTATAGATCTGTGTTGCCTGTGGCAGAACCAGTTGGAAACGAAGTGAACTAAAAGGAGTTTGTAACAACCTGTCACCCTTACCTATACGTTCACCTAACAGCCAAATGCTGATTGAAGCATTATTGTTTTAGTAATGGATGGTAATGTGAAAACCATTCCGCTTTTTTAATCTGAAATATAAACTGAATGATTTCAGCGATTAATATAAAAGACCGAAGATTTAAGTTGGATTCAGGTGCCGGTAGCGATGCTATTCACAGGGATCCTGTGTATTCGTACGCAGTAACAGAACTTATTGATGACTCTGGTATTACCGGAACTGGCTTTGCTTTTACGCTAGGCGAGGGAAATGATCTTGTTTGCAAAGCTGCAGCGTTTTATGCAGAACAGTTAAAAGGTAAGGACATTGAAGAACTGATGCATCATTTCGGAAAAGTATTCAATCAATTATCTAATGAACAGCAATTCCGCTGGCTGGGTCCGCACAAGGGTGTTGTTCATTTGGCCCTGGCCTCAGTTACCAATGCCTGCTATGACCTATGGGCTAAGAAAAGAGGTGTGCCTTTGTGGAAACTGCTAATCGATCTTTCGCCTGAGCAGATCGTTAACACACTAGATCTTTCTTATATTGAAGATGAATTAACCCGGGCAGAGGCTATTCAGCTACTTCAGGATAAGCAAGGGAGTAAATCGGAGCGGAGTGGTATTATCGAAAGCGGTTATCCCGGGTACGATACGTCCATTGGTTGGTTTAGTTACGATGATGAAAAAGTACGGGCGAATTGTAAAAAAGCAATTGAAGAAGGTTTTACGGCCATGAAGCTGAAAGTAGGATCTGCGGATCCGCAGCGAGACATCCGGCGTTCCAATATTGTGCGGGAAGTGGCAGGTAGTGATGTAAAAGTAATGCTCGATGCTAACCAGCAATGGACCTTGCCGCAGGCATTAAGCATTTGTAAAGAACTCCAGTCAATGCAGCCTTACTGGATAGAAGAGCCTACTCATCCTGATGATGTGCTGGCACACATGACACTTGCTGACACCATTGCGCCAATCAAGCTGGCGTTAGGTGAACATGTACCCAATAAGGTCATCTTTAAAAATTACCTGCAGGCGGACTGTGCTGGTTTTATACAGGTGGATGCTGTGCGGGTAGGAGGCGTAAGTGAGTTTATTACTGTAAGCCTGATGTGTAAAAAATATGGTATTCCTGTGGTGCCACATGTAGGCGATATGGGACAGCTGCATCAGCACCTGGTATTGTTTAATCATATAGCCATGGGACATGAGGCGTTGTTCCTTGAGCATATTCCCCATTTACAGAAACATTTTGTGCATCCTGCAGTAATTAAAAACGGCGTATACCAAACACCCCAGGTGGCCGGAAGTACCTGTGAACTAAAAAACCAATAAAATCCACAACATGATCGGATCGTACGATATTGCCATAAGTGTACTCTACATACTCGGTATTGTAGCTATTGGTTTATGGGCTGGGCTAAAGAAAAAGAAAGTAGTAGAGGGAACATCTTCAAACGAATACTTTCTTGCCGGTAAAAGCCTGAAATGGCCTATGATCGGGCTGGCTTTATTTGCCACCAATATTTCCTGTATTCACTTGGTAAGCCTTGCTCAATCGGGTTTTGATACAGGGTTGCTCAACGGCAATTTTGAGTGGATGGCCGCTTTTACGCTCATTTTGCTGGCCTTGTTTTTTGTTCCCTTCTATTTAAAATCGAAGGTGGCTACACTGCCTGATTTTTTGGAAAAAAGATATAACCGCGCATGTAGGGACTGGCTGGCTATTGTTTCTATTGTTTCGGCCATCGTTATACATATTGCCTTTTCCTTTCTTGCGGGTGGTATTGTATTAAAAACATTGTTTGGTGTAAATATGTATGTAAGTGTCGTGGTGATTGCCTTGCTTACTGGCTTATACACCATCATTGGTGGTTTGCGTGCCGTGGTTATTACAGAATCTATTCAAACCATTGTTCTTCTTACAGGCGCTGTTGTTATTACGGTCATCTGTTTTCAGAATGTGGGCGGATGGGATGCCATGACGGCAACACTCCAACAAACCAACAGCCTTGACAAACTTTCCATGCTTCGTGGAAGTGGCGATAAAAGTGGTATGCCGTGGTATGCTGTTTTCCTGGGTTATCCTGTTTTAGGAATCTGGTACTGGTGTGCCGATCAAACCATTGTTCAACGTGTGTTGGGTGCAAAAGATGAAAACCATGCAAGGGTAGGTTCACTGTTTTGTGGATTTATCAAAATATTACCTGTATTCATTTTTGTGTTGCCGGGTTTAATGGCCTATGTTCTGGCTCAAAAAGGGATGTTCGATATCAGCAGTTTGCAAACAGTAGATGCAACTGGTAAAACCATTACCGAAACAAAAGGTATCTATACTTTAATGATTACACAGCTGGTGCCAACAGGGTTGGTTGGTATTTTGGTGGCTGCCTTATTATCTGGCTTGATGAGCCAAATTTCTGGTGCGCTCAATTCAATTGCTACCTTGGCAAGTTTTGATCTTTACAAGCGGTTTAATCCGGCGGCAAGTGATAGAAAACTTGTCAGCGTTGGTAAAGTGTCTGCAGCTGTGGCCTTGGTTGTGTCTATTTCCTTATTGCCGCTTTTAAACCGATACGAAAGTTTGTTCAATGGTCTTAACGATGTTATAGCGCACATTGCACCACCTATCACCACTGTATTTATTCTTGGGATCTTTTGGAAAAATGCTTCTGCCAAAGCCGCACAACTAACATTGTGGATAGGTTCTTTGCTGGGTGTTGTTGTATTTGCTGTAAATAAACTCTTGCCTGATACAGTAATCTCCAACATACCTTTTATGATGATGGCCTTTTATTTATTTGTGGCTTGTATGTTCATGCAGATAGTGTTCTCCTTTATTTACCCGGTTAAGCACACGCCAGAAAGTGATGCGCTGTATTGGAGATCTCCAATGGACCCATTAAGAGGAGCAACCTGGAAAGGTATTGGGAATTATAAATTCTTATCCTTATTGCTGTTAGGTATTATGTGCTTGCTGTATTGGCTTTATCAATAGGCACTATACCCTATTACATTTTGTATCAATAGAATTATTTAATAGAAATTAAAACGAATGAAGAAGTATCAATTAATCGCATTATTCTTTGTGTTTTTGTTTGCCAGTTGTAACCTGGAGCAAAAAGAAAAGCCTTCGACAATAGTACAGTCTTCTGCTATCACCCCTGTACGCTATGGTATGATTACAGGTGTTAAACCCGAAAAGCTGGATTATTATAAGCAGTTGCATGCAAAGCCCTGGCCACAGGTGATCAGCAAGATCAAGGAATGTAATATTCAAAACTATTCTATCTACCTTCAAAAATTAGATGAGCAATATTTTTTGTTCAGCTATTTTGAATACACTGGAAATGACTTCCAAAAGGACATGAGTAAAATGGCTGCAGATACAGTTACGCAGCGTTGGTGGCGTGAAACAGATCCCTGTCAATTGCCATTAAAAGAGGCATTGGAAAAACATAAGATCTGGACGGAAATGGATGAGCTGTTTCATGCAGATTAAAGTTGAAGGGTTGGTAAAAGCGATTACCAACCCTTCAACTTTCTTATAGTTTTTAAGCAACAGAACTCCTGTTTAGTACAACATAAATACCTTATACTATGCGTGAAACAAATGAACGTATAAGCCTTGTTGAGCATCGGAAAGCTTCTAAAGTGATCCTGGTACTTAGCGTTTTGGTATTTCTCTTTTATCTATCCGCCCAGGTATTAATTTCTGATGTTTATCAATATGCCTTCGTTGGAGCGGTGTTTGAGTTTCTGTCCATTCCAATGCTTTTGCTTTTAGTTGTGATCCCAATACTTTGTATTGTTCAATTGGTTAAACAGAAAAGAGCTGCAAGAGGATATGTCATTGCCTCATTTGTGTTGATAGCAGCCACTATACTTATTCTTATACAAACAGCTTAATGAATGCGCCGGACTGGCGCATTCCTAATTCTGGTGCAGGTCTTTATGGGCGGGCTTTTGTAGCCAAGCCAACTTGTGCCGCAGTAAGGTTACTTCCATTGCCAAGCGCATAGAAGACTTGCACTGGCCATTTGAATTTAAAACAAGGACTATTTGATTCATCTGTTTCTTTTAGTAATTTACTAATCCTTACTTCTACGGCTTACTGCTTCTATAACTAACTCACACCGTACGCCCCATATAGAGTGATTTTGAGGTTAAAGCCAGCTTAATACTCTCATTATGAAGTCACTAAAGGTTGGTGTCATTGACTTGGTTGGAAAAGGGCCAGCAAATACTTTCTGGGCGCAGATCATGTATGCTAATTTGGCTAGTATTATGCCCCAGGTGGTGGCTGCTTGGTGTGAACAACAGGGACATAAGGTAACAATGATCTGTTATACGGGTAGAGAAGATCTCCGTAGCGAAATGCCGGAGAAAGTTGATGTCGTGTTTATTTGTGCTTTTACCCAGGCGGCTTTATTAGCCTATGCACTTAGCAACTATTTTCAAAGCCGAGGTGCCGTTACCGTGTTGGGAGGCCCGCATGCCCGCTGCTATCCGGATGACGCCATCCAATATTTTGATTACGTTTTAGGATTTACACACAAATCCACTATCGTTGGTCTATTAGCCAATTATGGCCCACAACGCCCACTGGGTATTACCCTGTCAGAAAAGCAACAGCCTACTCATTTGCCAGGTGTTATTGAACGATGGAAGTTTATAGCCCCTACGCTGAAAAAAGCTCCTTTTCTGAAGATCGTTCCAATGATTGGCAGCCTTGGGTGCCCCTATACTTGTTCTTTCTGTATTGATTCGGTAGTGCCCTACCAAGCTATGGACTTCGATGTAATCAAGGCAGATCTGCGCTTTTTGCTGACCCAGTTCAAAAGGCCGCTTATAGTTTGGCACGATCCCAATTTTGGGGTGCACTTTAAGGATAACATGGAAGCCATTGCTTCCGCTGCGCCGCTCAGAAGTTTTCGGTTCATTGCAGAAAGTAGTTTGTCCATTTTAACGGAAGCCCATTTAGCTGAAATGAAACGTAATGGTTTTGAAGCCTTGCTTCCCGGTGTGGAATCGTGGTACGAGCTCGGTAATAAGTCAAAAACATCGCATATTACCGGAGCAGAAAAGGTAGACCGTATTTCTGCCCACGTTAATAAGATGTTTCAATATGTGCCTTATGTTCAAACCAATTTTGTCCTGGGGTTGGATAGTGATGTAGGAGCAGATCCTTTTGAACTGACCAAACGATTTGTAGATCAATCGCCTGCCGCTTTTCCCGGGTACTCCCTTTTAACTGCATTTGGTCAAGCCGCCCCGCTTAACCTTGAATATCAACGATCAGGCAGGGTGCTTCCCTTTCCCTTCCATTTTTTGAATAATCACCTGGCCATGAATCTTAAGCCTAAGAATTATGAGTGGGTAGACTTCTATGATAAGGTTATTGACCTCACGGCCTATTCGTTTTCACCCAAAGCTATTTATAGACGATTACGGGCGAACGCTAATGGCACTACCCAGTGGATGAATGTGATGCGTGCTATTTCTTCTGAAGGGTTAGGGCGCCTGCGTTTTTATAAAAAGCTGCGGCGACAATTAGTAGAAGATCGGCCTTTCCGTCAATATTTTGAAGGGGAAACAACACAGTTGCCTTCTTTTTATCTCCATATTATTCAAAAAGACCTGGGTAGTTGGTGGCAATGGTTGCCCAAAGGGGCATTGGAACATAATCCTAATGCCTATTTGGATAAAACGCAGGGCAAACAACTTCGTCTATCAAAGGAATGAATGAAGAGCTTTCTTACTCGCTGAGCCTCACCACCTGGCTTATGTGCTGCAGGGATAGAGAGGTGATTATTCATTATCTTTTTGCATAGCTCTACATCACCGTATTATTAATCTTCAGCGTGATATCAATTGGATATGAAAGCATGGTTTTTGTGATAGGCTACTATAATAAAATCCAATTTATGTTCAGTTTATTGTTTTTTTTCTTTGTTGCTTTTATATTAATAATGGGGTATGCAATCGTCACGCTTGTGCGTAGAAAGAAGAAGGCGCATATGCCGATTAATGATAGGGGACTTATTAATAGAAATGAAAGTAGAAATGCTACTCGCTCCTTTTCTCAAAATACGTTCCGGGAGGAAAGGGGCAACACTATACAAGGCAACATATTGCCAACCGATAGCAAACGGCCTGATAGTAACTCCAGAGATCAGGATCAGCCTGAAGTCAGATAGTTTAGTAAAGAAGGCATGAGATGTTCTAGCCTATTTTCGGTCTCATCGTGTCTCCTACGTGTGGCTTTGCTAATGGAATAAGATACGGCGGGGTCGAGATGCTAATCATTGATAAGTTACGAATAACGTTTTACTATTCTCCATTTTTGGTAGTAGAGGTGAAATATATTTGAACAGTAAACAATGAGATAGCGGAATGGCTGAAAGATCAATATTAGAAGTCTGTGCATTTAATGTACAATCATGCATAATAGCGGAAAGGGCAGGAGCGAAGCGTGTAGAACTTTGTGATAACCCCATTGAAGGCGGTACTACGCCCAGTTATGGTACTATCAAGCAGGCAAGAGAGCGGATAGCCATCCGCTTATATCCGATCATACGTCCACGTTCCGGCAACTATTTTTATGACGATGAGGAGTATGCTATCATTAAAAAGGATATCGCCATTTCCAAGGAGTTGGGTTGTGATGGTATATCTGTTGGTACAGCAACTATAACCGGTGAAATAGATACCGAATGGCTGAAAAAAATTGTAGAATGGGCTGGCCCTATGGGTGTCACTTGCAACCGGGCTTTTGATGGAACACCAGATCCCTTTAAGGCCCTGGAAGACATTATTGCTTGTGGCTGTGAGCGCGTACTGACTTCCGGGCAAAAAGCGGCTGCACCTGAAGCTGGAGAATTGTTGGGTAAACTGGTACAACAGGCTAATGGTCGTATATCCATAATGCCCGGGGCAGGCATAAAATCTTCCAATATTGCCCAACTCCAGAAAGAAAGTAAAGCGAAGGAATATCATGCGTCTGCACGGAAAATAGCACCTAATCCACTTACTTATATTAATACGCAGGTTAGTGATTATGGAAATGTTTATATAGCTGATGAAGAAGAAGTGCGTGCTATGGTTGAAATATTGGCAAGGGAGAGCAAGTAAAAAGTAATTCCAACAAACGGAAAGAACTAGCGCTCTTTGTTATAGCGGGGCTTCGTTGCTTGCACGAGGTTATTAAATGAAGATATAGCTTGACTTCAAGTAGTGAAAAGGCATTTGTTGCTGGCTACCATTTCGGTTGTTAGTGCAGTTACAACACATAACTCTAAAGGTGCAACAATAAGGCATAAAAGTTCATAACTTTAATAAAGGCGCGAATGGGCTTCTACATAACAAGTCTGTCTCTTTTGCAAACCGGCCTCAAGGATTACTTGTCCAATCTTATCCATAACTCCATTGAAACATAAATCCGGCAGCAATTCAGTATCAGTTATCACAATGTAATTGTTATGAAAAAGAGTTTATGGTCAACGGCAATTATAGCAACCTTACTTTTTCTGAACTATTGCAGTAATACCAAACAGTTGACATCGCAAACGGAAGTTCTGTTCAGAAGCAAATGGAAACTGGCTGAGCTCCAGGGGCAGCAGGTTTCTGACTCGGCTAAATCCAGTTTTGAATTTACACCAGGCAAGATATCAGGCAGCACGGGTTGCAACAGGTTGTCAGCAGGTTTTGTTGCAGGCAAGCATCAAACCATCCGGTTTTCACCTGACTCCCTGAGTAAGGTTGTATGTTCGAATGAAACTGCAGCAGCATTGGAAGCTACGTTTTTGGATGCCTTATCAAAATCCACAGAGTGGAATATGAAGGCAGGAGAGCTTTGGCTTGGAGATGGAGAGCGCACTTTGATTAAACTCAGATCTTTGTAAATCTGTAGCAGTTATCTCAATATAAATCACAAAGCAAAATAAAAAGAGGGGCCTTCCTTCACTAACGCCTTACGGCTGATACAATAAATAAGGGGCTACTCTGTTCCGCCAATCTCCAGGATTCGTATAACTGCCAATGTCTTCGATGTCATTTTCGCTTAAGCCTGCAACCAGTGATTCAGCATCTTTTAACCCTGTCAGCAGATCGAGATGTCGAGCCCCGGCATGATTTACATACGTAGGATAGGGTGCCCATGTGAAAAAGGCAGGATGAAGTTTTTTAATGAGGCGGATCAGCAACCACCCAAGTCCAACCGGCCTGAAGACAGCAGGATCCGTAACATGAAGCATAATGCCATTACATTTTTGCCCGGCATATTTTCCTTCTGCGGGTGTAAAATTGATGGGGCGGGCCACTACGCCGTTTGGATGTAGTTCATTAATGAGGGAAGCTACGCGAGTGCCATCCATCCAGGGAGCACCGGCAACGCGGAATGGTGTTGCTGTTCCTCTTCCTTCACTGATATTGGTAGCCTCTAGCAGGCCCAGACCAGGATACAATAGTGCGGACTCAAAAACCGGTATAGCTGGGGATGTCGGCACAAATGAATGGTAGCATTGGGGATAGAATAGTATCCGCTGCCATTTATGGCAGCGGATTACATCCAATTGGAAAGAATCAGCGTTTGTCTGTAAGATTTGGCTGCTCCCTGTTGACTTGAAATAAAGCGCCAGTTCGCCCAGTGTACAGCTATGTCTAATTGGAATGCTCCATCTTCCGATAAAGCTGTTGCAGTTGTGCTCATCCAGCAAGGGGCCTTCTGCCAGGTCTAATCTACCCGATAAGGGATTGGGCCTGTCGGCGATTACCAGGTGCTTCTCATGAGCCGCACAGGCTTCCATCACATGGGTCATTGTCCATAGATAGGTATAGAACCGGCAACCGATATCCGGAATATCGAATAGGATCACGTCCACTTCGGCCAGGTCTTTTTGATCGGGCGCCAACTTACTACCATACAGACTCGTAACCGGAAGTCCTGTCAATGGATCAATCCCATCCTTCATTTCCTCTCCATCCACGCCAATAGTATCCAGCCCATGTTCAGGAGAAAACAACCGGGTGATCCTGAACCCCGCCTCCAGTAAGGCCTGCCGAGAAGGTTTGAAGTTGGCGGTACAAGCTGCATGGTTTGTTACTAAACCAATTCGGCTGTCTTTCCATGCAGGCGGGCTAGCCAATAGGATATCAATACCAGACAAAATTGAATTCATTGGTAGTATAAGTTATGTTGGTAGTAAGCTCCACTTCTCTACGACTTGTGTCAGCTCAAATTAGGTCTTTTTAGGTTACAGAAGGGTCTTCGTCGCATAGCCTTGCGTGCAAGCTGAGACACTGCTTGAACGCTTAAGCATCTATTCCTCTTGACCATCGAAGCAAAGAATTTCAACAACCCGGCCTGTTAAGGATAAGACTTTTCATAATGAGCGGCAGGTATCTTGATAGCTTGCAGCTCCGGTTTTGCTGCTATCTTTTCCTGTGGCCGTACCAGCTTAATTAGAAAATGAATCAGTGCCAGTATGGCCACCCCATACAAAACTGCCCATACGCCGTTGCCATTTACCAATAGAGCTACTTGTTTGTGAGTAGTAAAGAGAATCAGATTACTGACCAGCAGGTAAAATAAGGTGTTGTTTCCTATAGAAAGCAAGTAGTGGATTGGGGTAAACCGCTTGTTGAGCCACAAGGCTGCTAAATAATAGATATAGATAATTCCCGCAGCGCCTATGATCCAAAAAAAGGAAGGAGGGAAACGGTGAGGGGAACTTCTATTTACAAGCAAGTAGACCATGAACGCTCCCGTTGCCAGGAGTGATACAAAAAGAGCATATCTGTTGAAGGTAATTTTGTGTTGTGCAAAGTAGATGCCTGCCAGGAAATAAGGTAAGTATTGAAGAACCGGGAAGCAGGGGAAGTTGTGCGTTCCTATAAGTAGACCTAAATGGTTGTTTTGAATAAGATCATAAGGTACCAGGCAAGATGAAAGAAGCGATATGATGGCGCTTGCCAAAAGCCATTTTTTAGAAAGCCTTTTTTTGATGGTATTAAAAAACAGGTAGCAAATAATGGTGACGGCAAAGAAGGATAATAAAAACTCTGCTAGGCTTGGTATATCGAAGAGTAGCAGGATATTCAGCAACCCTTTTGCTGTTACAGGAAAGTTGTCACTAAAAAAGAGTCTATAGGCAAATGCCGAAACATAGTAGGCCCCCAGTGTCTTTAAGCCGGTCTCCAATATATTTCCCTTGACTTGGGTGAAATCCTTTTTGAAGTAGGCCAGGTAATAGACAAAGCCAAAACAGAAGAAGAAACCTGAAAAGGTTACCAGGTTGATGTAGGTGGAAAATAAATTAAGAAGGTTGTTGGTTAGATTATTCTGGTCCGTTTTTACAAGCTGAATACTATGTGATAGTATCATGCCCACAACAAGAACGGCCTTGGTGTAATCAAGGGCTAAATTTCTTTTTTGCATGGTAGGTAAAGGGTGTATACGAAAAGGCGGAAAGATACAGATTTAAAGCCTTACTACAGGTGGATATATGCGTCAAGGAAGAATAAACCGATCTTTTTTGCAGCGAGGCTCATGCTTTCGCACAAGGCTATGCGATGAGGACCCCGTTTGGACTCTAATCTGACTGTGCTGAGACCTATCGATAATAAAAAAAACTGCACAAGTCGTGTGTAATTTTTTATTCGACCGCATCTTTAAGCCAATTACTATCATAAAAACCTTAAACGTACATGATGAAACATAGAACCAAACGGCTAGCAAAATTGATGACCCTCGCTGTTCTATTTATGACCTTTTTCGGAACACAAAAAAGTTTTGGTCAGGAGAACAGGCCGGATGAACGCAACGTTGTTTTCTTTTATCAAGAATTCGGATTGCCTAATAGCAGTGAATTGAGGATCCTTCTCGTTAGCAGTTATATCTACAGGCTCGACGCCAGCGAACCCTATAAACAGTATGCCAACAGTCCGAGTTCAGAATACAGAACGATGTTATCGAATGCATTCGGCAACAAAACCGAACAAATACAAAGAAATGAATTCAATGCAGCAAGTTCTATTTACGCCAATCAAATAACTACAAAGTCTTCAGTGAAGTCAGAGTGGGCCTTTTTTGATGGCGTTGGTGCAAAAGGCACGGGACCAGAATTGTATCAGACTGTACGATCATCAACAACGTTTTTAGTGAATGTACGCCAGGCGATCATTGATCAGTATCGTAAAAAAGGGTATTCTGTTTTCCAGGTTGATTTCAATGAGTATGTGGACGACAAATACAAGCAGACCTATTCACGAATTGAAAAGTTGTCACCATTGTACGTTGGGGAATATACAAATGGCAGCATGCGTGAGCTGGCAGCGCCTTATCAAACCGGAAGCAATTCAAACAAGAAGGAGAGCAATCAATCATATGATCCGACAATGTATTGCTTCAGTGCCATGGCCAAAGTGGAGAAATTGATTGCTGCGGCTAAAGAAAGCGGAGAAGAGGCCGATTGGAAGAAAGCAATCAATGAATACAATTTATATATGGGCGGATGCGGTAATTCTACGGGTCTTTTGCCCGAATCTGCAGCCATGAAAGCAGACATTGAACGCTACCAACAGTTGAAAGCTATCGGCCAAGCGTTTGACAAATACACGATGTTTCAATTTGGCTACACAGGGCTGGATTACAAAACAGATAACGTGAATGACAAACAATTTCAAAAGATCGCTTTGCAGTTCAGTAATCGATCCTCTAAATATTTTCACTGGCTTTTTGAAGTAGCTTATGTTATGAACTCGCCAACCTATGAGGTTAGTTACCAAAATAATAACGAAGTGGAGCTGAAAACAGAAACCGCAAACAGAAAGGGTGTTATGATGAGTGCCGGTCTTGGCCCTACAGTGGGATTGTTTAATGACCGAATGCTTTTGTTTACAGATGCCGGTCTCTCGCTTTTCTTAGCTGGAAAAGACTACACTGAATCATCTATGGGTAATATATTCCTGAACGTAACGCCTGGTGTCTTATTCAAATTGGGTAGCATGGGTCTCGGTGTTACTTACGAATTTCATAATAATCTCAGCAAAGATGCACCAGGCGACATATTACAATTTTATTCTTCACAGGGATCTACCTATACACCTAAAATTGTTATCAAAAAGCCGTATAAAGATTGGGGCAGTTTTGGTGTTAGACTAGTCATGAATTTTGTGAGCCGGAAAAATTAAGCCGGTTAGAGATCGAATTAATCTTTCCTCTTCATCGGGCACAGGTATGCAGGGCAGGCTTTTGACTGCGTGGTGTACTTGTGCCAGATGGGAGTGGAAAGTTACCTGTACTTAGGATAAGTTGTTGGTGCAGCCGCGGCGCAAGGGCTAGGAGGAACACCAACAACGGCGTAAAAAAGATGGTTGGAGCAATACGGCAAACGATATGCGCGATAATGCGCGAGATGTGCTGGCATTCTCTCTGGGTTATTACGCGGAGGATTACAAACCCATTGGTGGGACAGGTGCGTCTGCCTTTGGTATAAATTACGGAAGCCAAGGCAGTGATGTCGCCGGGAAGCCGTTGTATAACGGAAATATTTCAACTACCACACTGGCGTTGAGTAAGTTCCGGGGCGGTGATCCGGTGGGCTACAGCTATGGTTACGACCAGTTAAACCGGTTAAAAGAGATGCGCCAACACAACTTAACTGCGGCGACAACTACCTGGGGTAGTGCCTCCGCTGGGGAGCCCTATAAAGAAAGCTATAGCTATGATGCTAATGGCAATATACTTAGCCTTTTGCGCAATGGTACAACCCAGGCCGGTAAACCCCTGCAAATGGACCAACTGACATACAACTACCTGCCCAATACCAATAAACTTGCTTATGTCGCAGATGCCATTGGGGATAATAATTACACAGAAGATATCGATAACCAGGCGGTTGGCAATTACCGCTATGATAAGATTGGTAATTTGATTGGCGATGTCAAGGAAGGTCTTACGGACATCCAGTGGTCGGTGTATGGCAAGATTCGTAGTATCACCAAAGCTGGTGGCTCTACCATTTCTTACAGCTATGATGCAGCGGGTAACCGCATTGCTAAGTCAGTGACTACTGGCGGGGTTACTACCACTACTTATTACATCCGCGATGCCCAAGGTAATACGCTGGCCGTGTACGAGGGCACAGCCAAAAAAGAGCAATACCTTTATGGCTCTTCGCGGCTGGGTGTGTATGATCCCGCCCTTGACCAGCGTAGCTACGAGCTGACCAACCACCTGGGCAACGTGCTGGCAGTGGTGAGCGAACACAAGGTGACCACCGCCTCCGGCAATGAAGCCGATGTGCTCAGCCAGCAAGACTACTATCCCTTCGGGATGGGCCTACCCGATCGGAAATGGGGAAACAGTTACCGCTATGGCTTTAACGGCAAAGAGCATGATCCTGAAGTAAAGGGCTCAGGAGCACAATATGATTATGGGTTCAGAGTCTATGATCCCCGGCTAGGAAAGTTCTTGAGTATTGACCCTTTGACAAAAAATTATCCATTCTATACCCCTTATCAATTTGCAGGCAATAAACCTATAATGGCAATTGATCTAGACGGCTTGGAAGAGTGGGTTGCAATATTTGTAAATGGCAGTAATAAGCCTACAACTTTCCGTTTTGCACCTGAATTAAAACCTTTAGGTGCTGGTCAGATTTATAAACATACCTATGATCTTAGAACTGGAGCATCAACATCTTCCATTTATGAGGTTAACAAAAAAGCAATAATTAATGTAGCTTTTATTCCTAATGAAAAGTTGGTAAATAAAGATGAGGAACATGAAACAATTGAAGCAATGTCAGCATACTCATATGATGCAGAATTCTTTAATGGGCTGGATGCAAAGAGCGAGAACTTTGCAGCGATAGGTGCTGGAAACTTAGAAGAAATGGTTTTCAAAGGTATTACTTATGCTATTGAAAATAATGTTTCATTTAAGGATGCTATTATAGACTTTCATGGTACCCAGCATTTTGAAAAGAGGACTGACGGTCAGCCCCATAAACTTGAGTTTGGTGAAAATCAGCTTCAAGTAGATGCTAACGGTGTTCCTACTAATTACAATGAAAAAACATCACATTTATTCCAGCTATTAGGTAAGTTCAGATCCGAAGGAAGTCAAACCTTAATGGGACATTGCAACGCAAATAAGTGTACACAGGTTTTGCAGTTAATAAGTAAGGATATGAATACCACAGTTTATGGTCATAAATCTTACAGTTATTCTAGTAACTTGAAGAATGGTAGATTTTATGGAGGTATCCTAAATTGGATGATGAGTCAATCGGATGGGAATGGCGCAAATCAAGGTAAGTACCTAAAAGTAACACCGGACGGAACTACCACGAGCATGGGCGGTGTTCAATTTAGCACTGAAAAGAAAACAGCAGGCAATATATCTACAGTGAATGATTAAAATAATTAATTTATGTGGAAGGCTCCCTTAATAAGGTTCAATTTATCCATTGTATTTTGGTGTTTGATCTTTTCCCAGTGTAATAGCATTAAGATGACAGATAAAAAAGAGAAACCTGTTTATTTTAATAACTTCAACCTATTTAAGTTGAAGGGTATTGACAGTTTAAAGAGAATAGATAAAAATCAATCTGTTGAAGTAAAATATAGTAACGAGTTTCCTGTTTACATTAAATACTATAAACCTGAGAGAACAGTAACATTAACTTTAGAAGATAGCTTTAGCGTAGGCTACGATAATCCTATCTATGTTTATTCGACTAATAATTTTCATGGCGGTAAGCCTGGGCGTAATAGGGTTTATACTACTCACACTGAAGAATACAAGGATATACTATATATTTCTTTGAATGACACTATCATTTGTAAATCTTATGAAGTGCCAGCTTCTGACAATTATGATTATGCACTTTACTTATATCTGCTAAATGCAGATAGCTCTATTTTTAAGCATCAGAGTGGAAGGAACAGTGAAATTGATAAGGGCCTTTCTCAGAATGAATTATATCATATCTGGCTTGACTCTTTAAAGAAGGGGTTTGTTAATTACAAGCATCCACGCATAACAGCAAAGGAATTACCTGAATGACTGTAAAGCCAATTTTTCCGAAATTCCAAGAATAAAAACAGTCGCTAGTCGGGGTTTATGTCCACAAGCGTTCGAGCAGCATATCTATTACTCCTCCCGCCTGGGGGGCTATGACCCTGCCCTAGACCAGCGCAGCTACGAGTTGACCAACCACCTGGACAACGTGCTGGCTGTGGTGAGTGGACATAAGGTGGCAACCGCCTCCGGCAACGAAGTGAATATACTTAGTCAACAGGATTACTATCCCTTCGGGATGGGCCTACCCGAACGGAAATGGGGCAACAGTTACCGCTATGGCTTTAATGGCAAAGAAAACGATAAAGAATCAGGCACACAGGATTATGGGCTAAGGATTTATAATCCGGCACTAGGCAGGTTCCTAAGCGTCGATCCCTTGACGAAATCATATCCCATGTTAACACCATACCAGTTTGCCAGCAATAGCCCAATAGACGGGATTGATTTGGATGGTTTGGAATATCTTTCTTTTCATAAATCAATGTACCGAATGGAGTATCAAGTTATGCGACAGGATATTAAAATGGGTGACGGTACAAAGCAAACAGTAACGACTTCAAGTACAGTCGTGAACACTGTATATTCAAACATCCCTGCAGCCTTACAGGACTCAAAAGCCGCTAGCTTTAAATTTGTTGGAGGGGGGCCTGTAACTACAATGGGAAGAGATTATGATCCAAATGTTGATGGTGCATGGCAAGTTGATTGGTCAAAGTATTATGCCAATGGTCCGTCATTTTATGGTGCAGCAGAAGGGGGTAAGTCAACAAATGGGATTCAGAGTTTAAAAGGAAATGCTTCGATGCAGCGACAAGTACTTGCGCAAAATATTAATGGTGTTGGCGGTGCTTTTGGCGCAAATGGCGCTGGCGGTATGATAGTTAATCGAAGAAGTGTAGCAACATGGAAAGCGCTTACTCTAGAAGGTGATCTGCGCAATGGGTTTTATAATGCAACGCAAATGGTAGATTACTACATGAATAATAACATGATTGGCAATTCTGGGAAAGATTTATCAGGAGGTGCAGATAGAGCTATGTTGATAAACTTCCTTAGTGATGGTTATTTGCCAACAGCTGAAACTGATAAATTTAAAGGACCAGAATTTACTAGTTTTAGAAGGAACGCTTATGAAAAGCAATTAACTGTTGCGTGGCATGGCTTGGAAATTATGCAAGCTCAAAACATAACAATAAGAGAAGAAACAAAATCTTCAATTAGGTCAATTGTTGGAAAATATCTGCAAGACGGAGGTAACACCACTCCTACAAATGCTATAAATGAAAAATTGGACGGAATTAAATAGTTTAACAATGAGACAATTATTTATTTTTTTTAGTTTGTTTGTTTTATGGATTGGTTGCTCCTCAACTAATCACGATGACAGAATTGGGCTTATATATAGGTCAGTCAGTATGATGAAAACGCTTGATACTACAGGTCTTAAAGCTATTGTTGATACCTCTTACTATTATGAAATCTACGGTTCTGAAGGATTTAATAATATAGTACAGTTTACAAGTAAAAAGATTAATGCTTGTGGTATTCCAGCAAAAAATAAACTTAGCTCAACTGAAAACACTCAATTGCATTATACTGAATTTATTATGCCATTTTGCCGCGACCATGTAGATAGTTTAACAAATGAGAGCTTTGATTTAGTTTTTCGTTTTTTCGACTATGAGAGTAGCGAAAAAATTGGTTTTATCAATATTAATAAGTCACCATCCCAGCTAAACAAACCAAAACCAACTAGATCATTACCCCAATAACTATTTCTACATGCAATTAACTTTCCCATCAAGTTTTCCTTTATTCTAACAGGTATATAGCCTTGATATGTGGGTACGAAAGACCTAAAAGCTTGGATTGATGCAATAGAGCAATGAGTTGCCTTGCAGGTATGAACTGTTAACAATTATGCAACGTACCGGCCGTGGTCAGTGAGCACAAGGTGACTACCACATCCGGCAGTGAAGCCGGCGTGCTCAGCCAACAGGACTACTCTCCCTTCGGGATGGGCCTGCCAAGCAGAACTTATACAACTACAAATCAATACCGCTACGGCTTCAACGGAAAAGAGCAGGATCAGGAAGTAAGCGGTGTTGGAAATCAATACGATTATGGCTTTAGGGTTTATAATCCTAGGTTAGGAAGGTTCCTGAGTGTTGACCCGCTGTTTAAATCATTTGCTTGGAATAGCCCATATTGCTATGCCGAAAACGATGTCATTAGAAGTGTTGATTTGGATGGCAAAGAGAAACAGATTTACATCTATGACTTTACTGAAGATAAAATAACAAAGACAAAAATTAGCCTGCCAGAAGCAGGGCCTCTTGGTGACGGTGTATTGATACAGTCAAATCATGGTGGAAAAACAACCTACTACTACGGAAATCAAATACCTGACCCAACTATTGTTTCGTTTAAAAAAGCATATGAAGGAGTGAATACTGATAAGGAAGGCAATCATGTTGGCTATAACGACCACTTAGGCAATCCAACGATAGGCTTCGGCCACCTAATTAAGAAAGTTGAGCCATATACCGTCGGTGGAAAAATTTCTGCGGCAGATGCTGAAGCTTTGTTTAGAAAAGACTCAAAAGATATTTTTCAAAAAGCGGACAACTTATTAAAAGGGTATACTTTGAGTGAAAATCAAAAGAACGCTTTATACGACGCATCATTCAATATGGGCCCAGGAAAGATGTCGCATTATACACAAGACGGAACCAAGTACAGCGGAGAGAACTTTTTTCTGGAATACATGGCAGGAGGTGAAGGCATAAAAAAACGCCGGTATGCAGAAAATTTGCTCTACTCAGAAGGAGTTTACATCCACTTTGATGTTATAAATAACAAGACCACTAAGCAGACTGCAAAGGACGCGGTAAATGGACAAACAGGAGGTCCCGACCCCATCTCGTCCCAAGGCACTGCAGGGAAAATACCGGATGAAAAAAATAGATAAAATTATATGAGGCAAAGAATATTTATTAAAGCTTTAAGATTGTTGATATTGGTTTTGCTTATACCTTTTGTAGTTCTCTCACAAGGAAAACAAAAATGGGTAATAACAAAAGTCGTCAATACCAATCTTCAATTGGGTGTTGCAAATCCTGTCGATATAGATTTTAAAGCTCAGGAAAAACTTTTCATCGGAAATGCTATCTACATACAGGGTAAGATGCTTTTCTTCTCCAAGGCTCTTAAAAAGTCGGAAAGCTATGCTGATACAGTTTTTATTGGGGAATGTAAAACATTCAAAAAAACTGAGGACAACGAAATATCTCTGCGTTATCCAGGCGATGAATTAAGCTGTGAGCCGGCTCGTGTAGATCAGAACAAATGTTTTGTTGGAAGGTCTTTCATGAAATTACTTGGCAACAAGGAAGCATCTCTAAGCTTTTATGAGTTGAAAAGCAACCGTCCTAATTTTTACACTTACAAGCTATGCATTATAAAAAAGCAAAAGAAGATGGGACTATTACTTGAGAACTCTTCACTACTGTTACTAATCGAAAGAAAGAATTGACGCAGCTTTAACCATTTACAAATCCATACAAAACTACTGGTCCCAGTAAGATAAGAGAGTGGATGTAGATATAGATAACGATGGAGATGTGGATTGTTATAAAGCCAATGTGACAAGTGCCCAAGACTACTATTCCTTCGGGCTTTTATTCCGAAGGGAGAGTAGTCCTGTTGGCTGAGCACGCCGGCTTCACTGCCGGATGTGGTAGTCACCTTGTGCTCACTGACCACGGCCGGTACGTTGCATAATTGTTAACAGTTCATACCTGCAAGGCAACTCATTGCTCTATTGCATCAATCCAAGCTTTTAGGTCTTTCGTACCCACATATCAAGGCTATATACCTGTTAGAATAAAGGAAAACTTGATGGGAAAGTTAATTGCATGTAGAAATAGTTATTGGGGTAATGATCTAGTTGGTTTTGGTTTGTTTAGCTGGGATGGTGACTTATTAATATTGATAAAACCAATTTTTTCGCTACTCTCATAGTCGAAAAAACGAAAAACTAAATCAAAGCTCTCATTTGTTAAACTATCTACATGGTCGCGGCAAAATGGCATAATAAATTCAGTATAATGCAATTGAGTGTTTTCAGTTGAGCTAAGTTTATTTTTTGCTGGAATACCACAAGCATTAATCTTTTTACTTGTAAACTGTACTATATTATTAAATCCTTCAGAACCGTAGATTTCATAATAGTAAGAGGTATCAACAATAGCTTTAAGACCTGTAGTATCAAGCGTTTTCATCATACTGACTGACCTATATATAAGCCCAATTCTGTCATCGTGATTAGTTGAGGAGCAACCAATCCATAAAACAAACAAACTAAAAAAAATAAATAATTGTCTCATTGTTAAACTATTTAATTCCGTCCAATTTTTCATTTATAGCATTTGTAGGAGTGGTGTTACCTCCGTCTTGCAGATATTTTCCAACAATTGACCTAATTGAAGATTTTGTTTCTTCTCTTATTGTTATGTTTTGAGCTTGCATAATTTCCAAGCCATGCCACGCAACAGTTAATTGCTTTTCATAAGCGTTCCTTCTAAAACTAGTAAATTCTGGTCCTTTAAATTTATCAGTTTCAGCTGTTGGCAAATAACCATCACTAAGGAAGTTTATCAACATAGCTCTATCTGCACCTCCTGATAAATCTTTCCCAGAATTGCCAATCATGTTATTATTCATGTAGTAATCTACCATTTGCGTTGCATTATAAAACCCATTGCGCAGATCACCTTCTAGAGTAAGCGCTTTCCATGTTGCTACACTTCTTCGATTAACTATCATACCGCCAGCGCCATTTGCGCCAAAAGCACCGCCAACACCATTAATATTTTGCGCAAGTACTTGTCGCTGCATCGAAGCATTTCCTTTTAAACTCTGAATCCCATTTGTTGACTTACCCCCTTCTGCTGCACCATAAAATGACGGACCATTGGCATAATACTTTGACCAATCAACTTGCCATGCACCATCAACATTTGGATCATAATCTCTTCCCATTGTAGTTACAGGCCCCCCTCCAACAAATTTAAAGCTAGCGGCTTTTGAGTCCTGTAAGGCTGCAGGGATGTTTGAATATACAGTGTTCACGACTGTACTTGAAGTCGTTACTGTTTGCTTTGTACCGTCACCCATTTTAATATCCTGTCGCATAACTTGATACTCCATTCGGTACATTGATTTATGAAAAGAAAGATATTCCAAACCATCCAAATCAATCCCGTCTATTGGGCTATTGCTGGCAAACTGGTATGGTGTTAACATGGGATATGATTTCGTCAAGGGATCGACGCTTAGGAACCTGCCTAGTGCCGGATTATAAATCCTTAGCCCATAATCCTGTGTGCCTGATTCTTTATCGTTTTCTTTGCCATTAAAGCCATAGCGGTAACTGTTGCCCCATTTCCGTTCGGGTAGGCCCATCCCGAAGGGATAGTAATCCTGTTGACTAAGTATATTCACTTCGTTGCCGGAGGCGGTTGCCACCTTATGTCCACTCACCACAGCCAGCACGTTGTCCAGGTGGTTGGTCAACTCGTAGCTGCGCTGGTCTAGCGAGGGATCATACACCTCAACCTGGAGGAGCCATAGAGGTACTGCTCTTTTTGGCCCAATGTTGCTTTTAATCAGGCAACATTGGGCCAAAAACATTAGGTAATAAATATAAAAGTGGGAAGGAGTTGGTTCATCTTAGAAATTAAAACAATAAAATGAATTTTATGTTTAGTGAAGTTTTAGAACACAAGACTTTAAAATCAATAAATGCAAATTCCCTCAATATTTTTAATTTTTAAATCATTTGAATGATTTGTGTAATCTATGGCAGCTTTCTTATCAAAATTAAATGCTTCAACTTTACACCCAGTCTTATTACAGTTTTGAGAGAATAATAGTTTGCCTTTCATGTCATAATAATAATAGTTCTCAGCCTCTCCATTTGCTGCATATAGGTAAAGCATATAAATCTTTTGTTCATTTATGCTATCTATAGCTACTCCATTTATTACATATTTTAAAAACCTTCTTTTATCATTTTCTACTAGAACATTACTAAGTGGCACTAGCTTTTTACTTATGACACTATCTTGAACTTTGAAAACCAACTCTTGTTTAATCACACAGGGATATTGTTTAAGCTTCTTACTCTCTGAATATGTTTTAATTGATAATGAATATGATGAATCAGAGGCGATTGAGGTAAAGTAAATAGCTATCGAATCACTATAATTCTCATCATCTGAACTTTGCACAATAATTGACGAATCAACTTTTGACTTTTTATATTTGTTGTCCCCACCTATAGTTTGGTTTTTACACGCTTCCCCCAAAATAGCCACTAAAATTAATATTGAACAGATGCCTTTATTCATTTTATTTTAATTATTTAGGTAATGTTTCGCCTTTTGGCAATGATATATTAGACTTTCCATTTAGCTCGTTTGAAACATTTTTCTTAAACAATTCTTTTAACTTATCCATTGTCATATCCGATGCTTCCTGTCCTCCTCCTGGCAGTGAAGCGAATTGAGTGTTTCCCCATTTGTCTTTAATTAAACGCTTTATAGCAGTGTTTAAATCTCCAGCTTTAATTGGTTCCAAAGCATCGATTCCAGGCGTATTTAATATTCCAAGAACTGCATAATCTTGGCCATTGGGTCCGAAATCTTTAACTAATGGATTAGATTTCTTTTGCGCATTGAATGTAGGCCGTAGCAATTGATATGCACCTGCGGCGGTACCACCTTTTTTTCCTTCATAAGGATGATTTTTATATTCTTCGGGCGCCTCTTCATAGCTCTTATCGGTAAACGTTTTTAATTTACCTTTAATAAAGCCATGCATTGCATTATAAGGTAATGGATCATTTCCATGATTTTCAGTTTGCTTTAATGTACTCAAGAATGCTCTCGTATTTAGTTCTGCATTACTTATACCAACATCTATACTGATCTTATTTAAGTCCACTACAGTTGCACCTTCTTTTCTTCGAAGCAATTGCCAGGCTGTCGCCACATCTTTGGACTGAATTACCCGTACTTGTGTATTATTGTCTCTGGACTTTGCAATAAAATTTCCATCTGCTGCATAATAATATTCTAAGCCATCTAAATCCACACCTGAAATTGGGCTATTTGATGCGAATTGATAAGGCGTTAACATAGGATAATTCTTTGTTATTGGATCCACGCTCAAGAAGCGGCCTAGTGCTGGATTATAAATCCGCATGCCGTAATCCTGGGTGTCCGTTTCTCCATCCTTTTCTTTGCCATTAAAGCCATAGCGGTAGCTGTTGCCCCATTTCCCTTCTGGCATCTCCATCCCGAAGGGATAGTAGTCCTGCTGACTGAGCACATCGGCCTCGTTGCCGGAGGCGGTCGTCACCTTGTGTTCGCTGACCACAGCCAGCACGTTACCCAGGTGGTTGGTCAGCTCGTAGCTGCGCTGGTCAAGGGCGGGATCATACACCCCTAGTCGGGAAGAACCATAGAGGTACTGCTCTTTTTTGGCTGTGCCCTCGTACACGGCCAGCGTATTACCTTGGGCATCGCGGATGTAATAAGTAGTGGTAGTAACCCCGCCAGTAGTCACTGACTTAGCAATGCGGTTACCCGCTGCATCATAGCTGTAAGAAATGGTAGAGCCACCAGCTTTGGTGATACTACGAATCTTGCCATACACCGACCACTGGATGTCCGTAAGACCTTCCTTGACATCGCCAATCAAATTACCAATCTTATCATAGCGGTAATTGCCAACCGCCTGGTTATCGATATCTTCTGTGTAATTATTATCCCCAATGGCATCTGCGACATAAGCGAGTTTATTGGTATTGGGCAGGTAGTTGTATGTCAGTTGGTCCATTTGCAGGGGTTTACCGGCCTGGGTTGTACCATTGCGCAAAAGGCTAAGTATATTGCCATTAGCATCATAGCTATAGCTTTCTTTATAGGGCTCCCCAGCGGAGGCACTACCCCAGGTAGTTGTCGCCGCAGTTAAGTTGTGTTGGCGCATCTCTTTTAACCGGTTTAACTGGTCGTAACCATAGCTGTAGCCCACCGGATCACCGCCCCGGAACTTACTTAACGCCAGTGTGGTAGTTGAAATATTTCCGTTATACAACGGCTTCCCGGCGACATCACTGCCTTGGCTTCCGTAATTTATACCAAAGGCAGACGCACCTGTCCCACCAATGGGTTTGTAATCCTCCAATCGCCTAGGTTCGTGTCTCCACGAAACTATATGGCGCCTGTTGTATGGTTGGTTACCTGAATTGATAGTTATATAACAGTATAGCACCGACGTGTAGTTACAAGTGTGGTTCGTGGGGACACGAACCACGGCTGGGGGGAAAGGGAGCCTAACGCCCTACCACACCTGCCAATCTGCCTGTTTGGTTTCATTGCGGGTAGTAGGCTGTTGTGCACCTTTGGTGAGCTGAGGTACCCGTTGGTTCACATACGCTTTTAACTCACTCACGCTTGCCGTTGGATGTGCTTGCATATACTCTAAAATCGAATAGGTAAACACGCCGTTTTTTAAGTCCCCACGCTCCAAGGCAAACTGGGTGCCACCAGCTGCTGAAATTACCGTAGCTCCGGTAGAACGACCTACATTAACAAAGAGCTGCTGCATCAATTCAAAGGAGTTCTTCATGCCATCTTTCCTGGAATTCAACACTAAGGGTGTGGTGCCTCTTGCTCCCTTGCTCGTAGCGGCCGCTTCATTGGCCTGGGCAATCTTTTGAAATTCTTCTTTATCGACTTCCCCTGAGTGACAGGCATCAATAAGCATAAGCTTTTTACGTGCCGGTATACCATCCAGCAGTGCTTCCAGTTCATCATACGGAAGACCACCTTCTTCTGGTCTGGAAAAGTTTACGTCATAAGTAGACAGGTGATAATCAAAGTCCTTTGATAGCAAGCCGTGACCGGAGTAAGCCACAATGACCTTGTCGTTTACAGCGCTGCTCAACAATTTGGTTTTCAGTGCTGCTATACTTGTAGTAGTTACTGCTTCATTAAATAGCGTATCCATTTGGATTGCAGCACCATACTTTTTCTTAAGACTGATGGCTAAGTCTCTTACATCTTTAACCGAATAATTAAGGTCGTGTTTTGGCTCGTTGAAATGGTCCAGGCCAATACCGATGAAATGCAGCTTTTCTGCCTGCGGGGTTGCAGGCATATAGGCTACTGCTATCGGTAGGCGATAGCTTTCTATTCCGTTTACATTGGTTATTGAGGTCTCTATGTTATTGTTGCCTTCGGAAAGAACAACCGTCAGCAACGTGTCTAAAGAGTGAGATTGTTTTTGTTTCAGGTCAATGCCACGCTGGCCAAATACCGGCACCTCATTGATCCATACATTGAAACGATCAAGGTTGAAATCATTATCGGATGCTTTAATATGCAGTACTAGTTTTTCATTTTTTTGTTCAAACGCTATATCATCCCTGTTTACAAAATCACATTCCGGAACACTGAAACCTTCCCTAAAAGCAGTGGTGTCAATTCCAAGTCTCTTTATCCTTTTCTCCCATGCCTTTCTATAGCTTTTGATAAGGGTAGAATCGGAATTGCCAATTGTCTCCAGTACTTTATCGGGGCGATTATATTTAACATCGAGTTGTTCAAAACTGAGCACCTTTAAATCATTCGTAACATAGTGAAGTAATTTTGCCGCATTTTGGGAAGACTGGTAATAGCCAGAAGGGGTCTGGACAAAATAGTCCATACTGTCAGCTGCAAAAAAAGTATAAAGGAGACCACCTGACTTTAGGTCCCAGCACTTCAATTGATCATCCCTGGAAACGGTATACACAAACTTATCATCCTTATCAGCTGTCGTGCTATATATTTCGTCGGTATGTCCCTTTAATTGGTGTACTAATTTACCGGTTGTTGTTTCATAGATCTCTGCAAGGCTGTTATGATGCGAAATAAGAACATATTCACCCTTTGTACTGAAAGCGGCATTAGAAACAGAGTTCTGTTCATCTCCTATCTTGTAAATAAGTCTGCCTGTTTCGGCCTCCCATAAAATAGCATTCGAACCACGGCCGCCACAGGTGCTTAGTAAATATTTACTATCCGCACTAAAATGCAGCTCTGTTATCACCCATGGATGACCGATTAGTGTATGCAGTAATTTACCCGTGGTGGCCGACCATAACATTACATTTTTATCATCTGAACCCGTGGCGATATACTTACCATCCGGACTGTAGACGACGTTCATAACTTTATTTGTATGACCTGAAAGTGTAAATAATAATTTACCCGTGGCTGTTTCCCAAACCTTTGCCGTTCCATCCCATGAAGTGGTCACAATTTTCTTGTCGTCCGGTGAAAAGCCAATCCTTCCTAACATATCTCTGTGTCCTTTGAGCGTATGCAATAATTTGCCGTTAGCAGCATCCCATATCCGGCAAGCGATAACAGGATCCTTCTCCTTATAGATGAATGTATTGGCCGCTATAAGTGAACCACTATGACTGAAAATACCTTCCGAGTAAGATGCTGAGTCGTTGAGCTGGAGCCTAAATTTTAATTTTCCCGATGCTGTTTCCAGCACCTCCGGACAAGCTGCAAACAGTTTTCCATCATGGCTCAGATTACCGGCGTTAATATCCGAGCTGAAATAAACATTCGATTTTTTGAAGACTGAATAATCAAACGCTTTGATCAGTTTCAAGGTAGAAAGGTCCCATACCCTTGACTCGCCACCATTATCATACGTATTTGTATAGAGCTTTTGCCCTTTATCATCCAGGCAAAGTGATGTAGAATGAAAGGAATGTCCTTTCAGAACGGAAATTGTTTTACCATTAGAAAAATTCCAAACTCTTGCTGTTCTGTCCCAGGATGAAGTAACGACCTTTTTACCGTCAGGTGTGAAAAAGGCCGACATAACATCAGAAAGATGCCCTGCTAGTGTACGCGCCAGCTTTCCGTTTGTCATATCCCAGATACTGGCTGTAGCGTCTGCTGAGGCCGTTACCAGGTACTTGCCATCTGCACTTGGCGAAGACATATATACCTTGTCGCTATGCCCCACCAGGTCATATACAAGATCGCCTGTGCTTGTTTCCCATACTTTGGCAGTATGATCATAAGAAGAAGTGACAAAATACTTTCCTTTATTAATAAAACATGCCGAACGGATCTCATCGGTATGTTTTCGTTGCTCCCTGATTCGTTTTCCTGATTGTGCATCCCAGATAGACAAACTATTATCTTTTGAAGCCGTAATAACATATTTGTCTCCTGGGGAAAAATAAGCGAAGTTCAACGGAAGATTAACGAGCTTGGTTGAATCAGTCAATGTGCGTACCAGCTGTCCTGTTTTAGTATCCCATATTTTAGCCGTAAAATCCCATGAAGCCGTCAGCACATAATCGCCGGTAGTGCTGAAAGAAGCCATTGATACAAAAGATCGATGCCCTTCAAGGGAATGAATCAGCGCCCCGGTTGCAACATTCCAGATCTTTGCGCTCTGGTCAATAGATGCGGATACTGCATACTGACCATCCGGACTGAATTTTACTGAGGCGATCTCCTGTTTGTGTCCCTTCAGATCTTGTAATAAGGCACCGGTAGATACATCCCATATCCTTACTTTTCCATCTTTGGCACCCGTGATGATCTTCGTTCCATCGGGGCTAAACTCAACACTGTTCACTACGCCGGTAAAACCAGTAAATGTATTTAATAGCCTGCCGGTATTTATTTCCCAGAGCTTGGCGGTTTTATCTGAGGAAACGGTGACGACGTATTTTCCATTTGGGCTGATGGACTCAAACTGCACATTATTGGTATGTCCTATTGGTAATACCAACCTTGGTTGTTGTGCAATTAATGTAACGGAGATTATAGAAAGTAACGAAGCGAAAACTGCTTTAATAGGGCTCATTCAGGTGGTAGATTAATGCTGGGGAATTGACAGCCAAAATACTTTTTAAAAAATAATTACCAAATACTTTAATCCACAGCAATAGCTTTATTGTAGGAGGTAGGTTTTTGCAAACCATTTGTCAACTACCTATCCATTTAAAGAAATGGCGTAGCACATTTTTTTTCTTCGCTTTTATGATAGGATAAGCCAGTAGCGGTAAAAGACTGCGGGTATTTCCTAATTAGGGCAGGTATTGTATCTTACGTTAAGATACCATTTTAGTAGAATACCTGCATTTAGTATTGTTGTTGGTGAAGCTACAGTCCAAGAGTTGGAAGGGACATCAACAATGGCGAAAAAATACAACTATTAACTACTCAGTTCATGGCTGAAGAGAATTCCCAAAAAGACGTCAACTATTACGGAAACATCGATTATCATCTTTCCAAATTAAATGAGATCGCAAACCTTGTTGAGGAGCAAAACAAAAGATTCCAGGTAATAGCCAGTTCTAAAAATGATGCGATCATTACATCTGATGAAACCAAAAAAATTGTATTCTGGAATAAAGGAGCAGAATACATATTTGGTTATTCTGCGGAAGAGGCAGTTGGCCAACCTTTGACATTGATTATTCCTCGCGCATTACATCAACGGCATGATGAAGGTATAGAAAGAATGAATCAAAGAAAGGAGCCCCCTGTACTTGGACATGTCCTTGAATTGAACGCTGTAAAGAAGAACGGCGAAGAATTCCCTATTGAACTTACGCTTGGAAGTTGGGATAACGATGGCAAAAGATATTATAGTGGCATTATCCGGGATATATCAGAGAAGAAAAAAGCAGAACTCCTCATTTTAGAAGAAAAGAAAAAGTCAGATGAGTTATTGCTGAACATTTTACCAAAACAGGTGGCCGATGAACTTAAGAGCCAGGGAAAGGCTACCACCAAATTATTTGAGAATGTTTCCATCCTGTTCACCGATTTTCAAGATTTTACACAAATGTCTTCATCCATTTCTCCCACTAAACTTGTGGATGAGCTGAATGAGATATTTGGTCACTTTGACGATATTATGGAACGACTCCAAATGGAAAAGATAGAAACCATTGGGGATGCTTACTTTGCTGCATGTGGAGTGCCGGAAATAAATGAGGACCATGCGTTCCATTGTGTAGAAGCCGCTAAACAAATGTTCAGGTATTTAGAAGAGCGAAACAAAAAGAATGAGCTACAATGGAAAATGCGGGCAGGAATTCATTCTGGCCCCGTTGTAGCCGCCGTTGTTGGTAAAAAGAAATACGCCTATGATCTTTTTGGAGATACTGTAAATACCGCCAGCAGGATGGAAACCAATGGTGAAGTTGGAAAGATCAATATTTCCGAAACCACCTATGAATTAATTAAGGGGAGATACAATTGTATTCCAAGGGGGAAGATAAATGCGAAGGGAAAAGGCGATTTAAATATGTATTTTGTAGAATAAATAAATGGTAACTGCTTAACACATCTTTTTCTGTGTTTTTATCATGGAATGCGCCAGTTTCAAGGTCAACAACGGGGAAAAAACTTGTATGTATTAGAAGTACCTATCTTTTTATATCATTGGGTTTCTTTGTATCCGCCACATGAAAAGTGTACATCTCTTATGCTTTAGTCTTTTTTACGCCTTTGTTGGTGTTGAGGCGAAGGTCATGTGATCAGCCCACCAACAACACAGCTGCAGGTAAATAATTTATAGCTGGAACATCTCGTCATATTTCAGTTGTTGGTGCAGCCGCGGCACAAGGGCTAGGAGGAACACCAACAACGGCGTAAAACTTGGAGGAATACCAACAATGGCGTAAAAATTACCTATACCCACTATTTCAGACATAAGTAATCAGGACATCGAAACTGTTAGTGCCCTCTTAATTGATAATGAGCCAGCTGGCGTTATTACGCTGGCGGATAGCATTCGTGAAACGGCCCCAAATGCGATCACTACCCTCAAACAGATGGGGATTAAATCATTCTTGTTAACAGGGGATAACGAGCGTATTGCAGGAGCTGTTGCTAACAAACTAGGAATGGATGGTTATCTGGCTAATGTACTGCCACATGAAAAGCAGCAAAAGGTTATAGAGTTTCAGGATAAGGGAGAGGTAACAGCCATGACAGGCGATGGGGTAAACGATGCTCCTGCCCTGGCACAAGCAGATGTGGGCATTTCGGTTGGTTCTGGAACGGATGTGGCAGCTGAAACCGCCGATATAGTATTGGTCAACAGTGATCCCAAAGATGTAGTAGAAATGATTGCTTTTGGACGCGCTACGTATCGAAAGATGATCCAAAACCTGGTATGGGCGGTGGGATATAACATAGTTGCCATTCCGCTAGCTGCTGGTGTCTTGTACCCCCCCCACTTTACCTTAAGTCCTGCCATGGGTGCCGTATTAATGAGTTTAAGTACAATCGTGGTTGCTTTTAATGCCCAACTATTAAGAACAAGCTTTAGGTAAGAATTTGCTTTTGTAAAACACCATAAAACCGTTGAAAAGTTCTACTGCAATTGTTATAACCGTAAGAAATTTGCTTTTACAAACTAATAAAAACGATCTGTATGAAATGGGTAAAGAAGATCATATTGTTTCTGATGCCTAAGAAAAGTTGTTGTAAATAAACTTTAGACTGATCCAAGTCATGCACTGCTAAATTGGTCTGTCTTAACTTTGAAGAAGAAATGAAAAAGCTACTTACCCTATTTGTAATACTGGTGTACGGAGTTGCTTCTGCGGGAGCGACGCTTCATCTGCATTATTGCTGCGGTAAGTTGGATAAGATTTCGTTTTCTGCGGCGCATAATAAAGACTGCCCCAAAAAGACGGCGCTTTCAAGCGCTGTTGCGACAGTAAACAGCTGGAATTCAAAATAAAATCCGATCAGGAACCTGGGACTAAATGGATCACTGTACATAAAGATCTCACCTCAACTGTCCAAGCAGCAGCGTGTTACTTGTTGATTCCTACCCAGAAGATTCCAGTCAACGAGTATGCGACAGGCCCACCACTGGTTGTCTCGCCTGTACCATTATTTATCAAAAACTGCGTTTATCGAATTTGATTGAAGTGATTGACTTTATGAACCATCACGTACCCAATGTTGTACGTGACAGCTCCAGTATTATATTCAATCACTCAAATTCATTTTTTCATGAAATCCATTATATGGTCACTTCTGTTGGGAAGTGTATTCCTACTTTTCTCAACAAATGCCTCCGCGCAGGATGTGACTAAAACCCCTCAAACTGATTCTACTGTAACTTTTAAAGTCTTTGGTGTGTGTGAGATGTGTAAACACCGCATCGAAGAGGCTGCAAAAGGTAAAGGTGTAAAAACTGCGGCGTGGAATGTGGATTCCAAGCTACTTACACTCACCCTTGATCCATTACGTGTTACGCTGGATAAAGTTCATAACCGTATCGCAGCTGCTGGCCACGATACCTACCTGAAAAAAGCTAGCGATGCGGTATATAATTCTCTCCCCGCTTGCTGCCGTTATCGGGAGATAGAAAGAATGGAGGATATGACCACACAAAACACTTCTGTTACCCTCCAGAGCAGTTCTTTAACCACGGTACCAGATAGTGTTTTCAACTCAATTAAAGCTTACCCGACAAGTCAGCACACCATTGTGGGTGTAGTGCTGGAGGAAGACCAGAAAGGGGGCTTTAAGCCCTTGGTAGGAGCCAGCGTAATCTGGCTGGGCACAACTATTGGGACGGCCACCGATTCTGCGGGTGTATTTACCATTGCAAACACAGCCAACAGTAGTCGGCTGGTAGTCAGCTACGCAGGGTATCAACCCGATACGCTAGCAGTAGTGCCGACTAAGGAGTTAAAGATCATCTTAGCCCAAGGCAAACAACTCAATGAAGTAAAAGTAACAGCGGGCGGAAGGCCAGCTACCTACATTAACGCTTACGATCCGTTCCGCACCGCTATCATGACCAGAAAGGAGCTGTTAAAAGCGGCTTGCTGTAACCTAAGCGAAAGCTTTGAAACCAACCCTTCGGTGGATGTATCCTACAATGATGCAGTGACTGGCTCCAAGCAAATCCAGCTGCTAGGCCTGTCGGGTAATTACACCCAGTTGACGGTGGAAAACCTTCCGGGCCCCAGGGGACTGGCCACCTCGCAAGGCCTTAATTCCATTCCTGGTACCTGGATCGAGTCCATCCAGTTGATCAAGGGAATAGGATCGGTAGCCAACGGGTTTGAAAGCATTGCAGGACAAATCAACTTGGAACTAAAAAAGCCTGTTACCAGTGAACGGCTCTTTGCCAACGTATATGTAAACGACTTCGGCAAAACCGATCTCAACCTGAATCTCACGCAAAAGGTGGGAAAGAAGTGGGCTACTACGTTGCTACTCCATGATGCATTTTTGAAAAATAAGTCCCTTGACTTCAATGGCGATGGCTTTAAGGATCTGCCTACAGGGAATCTGTTTAGTGCGGTCAACCGCTGGAGTTATGACAACAATAAAGGACTGATGACTCAATTTGGAGTTAAGATGCTGGAGGATCAGAAAACAGGTGGTCAGGTGACCTTTGATCCTTCCAAGCACAAGTTGACCACGGATGTATATGGTCTGGGAATTAACACCAGCCGTATAGAAGCCTTTGGAAAGATCGGTTATGTGTTTCCTGAAAAGAAGTACAAAAGCATTGGCCTACAGCTTTCTGCGTTCAATCATGACCAAGATTCTTACTTTGGGTTAACCACTTATAACGGTGAACAACAGAACTTTTATTCCAACCTCATTTACCAATCCATCATCGGTAATAGCCAACATAAGTTTAGAACAGGGTTGAGCTTTGTCTCCGACCAATACAAAGAACAATTTAACGGGATAAACTACAACCGTAGGGAAACGGTTCCTGGTGGCTTTTTTGAGTACACGTACAGTCCGTTGGATAGGTTAGATGTTGTAGCTGGCATCCGTGAGGATTATAACAACTTGTACGGCTGGTTTACAACACCAAGACTCAACATAAGGTATGAACCCATTAAAGGAACAACGATACGCGGTAGTATAGGTCGAGGCCAGCGCACGGCCAACATTTTTGCCGAAAACAACAGTGTGTTGGTGAGTGCACGAACTGTCAACATTTTGCCGGCCACTGTGGGTAAAGCCTATGGGTTAAATCCAGAGGTAGCCTGGAACAAAGGCATCAGTGTGGACCAAAAGTTCAAACTGTTTAACCGAAACAGCTCGTTAAGTGTAGAGTACTTCCGCAACGATTTCCAAGATCAGGTAGTGGTGGATCTGGAAGATCCCAGAACAGTATCCTTTTACAACTTAAATGGGAAATCCTTTTCCAATAGCTTTCAAACAGAGCTGACAGTAGAACCTTTACGCAAGCTTAATGTGCGGCTAGCGTACCGTTATTTTGATGTAAACACAACCTTTAGCGGTAGTCTGTTGGAAAGGCCATTCACGGCTAAGAACCGCGGTTTTGCCAATATAGGATATGAAATCAATGGGTGGAAGCTGGATTACACCGTGAACTACAATGGAAGGAAAAGAATCCCTTCCACTGCTAGCAATCCAGTTGCATATCAACTTGATGTTTCTTCACCAGCTTATGTACTCATGAATGCCCAGGTTAGCAAAACACTGGGTAAAAACAGTAATGTGGACTTGTACTTGGGTGGAGAGAATCTGACCAACTACTTTCAAAAGGACGTAATAATTTCAGCGGACCAACCATTTAGCCCTTATTTTGATGCATCTATGATCTGGGGGCCAGTTATTGGACGTATGTTCTATGGAGGTATACGGTATAGTTTAAAATAATAAAAATGAAAAGCCTGTTTCAAGCAGGCTTTTCATTTTTTTCCGCCGTTGTTGGTGTTCCTCTTAGCACTTGTGTGGCAGCTGCACCAACAACACATAACTTCTGTATAGCGCTGATATAGTAATCCTTCCTGCCACTTCAGTTTTTGTAATGGGTGAGAAAGCCCCAGTTATCGATACCCGTTTCATAAAAATGAGCGGACGAAAAGTGATAAGCTTCCGACAGGCTGCACAGCCCTGCCCGAACGGGGAATTGATAGTTATATAACAGTATAGCACCGACGTGTAATTACATGTGTGGTTCGTGGGGACACGAACCATGGCTGGGGGCTTCTATGTCAGGACATTTTCTCTTCGCAGTTCCACGGACAAGGCATTGCGTTCCCAAAGCTGGTAGTGGCGGTCGCGTGCCTGTACTTTAAAGTGTTCCAAGACCTCAGGATGGTTTAGCAACAGGTCTTGTTTGATTTGCTGGCCGGTGAACTTTAGGAAATCTCTTTGTACATCTTGTGGTCGGTGGCCGCCCTTCATTTGCCAGATTAGATGCAAGTGGCTATTCATGATGACGAATCCATAAATTCTCACGCGGTTATTGTCTACTAAAAACCGCATGCTTTTCACTACCAGATTTTTGTATTTGTCGGGCTGGAGTAATCGCTTCCACTCCAAGCAGGTAGCGGTAAAAAACTGCGGGTATTCAGTAAGTAGGGTAGCCATAGTATCTTCAGCCAAGATACTATTTTAGTAAAATACCTATACTTGGTAGTTGTTGTTGGTGCAGCCGCGTCACAAGGGCTAGGAGAAACACCAACAACGGCGTAAAAATTTATCTTACCCTACGAATAGCAAGGTAAACCTGGCTGTAGCAATTATAAGTTTCCTATAAAGCTCCCATTGGTAATGACCGCTTCTTCGCCAAGACTATTTTTTGCCCGGGCGGTGAAAGTGCCTTCAATGCGTTTGGTATTGATTACGGTTATAGTAACGCTTCCTTTCGCTGTTGCAGAAGGATATATGGTTGTGAAACTATTACTGAGGCCTGTGCCATTAAGGTCGTTGTTATATGACAATGAACCTTCTCCATTACCTACTACTACTGAACTTGCTGTTATCGGGTAGGTTCCGGGCGCCGTAACAATAGGTATATGCATAAATAGGGTCCTGTTCGCTGAATCTTGTGCGTTGATATGGTATTCGGATGCACCAGGATATGTAGGATTTATTTTTACTGCCTCACCGGAAACAGTAAATGTAAAGGGGGCTGTGTTGGGTAATTGAATGGTTGCAGAGACTTTATTAGAACTCTTATCCGAAGGTTTGTTATCATCTTTTCCGCAAGCAATCAGAAAGCAATTCAATAGAAGCAGGGCGTATATAGCAGTCTGTTTGAAGACCATGGCCATGGTTTCTTAAATATAAAAATTCCTTATCGGTTATTGAAGTGTTTTCTTGTCATTTCTTTTTCGCTGAATCTCCTTTTTGCTATTGGTGTTCTTCTTGGCTCTTGTGCGGTAGCCGCACCAACAACTGAAATAAGACAAGGCTTTCCACAAAGAAGATATTAGTGCAGGTCTTTTCTTGAGAAGTCGCAAAAACAAAAAAGCCTCGGTATCACTACCAAGGCTTTTTTCTGCTCCCCCTGTTGGACTTGAACCAACGACCCTCTGATTAACAGTCAGATGCTCTAACCAACTGAGCTAAGGAGGAATTTCCCGTTTTGGGATGGCAAAAATAGGGGAAACCTCTTTTACTTGTTCATTTTCAACAAAAAAAATCAAAAGATTTTTTAGAAAAGTTTCCAGCCTCCAGCCTCTAGTCCCACAAACACGCCTTCTTCCCTTACTTCCACCGGCCAATGCTTTAAATAATAGCCCTCACCACTCACATTGCGGCCGTTCTTTACACAAAACTTATAGCGGTGACGTGGACATAGTACGTTGCCCGCATTGTCAATAATACCCTCTTTAAAAAAGCCACCTGCATGCGGACATTTCTGTGCAAACGCAAACAGGTTCCCATCATATTTACCAATACAAACCATTTTGCCATCCGCATCGGCCTCTATTACTTGTTTTTCATCAATGCCTAGTTCTTCCACCGATAGGGCAACGCGAACCCAGTTCCTCTTTTTAAAATCCATGTGTGTTTTTGTAGTTTACGAGTTCACCTGTTTACAAGTTCACCCGTTGAAAACGGAGAGCGATTGAACAAGTGAGACGTGAAAGGAAAGCTGCAAGCTACAAGCTTTAAGCTACAAGCGAAACAGCCTGGCGTCTCTTCTTCCTAATCCCTTCATCTCCCCAAATCCCGGTTCAGACTAGTAGAAGAATGCCGTCTTATACGGATATCGGATCTTATACATTTCGCGCACCTTTTCAAGGATAGCGGTGCGCAGGTCATCAATATGCGTGCGCTCCAGGGCCGATATGAAAATGGCATTGCCTTGTGTGGCATCCTGCCAGCGCTCCTTCAGGTCTTTTAAGATTTCTTCCTTGGTGCTTTCTTCCAACCACTCGTCAAACGTGTGTTTGATGTACAGATCCATCTTGTTGAAAATTGTTAGAACAGGCTTGTCAAAAGCTTTCAGTTCCTGTAAGGTTTTATTTACCACACCAATCTGGTCTTCATAATTAGCATGCGCTATGTCCACTACATGAAGTAGTATATCTGCTTCACGCACTTCATCCAGTGTGCTCTTAAAGCTTTCAACCAGATGGTGAGGTAACTTGCGGATGAATCCAACTGTATCACTTAACAGGAAGGGCGTGTTCTCGTATACGATCTTGCGCGTGGTGGTATCCAGTGTGGCAAAGAGTTTGTTCTCCGCCAGCACATCGCTCTTACTTAAGAGGTTCATGATGGTGCTCTTGCCTACGTTTGTATAACCTACCAGTGCCACACGGATAAACTCGCCGCGGTCTTTACGTTGGGTAAAGGCCTGCTTGTCTATTTCGGCCAAGCGCTTGCGCAATAGCGAGATCTTGTCGCGCACAATACGACGGTCGGTTTCAATCTCGGTTTCACCCGGACCTCTTGTACCAATACCTCCACCCAAACGCTCCAGGTGCTTCCACATACCGCGCAGGCGGGGAAGAATGTATTGGTATTGCGCCAGTTCTACCTGGGCTTTGGCTTGCGCCGTTTTGGCCCGGCGGGCAAAAATGTCCAGGATCAGATCGGACCGGTCAATGGTCTTGGTATTGGTTTCCTTTTCGATATTGGAGATTTGTGCACCCGATAGCTCATCATCAAATATGAGCATGCTGACGTCGTGCAGCTTCGCATATTCCGCTATTTCCTGCAGCTTTCCTTTTCCTACAAAGGTGCGACTGTCAGGATGAGCCAGTTTTTGCATGAACTTCTTTATCGTTACTGCGCCGGCCGTTTCGGCTAAGAAAGCCAGCTCGTCAAGATATTCCTTTACCTGGTGCTCGGTTTGGTCTTTTTGAATTACGCCAACCAGTACCGCCCGTTCTTCGTGTTTTACTATATTCTTTTTCTCGATCATAATGTGGTGCAAAATTAAAAAGCGAACCCTTACGAGTTCGCTTTAAAAATTAAGCCATAATTTCTTTATAGGCCACTTAAGGTAAGTCCTATAGAAAATGGACGTATATCAGGGGCTACGCCCTCTTTAAATAAAGTAGTGAACTGGTAAGAGCCAAACAGGCTCAGCGGGCCATAACCCAGGCGAGCAGTGGCCGCAATACGGTTCTTGTTGAAGAAGGTCTTACTCTTCTCCTTCATTGTATAGCTGTTGATGGTATTACCGGCTTTGTTTTCCAGGTTCTTTCCTTTTACCATAGCGCTCATTAATAAGCCTGCTTTAACACCCAGTGCCGCTTTAAAGCTATGCTTGTTGTCGTCGGGGCGAGCTGTAAAACGCAATTCTACAGGTGCTTCCAGGTAAACAGTAGACAGTTTATATTTTTTGAAACTATTGGTATCAGCCAAATTTTTAAATACCAGGGAAGAGGTGATGTCTTTGATACCAACACTTGTTTCTTTAAAGTACATGTTGTCGCTACCAATACCGGCTCCTATAGCTGCACTCCACTGCGGACTGGTTTTAAAAGGGAAATCAAACAGGAAATAAACATTACCTGTACGGGGAAAGCCACTGGTGTTAATAGAGTCCGGTGTACCATTCCAGCCCAGGTAACCAAATTGAAGCATAAAATGATCGCCGGAACGCGGCATGTTTTTATGACTTATCATGTTGCTGCGAGACGCTGAATCAGTTTGCGCCATAACACTGCCTGCTGCGATGATAGCTAAAACAAAAAGAAAAACTCTTCTCATAGTATTTGTTGATGCGGCAAAAGTATTGGTATTCAGTCAACCAAACGTTAACAAGCCTTTAAAAGAACTATAAAAGCTGTGCCGATTATCGGGGCACAAAGTAATGGGGACAAAACAAGCTGGTGTTGCCGGTAATTAAACCACTGGATTCGCGTATGCCCATGCCCGCAGGTACACCACCAATCAGCCAGCTGCCAATAACAGGTGTTTGCCCATTGTGTTTGGGAATGGGAAAATATTCCTGGAAAATATATCCCTCCTCACCATACTCACCACTGGTTTCTTCCAGCACCACATTTTTATGCACGATCATGGCGTTGGCGCCTTCGCGGCTATACACCGGTTTGCGTACATAGCTGTCCGATAGGGGCTGGCCGTACGCACAGGGAAGAATATAGGGCGAGTTGGGGAAAAGATCATGCAGGTATTTAAGCACCATCTTGTTGCTCAGGATGGCTTTGTAGGGCGGCTCTATCCAATTCATGCCATATTGGTTAATGGCCAGGTAGCGGCCAAACTCCTCGCCAAACATCCACTCCCAAGGATAGAGTTTAAAGATATTGCGCATGATCTCGCCTTGCGGGGTACAAAACAGTTCGCGGTCATCCACACCCACTTCATTTATGTAGAGGAAGGCGGTGTCAATGCCTGTCTGCTGGGCCACATCCTCCAGGTACTTGGTGGTAATAAAATCCTCTTCACTGTCATGCGAGCAGGCAAAGAATAGTTTGCCGGGTAGAAAATATTCCTGGCACACCTTCATGTGGGCCATCAACTTTTCATGAATAGAGTTGAACTGGTCCAGTGCTTTGTTATGCTCCTGCAGCCAGTACCATTGAATCACGCTGGCTTCCAGTAGGGAGGTAGGCGTGTCTGCATTAAACTCCAATAGCTTAATGTTCTTGCCATCATAGGCCAGGTCCATACGGCCGTAAAAAGAAATGGCATCTTCTTTCCACGAGTGCGTGATCAACTCGGCGTAGGCTTTGGGAATAAAGAACTGATCCCACAGCTGGTGTTGAATCACATGCTCCACCACAGCCAGGCACATATCAAAGATTTCTGCGGTAGCACTTTCCAGTTGGTCTACTTCATCGGCCGAAAACTCATAGGCTGCCGTTTCGTTATAATAATCCTTATAAAAAACAAAGCCTTGCTCTTGCACGGTTGTCTGCCAGTGCGGTCGTGGGGTAATAGAAAGTCTTTTCATGTTTAACTGCCGAAGGAGCCGGATCTGCCAAACCCTCCTGTACGGACGGTGCTGGAGCGAAAGCCGGGGTTAACAATATCGTGTGCGCTGGCGCCATTGTATCGGCCGGGGTTAATGCGGCCGCCATAGATAGGGTACCAGAAGCCACCATAGTAGCGGTAGTGGCCACTGCTGGTAGCGGTGTCACGCACCTGGCCGTTTTCATCGCCGGTGATCCATTGATCTTCCTTGTCGTTGCAGGCAGCAATAGCCAGCGCCAATACAGATGTCAATACTATAGAAGACGATTTTTTCATGTTGATCAGCGATAAAGATACCTTAATTCGGAATGGGAGAAGGGAGGCCAGGCGCTGTATGAAGTAAGCTACACGCTTCAAGCTGCACGCTGCATGCAAAACAGCCGATTTGAATATTGAACAAGGAACAAGGAATGATGAAGGAAGAAGTGGAGGAAATGTTCAATGCTCAATTTTCAATGAGCAATGTTCATTAGAGAGGAGAGAAGAAGGATGAGTGGGAGTGGTTTTGTATCTTTAGGGCTCTTCTCTTTGGGGCATTTCTAGCCTTTCTTATTAGACTTTTTTACTATTTCTACGGGGGGGTCATAGACTGATATACGGTAGTGGTACGGGTTAGGTAGGGCCGAAGGATCGGCCGAGATACGGGTGAGATACGGGTGAGATACGGGTGAACCTACAGGCTACCCACAGGTTACTATGACGTTACTATGGCTTTACTAGGAAGCTACCATGAAGGAACCATGGAGCAGCAGTGGAGGATGGACTGGCTGAACCGGGATTTGGGGAGGTTTTGGGATTAGGAGAAAGGGCTAGGTGGTCATTAGGGTACGTGTCTTTGTGTGTTTTGGCTATTCTTTTGGTGTGAGATCGGATGCTTCCTTCCCTTCGACTGTGCTCAGGGTAAACTAGCTCAGGATCGAGTTCAGGATGACAGCGGAGAGAATTTACAATAGCAGTCCGACTTTATTTGTGAATCACTGAGATCCCTCAATGCGTTCGGGATGACAAAGGCCCGCAGCGTTATGATTAGCAATCGGGATGAAAGCTGAAGTTGAAACAAGAAACCAGAAACTTGAAACCGGAAACGATATCTGCGCCATTTGCGGGCCACCTTTTCTCTGTGACCCTTCTTTTTCTTGTGTTTCTGTGGTTTCTCTCTCTATGCGTGCTCTGCGAGCCACCTGATTTCAAACCTCACACTTCAAATCTCAAATACCGGCGAGATATATAACAAAAAAGCGTCTCGCAATAGATACCAGTTTAATTACAGTTGTGTATAAACGTTTGGCAGTTTATGCCGGCTTCGCTAGGAGTGGGCTTAGGGTTTTTCTTCTTTTGGTAACGGCTGGTAGCCACTGAATTATTCAGCCCATTTTAAACCACAAACACCACCACCAATGACTGCATCAGAAACGATTCGTGCGCGGGCGTCTGTACGCCATTTTATGAATACGCCTATTCCTGATTCCATTGTACAGGCCATTATTGACGATGCCTCCTGGGCGCCATCGGCCGGCAATATGCAGCCTTGGCGGGTAGCGGTATTAAGTGAAAAGGCGTCGCAGCAGTTTCGCGACCGGTATGAGGCATTGGGTTGGGAGTCGGTATTGCCATCGCTGCGTGTAGCACTGTTAAGCCATGCCAGCAGTCATCAAAAAACTTCGTGGGAGGTGAACCAGCAGGTAATGCAAACGTATCAGCAGCAGGTAGTGGTAAAAGGCACGCCACGGGTCATTGCTATTTATTACGACAAGCCTACGCTCAAGGAATTTAACCAGTTATCACTGGCGGCCTTGTCGCTTTTCTGGCACCGCATGGGTGCGGTGAAGTCGCCGGTAAAGAAACTGGCTGCTTTTATACAGCTGGCTTTGCGTAGCCGGCGCGATTACCGGGTGGCGCAAAACGCGGTGAAAGCCTCATTGGCCAATTTTACTTATGGACTGACGCTGGCCGCTAAACAACGCGGGGTAGACTCCTGTATTCAGTTTTCCTACAACCATGCCTTTCCCTGGCTGCGTAAAGACCTGAAGCTGTCGCGTAAACAAAAACTGTTTGGAGTGGTGCTGATAGGCGTATCCAGCAAGCCGGCAGGGCTGGAGGGTGTTAACTCCCGCAATAGACGTTCGGTAGCTATTCAATGGCTGCCAACACTATAACCATTCATTCCTTTTTTATTTCAATAACAATGATGCATACCTATAAAGACCTACAAAACATAACGGTAGCTGAACTAGTGATCAAATATTTGGAGCTGGAGGGTGTGGAATATGTATTTGGTATACCCGGCGGTTACATTCATCCTTTTTTAAAACTGTTGCGAGAGCACCCAAGCATTCGGTTTATCATCAGTAGGCATGAAGAAGGGGCGGCCTTTATGGCCGATGGCTATGCCCGCACTAGCGGTAAGCTAGGCGTGGTATTTTCTACGGCAGGCCCCGGTGCTACCAATGCCCTGACGGGGCTGGTAAGTGCGCACACCGATGGCGTGCCGCTGTTGCTTATAACGGGACAAACAGCTACTGATACTGCCGGCAAAGGCGCTATTCAGGACAGTATAGATATGGGCGTGAACATTACAGATGTATTGGGTAGGGCCTGTGGGTTTAGTGAAACGGCCGTGAGTGCCGCTAATTTCCCTTTGTTGTTTTCGCGTGCGTTACAAACGGCGTTTGCCAGTCCGCGGCAGGCAGTGCATCTGTCTATTCCACTCAATATTGCATCGGCAACTATTAGCCACGTACTATTTCCAGAACAGCGGGTATATGACAGCTATTTGCAGCCAAAGCCATTGTTGGTGGAAGCTATAGTTTATGATGTTTATCAACTGTTGCAGGAAGCTGAAAGGCCAGTTATTCTATTGGGTGCTGGTTGCCGGGAGGCCTTTAAAAATGTGGAGTTGGCAGCCCAGTTTGAAGCGTTTGCGCATTCATACGGCATTGGTGTAATAACCAGTCCTAAGGGTAAGGGATTGTTTCCCGAGTCTACGCTGGCCTCGCTAGGTGTATTTGGAATGGGAGCTTCCCGCTATAGTGAAACCTATTTTGAAGAGGCCGCGCCTGATGTGGTGTTGGTGTTGGGCAGTTCGCTAAACGAGTGGGCTACTGGCCGCTGGAGCGAGGCGTTGCAAGCAACACAGGCATTTATACATGTAGATCTAAATGCAAAGGTGATAGGGCGTGCATACCGGACAACACATCGCTTACAAACAGACATTGAAAGCTTTTTAACGGGCTTGTTCTCTATAGAGGAAAGAGTGGGAAATATGTATCCACAACGGACCGGCGAGCGCCTGTTGCAGTTGCAGCTATTTAAGAACCGGTGTTTACCATTTGACGATGCTGACAAACTGGAGGCGGACTGTGTACCGCTGAAACCTCAATCTATATTTCACCAGTTAAGCCACCTGGCTAAAGACAATGCCTATTCCTTTTTTGTGGATATGGGTAATTGTACCGGTTACTTCTCGCATTTTATGCAGCTAGAGGCGCCCGCCAAAGCCTATGTGCCTTGTGGTTTTTCCTCTATGGGCTGGGCCAGTGGCGCCGTCATTGGCGGGCAATTGGGAAGTACTGATACCACTTGTATCTGTGTTACTGGTGATGGTGCTTTTTTAATGAATGGGGTGGAGCTGCAAGTGGCGGCCCGCTATAGCGTAGGCGTGGTGTACATCGTGTTGTACGACAACTTTTATGGTATGGTGCATCATGGTGAAATGACGGTGGCCAACCAGTTTGATAAGATGGATGATCCTTATTATGACCTTGGAGCGCCTGACCTGGTGCAGTTTGCTGAATCGCTGGGTGCAACAGCTTATGCTGTTACCCAACCGGGTGCGTTTGAACAACTGTTGCCAGAAGCTTGTGCAAACGCACGCTTAGAAAAGAAGCCACAAGTGTTGGTAGTATCGATCGATCACCGCGAGAAGCCGCCGTTGGGTAACCGGTTTAAGTCCTTGTCTAAGCAGTTGATCGCGGATTGTTTGGATTAGTGTGATTAACAGGATTAGAGACTTATTGTTCTTCGTTGCCTTGCTTCTTCTATCTTTTCCACTTTTTCCTTGATGCACAAGCGCAGGCCGCCGGTCAACCTGAGGCGGTGAGCACCTATGCACAACAAGACTCCGCTACTTTAATTAGGGCTTGCGATAGGCTGGTTCATTTGAAGTGTATCCTCCCTTTTTCTATATGTAATGTACTCCTGACTTTCAGCCTCCTATTCAGAAAATCTCCAACATACAAATAATCCCAAAAGGCATATTGGTCAAGTGTTTTTAGTAATTCGTCCACTTTAAAAAAATGCTCACTCGCCATTGTAGGAACTTAAGCGCGCAAATGAATTTCTAAAACATTCAATTGAATGTTTTATACAATTGAATTGAATGTCACCGCTTCTACTTTATGGAAACTGTCATAATGATCCCCGCCATATTTTACCATAAATCAGTAATGCCAAAGGATATGCTATAGTAAATGAATTCGATTTGAGTCATGCGTTTCAAAATTTCAAACTATAAAGCACTGTTGGATAAGGTAAAAGCTGAATACAATAATGGCAAAGCGTAATCAATGGATTTAAAAAATCTTTACCTCTAATAAAATAGTAGGCTGGTTAGGCCGTAAGTATGTGCATTTGGTGTTTTTCTCATCGTGTAAAAGGGTTTGTGTCTACTTACCCTTTCTTATTAAATTGAAAAGCTAAACGGATTGATCGAATTCTTTCCTTTGTATGGATAACATCAATCACGTCATTAAGGAATTGATTAATGGCGTAGTAAAGAAGGGATAATAACTAGTACCTCGATTTAAACTGATATAAAAAAAATTATGAGTCATACAATCTATTTCGACAATGCTGCTACCACGCGTTTAAATCCGCAAGTGTTGGAAGCTATGCTACCTTTTTTGACCAACCATTTCGGTAATCCCTCTTCTACTTATTCTATCGGACGTACAACCCGCATGGCCATTGAAACGGCACGTAAGTCTGTTTCGCAGTTATTGGGCGTTAAGGCTTCTGCCATCTATTTTACAAGCGGGGGAACAGAAAGCAACAATACGGCTATTAGTGCGGCTATCCGCGATTTGGGTTGTACCTGTATCATTACTTCGCCCATCGAACATCATGCGGTATTGCATACCGTAGAATACTATGGCCAACAAAATAAAATTCCTGTATTCTACGTAGCATTAAAGACCGATGGTAGTATTGACTATACTAGTTTCGAACAGCTATTAATGGAACAAACCAGCCAGGGGCATAAATGTTTGGTTTCACTGATGCATGCAAACAACGAGATTGGCAGCCTTCTGAATATCAAAACTGTAGGTGCTTTGTGTGAACAGCATGGTGCTATCTTTCACTCTGATTGCGTTCAAACAGTTGGACATTATCCACTTAATCTTTCAGAGATAGGCGTTCATTTTGTTTCAGGAGCTGGTCATAAATTTCATGGTCCGAAAGGTGTCGGCATTCTATATGTGCATCCATTGTTAAAGATTCAGCCACTTCTTTACGGAGGTGGTCAAGAACGAAGCCTACGTGCGGGTACGGAGAATGTTTATGGGATAGTTGGTTTTGCCAAGGCGCTAGAGTTAGCTATGGGATCGTACGAGTCGGATAGCCAGTACATTGCTAGTTTGAAGACGTATTTGAAGGAACTGTTGGTGCAAGCCATTCCTCGTATCTCTTTCAATGGCCCGGAAGAATCATTATATACTGTGTTGAGTGTTTGTTTCCCGAAAACGAAAGAAAGTGAAGATCTGCTATTTCATCTCGATCTGAAAGGCGTCTGCGTGTCGGGCGGAAGTGCTTGTAGCAGTGGCGGCGGGTCGCATGTGATGAAGGCACTTCAAAAAACGGATGAATGCATTACAATTCGCTTCTCCTTCAGTAAAGAGAATACAAAAGAAGAGATTGATCAGCTAATGTCAATATTGAAGTCTTTTCTTATTACAAACGATGTTGTGGTCGAATCAATCCAATAACTAAATGATGGAAATAGGAGAGCCGGACAACGCCAGATGCGGAACGCTACTTAGGTTTTAAAGGAAGTGAACTGTCATTGGGAGCAATGAGGAGTGAACCTGAATTTTAGGAAGAAATCAGCTAAGTGAGCTGATATAAGCGAACTACATCAGAGAACGATTGCTATCTATAAAGTAAAAAGGCTTGCCACTATGTGTAAGCCTTTTTTATTTGGGTTTAACACATCTTTCCAGCCTCAAAAGTCGTTGTCTAATTGCTCTTTTCGGCTACACTGCCGGTTAGTGCTTTAGATTTTTCCTTACTGCGCTCCAGCATTAGCTTGTAGGAGTAGTAGTACTTCATAACATTTCGAACATAAGTGGTGGTTTCCAACCCTACCTTTTCAGAGGTTACAATTTCAACATTGTTTAGCCATATGTCCGGGTTGAGGCCGCGCTCAGCAGCCAGCTTTCGTAAACTAGCTATTTTGTTGGGGCCTGCGTTGTAAGAGGCAAATGCAAATAGCGATCTATTGAATAGGTCGAAGTGAGCATCCTGGAAATAAGTTGTCATGAGTTGGTCCATGTACTTAGTTCCAGCATGAATGTTGGCCTCTGTAATGTTGATGTCGCCTACCTTCATTTCGGCACCGGTGGTAGGCATGAGTTGCATTACGCCAACGGCGCCTACCGGGCTTCGCTTACTTTGGTCAAGTTTTGACTCCTGGAATCCCATGGCAGCCAGCATCAATGGATCGAAGTCGTATTTGTCCCCATATTTTTCGAACAACTGGATGATCTCGTTGTAGCGATTGGTATTGCCGGAGTTAGTAGGATCCTGCAGCTCTTTCACCTTCTTATAATATTTCTTTAGGCGGTAGGGCATACTCGCCAGGTTTCTCTCATAATTGTAATAGAAGTCGTTTAATTCAGCAGCGAGCAAGGGGCTGTTTTTACGGAAAGCGCAACCAATGTACCCTCCGCTACTCATAGCGGCCTGTTCGTTTACTCTTATTCCGGGTAAGATCTGTGCCCACATTTTCGCCTTCCAGTCGTCAACTATAATATCTGAAATCACACCGGCGTTGAGCATTTCCATCAGATCCTCATCTTCCAGATCATCAGAAACGATGTTTAGCAGGACAGGTGACTTACCCTCTAACTTAAGTCTGTTGTTTAAGTTTTGCAGGCTCTCAAAGTAGCTGGAAGATTTGCGTACATGAATGGTTTTGCCTGACAGCTGTTCTACATTTGTTATTGCTGGGTCTTTTGTGCGGTTAATAACAATTTCAGATACGCTGCCTTGTTCTTTTGGTGCTACAAAATCAACCTGCTTTAATCGCGCTTCTGTTGCCGTAAGGTTTCCAGCGGCAATGTCACCCAGTCCTTGTTGTAGATGATGGATCAATTGGTCGCGTGGAGTGGGAATAAAGGCCACGGTGAAAGGAATACTTACTGGCTTCTTGTAGTACTTCTTGTTGAGATATATCTCAAATTGCCGGAAGTTATCTGCGGTAACCCCACATTCTTTTCCCTTATCATTAAAAAAAAGGGTGCGGCTATAAGGGACGAGTACCCGAATAATACGGCGTTTCAGCATGGTGTCGAAATCACCAACATATACCTTCTGTGCGTTGCGCAGTATATTAAGAAAGCTGTCTGTGCTTTGTTGTACAAGTGTGCCTCTGATTTCACCATTCTTATTGGTGTCTATGACGGAAACTGCTTTGCCCCCTTTTCTGTTTGAATCGTTGCAAGAACTAAAAACAAAAAGTAGTGGGAGCAGCAATTTAATAATGCACTGTTTATTATTTACTGCCCATGCACCCAGCCTACGCATATTTCTGAATAATCAGGTAAATAAATAAAATTTCAGAAGCAAATACTATATGATTTGCTTGGTACTTTCAATTAACGGAAACCCTAATTCCTTAAAGGTAAAAGGTTTTGCGGGGATTCACTGTCGCTTATTTAAGTTGATTACAGGATTGATCTCATCTGTTAATAACTGTTAGGCTTTGGCGGCAGAAACGCGGTGGTAAAGAAAAAACAGGTCTTTCTAGTTATTAATTTATTCAACTGGCAAATACAAATTAAAAATGGCTCCCTTTCCCGGCTCACTTTGAGCGGTGAGCTTACCTCCATGATTTTCTGCTACTTTTCTTGCAATGGCCAGCCCAACACCAGTGCCTTCATATTCAGTTTTACCATGTAAGCGATGAAACATCTGAAAGATTTTTTCGGCCTGCTCCTGCTCAAAGCCAATGCCGTTGTCGCTTACTATTATCAGGTGGTAACGCTTATCTGGTAACAAATCGTGTCTTGTTCCGCTGACCAATTTTGCTGTAATCTCTATATGTGGTGCCACATCCGCACGACTGTATTTCAGTGCATTGGTTAATAAGTTTTGAAAAAGTTGTTGCAACTGCCTTGGATGACCCTGTATGACAGGCAGTTCGCCAATGGTTATTACTGCCGCTTTCTCCGCTATATCCAACTCTAAATCTTCCAGTAGTCGTTTCATCTTCTCATTTAGGTCGATAGTCTTTTTTTCATGCGGTCTTTGGCTGACATGTGAGTAAAGCAGCAGATCGTCAATCAATGAATTCATACGCTGGCTGGCGTGTTCTACCCTGCCAAACATCCGCATATCTTCAGGACTCATCTTATCGGATAACTGGTTCTTCAGCCGGTCCGTAAAAAAATGAATTTTGCGAATGGGTTCTTTCAAATCATGCGAGGCGGCATGAGCAAATTCTTCGAGCTGAGAATTGGAACGTTGGAGTTCTTTGTTGGCGTTGGCCAATTCTCTTGTTCTTTCTTCTACTCTATGTTGCAGGTAGGCTTCGCTTTCTTCCAGCTTCTTTCTTGACATAACCTGTTCTGTTACTTTGATGGCAAGATGTAATACGCCCGAGATTCGCCCTTCTTCAATAATAGGTGTATAGGAAAGATCAAAGTACTCATCTTGTAATTGTCCGTCTATTAGAAATTTTATAGGCACTGCGAAACCTTTAAAAGATTCTCCAGTTCTGAGTACATTTCGCACAATTTCTAAAATGGCTTGGCCTTCTAATTCGGGTAACACCTGAAGCAGTGTTTTTCCAACGATCTCGCTTTCAGAAGTCTTTCTCATAGCGCTAATCATTGGTGTATTGACGCTTTCAACAACCAAATCCTCACCAAGCGTAAAGGCAATGGCCACAGGGGCCTGCGCCACCATGTTTCGAAATTGTGATTCGCTTTCATGTAGCTTTTTAAGGTTTAGTACTTTTTCTGTTGTTTCGGTACACACCACCAGTACTCCTTGAATGGTCCCATCGTCTCCTACCACTGCACTGTAGCTGAACGTCCAGTAAATATCTTCCATTCTGCCGTTTCGGTAAAAAGGCACCAACTGGTCTTCAAACCAAACAGGCTTCCCTGTTGTCATTACACCCTCAATTAAAGGACCGATAAAGTTCCATATCTCCGGCCAGACCTCTTTACCCTTTTTACCTATCGCGGGATGTTTGCCATCAATGCCAAGACTTGGTCGGAATGCATCGTTATAAAAGCAGGTAAGTTCGCTGCCCCAAAACAAGAACATGGGAAAGGCGGAGTTAAGTAAATTGCCAATGGTAATACGCAGGCTCAGTGGCCATTGGCCAGGGGGGCCAATACAAACGTTATCCCAATTGAAATGGCGGATTAATTCTCCCATTTCGCCACCACCTTGTATGAATGGTAAGTTGGATTTTTGGTGTGAGGTTTCAGACGGCACTGGCAAGGGTTAATTTATTTGAAAGTATGATGTAAGGTAGTACTGATTTCATTAAAAAGGGTTGAATGGTTTAGTGGTAAAAAAAGCTGCTGTTGGACGAGTAGGTTATCTTTTCTTAGCAATGGCCGTTGTTGGGTTTTTTAGACCAACAACAAAAGTAAAAAGGATGGCACATTAGCAAAGCTTTGTAGAAAAAATATTACAGATACATTGCAGTATGTTATTCAATGCTATATGAAAGGAATAAGTGTATTTAATTGGTTAGCCTTGCAGCTCTGGATCGAAATTAATTGCAGGCAAGCAATCAAACTTTATAACCCCTAAAATCTGCAACCCTAATATCTTAGGCGTTCTTTATAATAGGTGATTTAGGGCAAACAGAAATAAAAAAGGACCTACATTGCTGTAAGTCCTTGATTCTGAGTGGATCCTGCTGGGATCGAACCAGCGACCCTCTGATTATGAGTCAGATGCTCTAACCATCTGAGCTAAGGATCCGCGCCCTGCTGTAGCAGAACAAAATTTTAAAGGAGTGCAAAAATAGGGAAATTCAGTATTATTCTTTTATTTCTTCAAAATCTATATAATCACCCACTTGCTTGCCTTTATCTGGTTGATTGGACGCTGTGGTATTTTGAAAAGGATTGGGTTGCTCTCCAGGCTGGCCGTTCATCCGCTCCTGCATTTCCCGAAATCCTTTCTTAATCTGGCGGGTAGTGCGGTAAACCGGTATAATGATCTTGAAGATCAGCTGATATAAAAAATAGGCTAGTATGAAGTATAAAATAAATTGCAACATGGTAAAACAAAGTTATAGTATGGCTTTTATTCAATTTCTATTTGGAAGTTAATTAACGTATTGCTTACCTTTGCAAAGGAAATTGATAGAAAGAAGGGAACGAGGACGTTCCCTTCTTCTTTTATACTATGCAAACAGAGACTCAAATTCAGACAATCACCCAAATGATCAACGGGTTGCTGGAACAGCAGCCGGCGCATTTTCTGGTGGAAGTGCGAATAAAACCTACTAACAATGTAAAGGTGTTTATTGATAGCGACGAAGGCTTACCTCTGTCTGCCATAGTAAGCTATAACCGGGCGCTGTACAAGCAATTAGAAGAAAGCGGACTTTTCCCGGCCGATGATTTCTCACTGGAAGTTTCTTCTCCGGGTTTAGATGAACCCCTGAAAAATACCCGTCAGTATAAGAAGAATATTGGGCGCTCTGTGGAGGTGCTGCTGAATGATACCTCAAAAAAAGAAGGAAAACTTTTAGAGGTAAGCGATGCGGCCATTGTGATGGAAACGGAAGAAGGAAAGGGCAAAAAGAAAGTAGTAAACCAGGAAACTGTATTATTTACTGATATAAAAGCAACAAAAATTCAAGTAAAGTTTTAAAATAGCTGCAAGCTACAAGCTATACGCTGAAAGCCTTTGGGGCCCTATGCGTGAAGCGTGAAGCCTGCAGCGTGAAGCTAAAAACCAAGAATATGGCAAGTATCAATCTGATAGAGGCATTTCAGGATTTCAAGGATGCCGAAAACATTGACCGTCCTACGCTAATGCGTGTGGTTGAAGATGTATTCAGAACACTGATCCGGAAAAAATACGGTAGTGATGAAACCTTTGATGTGATCGTAAACGCAGAAAAAGGTGACTTGGAAATTTTCCGCCGTCGTACAGTTGTAGATAATGACGACGTGTATAATACCTTAGAGGAGATTGAATATAAAGATGCCATTAAAATTTCTCCCGACTATGAAGTAGGTGAGGAAGTATATGAAGAGGTAAACCTGGAAGAATTTGGCCGTCGCGCTATTTTGGCTGCTAAGCAAACCTTGGCTAGCCGTATCTCTGATTTGAAGAAGAACGTACTGGCTAAAAAATATGCCGACCGCATTGGTGAGATCATTAGTGCTGAGGTATACCAGGTGTGGAAAAAAGAGATTTTACTTTTGGATGAAGAAGGCAACGAATTAATCCTGCCTAAGAGCGAACAAATACCACAGGACTATTTTAAGAAGGGTGAAAATATCCGTGCTGTCGTGAAAAAGGTGGATATGAAAAATAATAGCCCTGTTATTATACTTTCCCGTACATCACCTGATTTCTTGGCAAAATTGTTGGAAATAGAAGTACCAGAAATCTTCGATGGCTTAATCGTTATTAAAAGGATCGTTCGCGACCCAGGTGAAAGAGCAAAAGTGGCTGTTGAATCTTACGACGATCGTATAGATCCGGTAGGAGCCTGTGTAGGTATGAAAGGTAGCCGTATCCATGGTATTGTACGTGAGTTAAAGAATGAGAATATTGACGTTATCAACTGGACCAGCAATACACAACTTTTAATTCAGCGGGCCTTAACGCCAGCTAAGATCACTACTATGGAACTGGAGCAGGAAGAGAAACACGCCAGTGTATATCTGAAACCTGACCAGGTGTCTTTAGCTATTGGTCGTCGTGGTGTAAACATCAAGCTGGCCTGTGAATTGACAGGTTATGATATAGACGTATACAGAGACAATGAGGGCCAGGAAGAAGAGTTTGATATTGACCTGGAAGAATTCAGCGATGAAATTGAACCTTGGGTCATTGATGAATTAAAACGCGTGGGTTGCGACACTGCAAGAAGCGTATTAGAGTTGAGCGCAGAAGAATTAGAGCGTAGAACTGACCTGGAAAAAGAAACCATCCAGGATGTTAGAAAGATCTTACAGGCAGAATTCGAAAAAGGATAAGTTCGTTCTTTAATAAGAGGCAGCCTAAGCTTCAAGTTTGGCGTCTCTTATATCCAGCCTGTTGAAAGAATAGTACCAAGTGTCTGAGTAATCAGCATTTAAGAAGAACAAAATAGAATAACCCAAATCCTGGTCCTAATAAGCCAGGTAAACGATTTAGAATAATAAAAACAGTTAATGGCAGAAGTATCAACACCCCGGTTAATGGCAGCCGCTAAAGAGTTCAACATCGGTAAAGACACGCTGGTGGACTTTTTGGTAAACAAAGGTTTCGACAAAGATGAGTTGAAGCCAACGGCCAAGTTGACCGAAGATATGTATAGGGCTTTGCAGGCTGAGTTCCAAAGCGATAAAGTAGCGAAGCTGAAAAGCGAGCAGATCGACTTGCCGAAAGGTGCAGCCCTCGATGCCCGTAAGCGGAAGGATGAAGAAGAGGTGCATTTCCGTAAAGAAGAAAAGAAAGCGCCTGTTAAAAAAGAAGAAGTAGCCCCTGCCGAACCAGAGGTTGCAACACCTCCGCCTGCTCCGGAACCAGAGCCTGAGCCTGAAGTTCCAGCTCCTGTAGAAGTACAGGCGCCACCTACTCCTGAACCAGAGCCTGAAGTGCCTCAAGCACCGCCAGAGCCTGTTAAAGAGGAGCCAGCTGTAGTTAAGTTGGAAACGCCTGGAATTGAAGGGCCTAAAGTGATCAATAAAATTGACCTGTCGGCTATAGATTCGTCAACACGCCCTAAAAAGGGTATAACGAAAAAGCCTGCGCCTGCAGTTCAAGAGCCTGAGGTAAAAGCAGAAACACCTATTCCTGCTCCTGCTCCGCAACCAGAGCCTGAAGTGAAGCCTGAACCGGTAGAAGAAGCGCCTGCTCCAGAACCAGAAGTTATTATGCCGGCAGCGGAAGCGCAGCCAGAAGTGATTGAAGAACCACAACAGCCTGTTGAAGAGGCTCCACCAGTAATAGAGAATATACAGGCTGAAAAGCTTACAGGGCCTAAGATCCTGGGTAAAATTCAATTGCCTGTAGACAGCGATACGCGTCCGAAATTGGATGAAAAGCGTAAACGCAAGCGCATTCCTATTGAAAAGAAAGAGGTACGCCCCAGCGGCCAGCAACAAGGTCAACAACAGGGGCAGGGCCAAGCCCAAACCCAAGCACAGCAAGGCCAGCAACAAAGTGGCGGCGGCGGTGGACGCTTTACTGTTCAGCGTAGACCAGAAGGTGGCCAGCAACAAGGTGGTGGTCGCTTTGGACAAGGCGGTGGCCGCTTTGGTCAAGGTCAGCGCCAAGGTGGTGGCTTCCAAAGACGCGAAGACAAACAAATCGACGAAAAAGAAATTCAACGGAAAATACAGGAAACACAAGCCAAACTTTCTGGTGGTACCGGCCGTGGTGGTAAGAGCACGAAAAGGCTTCGCCGCGACAAGCGCCACGAAATGGCTGAAATGGCAGAAGGAGCTGAAGGCAGCAAACTGCAGGTAACCGAGTTTATCTCAGTGAGCGAATTGGCTAACCTGATGGATGTTTCCTTTGCAGAGGTGATCAGTAAGTGTATGAGCTTGGGTATCATGGTGTCTATCAACCAGCGCCTGGATGCCGAGGTAATTGAACTGGTGGCAAGTGAGTTCGGGTATGATGTAGAGTTCATCGATATGGAGAAGCAAATGGAGATGGAGGAAGTAGAAGAGGAAGATGGTGATCACGAAAGGGAGCCTCGCTCGCCAATTGTAACCATCATGGGTCACGTAGACCATGGTAAAACTTCATTGCTTGACTACATCCGTAGCGCAACGGTAGTAGCTGGTGAAGCGGGTGGTATCACCCAGCACATTGGTGCCTACCAGGTAAACCTTCCGAATGGAAAAGATATTACCTTCTTAGATACGCCTGGTCACGAAGCCTTTACGGCCATGCGTGCCCGCGGTGCTAAGGTTACCGATATTGCTGTTATTGTAATTGCCGCTGATGATGCGATTATGCCACAAACACGTGAAGCCATCAGCCACGCACAGGCAGCCGGTGTACCAATGATATTTGCCATCAACAAAATTGATAAAGACGGCGCTAATCCACAAAAGATCTATGAGCAGCTAGCGGGTATGAACTTATTGGTGGAAGAGTGGGGTGGTAAGTATCAAAGCCAGGAATTATCGGCTAAGAAAGGTACCAACGTAGATCTGTTATTGGAGAAAATATTACTGGAAGCGGAAATTCTTGATCTGAAAGCCAACCCAGACCGTGAGGCTAGCGGTAGCATTGTTGAAGCTTCCTTGGATAAAGGTCGCGGTTACGTAGCTACCATCCTGGTACAGAATGGTACGCTGAATAATGGAGACATTGTAGTGAGTGGTCAACACTTTGGTCGTGTAAAAGCGATGTTCAACGAACGTAACAAACGTGTGGATGAAGCCGGACCATCAACTCCAGTACTGATCCTTGGCTTAAACGGTGCGCCACAAGCCGGTGAGAAGTTTAAAGTGTATGCGGATGAAGCAGAAGCAAAAGATATAGCTAACCGCCGTGCCCAGATCCTTCGTGAACAAGGTATGCGTGCGAAGAAGCACATTACCCTGGATGAGATCGGTCGCCGCTTAGCACTTGGAAACTTCAAAGAACTGAAAGTGATCATCAAAGGTGACGTGGACGGTTCAGTAGAAGCGTTGAGTGACTCTTTACAAAAACTTTCTACCCAGGAGATCCTGGTGAGTGTGATCCATAAAGGTGTAGGTCAGATCAACGAAAGTGACGTTGTACTGGCAGAAGCATCAGATGCGGTGATCATTGGATTTAACGTACGTCCGTCTATGCAGGCCAACCGCCTGGCAGATGGCGCCGGTATCCAGATCAAAACATACTCAGTAATCTACGCGGCTATTGATGAAATCAAGAGCGCGATGGAGGGTATGTTGGAGCCGAAAGTGCAGGAGAAGATCGTGGCCAATGTGGAAGTACGCGAAGTATACCGCTTTGATAAAGCTACCGTTGCCGGTTGTTTCGTGTTGGATGGAAAGATCAGCCGCAACAACAAGATCCGTGTTATTCGCGATGGTATCGTAGAATATCCAAAAGGCGAAGGTCAAAATGCTGAACTGGGCTCATTGAAGCGTTATAAAGACGATGCAAAAGATGTTCAGTCTGGTATGGAGTGCGGTTTGACAGTGAAGAACTTCAACGATATCAAAGTGGGCGACATCATCGAAGCCTTCGAATTGGAAGAGATCAAACGTACATTGTAATACATACAATAAACATTCTCAAGGTCAGAACAATGGTTCTGACCTTTTTTTATGCCTGTTCATGGATAAAAACAGCGTTCCTCCCCCAGCCCCACATGCAGGCCCCGCTATAACAGAAAGTCTGATAGAGAAAGAATACATCCATCTACAGACACTTAATCCCATTAATCCCGCTAATCTCAAAAATCCGCGGTCAGCAAAACTTTGTTAATCCATAATGCTTTCGGCAGGGATTTCTGCTGGGAACACCTATTTTTGACGTCTATCATTGTATATGAAAAAAGTTTTTTCCTTCTTGCTCGGACTTGTAGGTATTACATCTTTCGCTACCGCACAAACACAAAAAGCAGTAGCAGACAAGATTGTAGGTGTTGTGGGCGACCGGATTATTTTATACTCAGATATTAAAAATGCTATTGCCGATGCGGCCCGCCAGGGTAATCCAGTGCCAGCAGACGCTGAATGCCAGATATTAGAGCAAGCCTTGGTGTCGAAATTATTGATGCTGCAAGCTGAAAAAGATTCACTGCCTGTTTCAGACGAAGAAATAGAAGCCGAACTGGATCAGCGTATTCGCTACTTTATAAACGCCTATGGATCACAGCAGCAGCTGGAAACCATAGCTGGAAAAACTATTTACCAGATTAAAGACGATGCCCGCGAATCAGTAAGAGAGAACAAACTGGCACAAGCCATGCAGCGCAAGATCGTTGAAAGCGTACGCATTACTCCTACAGAAGCAAAAGCTTATTTTGACCGTATACCAAAAGATAGCCTGCCTTTCTTTGAGACAGAAGTGGAAATTGGCCAGATCGCTGTTTTCCCAAAAGCCTCTCGCGATCTTGAAAAATATGTAATTGACGAATTGAACAATTACAAGAAACAAGTAGAGATGCGTATCACTTCTTTTGATCAATTGGCAAAGCAATATTCTGAAGACCCCGGTTCTAAAGACAGAGGTGGGCAGTACCAGATCAATAGAACAGAAAAGACCTGGGATCCTGCATTTCTTTCTGCTGCATTCCGTTTAAAAGAAGGAGAGATCTCTCCAGTGATCAAATCCAAGTTTGGTTATCACATTATTCAAATGGTACAACGCAATGGAGATGACGCCATTGTAAAACATATTCTGCGTGTGCCTCCGGTCACGGATGCGGAACTGGCCGCAGGACGCTCTAAGTTAGACTCTGTACGCGCCAAGTTAATTGCCGGAACGCTTGACTTTAGCACTGCTGCCGGCCGCTACAGTGAAGATGAAGCAGCGAAGTTTTCCGGACCATTCATTACAAGTAAAACTACAGGCTCTACTTACCTGACCATTGACGAATTGGACAAGGATGTAGTGGCTCAACTAGATAAATTAAAATTGGGCGAGTACTCCCAGCCAATAAATTTTGCTGACGAAAGAGGCAAAAAAGGAGTGCGTATCTTATACCTGAAATCACGTACAGAGCCACACCGTATGAACATGCGTGATGACTATAATAAAATTGCAACAGCTGCTTTAGAAGAAAAGAAGATGCAGGTGTTGGACAAGTGGATGTCTAACCGCATCTCTACACACTACATCATGGTGGATCCTACCATTGGCAATTGTCAGCAATTGGAAAAATGGAAAGGTGCAGCAAAGCTGGCTACAAACTAGAAAGCAGTTTTGAACGTTTTAAATAAAGATTCCCCTGACAAGTCAAAAATTTTTCTGACTTGTCAGGGGAATCTGGCTATATGCCTATAATTTTAAAGGGTAATCTGTCCATTAATCCCAAGCCTGTGTCTATATTTTCCGGTACTAAAAAATATGAGGGATCATCAAAACCATTAGTTTTCTTTGAGTCCCATCCGCTGCCTACCATTTTGGTACTCAGAAGCAATTTGAAAATTGTTTCGGCTAATAAAGCAGCTACTGCTTTATTACAATTAACAGCACAAGAACTTCTCCTCCGCACCTTTACCGATATATTAATTCCTGCTGATAAAGTAAAAACAGCTGCAGCCTTACAGCGCAGTAAAGAAGGAGCTCCATGGAATACGATTGTACAGTTGCAAAAAACAACACAGGAAATTCTGACAGCAGACATGCATGTACAGACCTTAGTGCATGAAGCAGATGTGCTGCATCAAATTACACTTATCGATATTACCAGCCGCTATGCCAAACAGGAGCAACTGGCAGCTACGGCTAAACGATATAAGGGATTTATTGATCAAAATTCAGAGGGGATTTTTTGCCAGGAACTATTGGAGCCAATGCCTGTTACAGCCTCTGTAGAAGCAATTTTGGATGCCATTAAAGAAAGCTGTCTTACCGAATGTAACGATGCCTTAGCGCAAATGTATGGCTATGAATACGGTAGCCAAATGGTGGGCCTGGTAACAAAGAACTTAGTTGACTTCAGCGATGAAGCCAATATCGAATACGTTAAAGGCTTTATCACCAACGACTTTAAAGTAGTCAGCGCCGAGTCGCATGAAAAAGATCGCTTTGGTAACTCTGTTTATTTTTTAAACAATGCGATTGGGATTGTTGAAAATGGGTTTTTAAAACGGATATGGGGATCGCAGCGTGATATTACACAGGTAAAAGAAGTAGAAAAGAAAGTACGTCTTCTGGCCGACCTGGTGGAACAAACCTCTGATGTATTAACCGCAGCCGATCTGGATTTTAAGCCCCTTACCTGGAATACTGCAGCTGAAAAAGTGTATGGCTTAAGCGCTCAACAAGTAATTGGAAAGAATGTTCGTCAGTATATAGATATACATTATCATAACACTACTCGAGAGGAAGTGCGCGCGCAGATTCTTAAGGAAGGAGGATGGCGTGGAGAAATGTCTTTTATTCGGCCAACCGATCAAAAGCTGGTTACCTTGTTAACCGGTTTTAAGCTGATGAAGGATGATCAGGATGAGCCACTGGGTTATATCATTAGTGGTACAGATATTACGGAGCGCAAAGAAGCCGAGTTGCTGTTGCAGGAAAGCGAAGGTCGCTTTAGGGAGTTGGCCGACTCAGCGCCGGTAGGCATCTGGATGATTAGTCCGGAAGATAAGGTTGTTTATGTAAATCGCTACCTGGAAAAATATACCGGCTATACAACAAGCGAGTTGTTAGGCTCTTCCTGGGCTAATTTGATACACCCTGAACAAGTTAAAGACATACTTGTACAGTTTGAAGCACATTTTAAAAAGCGTTTACCTGTAACTGTAATTTATAAGTTGAAGCGAGGCGATGGGCAATACCGCTGGGTACAGGATACAGGTATTCCCCGTTTTTTAGAAGACGGTACTTTTCTTGGCTACATTGGATCGGTAATAGATATAGACGATACAAAGAAAAAAGAAGAGCAGCTGCAATACCAGGCTATGGTGTTGGAAAATGTTCGTGACAGTATCATTGTGACAGATTTGGAATTTAGTGTTTTGTCGATGAACAAAGTGGCTGAAGAGGTGTATGAATGTAAAGAGGAAGAAGCTATAGGTCGGTTTTGTTATGACATAGCTGAATCGGCACTGGTAAGTGAAACAGAAGAGGATGTGCAAAAGGCTTTGGCTGAAAAGGGTTTTTGGATAGGAGAAACCAGTATTAAAAACAAAAAGGGTGAATTCCGCTATTTCCGGAAAACGATCAATTGTATCTATGATGAAAAGGGTGACAGGAAGAGTTATTTATTTATAAGTCACGAAATAACAGATCGTAAGCGTGCCGAGGAAAAGGTTTTGCAAAGTGAAAGTTTTTACCGCAGCCTGATTGCCAACTCTCTTGACGGAATGCTACTCGTTGATCCCGACACTACTATCCGATTTGTTTTTCCATCAATCTACAATGTCTTAGGCTACGAAAGTGAAGACATGCTAGGAAAAAGTGCGTTGGATTTTGTGCATCCCGATGATGTGGCGTATGCCTTTTCATCTTTTCAGGATACCATTATTAAAGATGTTTTATCAGATACGGAAGACAATAAACGGGCAAGTGATATACAGTTTGTAGTAATTCGTGTTCGTAAAAAGAATGGCAACTGGACCTGGTGTATGGTGCGCGGGCATAGTCAATTGCATAACCCCCATATCAATAGCATAGTAATTTACCTGCACGATGATTCGCTTCGTAAGAAGGCCAATGATGCTTTGGCAGAAAGTGAAGAGCGCTTTCGCCATATGATCCAGGATTTACAGGTAGGAGTGATTTTACAGGATGAGGAAGGTAAAGTTGAAATGGTGAACCATCTGGCTGCAGAATTGTTGGGTGGAAGCGAAGAAAAATTAAAAGGGAAGTTCTTTTTGGATATTATACCCACGGCTGTTGATGAACAGGGAAACCCTGTGGCCCCACACGACCGCCCAGTAGCCAGAGTTATAAAGACTGGTAAGCCGGTACGCGGAATAGTATTAGGCATCTTTATGGAGCATTCTTCTGAACAAAAGTGGATGATGGTTGATGTGAATCCTATTTTCAATGAAGAAGGCAAGCTTTTCCATATCATCACTTCTCTGACCGATATTACACAACGGAAGAAATTGGAGAATAAGCTGCGGTTTGAAGAGATCTATCATCAACGCTTGCTGGCGCAGGCAACGATTGATGGGCAGGAAAAAGAACGTCGTGAAATAGGAAAGGAACTGCACGACAATATTGGTCAGCAATTAACGACAACGAAACTCTATCTTGACCTGGCAAAATCTACGGTAAATGCTGAATCGCAAGAGATGGTAGGGTTGGCACTGCGTAGCGTGTCTGATGTCATCAATGAGATCCGTGATATTTCCCGTTCACTGATGCCTCCTACACTGGGTGACCTGGGATTGGTAGAATCGATCAGCGACCTGATTGAAACCCTGGCCCGAACTCAAACACTTGAAATTAAGTTGGATGATTCAAGGTTTAATGAAGCTAAAGTTCCTGATAACCAGAAGCTCATGCTTTTCCGTATTATTCAGGAACAGTTAAATAACGTGGTAAAACACGCCCGCGCCCAGCAGGTGGAAATCACGCTAGAAAACAATGCATCTGCTATTTTTCTGAAGTTCGCTGACGATGGCATTGGCTTTGACCTAGCCCGGGTACGTAAAGGTTTGGGGCTAGCTAATATACAGAACCGCGTAGAGCTATTTGCCGGCAGGGTTGAAATTATAACGGCTGAAGGCCAGGGCTGTATTATAAAGGTGACAGTTCCTATAGGACTGCCAAATTTGCCCCAAAATCAGTAATTGTGTTTTCAACTAAAACAGTTTGGCGTAGCTTTGCGGCTTCTTACCAAGAGCATGAGCGACGCCATTAAACACGAATGCGGATTAGCCTTTATAAGACTACGCAAATCTTTCGCCCATTATCAACAGAAATACGGCACCGTAATGTGGGGTCTGAACAAGATGTACCTACTTATGGAGAAGCAACACAACCGTGGCCAGGATGGTGCCGGTGTAGCTGCTGTTAAGCTAAACGTTGAACCGGGATATCCTTTCTTGTCTCGTATTCGCAGCAGTGCCAATCAACCGATTGCTGATGTGTTTCGCCAGATAGGTGAAGAGTACAAAGAACTTCAAAAGTTCAACCCTGATATCAGTAACCACGCAGGCCTAATGAAAGGCCACATGTCATTTATGGGCGAAATACTGATTGGGCACCTGCGCTATGGTACCCAGGGTAAGAACAACGCTGAGTTTTGTCACCCCTTTATAAAACGCCACACTATACCAGCTCGCAATCTGGCGTTAGCAGGCAACTTTAACCTGGTTAATACCGAAGAGCTGTTTGAGCAGATAGGTATCAACCCCGGAGAGTTTCAGCGTCAGAGTGACTTGGCAGCTATGCTGGAAGTGATTTACCATTATTTAGTAAAAGAGGATGAAGTTTCCCCGCAGACAATGGACGTAGCCAACGTATTGCGTCAGGCCGTACCGCTTTTTGATGGCGGCTTCCATGTAGGTGGAGTTACCGGCAGCGGCGTGGGATTCGTTTTCCGCGATGCACACGGTATTCGCCCATCCTATTATTATATTGATGACGATGTAGTAGTGGCGGCGTCTGAACGCGCAGCTATCCGCACTACCTTCAATGTAGGCGAAAACGAAGTAAAAGAATTAATGCCCGGACATGCCCTCATCGTTTCCAATGATGGTGAGATCAGCATTGAGCAGATCGTTGACTCCAAAGAGCGTAAGGCTTGCTCCTTTGAGCGGATCTACTTCTCTCGTGGTAGCGACGAAAAGATCTATAAAGAGCGCTCAAGATTGGGTTATAACCTCAGCAAGCAAGTGCTGGATGCTATTAACTACGATCTAAAGAATACCATCTTCTCATTTATTCCCAATACAGCAGAAGTAGCTTTTTACGGTTTGGTAAAAGGCTGTGATGACTACCTGAAGCAGATCAAAATTGATCGCATTCTTTCCTGGGGTAATGACATAGACCCGGAAAAGCTGAAAGAAATGGTGAGTCGGCAGGTACGGATAGAAAAGATTGCCATCAAGGACGTAAAGATGCGTACGTTCATCACCGAAGATGTGAGCCGCAGCGAAATGGTACAACACGTGTATGATATCACCTACGGTACCGTGCGTAAAAATGAAGATACGCTGGTGGTGATCGACGACTCTATTGTACGCGGTACCACGCTGAAGGAAAGTATTATTCGCATGTTGGCGCGCTTGAATCCAAAGCGTATCATTGTTGTTTCCTCTTCACCGCAAATCCGTTATCCGGATTGCTATGGCATTGACATGAGTAAGCTGGGCGATTTCATTGCCTTTAATGCTGCTGTTGAATTGCTGAAAGAAAGAGGGCAGGATGGCTTGCTACAGGAGCTATACAATGAATGTGTTGAGCTGATCAAAAACGATCAGTTGCATACCGTAAACGTGGTGAAGAAAGTTTACAAGCTGTTTACCAACGAAGAAATTACCCAGAAGATCGCTCAACTAATTACGCCAGCTAACCTGACGATTCCGGTTGATGTGATCTACCAGACCATTGAATCATTGCACGAGGCTTGCCCAAGTAACCTGGGCGACTGGTACTTTACCGGTAACTACCCAACAGAGGGTGGAAACCGCGTGGTGAACAAAGCCTTTATGAATTATATGGAAGGTAAAAACACAAGGGGCTATTAAATTTCTGCGTTTCTTTTCCGACTTTTAAAGTATGAAAACACTTCTTGTCGTTCGTCATGCTAAAAGTAGTTGGGATCGTTTTGATCAACCTGATATGGAGCGGCCGCTCAATGATCGGGGCAAAAAAGATGCGCCCGACATGGCCGAACGCCTGAAGGAAAAGAATATCAAGATTGACCTGTTTGTATCCAGCCCGGCAAAGCGCGCTAAAAAAACAGCCCGGTTATTTGCAGAAGAATACAAGGTGGCTAAAGACGATGTTCTGATCAAAGAAGAACTCTATGAGCCTTCTTTGGATAATTTCTACCGGGTGGTAGCGTCCTTGCCTGATAAACAGGATATTGTAGCCCTATTCTCGCACAACCCAGGTATTACTGAATTTGCAAACACACTTACCAATGTACGCATAGACGATATGCCCACCTGTGGCATTTTTGCGGTGAGCGCTGCTGTTGACAAGTGGGAAGCATTCAAAGATGCAGAAAAACAATTCCTGTTCTTCGACTATCCCAAGAATCCGTTGACCTAGCCCTTCAAGCTATACGCTTTACGCTGCACGCAGCAGGTGTCACGCAGAGACGCGGAGAAAGGGTTGCGCACAGAGCTAAGGAGAAAAGGAGAAGAAATTGAATGTCTATAAAAAGAAAAGCACTCCACTTAAGGAGTGCTTTTTCATTTATCAATTCTTTTTCTCTCCATTGAACTTTGATCGTTGAGTATTGAGCATTGAATATTTCCCTCACTTCTTCATTCCTTGTTCCTTGTTCATTATTCCTTTCCTTGTCAACTTATCACCTCATCAACCTGTCAACCCTTCTCCTCCCCATCCTCCTCCATCCTAATAATCCTAGTTCTACATTCCTCTGCGTCCTCTGCGCCTCTGCGCGAAACATTACAGCGCGAAGCGCTCTCTGCGTGAAATCACATTCACCGTTTACGGTAGTTAACCAGAAAGACCCCACTAAAAATCAAAACAGCGGCAGCCAATTTCTGCCAGGAAAGGCCTTCGTGAAGTACGAATGTGGCAATAAGTACGGCAAATACCGGTTGGGTATAGATATAAGAGCCGGTGATACTAGCTCCCAAGTGCTGAATGCCATAAGTAGTAAAAAAGTAAGCCAAAAAAGTACCGGTCAATACAATGCCCGCCAAAGAAAGAAAGTGAACGGGCTCAAAAGCATTAAAGTCTACCGCCATAACATCTGACAGTCCTATGGGCAGTACCATCATAAAGCCAAACGTAAATACCCACCTTATAACATGCAATGGAGTGTAGTGCTGCATCAACGGCTTCACCAGGATGAAATATAGCGCATATGAAATGGCGTTGATGACTATGAGTATGTCGCCTAATAAATAATTAGTAGCATGCGAGGAGCTTTCCTTTGAAAGGATCAATAAGGCCGATCCGCCAATGCCTAAAGCCAGACCAACGGCTTTGAATAGGGTAAGGGATTCTTTCAGTACCCAAAAAGCAAGTATAGTTATAAGTAAAGGCGTGGTTAATGTTAATAGAGAAGCATGTACCGTGGAGGTAAGGGTAAGGCCTTTTATAAAAAGAGTTTGATTGATGGCAATACCCATAAACCCGCAAAGCAAAAAACGACCAATATCATTTTTGCGAATACCAGCTTTCGACTTGCCAAATAACCATACTATCCAGAATAACAGTAAACTAATACCTACACGGAAAATGTTGATGCCAAAAGGTTTTATTAAGGCAGGTGAAATCAGTTTTACCAAACTATAGTTGGCCGCAAAAAAGAGATTTGTGCCTAATACGGCCAGGTGCGCTTTTGTTTTTGATGTCACAGTAGGCGCAAAGATAGATCGGAGATGTGAAGTGTAGTCCACGGTCGACAGACGACAGTCCACAGAAAGAAAGACAGTGGTGAATGGTCAATGGTGAGTGGTGAGTAAGGGAAGCTGCAAGCTGCGAGCTGTGAGGGGGAGTATAGTGTATCCTCGGTAAGTGCGACTCATATAACTGGAATTTGGAATTTGTCCTTTGGGATTTAAAAGAAGGACTCTTGTGCGTGGGTGCTCCCCTTCAGGGGCCGGGGGCATGCGCTGCCCTCCCTGGTCTCTTGTACCTTATCTGTACCTAGTCTGTACCTCTTCTGTACCTCTTCTGTAGGTAAGTCCGTACCAACTGCACAGATAAAGCCCTCTACCTGCCTTCCACATTCACTAATCATTCATATCAGAGCCTATACTGCCTCTGCTAGTAGCCTATACTACTCCGGCTGGCATCCGTAAGTAATTAAAGAAAAGTGTAATGAGTAGGTGCGGATTGTGCTCCCAATGAGAAGACGGTAAAGCTCCTAAAAGCGGCGTCTTTTCTTCCCAATCCGCAATCGTCAATCTAAAATCTGAAATTCTATTCCACCATCTCCCATTCACCCGCGCCTAAGCGCACTAGTTCCGGACTTCCTGACGTAACATCAATGATAGTGGAAGGCACCATACCTCCAATACCGCCATCAATGACAAGGTCAACCAGCTTGCCAAACCGGTCCTGAATAATTTCAGGGTCGGTATAGTCTTCTACAAACTCACCAGGCAAGGAGGCACTTAAAATAGGATTGCCGAGTTCTTCTACAATGCTTTGAGCAATATTGTTGTCTGGTACACGGATCCCTACGGTGTCGCGCTTACTTTTTAAGATCTTAGGTACTTGTTTGCTGGCGTCTAAAATAAATGTATAAGGACCGGGTAGATACTGCTTCAGCATACGATAAACCGAAGTCTCTAACTGCCGGGCATAGTGGCTTAAATCGCTTAGGTCATGGCATACAAACGAAAGCTGGGCTTTTTGTGGGTCAACACCTTTTAGCCGGCAAATTCGCTCTACCGCTTTCTGTTGAAAAATATCGCAACCTAAACCATAAATGGTGTCAGTTGGGTACACAATCACTCCCCCTCCTTTCAAGATATCAACTACTTGCCGAATCAAGCGCGGCTGTGGATTGTCGGGATGTATATGTATGCGCATCTTTTTCTGTTTGTCAAAGCAATTTCATTACCAAAATCTTTATTTCATACATGCCAGAATAGCTTTAACGACTGTTAAAGTAATCCAATTCAATCATTTGTATGAAGAAAAATGGCTTTTATGTCTGGAGGCAAAAATTAACTTTGTTTAAAATTACAAGCCATGCAATTGCAAGCGGTACCCGCCGTTGATTTCATTGAGCCACAGCAATTTGTTGATCTATACTATACGCCACAAAAACCTGTTGTTATTAAGGATCTGGCTAAGCAGTGGCCTGCTTATACTAAGTGGAACTGGTCTTATTTTAAAGAGCTGGTAGGGCATCAGAAAGTAGGTCTTTACAATAATATTAAAAGCGATGCCTATACACCCATCAATAAAGCCGATGACTATAAAACCTTTGGTGAATACATAGATATGATCAGCCAAGGGCCAGCTGGCTGGCGAATCTTTCTGTTCAATATTTTCGATCATGCACCCCGGTTAGTAAAGGACTTTACATATCCAGACCACCTAATGAAGGGCTTTGTAAAAAAGTATCCCATGTTGTTTGTCGGCGGGGCCAGCTCTATTACACACATGCATTTTGATATTGACCTGTCCAATATTCTACATACACAGTTTGTAGGACGCAAGCGTGTACTGTTGTTTCCGTTTTCTGAACAGCATAAGTTGTATCGTAAACCATTTGAAGTGTTGAGTTTGGCCGATTTCTCTAACTATTACAACGAGAATAGCAAACTAGATTATAACCTATTCCCTGCCTTAAAACATGCCAATGGCTATGAGGTCATCATGGAACATGGCGACACTTTGTTTATGCCTGCCGGCTACTGGCATCATATGGAATACCTGGACAGTGGCTTTGCTATGAGTTTGCGGGCACTACAGCCTTCACTAACTGGGAAATTAAAAGGTGCCTGGAACCTGATCGGTATGCGCAATATTGATACGCTCATGAAAACGACCGTACCCAAATGGTGGTACGAGAATAAAAAGAAAACCATCTTTAATAATGCTAAGCGAGAGCTGGAGTTGCTGCAGTAAATGAGCTACGAGCTGCTAGCTGCGAGTAAAAGCAGTTGACAGGTTAACAAGTTGATAGGAAGTGTAAACCCTCAAAATGATAAAAGCCTCCAATCTGGAGGCTTTTTTTATATACGATTTATGTGCTTGTCAACTTATTAACTTATCAACCTTTCAACTCATTTTCCTCAAAATCCTTCTAATCCAAAAAATCCTAGTTCTAGGCAATATTCCAAACCTCATTACCTCTTAGCAGCTTATCCAGATCGGCAGCCTTGCGTGCCTTAGCTTCTTCAAGCTGTAGCGACATCATGTCTTCATATGTTGGACGCTCTGTTTCATAGAACACTCCAAACGGACGAGGTAAGTGATTGGCTAGTTTCGGATCATCAAACATGCGGGTCAGGATCTGAGCTTTATAGATATCGCTTTCATCATGAACCCACAGATCATCAGCACTAAAGCCATCGTTCAGGCTTACTACTTTAGGTGTAAACCCATCCAGACGAATACCCTTGTCGCGGTTAGCACCAAAGATCAACGGCTGTCCGTTTTCCAGGAACAAGGCTTCGTCGGCCTTCGTTGCTTTTTCAGTAAAGGTCTCAAAAGCACCGTCATTAAAGATGTTACAGTTCTGGTAGATCTCCAAAAACGATGTACCATGGTGACCATGTGCACGGAGCAGCATGGCTTGCAGGTGTTTTACATCGCGGTCCATACTACGCGCTACAAACGTAGCATCAGCACCTAGAACCAGCGCTAATGGATTGAAAGGATGGTCAATGCTACCATAAGGGGTAGACTTGGTTACCTTGTTTTCTTCTGAAGTAGGGGAGTATTGTCCTTTGGTCAAGCCATAGATCTGGTTGTTGAACAGCAATACGTTTACATCAAAGTTTCTGCGCATCAGGTGCATCGTATGGTTCAAGCCAATGCTTAAGCCATCCCCATCACCTGTTACAATCCACACGCTTAGGTCTGGACGAGATGCTTTCAACCCGCTGGCTATGGCTGTAGCACGTCCGTGAATAGAGTGCATGCCATACACATTCATATAATATGGAAAGCGGGAAGAACACCCGATACCCGAAATGATCGCAATTTGCTCACGAGGAATGCCTAGTGTCGGCATTACTTTCTGCACCTGCGCCAGGATAGAATAATCTCCACAACCTGGGCACCACCGCACCTCTTGGTCTGTTGCAAAATCCTTAGCTGTGAGGGCGGGTTTATTTAAAGTGGTAGTTTCCATTTTAATTTAATAAATATTCAATATTCAATGTTCAATGCTCAATTTTCAATGTTCAAGTTTTGAGCATCTCTATTCTTTTTAGCTGTTTCAACGCTTTTGGCGATTATTGCAATTAACTCTTCTGTTTCTTGAAAAATCCCCTTAAGCTTGTCGGTTGGTTGAATCAAACCTTTTTTAATTATAATTTTTAATGCTGTTCTGCATTCTTTAAGCTCCTTTAAGCAGATACCTAACTTATGAATAAAGTCGGACCTTGATTCTGCAGCCTGTACTTCTCCATAATTAAAAGTTGGCGAATGGCAGCATCTCATTGACTGACCCGCAATATAATTCCCTGCTCTTGTATTAGGTAATGCCTCTACAACATCAATCATTCTACAGGTATAATCAACAAGCCTATCTTCCAGATCATACTTCTGTTTATCCATGCAGTTAGTTTCAATTGAGCGTTGAGTATTGATAATTGATCATTGAGCATTTGTCTGCAATTCCTCCCAATACTCCGCCGCTCTTCTTGTATGCGGAATAACAATCGTTCCGCCTACTATATTAGCTACCGCAAAGATCTCGTACATCTGCTCAGTGGTAACACCCAGCTCGTAACTCTTGCCCAGATGATATTTAATACAATCATCGCAGCGCAGTACCATGCTAGCTACCAAGCCCAGCATTTCCTTGGTCTTTTTATCCAGTGCGCCTTCTTCATAGGTGTTGGTATCCAGGTTCCACAGGCGCTTCATCACCAGATTATTCTTGCTCAAAATCACCTCATTCATTCGGGTGCGGTAGTCGTTAAATTCCTCAACCAGCTTGCTCATGGGCTAGATTTTCTTTTGCCCGCAAATTTACGATGGTTTGGTGGGTTATGGTGTTAATGATTTCTAAGGCAGATTTTTTTATAAATTGGGCCCAAAATAGAGCGCTGCACATGAAAAAATCTTACTTAGTAACGTTGGGGCTGGCCCTTGCAGTGGTTATTTCTTCGGCTTTTACGAAAGATGAACCACGCTATAAAAACTTAAAGGTATTACCTAAAAACACTACCAAAGAGCAGATGGACAGTGTGATGAAGCATTTTACTGTGGCCTTAGGAGTAAAATGTAATTTTTGTCACGTCTATAACCAAGAGCAGAAATCTATGGACTTTGCGTCTGATGGTAATAATCATAAATCAATAGCGCGCGATATGTTGAAGATGACTGCGAAGCTGAATGATAAATACTTTAATGTAAAACATGCGGATAAGTTGGATGCCGACCTAGAGGTAACCTGCTATACCTGCCATAATGGAAAAGTGCACCCGGCTAAATTTGGAGTAAAGCCTCAGCAGCAGCAACCGCCTGCTGATACAACCCGGAAAATGTAAGATGGACCTTCTATAAACAAACTGGCTCAGCATTGGACGATGTCATAATGCTGAGCCAGTTTTATTTTGAAGGCTAGTTAAGCGTATATAAACTTCTCGGCTTTCTGCAGGTAGCTGTCATCAACTACGGCGCCTAAGCCCGGAACCTCCGGTACTTCTATGACTCCTTTGTCCAGGTACTGAATACCACCAATGATAGGGTCTTCGGTAAACATCAAAGGGGTATCAAAATCCACATGGTGAATATGGTCGTTGCTCAAGGCAAAATGGGCTGCGGCTGTCATCCCCAGCCGGCTTTCCATAAAGCCACCCACCTGCATTTCCATACCAGCTTGTGCACCCAGTTTGGCTATCTTTTGTGCCCGGTAAAAGCCAGAGGCCTTACCTAGTTTGATATTGAACATTTGGCAAGCATTAAGCTGAATTAAGCGTTCGGCATCATGCTCATCGCCACAGCTTTCATCGGCCATAATAGGAATGGGGCTTTGGTCACTTACTTGGCGCAGTTCCATAAAACGCCAACGTGGAATGGGCTCTTCGCAATGTTCAATATTGAATGGTGCTAAAGCGTTCAAAACTTCAATGGCGGCTTCTGTTGTAGGCCAGCCTTGGTTGGCATCAATGCGCAGCGGCACATCGTTGCCAATGCCTTCCCGGATAGCGGCTATACGTTGTACATCCATTTCTTTTGTTCCACCCAATTTTACTTTGATAAACTCAAAGCCTTGCTCACGGAATTTTACAGCATCTTGTTGCATCTTGGCCGGGTCGCCTATACTTACGGTCATGTCTGTTTGCAGGACTTTATCTTTTTTGCCGCCCAGGAACTGATACAATGGTAATCCAGAGTGCTGTGCCGCTATATCATGTAAGGCTATATCAAAGGCACTTTTAATACTGCAATTGGCATAAATGGTTTTGTCCATGGCTTGCATGCAGTCTGCAATGTTCAACGCATTCTTACCTTTTAATACCTGTGCAAAGTACTGTCCTACAATAAAGCAGGTATCTACACTTTCACCATTGATGGTCATATACGGACTGCATTCGCCGTATCCCGCACAGCCATCTTGTGTGCGGATGATCACAACCACATTCTGAACGGTGTTGATGGGACCTAAAGAGATCACAAATGGTTCTTTCAGTGGAACAAATAACTTGTAGAGTTCAATCGATTGGATAGTAGTGCCGGCCATAATATTTCTGTTATTCAGATTAATATTTAATCAGTGCTTTAAAATTAGAGCTTGTGCCGTTTGTGGCAGAAATAATTTTCAATTACATCATCTTGGTCTAATCAAACAATACGCGTAGACCGCCATTCAACATAATTACCTGCGGTGTGCGGTTGTCATAATAGTAAGGAGAAGGGGTGCTGGATGCCTGTAGCCAAGTGCGTACATCGGTATAAAAGTAAATACCTGCACCAAGTCGTATTTCAGTGCCTAAAGCCAGGTCGAAAGTCAGGCGCCTGGCTTCATCGCTACCAGCCGCCGCTTTAGCAGGGATCATGTAAACAGTGCTGTCAATGGGTTGGCTGTAGGTGTTTGTAATCTTTGAGAATAAGATGCCAAAGCCCGCGGAGCCGTAAATATTAAAAGGTTCTTCACTGTCATACCACCCTTTAAAGAAATGTTTCCAACCCAAGGATATTTGTCGATAGCGTATTTCTGAGCTAATTGTATAATCAAGCGTAGGAGGAACGGTTGTTGGATCTTTGGCAGTGGCCGTTAACGTGTTTTGGTATCTACCCGGGCTGTAATAACTGATCCAGGCATAACCGATTTCCTTTGGTTTAAAGTGGTATTGAAACTGCACGGTTTGACCAATGGCGGTAAAGCCTTGATTCTCCCCGAGGTTACGCAATACAGAAAGGTCAGTTGTAAGACTGAATGCATTTTGTGCTTCTGCCGCACAACAGTAAAATAACAGTAGGGTAGAAAATAGTTTCTTCAAGTGTATAGTAAAGACATAAAGATAAAGCGGTAGGGTGAATGGTCAATGGTGAATGGTGAAGGAATTAGCTGATTGGGTTGACAGGCTGACTGGTTGATAAGTTGACAAGGGAGAGAATAATGAACTAGGAACAAGGAAGGAAGAATGATGAAAGAATGTTCAATGCTCAATTTTCAACGATCAATGTTCAATGATTGTTGAAGGATAATGTACATAAAAAAGCACTCCAATTACGGAGTGCTTTTTTATGTAAAGAGAGTTTGATCTTTTGTGCGTTGGCCTTCTCCCCTTTAGGGGTCGGGGGCGTGCGCTGCTCTTAGCGCTTAATATTCAACTCTTTGATCAGATTTGATGCGCCACCTAATTTATCAATACACCACAACACATAACGGATGTCAACATTGATGGTGCGGTTTAAGTCTTTGTCAAAAGCAATCTTATGGCTTAATGCTTCATAGTTGCCATCGAAAGCTAAACCAATCAACTCACCATTGCCGTTCATAACAGGCGAGCCAGAGTTTCCGCCAGTAATATCGTTAGAAGTTATAAAGCCAACTACCAGATCGTTGGTGCGTTTGTCTATATACTGACCATAGTCTTTTTTACGCGCCAGTTCCAGGTAACGTGCAGGTAGATCAAACTCGTAATCACCGGGTTTGTATTTTTCCAACACACCCTTCATCGTGGTTACGTAATCGTAAGATACCGCATCGCGTGGTTTGTAGTCATCTACTTTGCCATAAGAAACGCGCATGGTAAAGGTGGCATCTGGGTACATGATCTTCTTAGGATCTTGTTCCATAATACCTTTCAGGTACAGGCGGCCTGCTTCATTGTTGCGGGCTACAAATTGCTGGTAGTAAGGAAGATATTTGCTTTGCCAGTTTTTAAGATAAGCGCTCGATAAGTTAAACGCCAGGTCTTGCTGCAATACAGTAGCATCTGGATTACGCATAAAGGCATCCCACTTGTTGTTGTCCAGCAACATGGTTTGGCTGAAAATAGCTTCTGCATACTTCTGATACGTGCTGGCTTTGTCCAGCGCACCATATTCATTTTTGATGGCATTATACAGGCCAATAGGCTGTTGCTCTTTGGGTACATCGTTATAGTACATCTGTAAAACAGCCGCTACTATGTTTTGATCTGAAGTGCGGTTATGTGCAGCCAAAAAGCTTTTCCTGCTGCTGTTGGCAGCATCCAACGCTTTTTTGATATCAGCTTGAGAAGTGCCAGGTTTTACCATAGCAGCTTCTAGTTGTTGCAAGCTGGCAGCAAAAGCCAACAGTGGCGAACCTAAAATACCTTCATTGATATAGACGCGGTGCAATGCGTAAGGACGCCAGGCGTTGTACGCACTCTCCAGGTCAGTAAACAGGTTTTTATACTCTGGTTTATTGGCTGCCCATTTAATAAAGGTCTCCTCGCTTTTGCGCTTTTGACCATATACATCATACTTGATCAATTGCTTGGTTTCACCATCATAAAACTTCCAGTAGTTGGCAATAGAAGCATAATCGCCGGCTAGCTGCAACTTGATAGCAGGATCCTTTTTCATTTCTTCCAGCATGTACTTAAGGCGCACATCGCGCAACTTTACAAGCGTTGGGTTGTTGATATCGGTAGCCAGTTTTACACCCAGTGAAGTTTCATAGCGGTTGGTGCTGCCAGGGTAGCCATAGATCATGGCAAAATCACCTTCTTTTACCCCTTTAATAGATACGGGTAAGAAGTATTTCGGCTTTAATGGGGTATTGTTTGCTGCATAAGATGCTGGCTGACCATTATTGCCATACACACGGAAAACCGAGAAGTCGCCGGTATGACGCGGCCACTCCCAGTTGTCGGTATCGCCACCATACTTGCCTACGCTTTCCGGAGGTGCACCTACCAGGCGTATATCGGTATAGCGTTGGTATACAAAGGCCAGGAATTGATTGCCTTTAAACAAGCTGCTTACCAAAGTTTCAATGCTCTTAGAAGGGTCGCTCATGCGCGCATTGATCGTGCTCAATACACGGTTTTGAGCCGCCAGGCGTTCAGCGCCGCTTAAGCCTTGAAGCGAATCCATTACTTCTTTAGTTACATCATCTATGCGTAATAAAAACCGGACAGACAGCCCTTGTGATGGAATTTCTTCGCCTTTGTTTTTAGCATAGAAGCCATCACGCAGGTAGTTGTGTTCTACAGTAGAAGCGGCCGCAATTTGGCTATAGCCGCAGTGGTGGTTTGTAAAGATCAAGCCCTCTGCACTCACCAGTTCGCCAGTACACCCATTACCAAAGATCACCACGGCATCTTTTAGGGATGCCTTGTTTACACTATATAATTGTTCTTTAGAAAGTTTAAGGCCCTTCTTCACCATGTCATTGTACACTTGTTGCCCTAGTAGCAGTGGCAACCACATTCCTTCATCGGCCAATGCCTTACTCAGCACACTGCTAAAAAGAATGAGGGTAATCAGAATCTTTTTCATGTCAACATTTTTGAATATCGGCAAACCTAGTTAAAAAACCTGCTGCTTCCGCCGTGGGTTTCAGTGCTTTATTGTACATTAACACTTTCGAACTACTGCTTATAAAATAACTAGCGTTGGCAAGATGCTGTAGTATCAGTAACGCTAGGTGGGTAAGCCGTGAAACTAATTGATTATGAAAGGTCTGCTTCAATCCTGTATCCTGCTTGTTATTCTCTTCTTGTATATCCCCCTGTTTGCACAAAAGAAAAACATACAAATAGCACCAACGCCAACCTGGGTAACAGTTAATGCAGTTAATTATAGCAACTCCAAAGGGGAAAAGGATGCTGATGATGGTTATATAGATCTGGCTTTTGAACGTCAGGTTTCTTTAAGTCAACAGGAGGTTTATTGCCGGAAAGCCATAAGGATTTTATCTGATGCTGGTGTGCAAAATAGTTCTGAAGTTAATGTTGGCTTCGACCCCTCTTATGAAAGCATAACCTTTCATACTATTCGCATTATACGGGGAAAGGAGGTTCTAAATAAGTTAGATCGTTCAAAATTCAAGATTCTACAGCAGGAAGAGGAGCTCGATAAATATTTATACAATGGCAGCTTGTCTGCTGTATTGTTCCTGGAAGATGTTCGTAAAGGTGATGTAATTGAGTATAGCTATAGTCTCAAGGGTTTCAATCCTATTTTCAAAGAGAAGTATACCGGTAATTTTGCCGGTAATTTTTCAGTGCCGCTCGGCCTCTTGTATTATAAGTTGATTGTGCCTAAGGGGCGCTTTGTAACGATTAAAAGAGAAGGGCAAATGATAGAGCCATCCGTTTCTCAACAACCAAACGAAACGGTGTATGAATGGAAGCTGACAGATGTGCCGGCTTTTCACTTAGAGGATCGGGTGCCTTCATGGTATGAGCCATATAATAATGTGGCCATCAGTGAATATACTTCCTGGAAAGAAGTAAATGATTGGGCACAGGCTTTATTCCCTGCTAGCGTATCGCTTTCTGCGTCAATGCAACAGAAGGTTGCTGAAATTAAAAATAAATATTCAACGCCTGAGGAGCAGGCCGTTGCCGCTCTGCGGTTTGTGCAAGATGAAGTACGTTATTTAGGTATGGAAATGGGGGAGGGATCTCACCGCCCTAACAATCCTGATAAGGTTCTTGCGCAACGTTTTGGTGATTGTAAGGATAAAAGTTATTTGTTACTTACACTTTTGCGCGGTTTGAATATGGAAGCCTATCCTGTTCTAATAAATACAGCTTATAAAAAGGCTCTGCTTAATTGGCTTCCTTCTGCTACAGCTTTTGATCATGTTACAGTACAGCTAAAACTCAAGGGACAAACGTATTGGTTTGACCCTACTATTAATTACCAGCGTGGTACTATTCAGCAGATTGCCTATCCAAATTACCAATGTGGCTTAGTTATAAGCCCACAAACTACAGGCTTAACCGTTATACCATTGCAAGACAAAGGGAGCGTCGTAACAAAGGAGAAATTTGTTGTAAAAGACCGTATCTCGCCGGTGCGCTTAATGGTAACTACAAAATATACAGGGTCGCACGCCGACAATATGCGTAATGACTTTAACTCAAGTAGTATGCATGATATGAAAAAGGTGTTTGAGGATTTTTATAAATCATACTATGAAAAGCTTACGATTGATAGCCTGCAATATGCTGATAACGAACAGACCGGTGAGTTAACCACATATGAATGGTACACAATACCTAATTTTTGGAAAAAAGAAAAGAGCAGTCTGAGATCTTCTTTCTCTCCGTTCATGCTTAATAGTGTTATTAAAACACCTAACGATGAAAAAAGAGCAATGCCCTTTGCTACCTCTTACCCTAATCGATATACAGAAGATATCGTGGTTGAGTTGCCAGGCGAGTGGGATATCTCAGCCTCTAGGGATGAGTTTAAAAATGCCAATTTTTTTCTAGAGACAAGTTCTAATTATAGCAAAGGTGTTTTGCAATTGCATTACAAGTATGAAAGTCAAAAAGATCATGTGTCACCAGAGGAAATGGGGAAATTCCTGGCAGATATGGATAGGGTTGATGAAGAAAGTGGTTATAGATTAACGTGGGGTCTGGTGGATAGTATAGGAGGAAGTTCAGTGGATAAGTTTGACACAACAAGCAGTATTTACAGTGGTCTTTATGTTGTTCTTGGTGTTTGTGTTTTTATAACCTTTTTAATACGCCGATGGAAGCAGCAGAATGGGCGATAATGATATAAACAAGAAAGGTCTTAGATAACTAAGACCTTCAAAAATCAAAATAATAGAGAGAGTTGTAGCTTTTTTTATGCTAAATCGTCTTCATTCGTTCTCCTGGTTACAGTAACCTGATCACCAGTAGGAGTAGTTGTAGTGCGTTCAACTGTGGTGTTGCTAACTCTTCGGCTGCCACCGCCGCTTGTCAACGCTACCAATAATAAGATAAAAACGACGGCTCCGGCTACCCATACCCATGGCGAAGTCAGCCAACTGGTGCCCTCGTCTGTATTGATATTCACATCCAGCTTACCGCTTGCCTCTTGTGCCATTGCCATCACACTGGTAAATGTGGCTAAAAGAAAAAAATAAAAGGTTTTCATAACTAACGTTTAAGTATAACTCTAAAAAAACATGCCATAATGCCGAGATGAATAAAATAGTTGCGTTGCTTAAAGCTCAGCAAATAATAGCTCATCCAGAAGCTTATTACATTTTCATGCTCATCTTGCACAATCTAACTTTTGCTGCCTATGGCTCATGATTAGAAGTTTTACAGGCATAGAATTGGTATATTTTTTAAACAAATAGCGTGATATGGCTAAAAAAGAAAACAAAGGTGGCTTGCTATCTAATGAACAAGTAGAGCAGGAGGTTCAGCGAACGGGAAGTGATGATAAGGGCGGAAGCGGCTACCGTGGTTCGCAAGATACTGGAGATACGAAAGTGAGAGAGTCGGGTACTGAAGTACAACAGCAAGACGGTCGCCCACCCGATCACCTTGATGAGCAACCGTAAAATAGTTTCTATAAAAAGGCCTTATGTGTTTTGAGGGTATCTGAAGATGTGGAAGAAAGACATTAAGCGTGTCTTTTCTGGTTAGCGTTCTATTCATTTCTGTGTATGATGATTATGGGCCATTTCGCGGGCAAAGGAAAAGCTTGCATCTGTGCCTTTGTAGTCAGTATGGCCATGCCACCATTGTTTAGGATCATTCCTTTTCTTTAACAATGTGCGATTCTTTACCCAGCTCCATGGCTAGTAATGCAAGGTCTTCATCGTTTAGGCGGATCATTTTTTCAAAACGCAGCCCTAGTTTTTGAAGCAGCTTAATTGAGGCAGCATTGTCAACCATTGTAATAGCTAGCATGCGTTTCATTCCTAAGTCTTTGGCAGCGTAATCCAAAACCGCTTTTGCCGCCTCATATGCATAGCCTTGGCCTTCGTAAGCAGGTAAGAGGGCAAAGCCGATATCTATTCCATCCAACACTTCACGCTTAATTAGTCCACACATGCCAATAGCCGTATTTGTGTTTTTTAGGGCTACGCGGTATAGGCCAAAGCCCCACTGTTTATAGCTTTTTAAAGGTCCGTTTTCTAAGTATTGGCGTGCCTCCTCAGGGCTTTTTATATTACGGTCACCAATGTATTGTAACCAGCCTGGGCTATTTACCAATTTAATAATAAAGGCAGCATCATCAAGATTAAAATCACTGACAATAAGGCGGTCTGTTTCAATCAGGGTCATCATAAAAGGTACATCAAGTGTTTGAAAGATGGAAATTGATAGGGTAACTGATAAAGAATCAGGAGGTACTATCAGGTCTTAAATTACATAAACAGAATACAATAACATTTAAAACTATTGCAGTTAACGAACTTCTATTTTTTGGTCTTGTTAAGTAAGGTTGCGTATTGATTTGCTGTAGTCAACATATTGTTCTCCTTGTAATACATTTCATCAGCAGTATGCATATTGCCCTTTTCAATTTTGTCTATAAGTTTTTGTTGGTGAAAATAATAACGTCCTTCAAAGATAGTTTTGGTTTTACTATGGTCAAATTCGTCGAGTGTAGCGTCGAACATCCAGGTGTTGAACTGGCCATATACAAATATCAATGCCCCATCTTTCAAATAATACTCCACTACTTTATTGCCATCTGATAAGCCAATCCATTCACGAATTTTTACTAATTGTCCATCCTTGTAAAACCCTGTTAGTTCGCCACCACCATCAGGCATGTGTTTCAGAAAGGCTTCACTTTCCAGTGTTAGTTTTTTTAGACGTTGGTCATTGTTGATCTGCTGGAACGCTTTGCGGATAGCCTCTTTTTGATCAGTCTTGTTCTGCGCAAATACGAGAGAGGGCAGAAATGCAAAGAAGGCAAGCAAAAGAATTATTCGTGTCGATAACATGGTTGATGGCATTAGTGACAAATAGTTGGCGCGAAAGTATAAACGCTAATTGGTTCAGTTCTTTGGATTAGGATTTATAGCAAAGTATTCTTTTTTCAATTGCCCATACACCGTAGCTAAGCTGGCAATCTGTGTGCCATTGGAATGTAGGTTCTCAGTGCCTGCAAATGCATTACGCGCTGGGTCCTGTAAGGCGGCGACACCTTCAGGCCATGCTTTCCATGATGGTAATTTGGAGAGCTGGTAATTGTATAGTTTGTCAAAGGCTTCCACTAAGTAATAAGTAGAGCGGCTCTCTTGCATTTGGGTTTTTGAGGGGCCAGTTGTGAAAATAGCAAAGGGTACAATCATATCATTGGTTATGCTAGTATCAATGGTTAGTCGTTCTCCAAACCACACTCTGGCTTTGAGCCAGCTTTCTACACCTATAACATTCATTGATGGATCTACGGGCTCCCAGCGATTGGAGGTGGCATCAAAGATTTCCAACCAACGATGGTCATTATGCTGGCGGCCAAATACAGACATGGCATTCCCTTTTTCTTTTACTTTTTCTTCAGCCGTTTGCTGACGACTTTCGCTATATCTATGAATATTGATTTCGGCTATAGGGCGATAGGGTAAATGTAGGGCCTTGATCAGGGCCATATATACCTTGGCCAGTTCAAAGCAGTTGCCACCACCTCTCTGTAAAATTTGGTTTACACTTCGTTGCTGATAGTCGGTAGCCTTCCAGTCTAAGCGTTGACTAAGCCAGTTCAGCAATACTTTAGCTTTTTCATAATCAGTGCTTGCATTACCTGCTATTTGTGTAGCAAATTGTTCAAGGTTGAGATTGGTAGTATCTATTCGCTCACTTAAGTGCGATCGGCTGGTTTGTGCCTGAAGGGCGCTAAAGCTTATAAAACAAACAAATAAGAAAATAGCTTTTCCCATAACTGGTTAATTGGTTGATTTTTAAAATTAGACGTCTCTGTATTTCTTGCTGTTACCATTCATGTAAAGCTGATATATTACTTTTTTACTAATGTTTATGATTTTGATTGTTAGAAAGTATTGATAGCAATGAAAAAGGTCATATGCCTAATTCGTCGTATTTTTCATCCATACTAAAACCTAATGCTTGTGAAAACGATCGTCCTACTCCTCTTGTTACCTATATATCTTTTGAGTTGTACTCCCGAGGAACAGCCTATTACTAAAGAAGAAGCCATTGCCTTTGCACAAAGATTGGAGACCTCTATTGCGAATGGACATTCTCAATTATTTGATTCCATTTTTGCCAACCAGGCTTTTGCTGATCACATAGCCAAAGAAGCCGGTGAGGCTATGGATAAAAGTTATGTGAAGGGTTTAGTAGTTGCTTTACAGGAGAAAAAGATTGGACGAGAGATGCTGAAAAATATGGGAAGTGATGCTACCTATGAGTTTCTACATCATTATGAAAAAGATAAGCATCACCATCTTTTGTTTCGTATTTATGGCGATGCGGGTATCAATTATCACGATTTAGAACTGGCGAAGTTTGATGACCGAATTGGGCTGGCTGATATGTTCATTTACCTCAGTGGCGAGAATATCAGCAAAACATTTATTCGAACGACTTCTTTGCTGGCCAATCATGCGAAGCAAGAATCAGAAAAGAAAATGCTGAATGTGGCTAAGTCTATTCAGAATATTCGTAACCTTATTAATCAACAGCAGTATGCAGAAGCTAATAAGCTATATGAACAGTTGCCAGAAAAGATTAAAGAAGATAAAGCCTTGCAGTTAATGAATCTTACCGTGTTGGCAAAACTGGACCAGGAGAAGTATAAGCTGGCGCTGGAAGTGTATAATAAATACTTCGGCAATGATCCCGCTGCACAGTTTGGTCTTTTTGATTCTTATTTCCTGAATGAGGAATATGACAAAGCACTTAATGTAGTAAACGTGCTGGATTGTACTGTAAAAGATCCGCTGCTCAATTATTATCGTGCACTGATCTACACTAAAATGGGCGACCGGGAGAATACGATAAAATACCTGGAACTGTTGAATAAGCAAAAGCCCGATTTTGGCGATGGTGCATTGGAGCTGATTGCAAACTATATTGCGACTGGCGAAAATGAAAAAGCAGAAAACCTGCTGGGCGTGTATCGCGGTAATAAAAAGTTTGATCAAAAGAAGCTGGAAAGCCTAAGATACTTATACCCGTATTTTGCGCCCTTGAGCCAGCCGTGATGGTTGATTTGATATTTGAGGTTTGAAATTTGAGATTGGTTGGCGGATTTGGGATTGCCGATTTTAGATTGGTGATTGCGGGGAAGGCCGATTGTGTTTTCGTATCTTTAGGATCTGCTTACTTAGATTCATTTTCCTTCCTTCACATTATTATTTTCTTTATTAATTATGATTGCTTGCCTATTAGGAGTATGGAGGCAGGAAGGCCGGTCAACCAGGGTAGGAAGGGTGTTGATACGGAGTAAAGTAGGCTTCCATACGGAGTAACCATGGAGGAGCAGGCAAGAAACAAGGGAATAATGAACAAGGAACAAGAAATGATGAAGGCAGAAGGAATGGATTTGGGGAGATTTTGGGATTAGGGAGAAATGATATTAGGGTGTTAGGATAAATGTCCTTCGCGGTGTTAATTTCTTTTGGGGTGGGAGCAGCAGCACCCTACGACGAGCTCAGGATCCAGTTCAGCGTAACAGCGAGAGACTTTACAATAGCAGTCCTACTTTATGTGCGAGTCTCTGAGATCCCTCACTGCGTTCGGGATGACAAAGGCTAGAGGCATTCTTATTGTCAGCCCGGTTGAGAAGGGAAAGTTGAACCCCCAAACCTGTAACCTATTCTCCTTTTCTCTTTACCTCTGTGCGAAATCCTGATCTGCACACTTGCGCTGAGCGTGGAACATCTGTCAGAAATCTTCAAATCAGAAATCGGCAATTCCTCCCGCCGATCCTTTATCTTCGCACCGCCAATTTATACACATATGTTGCCTAAATACAAACGCATTCTGCTCAAGCTTTCTGGTGAATCATTAATGGGAGATAAAAGCTTTGGTTTTGATACCCGGGTTTTGTCTCAGTATGCACAAGACATCAAGTCTATTACAGAACTAGGTGTTCAAGTAGCAGTAGTAATTGGTGGTGGAAATATCTACCGTGGTATGAATGAAGCAGAAACGGGTATTGAGCGTGCACATGGTGATTATATGGGCATGTTGGCCACTGTGATCAATGGCATGGCCTTACAGGCTGCGCTGGAAAAGATTGGGGTTTATACCCGTTTGCAAAGCGCTATTAAAATGGAACAAATAGCGGAGCCTTATATCCGTCGCCGCTCTATCCGCCACCTGGAGAAGGGTCGCGTGGTGATCTTTGGCGCTGGTACAGGTAACCCTTACTTCACTACCGATACAGCAGGCTCACTTCGTGCCATTGAAATTAAGGCCGATGTAATTATGAAGGGTACCCGTGTAGATGGTATCTATACAGCCGATCCTGAAAAAGATCCAACCGCAACTAAATACGGCATCATTACTTACCAGGAGTGCATTACGCAAAAGCTTAATGTAATGGATATGACCGCCTTTACACTTTGTATGGAAAACAGCTTGCCGATTGTCGTATTTGACATGAACAAGCCTGGAAACCTGCGTCGTGTGGCTACTGGCGAGAAAGTGGGCACTTTGGTGCGGGGCTAATAAATGGACGTTATTTTTTGCGTCCATCAAAAGTTTTATTAGCTTGTCGATCCAAAGTCTCTGCATGCTTCTATTGGCGGGCTCGTTTAATGGTTTACAAGTGGGAGTATTCATATTTGTCTGCTTTGTTTTAGCAGGCACTATATGGCTATACCGTACCTCCATGCGGAGCATTAAGCAGCTTCAGGAAGATCAGCGAAAGCAATACAGTCACCTTATAGCCGCTGTGGATGCTGAATGGGAGCGTTCTTCCTGGACCAACCAGCTGGCAAGCTCACTTCGTCGCTTTATTCCAAAGGCGTCAGACAAAGCCGCTGCCACAGCTGAGCCGATTCACCCGGCTGCGTCACTGAACTCCGTAGATTTATTAGCAGTGAAGAATATGCTGGAACAACAGCAACAGCTTACGCAAAAACTGATTACCCAAATAGATCAACAGCGCTCACCCCAGCCTTCTGTGCCGCCACAGGCAGTGCAACAGGCAAAGCTACGGGTAGACGACCTAGAGCTTCTGCTGGAGGATAAAGAAGAGGAAATACAGCAACTACTTCTTCAACAAAAAGTTTCTGATAAGCTAGCGTCCAAACTGGAATTGTTACAGCAAGAGTTTTTCGGCATGCAGGAAAGCATGCGCAAGCTGGAATTACAAGCGGCACAGGCTTCTAAATTGGCCATGGATTTGGAAGAAAGTAAGGCGTCTTATGCTCAATTAACAGTAGAATTGTCGCGGAAAAGTGAAAAAGTGCAACAGGTGTTTTTAGAAAATACAAAGCTTCATGAGCAATTGGCTGAAACAGAAGATAAGCTACAAGAAGCTAACTTTCAGCGGCATCAGCTCTTTAAAAAAGTGCAGATGTTGGAAGTGACCAACAACGAACTGCAAACCTTGACAGATACCAATTCTAAATTGCAAACAGAGCTCCGTCGCATCAGCGAGCTGGAAAGCATGCTTAATACGATTATGGAGGAACGGAATCAGCTGTTAAGGAAGTAGGAGAGGAGCTGCAAGCTTCAGGCTACAAGCTTCAAGCCAACAGCCAACCTCTTTTTAGCTCCTTCTTTCTACATTGAACATTTCCTGCCTTCTTCCTTCATCATTCCTTGTTCCTTGTTCAATATTCCTTTCTCCCGTTCCTAAAGGTCATTCATCAGTAAGTCAATTGGCTGTTTGGCTTGCAGCGTGCAGCGTGTAGCTTGTAGCCCTCCCTCTCATAGCTCATAGCTATCTTTGCACTATGACTTCAGAAATAGCCAGCCTGCGGCAGGAGTATGCCGCACAAGTATTGTTGGAAAAAGATGTAGCGCCACACCCCATTGCACAGTTTAAAACGTGGTGGCAACAGGTGATGAACAGCCAGATTACTGAGCCTAATGCAATGACACTGGCTACTTCTTCGGCTGACGGTGTGCCGGCTGCCCGTATTGTATTGCTGAAGGATTTCGATTACAACGGTTTTGTTTTTTACACCAACTATCAAAGCTTTAAAGGCATGCAGCTGGAGGAGAACCCGAAAGCCTGCCTGGTTTTTTTCTGGAAAGAATTAGAGCGTCAGGTGCGTATTGTTGGGTTAGTAAGTAAGGTAGATGCTCAAGAAAGCGATGCTTATTTTCATTCCAGACCGGAAGGGAGTCAGTTAGGTGCATGGACATCGCCACAAAGCCAGGTAATTAAAAACCGTGAATGGTTAGATCTGAGATACCAGGAAGTTGTAAAAGAGAAAGGTGGTAAAACCATTGAGCGCCCATCGCACTGGGGTGGCTATGTAGTTAAACCTGTGTTAATAGAATTCTGGCAAGGCCGACCTAGCCGCCTGCACGACCGTATACAGTATACACTGGAAGAAAATGGAGAGTGGAAGATTGAGCGCTTAGCGCCGTAGTAAAGTAGAAAGTTGAAAGGTTAACAAGTTGACAAGGATAAACCTGTCAACTTATCAACTTTTCAACTGGTCAACTTATTTACCTTCTTGCTTAACAGCAGGTTTAGTACCAGTAATTTTCTTATCGCTCGCAGGTCTTGCTTTACCGAAAGATCCTTTGAAGATTTTACCTTTTTTGGTTTTTTTATCACCTCTACCCATGACTTATAATTTTAAGGCTGCAAATTGCGAAAAAAATAGCAAATAAAAAGCCCTGCGTGAAACAGGGCTAAAATAAGATGTTGCAGTCAGCGATTACAACTTGCTAGAAAGCTCTTTACCAGCTTTGAAACGGGCAACTTTGCGAGCTTTAATTTTAATTACTTCACCAGTTTGAGGGTTACGGCCGTTACGAGCAGCACGCTTAGAAACAGAGAAAGTTCCGAAACCTACTAAAGTAACTTTGTCACCTTTTTTTAATGTTTTTGTAACAGCATCAACAAAAGCGTCTAATGCAGTGTTAGCTTGAGTTTTGGTGATACCTGCTTCGTCAGCAAGAGTAGCGATCAATTCAGCTTTGTTCATAGTTGAAATTTTAAAATTTGCGTAAACAAATTTAGAGGGTTTTAAATACCGGCAAAATAATTTTCATGTTTTCGCAAAAAATATGGTTTTGCTGAAAGCCGCAAGGGGTAAGGGTTTTATCGAAATGACTGTTAGGTTTTTGTTGTAAGTGTTTTTATGTAAAAGCGTGAAACTGGCCATGGTGGCTGGTTTCACGCTTTGTGTAGTTGGAATATAGGCTGGGTAAGGCTTTTAGCGGAATATACAATAAAAACGGTCACGCATACACTATGAAAAAAATGTTTTACACATCTATTTCACAATTTGCATAACGCTACGAAATGCAATAAAGCGTTCACCCCATTTATCAAAACTCTTTTGTCGCATATCTGCTGCGTGCTTAATAATATAATGATTATAAAGCGCTTTAGAATCTGCGTGATATTGTATAGCATAGGTTGGTCCTTCCGTATCATCTACTTCCAGCAAGCGCACTACTTTGTAGTCTGAAAAACACTCCGTAGCCATAATATCCGGTATGTGCTCATTGAGCAGCCACTCCAGCCAGGCATCAGCAATCCCTGCTTCTACTTTCACCGTTACATTATAAATGATCATATTAATTCTTATTTAAAAGACTAATGTCAAACTCCGCATAAACAGGGCAGTGGTCGCTATGTTTTACATCAGGGTAGATCTCTGAATCTTTAATGCAATTACGTAATGGTTCACTTACCGATATATAATCAATCCGCCAGCCTTTATTTTGAGCGCGTACAGAAGGGAATCGCTGACTCCACCATGAGTAACGGTGTGGTTCTGGTTTAACTTCTCTGAATACATCTACCCAACCATTACTATATAATTTATCCATCCAAGCGCGCTCTTCAGGTAAAAAGCCGCTGGTTTGCTGATTGGTTTTAGGAGAGTGAATATCGATTTCCTTATGTGCAATATTGTAGTCACCACAAATAACAATGTTGGGATGTTGTTTTCGCAATTCCTGCACATAGTTGTAAAACTCATCCAGCCATTGGTACTTGTATGTTTGGCGAATATCACCGGTTGTGCCAGATGGAAAATAAGCATTGATCAATCGCACATTACCAAAATCCAATTGTATCACACGGCCTTCTTCATCGCTCACCTGGTGGCCTGTTCCGCATTGTACATAATCGGGTTCTACTTTAGAAAATACCGTTACTCCGCTATATCCTTTTTTCTGGGCGCAAAACCAATAGTCTTTATAACCAGCTTCATGAAATAAGCTACTGTCAACATCGCCTTGTTGGGCTTTGTTTTCCTGGATACAGATGATATCAGCCGGGTCGGTTTTCAGCCACTCTAAAAATCCTTTTTTCATGGCAGCCCGTAAGCCATTTACGTTGTAGGATATGATTTTCATAACGTAGCAAATGTAGAGGATAGTTTGTAGTAAAGAAAAAGTAAAGCTGCGAGCAGAAGAATAGTTTTACGCTACACGCCGCACGCTTTACGCTTTACGCATTTTAACCATCCTTGTCATCTTTCTTCTGCTTGCAGCATGAAGCTTTAATGAATATATAAACTGTCTACTTCAGCATGCACTTACCCCTTTTTTGGGGTAATTTTAAGCTCATAAACGATTGCATGAAAACTAGTGAGCCGATTATACCCAAAAGTGAGCACGTATACCTTGAAGGACCTAAAAGCAGAAGCTATGAACTCCAATTCACCTGGAGAGTTTTTAAGGAATTTATCCGGGCTTTTCGCACTCTACATTTTGTAGGGCCTTGTATAACTGTATTTGGTTCTGCGCGTTTTAAAGAAGATCATGAATATTACAAGTGTGCACAAGAGTTTGGTAAGCGCATTGCTGAACTGGGCTTCACTGTTATGACAGGAGGTGGTCCAGGCATTATGGAGGCTGCTAACCGAGGCGCTTATGAAAACGGTGGCATGTCGGTAGGGTGCAATATTGAGTTACCCTTTGAACAAGTGCACAATAAATACTTGCATAAGTATATGACGTTTAAATATTTCTTTACCCGCAAAACCATGCTGGTGAAATATTCTTACGCCTTTATCATTATGCCTGGTGGGTTTGGTACCATGGATGAATTGTTTGAAATACTCACACTCGTGCAAACGAAAGTGATCCATGGCTTTCCGGTTGTATTGTTTAGCAAAAAGTTTTATAACCCCTTGATCAAAGTGTTTAATCACATGGCTGAAGAAAAAACCATTTCTCCTGAAGACCTGAACCTGGTGTTATTAACCGATGATGTGCAGGAAGCTATGGAACATATTCGTAAGTACATTCAAACCAATTATGTAGTAAAGCCCCGCCAACCACGCAGATGGTGGTTCTTTGAAAAAAATTAGCGCAATAGATAGGATGGTGAGTATCATGAAACGTGAGACGTGAAAAGGGCAGCGCATGCCCCCGGCCCCTAAAGGGGAGGGCCAGTGATCGTGAAACGTGAAAAGTCAAACGTGAAAAGGTTTCCTAAAACGCAATCTTACTTTATAGAACAAAAGCACTCCTTTGGTGTGCTTTTGTTATTTTACTTCTTTCTATTCCATCTTTTGTTCTCTCTGTGCAGCTCAGTGTGCTCTGTGTTTCTGTGGTTTCCAGTAGTGCTGTCCATGCCTTTAGGGGTGGGGTGAGCTATGGTGTCCTTATCTTTGCCACCTTTATTTAAGCGTATACAATGAATCAACCTATCAAGGCAATTATCTGGGATTTGGGAAATGTATTTGTGGATTGGAATCCCAATCATTTATTTGAACAACTTATTGAAGACAAGATCAAACGTCAATATTTCTTTGAAAACATCTGTACCATGGATTGGAATGAAAACCAGGATGCTGGTTATCCTATCCAGAAAGCCACAGAAGAATTAGTAGCTAAACATCCGGAGTGGAAAGAATATATAGAAGCGTATTATGGTCGCTGGGAAGAAATGCTTGGTGGTCCAATAAATGGTACTGTTGAAATCTTTAAGCAGCTAAAAGAAAAAGATCATTTAAAACACTATGCGCTGACCAATTGGAGCCACGAGTTGTTCCCTACAGCATTACGCCTATATGATTTTATGCATTGGTTCGACGGTCGTGTAGTAAGTGGTGAAGAGCGTATGCGTAAGCCGCAGCCTGAATTCTATAAGCTGTTACTGGATCGCTATGGCCTTCAGCCTTCCGATGTTGTGTTTATTGATGATAACCTGCGAAATATAAAAGCTGCTGAAGCAATGGGAGTTAAAAGCATTCGCTTTGAGTCGCCCGAGCAGTTGCGTTCCCGCTTGCAAGAGTTGAACCTGCTATAGATTGTTTTATTAAAAATGGTGAATTATATTGGGCGCTAAAACCAACTACTGAATATGGAAACAACACAAGAGCAACAATTAGCCCAGGAAGAACAAATGCCACAGCAAGACCTTTTTGCTGATATTATTGATACAGCGCCTTACGAGAAGAGCATGAATAATGCACGCATTTGGCTGTACGTGATTGCAGCCTTCCAGGCTGTGATGGGTATTATAGAATACAATTCAATCGATGAAGCTACAGTAGGAATGATTGCATGTGGTATTGATGTTGGTGTTGGTTTGCTTTTCCTGGGATTAGCACTCTATAGCAAAAAGAATCCTGTAACGGCTTTTACTATAGCGCTTGCTTTATATGTGTTAATCGTTGGTTTTGCTATATACCTAGATCCTGAAAGTGCCTTTAAAGGCATCTTATTAAAAGCGCTGGCTGTTATAGCGCTAGTGAAGGCTAATAAAGATGCGCGTAAGTATGCAGCGATAAAACAATCGATAGGCGAATAAGTGGAATGAAGCAGCCATAAGTTAAAATGAATAAATAATAAAAAGCCCCTGTAATCACAGGGGCTTTTTATTATTTATTCTAATACTGGTCGTAGCCAGCGTTCTGCATCTTCTATACTCATTCCTTTGCGTTGAGCATAGTCTTCTAATTGGTCGCGCTGTATTTTTCCTAAACCAAAGTAATGGCTTTGTGGATGCGCTATGTACCAACCGCAAACCGATGCCGGAGGGTTCATGGCCAGGCTTTCTGTTAGTTCAATGCCAATGTTCTCTGTAGCATTCAGTAAGGAGAATAGTTTCAGCTTCTCAGTGTGGTCTGGGCAAGCAGGATAGCCTGGTGCCGGACGAATGCCTTTATACTCTTCGCGTATCAGTTGCTCATTGCTTAATGTTTCACCTTTCTCATAACCCCAATGCTCTTTACGTGTCTGTTGATGCAAACATTCAGCAAAGGCTTCAACAAAGCGATCGGCCAGGATCTGAACTAAGATCTTATTGTACTCATCATGCTCACTGGCAAAGCGATCAATATGACCACGGGCACCATCAATGGTTACAGCAAAAGCGCCCATATAGTCAGTGTCTTCTGTGCTACCCAAAGGTGTACTTTCTGGTGAAGGTTTAATGAAGTCTGCTAACGAGAAGTTCGGTTGGCCGGCTGCTTTTTTCAGCTGCTGACGCAACATCTCCAACTTCACTTCACCCTGCTCTGTTTGAAGGGTAACGGTGTCTCTGTTGTTGCTGACTGCTGGCCACAACCCAATAACTCCGTTTGCCGTAAACCACTTCTCGGCTACAATCTTTTCTACCATCTTCTGGGCATCATTGTACAAGCGGGTTGCTTCTGTACCAAAGATCTTGTCACTCAGTACTTCTGGAAAACGCCCAGGCATTTCCCAGCCAATAAAGAAAGGACCCCAGTCAATGTATTTAGCAATAGTAGCAAGGTCAAAGTTTTTGAACACCTTAACACCTTCTGTTGCTGGTTTGGTAGGTGTATAATTCTTCCAGTCAAAGTATTCTTTCGTCACCACAGCTTCCTCATAGGGGATCATGGCCTTGGTGCGTTGCTTACTTAGGAACTGGTTACGTACATCAATGTATTCTTGTTGGGTCTGCTGGATAAAGCTTTCACTTTGCTCCTTGTTGAGCAAGTTGCTCACTACTGTTACACTACGGGAAGCATCCAGTACGTGCAAAACGCCATTGTCATATTCCGGAGCAATCTTTACGGCTGTATGTGTACGTGAGGTAGTGGCTCCTCCAATCAGCAGGGGCTGCTTCATGTTACGACGCTTCATTTCACGTGCCACATGCACCATCTCGTCCAGTGAAGGCGTGATCAGACCACTCAGTCCAATAACATCTACATTTTCTTTCTGTGCAGTCTCTAATATTTTGTCAGCGGCAACCATTACACCCAGGTCAATAATGTCGTAGCCGTTACAGCCCAATACCACACCTACTATATTCTTTCCAATATCGTGAACATCACCTTTCACCGTTGCCAGTAACACTTTAGGAGCGCTGGCAGATTCTTCATTCGTGGTGCCAGCTGCTAAGTGTGCCGCGCGGCGCTCTTCTTTCTCGGCTTCAATATAAGGTGTTAATACCGCCACCGACTTCTTCATCACACGGGCGCTTTTTACTACTTGTGGCAGGAACATCTTGCCGCTACCAAACAGGTCACCTACCACATCCATGCCGGCCATTAATGGGCCTTCAATTACGTCTAGTGGTTTAGGGTATTTCAGGCGCGCTTCTTCAGTATCCTGTTCTATATGTTCAGTAATACCATTAACCAGCGCATGCTTCAGGCGTTCTTCTACTGAAGTATGACGCCATGTTTCATCTTTCTTTTCTTCTTCCTTGCCTTTGGATTTAACCGTTTCAGCAAAGGTTACTAAGCGCTCTGTAGCATCGGCTCTTCTGTTCAATATCACATCTTCACACAGCTCTCTTAACTCAGGCTCTATCTGATCATACACTACCAGTTGCCCTGCATTTACAATACCCATGTCCATGCCGGCATGGATAGCATGCAGTAAGAATACAGAGTGAATAGCTTCACGCACATGATCATTACCACGGAAGGAGAAGGATACGTTACTTACACCACCACTAACTTTTGTTAGCGGCATTTTTTGTTTAATGATGCGCGTAGCTTCAATAAAGTCTACGGCGTAGTTGTTGTGTTCTTCAATACCAGTGGCTACTGCAAAGATGTTGGGGTCAAAGATGATGTCTTGTGGGTCGAAGCCTACTTGTTCGGTTAAGATCTTGTAAGCTCTCTCACTGATATTAACTTTCTTCTCTAGGGTGTCTGCCTGACCGCTTTCGTCAAAGGCCATTACAATTACAGAAGCACCATAGCTCTGACAGATGATGGCTTGTTCAATAAACTTGGCTTCGCCTTCTTTCAGAGAAATAGAGTTAACAATACATTTTCCTTGCACGCACTTCAAGCCGGCCTCAATGATCTCAAACTTAGAGCTGTCGATCATGATGGGAATCTTGGCGATGTCGGGTTCAGCTTGCAGCAGGTTCAGGAAAGTGGTCATAGCTTTTACGCCATCCAATAAGGCGTCGTCCATGTTCACGTCCAGCACCTGTGCGCCGTTTTCCGCTTGTTGGCGGGCCACACTTAGTGCTTCTTCATATTTGTTTTCACGGATCAGGCGGGCAAACTTCTTAGAACCTGTTACATTGGTTCGTTCACCTACGTTTACAAAATTGCTTTCCGGGCGCACCACCAGTGGCTCCAATCCGGACAGTCTTAAATATGGTTTGATTGTATTCGCTTCGCTCATAGTTTTTCTTCTTTTGAACCACGGAGGCACGGGGGCACGGAGTGGCACGGAGGATTATAAAATGATTCTTTTAATACCATTCTTCATTAATGGTACATGGAAGTTCAAAATATAACCCAGTCGTTTATTTGTTAGTTTTAAGTAGCTTAATAATTGCGCTGACCAAATGGGGTGTATTGTTTCTTGTGCTTTTAATTCAATAACTACCAGATCATCTACAAGAATGTCAATACGAAGCCCTTTTTGGATAACCAGATTATCGTAGAATATATCAACACTTTGTTGCCTAGAGAAAGGAATCTTTCTCTTTTCCAACTCATAGCAAAAGCACTCTTCATATATACTTTCCAATAAGCCGGGTCCAAGAGCTTTGTGTATATCCACTGCTATGTCAACAATTTCAGCAGCTAATAATTGTTCTCTTTCGCTTAAGGGTAAATAAATATTCTCTGTGTTGCTCAGTGCCATAGTGTCTCTGTGGTTCCAAATTAGGCCTAAAGGGCCGCTTCCAATGTTGGTAAAGGTCTTGGCTTGATGGTCTTTACATGTTCCGCAATATGACGGATATGGTCAGGTGTAGTGCCACAACAACCGCCTACAATATTTACAAAACCTTCTTTTGCCCATTCCTCAATGAAGTGCGCCGTATCAGATGGATGTTCATCGTATTCACCCATAGCATTTGGTAAGCCGGCGTTAGGGTATGCCGATGTATAACAAGCCGCTATGGTGCTTAGTTCTTCTATATGCGGGCGCATTTGCGTAGCCCCCAAGGCACAATTCAATCCTACACTTAAAGGGCGGGCATGCATGATGGAAGTATAAAAGGCTTCCAGCGTTTGGCCACTTAACGTACGACCAGATGCATCAGTAATAGTACCGCTGATCATGATCGGAAGCTCTGGCTGCTGTACATCGCGGAAATATTTCTTGACAGCAAATATGGCGGCCTTGGCATTCAGTGTATCAAAGATGGTTTCTATCAAGATTAAATCGATGCCACCATCTACCAGCCCTTTAACCTGCTCGTAATAGGCGTCAACAGCTTCATCAAATGTCAGGGCACGGAAACCAGGATTATTTACATCAGGCGACAGCGAAAGCGTCTTATTCATGGGGCCAATAGCACCTGCCACGAATTTGGAATTCGGAACTTGTGAATTGGGGTTTTCCTCCTGGTATTCTTTAATGGCTTGTTTGGCAATCTTTGCCGCCGCTACATTGATCTCATAGGAGAGCGCCTCCATACCATAATCGGCCATGGATACCCGTTGGGCATTGAAAGTATTGGTTTCAATAATATCAGCACCTGCTTCCAGGTATTCTTTGTGTATGCCTTTGATGATGTCGGGCTGTGTTAGACACAAGAGGTCATTGTTGCCTTTGAGATCAGAAGGCCAGTCTTTAAAACGCTCACCCCGGTAATCTTCTTCCGTGAGCTTGTGACGCTGGATCATGGTACCCATAGCACCATCGATCACTAAGATGCGTTGGTTCAATAATGCACGTATATCTGCCATTGCTTGTACAAAGGCGGAGGGTTGATGTTTAGTGTTTAAGGTTGAAAGTTTAACATCTAAGGTCATTGTCTCGTCACTTTGAACCTTAAATAGTAGACTTTAAATAAACCTTACTAATAAACGTCGGAAAACTGCATGAGAGAGTAATCTGCGTTTATTAGTTCCATTTTCCTGAAAGGAGGCCGAACAATAAACAAATCCGCCTAATGGCTGCAAAAATAGCCATAGATTGGCAGGAATTGAAAAGAATTATTGGAACATGGATATAAAGGATTAATTGGATTGACGGGATTACGGGCCGCTATCCATACAGCCTTTTCGATGTTGGGTGTAGTTTGCTGTAGCATCTGATCTCTCCTTGCAAGGTTTGTGTTGTATCTTTAGATCCTTCTATTTGCGTGTATTCTTTCCCTTCCTATTACACTTTTCTTTACTAGTTCTTGGGTTTGTAATGGTTTTCTGGTAACGGCATACGGGCTTGGAGACGGGTGAGGTAGGGCTGTGGAAGGGGCCGAAGGATCGGCCGGGGTACGGGTGAGATACGGAGTTAAGTAGGCTGCCATACGGAGTAACCTAGTCTTCCATACGGAGTAACCATGAAGGGACAGAGGAGTAGCAATGAAGGAGCAGAGGAATAATGAACAAGGAACAAGGAATGATGAAGGAAGAAGGGAGGAATGAACCGGGATTTGGGGAGATTAAGGGATTAAGAGGATAGATTAGGCATTTAGGGTAAGTGTCCTTTTATGATAGCAGGCTTTTCTTTAATGCAAGAGCAGATCCTTACTTCGATTAACTCGGGATCAAGTTCAGGGTGACAGTAAAAATCATTACCCAATACAGGCAGGTTTAAAGCGGAAGAGTGAAACCGGAAATCCTTCTCCTTTCCTCTGAGCGAAACCTATACTTTGTGTTTCTCCGTGTCTTTGTGCCTCTGTGTGGTTCCTCTCTCTCCCCGCGCCTCGGCGCGCTCTGCGTGAAACGGCGCGAAGCGCCCTCATTTGTTGGAAACGTAACTCTCTATAGGCAGACGGTTCTGTAAGCTACGCGCCAGGGTCATTTCATCTGCGTATTCCAGTTCGCCGCCAAAGGCAATACCGCGGGCAATGGTAGTTATGCGCACACCCGGATTGAGTTTTTTCTGAATATAGTAAATAGTGGTATCACCCTGGATGGTAGGACTCAGCGCAAAAATAACCTCGCGTATTTCTTCTTTTTGTACACGGTGAATAAGCGTGTCGATATTCAATTGAGAAGGACCTACACCATCTAATGGAGAAATAACGCCACCCAATACATGGTAGGTGCCACTGAATTGTTGGGTGCTTTCCAGTGCAATCACATCGCGGATGTTTTCAACCACACAGATCACATCTTGCTTGCGCATAGAGTTGGCGCAGATTGAACAGATATCGGCATCAGCTACATTATGGCAGCGTTGGCAAAACTTGATCTCGTTACGCATGCGGCTCACCACTTCAGAAAAATGCTGCACATCTTCTTCCTCCTGCTTCAATAAATGAAGCACTAAACGCAAGGCTGTTTTACGTCCAATTCCAGGTAGTTTGGAGAACTCATTAACCGCATTTTCCAGTAGTGCTGATGAGAATTGCATAGGGGGACAAAGATACAAAATATAGCGCCTTTTAAGGGTGAAAAACAAATGTAAAAAGGACTGAGTATCAGCTATTAACGTTTCCTTGGAAATGGTGTCAGAACTAGGAATTTTAGGATTAGTAAGGATTAAGGGGAGGGTATGCTTGAGGTGTTTACAAGTTAAAAGGATGGGTTCAGGTATTCAACAGGAAATAAAAAAGCTGGCCTCAATAAGCCAGCTTTAAAATTGGAAATATGGATAAAATACTAAAGGCTGTCCTGTATTTCCTCATAATCAATTTAAATCCTATTCATTCTAGTTCTATTCCAGCTTTAACTCATAGTCATTGTTACTTCCCCCTTTCACCGTTATTCGCTGTTCTATGGGGCGTACAATTTCTGGCTGTAGATGTTTACCAAAGAACTGGCCTGGATCCCATTTCCCATTATTGTTACGGTCTAGCAAAATCTGTACTTCATAGTCACCGGGTATAAATTGGTCAACACTTACCTGGCCACTGCTGATCGAAGTACTATACACCACAACGTTGTTTTGCAATAGCTGCAGTATGGGGTGTTGAGTAGAATCGACATTGGTTAGGCGAACCCGCATTCGGCCATAATCGGTAAGCTTTCGCGTGGTGAAAGAAATGGTGTCGCTTTTTAAAAGGCGGCGACCCAGTGTATCTTCCGCAAAATCTCTGTCTAAAATAAGGTTATACTTGGTTGCAGGTACCCATTGGGTTAGCAGGGTCAATTGTTTACGGGCGGTGTCTAGGCGGGTGCTGTAACTCACCGCAGTAAACGTTGAATCTCGTGTCAGGCGTAATTTGCTACTATCATAAATCCTCAACGGCTGCTCAAAAGTCAGTACCAGGTTTTTGAGCAGATCTTGCTCTTCATTGCTTAGGTTGGTTGAAAACCGCAGGCGGCGCTCGCTACTATTGTCACGACGACCGTTAGAGGGCGGCGGCAGTGCGCTGGTGCTGGCAGGTGTAGGTGCTGCTTCGGGTTTATAAGCATATAAGGTTACAGGTGGCGTGGCCGGACGGACAACAACAGGCGAATCTGCAAAGGCAAAATACTGGCGACTGTTGTAGCGGCTTTGACTTCCTCCATTGTTAAGAACATATACCCGAAAAGTGCCAGGGGGAAGGTTATGGAACCGGAAATGGCCTCGGGAATCCTGGCGGGCAATATAACGGGGGCGTTCTTTTGCTACGGCAGAATCAGTAGGGTTTCGATACAGAACGGCAATCAATGTGGTATCTATTTTGCCGCTCTCTGCCAAGACTATATTCCCGGTAAAACTTAAGGTGTCAAACACCGGACCGGTAGAAAAAGTATAGGTAAAATCAGGTAACACATTTCCCTCATTAAAATCTTTCAAGGAATTGCCAAAGTTGATGGAATAAGTGGTATTAGGTTCCAGGGTATCTTTCAGATGGATGGTCATTGTACGCAGGCGCACATCAAACTGAAGGGGAGTTTCAAATGTAGGTGTAACCAAAATATTTTGTGCGGCATTCTGCAGATCTATGTATTCATCAAACAATAGTTCAATGCGTTTGCTGCGGAAATTGGTAGTGGAGTCGTTTGGTGTGGCTTTAATCAACATCGGTGGTATCGTATCCCTTGGCCCTCCTTGGGGAGGTACAATATTGGCACAGCCTGAGCCGCCAATAACGCCAATGCATAGAATAAATAAGATGGCTATTGAAAAAAGAAAAGAATGTCTCATTTGTGCGGCAAACTTAGTGGCTTTCTAATAGAACAATAAAACCGGCCTCCTAATTATACTTTAAATGTCAGGTTGAAAATGGGTTGATGTTTGGAAAGCTTTATGTTACTTACAATACATAATCTAACTAGCCGTAAGATGATCAATAAGGCTAGCATATTCAAGCATAACAGATAAAGGGGTTAGTTGTCCCGGTTTAATAAAGAGTCCTGTCTGATTTTCTCACGGTGCATGGCACCCCATTGGCTCAACGCATCCAGTACGCCATGAAGGGTCTGGCTATAGTCGGTGAGCTCATATTCCACTACTACGGGCGTGCCTGTAAAAACATTGCGTTTTACAAAACCGTTCAGCTCCAGTTCCTTCAGCTCAGCAGAGAGTACCTTAGCCGAAATCCCCTCCACTACGCGCTGCAGCTCATTGAAACGTTTATGGCCTTCTGTTAAGGCTACTATTATCCGGAGCTTCCATTTACCGCCAATAGCATAAAGCGCATCTCCAATAGCCGCCAGGCGGGCTGTGCACTGCTGGGCTGTAAGTGGGGCTGTTTGCGTTTCTGTATTCTTCATCTCACAACTGTATTAAGTTACCAAAAGGTAAGTACTAACCTTTTGTATAGTGCTTACTTTATGTAAGTAAAGGTAGGTAATTTTGATATCTCAAAGTAAATAGAGGTATAAAATGAATACAAATAAGACAATAAACGCCATATACAGAGCTGGATATTCCGATTATGAGGGGTTGGATACTTATCGTGCTTTTCCTACGCGTAATGTTCCAATTGAAGCACTGGACCCTTTTCTTTTTTTAAATCATCATGGTCACCAGGTATACAAGCCTAATAATGCAGGCTTGCCCTTTGGTCCGCACCCACATAAGGGTTTTGAAACCGTGACATTTATTGTGGAAGGCGACCTGATACACAAAGACAGCACAGGATTTACCAGCAACATAAAGGCAGGAGGTATTCAATGGATGACTGCAGGACGCGGTATCATTCACTCTGAGCAATCGTCGGATGAGTTTAAGGCCAGCGGTGGAGCCTTAGAAATATTGCAGCTGTGGGTAAACCTGCCTGCCAAACATAAAAATGCGCCGCCCAAATACATTGGGTTACAGAAAGACGAGGTGCCGGCAATTAAACTGAACAATGATGCGGTAGTGCACCTGGCTTCTGGTTCCTGGGGAGAGGTACAAGCACCTATTCAATCCATTGCCGATGTACACCTTTCTACTATTGAACTAAAAGAAGGCGCTCAAGTAGACGTAACTATTCCGGCAGAAAGAAGTGTGTTGTTTTATGTGATCAAAGGGGCTGTAACCGTAAATGGGGAAACTGCAGAAACGCACGACCTGGTTGAGTTCAACAAAGAAGGAGAAAATATACAGATTCAGGCTGCAGCCGATACGCTGCTCTTATTAGGCCATGCACAGCCAAACCATGAGCCGATAGTAGCGCACGGCCCCTTTGTTATGAACACACAGGAAGAAATACGGCAAGCCTTTGTAGCGTATCAGCAAGGTCAATTTGGTACATGGCAGGACTAAGAGGCTGTTTAAAAATTGTTTGTGTATTCAACCCAGCGTTGAAAGCGCGGAGGTCTGCCACGGTTTTTTAGTGGTGACTACTTATCGAAAACGGTTGGGTAACCGTGGCAGACCTTGATACAGTTTTTAGTAGTAGTAGTATCATTTTTAAACAGCTTCTAAGAACAATTACTATTCAACACCATAATAAATCTAAAAAAATGACAACAACAAAATGGGAGTTTGATCCCACACATAGTGAGCTGGGTTTTAAAATCAAACACCTGATGATCACCAATGTTTCAGGTACGTTTAAAAAGTTTGATGTAAAGGTGGAATCTGAAAATGATGATTTTACCACGGCTAAGATTGTAGCCACAGCTGATATGAGCTCAATCTCCACCAATAATGAGCAGCGCGATGCGCACCTACGTAATGCCGACTTTTTTGAAGTAGAGAAATATCCTAGTCTGGTGTTTCAATCTACCAAGATTGAACGCATAGATGATGATACGTTCTATGTGTATGGCAACCTGACTATGAAAGGTGTATCAAAGGCTGTGAAGTTAAATGTGGAGTACAGCGGATTAACAAAAGATCCCTGGGGTAATCAACGTGCAGGATTTATCATTACAGGAAAAATCAATCGAAGCGATTGGGGTGTCACGTTTAATGGTGTGTTAGAAACCGGCGGACTGATGCTGGGAGAAGAAGTAAAGATCAATAGTGAGATTCAATTGATAAAAGCAGTGGCTGTAGAAGCCGCTTAATAAAAAGCCTCCTGTATTCAGGAGGCTTTTTATATTTTATTAAACAGCATATGGTATAGTGGTATCAACTGGCACTACGTGAGTGCCGTTTCAAGGTTTCTTTCTCTTTTGCCGTTAAGCTATTGTAGCCTCGCTTACTGATCTTATCCAATAAGCGGTCAATTTCCTGCTGGCGGGTAACTCTTTCTTCATTGTATTTATGATCTACAGAGTAGTGGTCGCTGTGCGTTTTAAAATAGAAATTGTCAACAAGTAGGAGATGGGGCCGCTTTACAATCAGGTAAAGGAAAACAATAGCCGGAATGGTAATCAATAAGATCGGTAGGTAATTTTGGGCAAATGCTTCAGGGTGAATCAGTAAGGCCATACCCATACCAACCAGAGCACCGCCAAGGTGTGCCTCATGGCCAATGTTATCACTTTTTGATTTAATACCCCAGATAGAGAACGCTACGTAAAGTACACCGAATATCCAGGCCGGAATATTGAAGAATGGCAGGAAAAAGAAACCCATACGCATGCCTGGAAATAAGGCAATGGCTGCAAAGATCACTCCACTCACAGCGCCTGATGCCCCTACCGAACTATAGTCGCCATCGCGCCAATGAATCAAAAGTGTAAGCAGGTTACACCCAATGATGCTGACCACATAGATCAATAAAAAATAAGCACTGCCTAAGTAGGCCTCTACAGAGCTGCTAAAGATGTAAAGACTAAGCATGTTGAATAGAAGGTGTGTCCAGCTTACATGCAGGAAGTCGGATGTAATCAATCGCTTATAGTCTTTGTACAATCGTATACTATCTACGCTAAACTTATAGCGGTCAAAGAAAGCATGGTCTTTAAAGCCTTTATAAGAAACTAAAACGTTAACCAGGATCAGTAATAGTGCAATCATTCCCTTGCTGTGATTTAAGTAATCGGTGGTTAGCAAATTATACTTCTTGTCAGTACGTATAATTTACACTCTTTGTATTTAAGATGAAGTTAAAGAGAAAGCGTTGGTAGTGCTATGCTTAAAAGCAAAAAAATGGTGCCTATTTCACGCACCATTTTAAGAAGTAGGGGAATCAACTGGCTGGTCACTTTTTACGGCGTTCTATTTCATAGATGTTTTGCATTACGGCATTAACAATACGATCGCAATACACCAGGTTGAATTCATAGATGTCTTCAGGGGTATATATCTTTTCAATTTCTTTTCGTAATAAAGCTTTGGCCCTATTTAACCGCACTTTTACATTAGAAGCGGTGGTTTGCATGCTATCGGCTGTTTCAGCAACACTGAGTCCCAGCAATTCTCTAAGGGTAAAGGTTGTGCGGTACTCCTTAGGAAGCTTTTGAATGCAGGTTTCAATAATGCTGTTTAATTCTCTTTTTATCACGGTTTTTCCATTGTCGCTTTGTGGGTTAATCTGATTCATAACGCTTGCATGATCTGGTATGGATTCTATAAGCTGCTCTTTTTGATAGCTGTGCTTTTGTGATTTATGATAGCACTGGTTAAGCATGATCTTTACGATCCAGGTTTTTAAAGAAGACCGATTAGCAAACTGTTCCAGTTTTAAATAGCTGTTAATAAAAGCTTCTTGCATCAGGTCCTCGGTATCGTGGTGATTAAAACCATAGCTTCGACCAATCTTATAAAGGAATGGATTATAACGGCGTATCACTATTTCAAAAAGAGCCGTATGCCCATCTAAAATGGCCGTAACCAGTTCTGTGTCGGTGTATTGTTGAATATTTTTTTCAATGTGGGCCAAAGCCATAAAGGGGTGGTTTTTCCTGTTAATAAATCTAATCTTTTTTGCCAGCAATTTAACGGAAAGCTACCTGATGACGGGCTGGCTCGGTGCGCCACGCCAGAGCTACCTTTGCAATTTGTACAAAGGAGTAGGCGCCGATAGCCATAACCAGGTCACGCACAGCTACATCAAAATATTTTCCAGAAGCAATAAGCGTTAAGGCAATGAGTGCTAGCCACGCCATTACAATATAGCCTCCAATTGTAGGACGGGCAAGTACGATCAATCCGGCTACTATTTCTATCACACCCACGATCATCATAAAGGTGGCTGCTGAAAACGGAAGAAACGACGCGACGGTCGGATTTAAATATTGCTCCCAGTTAGTAAGGATGTTGGTAAACTTATCCAGGCCAGCTACTATAGGTACCAGGCCATAGGTTAATCGTAGGAGGTTAAAAACGGGCACTATCTTTTGGTTGGGGTTCATGGTTTCCATACTATTTGTATTTAATGCTGTTACGAACGATGTATTCTGTAAGCATCGGTTATTTGGCTGCTTACATAAGAATAGAGTAGGTGAAGAGTAGAAAGGTTACAGCGAAAAACAAATTAAATGGAACTGCTCAATACCCCGTAGAAAAACATAATGGAGAAAGAAACTTTTCTTGTGGCTTAATCATTTATGAAGGAAGGCGGTGATTTTGTTGGTCCATTCCTTTTTATACTTTATCAGATAGTTTTCATGACCAGCTAGTGGAAAAATCTCTAATTCCTTTTGCCCTGCAAGGTTGTTATAAATAGCCATCGTTTCTTTCTTCGTCACTTTTGTATCTACGCCACCATACATCAGCAGTGTTGGACAGTTGATTTGTTTTGCATAATCAACCGGATTATGATGGAATGCGTTAAACCCGTTTTGTACGCCGCCCCAAAATACCAGCAAGTTGGCCATTGGTATAGCAGGGATACCCATGTTTGAGAAACGGTTTTTTACTGTTTGTAATAGGGTGCTAAAAGGACATTCAATAATAATCGAGCTCACCGGTAACTGGTAGTCACTCATACTTTTCAAGATAGCCGCTGCACCAAGGGAAGTGCCAAATAAAACAATATTCTGTTCTCCTGTCTGCTGCAAATAGTCAAAGCAGGTTTTTACTTCAAGTGCTTCTTTAAAACCAATGGTGGTTTGATTTCCCTCAGAACCGCCAGCTCCCATAAAGTCAACAAGCAGTGTATTGTAGCCAAGGTTTCGGAATATAGTTGCTTTATCCAGCATGGAGGATTTCTCTCCTCCATAGCCATGAAATAAGGCAACAGTTCCTTTTGGTTCTTTTGCTTTTATGATCCAGCATTCAATTTCTTTATTGCTTTTGAGCTTTATTGCTTTGTATACCGTATCTGGTACTATTTTGGCCTGGGGGCGTGGGTTGCTGATCCCAAATAGCGCTAGGTTCAACTTTTGCCCAAATGATAAGTTAGTACCGTTTTTTGTTTTGTGTATAGAAGTGTCGAAATGGGTGAATTTATAAGCATGTAAGAAGGCAATTAAATTCATTAATATGAACAGAATAAGGAGTGTCCAAAGAAGGCGCTTAACGTATTTGTTCATAATGAAGTTTATTTAACCGGTACGGATGGCTAAATATAAGTGTAAGGACGTTGAAGCAGGGCGTTTTATAGAATAGTAGGATGTAAAAGATGGTAAGATTCCATTCCTCGATATCCGATTTTATGTGCGATTCTTTGAGCTCTTTCCTTCGCTCAGTATGGCAAAGGAAAAAACGTTGGAGATGCAACCTTCTCCTTATTTCAAAAAGAGACACTGATGAAGCGGACAGGGGGACAGTAAAAATTATTACTGATTGTAGTCATGTTGATGGTGTAAGTTTCTGAGATCCTTCACTGCGTTCTGGATGACAAACGTCAGAGACGTTATAATTGGCAGGCTGGTTGAAAGCGGAAGGTTGAAATTAGAAACCTGAAATCTTCAAATCCACCTCCTTTTCTCCTTTTCCTCTTTCATCCTCCTAGCATACTTGTCAACTTATCAACTTGTTAACCTGTCAACCTAAAGCAGCCATCACAAAATCAGACATCAGCCATTTACTTAAAATACTTCTCTAGATAATCACTCTTTCTTAGAAAGTCTTTAAAGTCTTTGATGTCCAATATTTCTTCAAATGCCTGGCGCTTGTCTGTAGCCTTATTATAATATTGTTCTGTGATCTTATAACCAATCCAATAACCCAGATCATTAGGGCGATCATCTTTACCTGATACACCATACAGCCAGTCGATATATTGCGTGCTATCCATGCGGCTGATGAATTCCCGGCATAGCTTCTCTTCATGAAGATTGCCATAGTTTTGCGCTTTCTGGTTAATATGCGCTCCTGAGATCAGTTCGCCAAGAAAGTCGGCACTGCCTTCTATAATGCTTTGTTGTAAGAGGGTAGGATTTTCAGGCCAGTTCTTTTGCTGAAAATGAATCAATTCGTGTGCTACAACATAGGGAACATTATTAAGATTGGCCTGCATTTCTGCGCCGATGAAGATGCCTCTTTCCGAGAAAGTGCCACCAGAGTTAAATGCACCGATAACAAAGAATACATGGGGGTATTGCACTTCGGGGTACCAATATTTTAGTGCATAAAATACGCTTCGGCATTGCTTTTCTTTTTCACTTATCCGCAATGTATTCTCTCTGACTTTTTCGTAGTCCGCCCTTCTGGCTTTTACCGTATTCAAAAGATGTTCTGCACTTTGAATACGATTGGGAAGAAAAGCTTGTATACCCGCACTTCTAAATTGCAGGTAATTACTGTCAAACGGGTTACTGGTTGTGTCTTGCTTAAAGGCATCAAAAGCTTCCCAGAAATGATCGATGTCTTTATACAGAAAAAGTGAATTGTCCGGATTGCTGGAATATTTAAGTTGAGCGTGTACACAGGTGCTGACGAAAAGTAACACTAAGGGTAACAGCTTATTTTTTATCATGGTATGGATTTTAAGTGGCAGATAGCACTATATTATACTTCCTGCCGAAAGAAAATATTCATGTCATTTACTGGTACTCAGAAGGTTGGGTGATAGCGGTTTGCAGCAGAGGGTTAATGGGTCAGGATCTTCTGTAAATAAAAGAGGCCCTGTCAGGCATGATCACTGCTTTTTATAGTGTATACCATAATTAAGCCAGTTGCCCGGCAATTGTAACGGTATTTTCGCCATAACATTGTGAAGTATTAAATAGTTGATCAAAATTATGTTCTGAAGTTTTAGCTGATTATTGAGCAGCTATATTACCATTCATCTTTCTTGCTAAGTATAACCGATAACGCAACGCAGGCAAAGCTGATGATAGAAGTAATTGTTCTGCCTGCATGGTAGGCCTGCCATTTGTGGCGCAGTGTAGTCCACTCAGCGGGCACTGTTGCAGCGTCCCATTCTTTAATCTGGTTGTCGATGGGCACTAATACCAGTAAGGTGATCAAGAGTGTTATAAGAAGGGTTGCCAAGCCTAAGATGCCAAAGTAAAAGCCAATTGACTTCTTGTTGTAGTACCACACTACCCATAGCGATACGAATAGAATAGCAGCAGGCATAAGAATGCGCATGGGAACAGCCACATTAGCAATAATGACTTTGCCAATATGAATGAATTCTTCTGCTGAAAAGCTATCGATACTTCGTGTAAGTGTAAACCATGTGCCCCAGAATACACCGGTGACTAAAAGAAGTAATAACAAGCTTATAAATGCAATGAGAGTGGTTCTCATGCTTTGATGGTTTAGTGTAGTTTAAAAGTACACACTGTGATAGTAAAAAGAGACCGCGTATTGAGGGATTTGTGGGATTAGTAGGATTATATTCGCGAATACTGGCGATTGTTTTTGGGATTGCACGGTCTTTAAAGCTAGAGCTCCCATTCATCTGGCGCTAGTTTTCTGTGCGCAGCCATGCGGGTAGCTGACTTGTGCCTGGCTTAAATGAGTCATATGCACTTTTATAGCTCACTGGACACATGCCTGCTTGGCTGCAAAATTTCTCCCGCAAAGACTTGCGCCAGATATAGAATCCTTTTCAGTTGTTAATACACTCTCAGGATGTATAGAACCGTTGGTCGGCGACCCCAAGTGTTCGAAAGATCTAGGTCACAAAATTCCTTGTATACTTTGCCGCCAGTGCGTTGGTTAGAAATGATCAGGTTGTTGAAGCTGGGGTTCCTTCTTACTTATCTTTTCAACTTTTTTCCTTGATGGACCACGGATTAGTGGGATTTAGAATGGATTTGCAGGATGAGAAATTTTTTAGTTTTTAATGTCCCTTCTTCCTCTGTCTTTTCAACTTTTTTCCTTGATGAAAAAAGTTGAGCAAAAAAATCAATCCCGCATGTGCGGGACCGCCAATGCGCCTCCGGCTGCCGGACCACCCACGCACAGCAACACTCCTCTATTTTGATTAGATTTACGATAGGCAGGTCGTTTTAGGCGTACCCTTCCCAACGTTGGGTGCAGTAAGCAAGAAAGCTAGAAACAGCTGCTATGCGAAGAAACGGCAGGCGCTGTATATTCCGCCTGACTCTGATCGTACAGTGAGGCGGTAAGCACAAGGCGCAATATAAGGCGCTGGACCACCCTGCTACTTAGTTTAGAAGAAGAGACGATTGACATAGGGGCAGGGTTTTATGGTTTGCGAGAAAGCTACTTCTTTAAGGCACTTTTTAAATCAGATAAAACTTTCGAACACTTGGGGTCGGCGACCAACGGCAACGGAGGTATAGTTATATGATATGACAGGTGTAAAGCAATGTCTGTAGCGAGGTTTATAACGCCAGCAGCATATCCTGAAACGAGTTCAGGATGACAGTAAAAGTCTTTACAAATGGTAGACAGGCTTAAGGTGCTAGTACCCTTCGCCAAGCTCAGGGCGACAAAAGAGAGAAATTAGATGGTAATGTTTTCCTCCAAATCTTTCAATTGTGATTCCATATAAAATCGGAAGCTGGGGTACCTTGTTTCTCCTGAAGCCCATGTAGCAAAAAACCAACATTCCCATGCACCTATCTCATCTGGAACTAATAGCAATTGTTGTTCTTCTCCTTGTCCTCCAATAACAATACTTTGTCTAAACCTGCAACCCAATGTTTCATTCTCCTGCATGACTTCGTATATCCAGCTTTCTACAAATTCTGCATCATAGCTGGTAAAGTAATCAACATATTCAACTGGTGCTACAGTTGGGGAAACTGGAGTGATACTGTCAAACCCATTAGATGTACACAAGAACTCTCTATAATCTTCTGGGAAACGTATGTTTAGTCGCTGTTCTACGTTTTGTATGTTTTGTTCACTTGTACCTGCCTTGCCTAACCACCCAGCATCTTTTATTTCTGCAGAAGGAGCATCGATGTGTTGGCTTGCAACTATAGAGGAGATCTTTGTGAGTAATTCCATCCAAGGCATCTGACTATATAAAAGAGTCTTGCCATTCTTTGCCCTTTCCATAAGAGCAAGCTTTAAAGTTTCTAAGTCTTTTTTGATGGAGGCTGACGAAAGATTAAAAACAGGTGCTAGTATGCCTTCTAGTAGCAAGGATATAATGCTTCTTTCTTTTAAGAGTACTGCCAGATCATAATTAGACCAATATTTCAAGTAGCCTTGTCCCCATAGTTTTATATATTTTTCCAATTCATCAGATAAGTGGCTTCTACCTGCCAATAAGCATGCTGCAGTGGTGGCATGATAATATGAGTAGCCTACAGCTTCATTAGATTGAAGAAAGCGGTCTAGAGCTTCTACTATTGCGGCTGTAGGTAGCACTTGTGTAGCACCAGCTGTAATAGCCGTAGCTAGCAGGTGTCCACCTGTTAATTGTTTTATGGAGGTGTTATATACGGCGCTGCTAGATTGATAGATGACGCCATTCCAGTTTTCTTTTTCTATTTCATCAATATCAATAAATGGAAATGGGACATTTGCCGGGGTTGTTCGGCTAGCCTGCCAAAATACTTGTAGTCCCTGTTCAACTGATCGTAGCTGTTCTGAATGCTTAAAGTTATAGCCCCAAAGCACCCCAAGCAGTTGATTGGCTTCTTCTGTAAATCCACATATAGCCCATTCGAGTGCTTTTTTAGTTATATGGATATAAAGTTCTTCAACATCGCCGGATTGAATCACTTTTAAAAGCCTGTTTATGTTTGTTGGTGACATAAGTAATAAAGGTAGTATAAGATAGGTCGTATTTTATTGGCAGTATTTACTTCTTATTGCTACGTAATAAAAAAGCACCCTTTTATAGAGTGCTTGTTAAATATCAAGAAGTTTTCCTCCTAATCCATTTCCATCCAATCAATCCTAGTTCTACACAATGCGTAGCAGATTCCGCTGATTCTCCGGTTCTTCCTCCTGCAGTTCATGCAAGGCCACGGCCAGCTTATTGGTCTTTACAAACTTACACCAGTGACAGTCTTCCTTACCGCAGCCGGTATAGAAGTCCTTGCTCTGGATCTTATTATGTACCCGCTTGATCTGCTCTTTTACATCGGCTTCATCTTGTGGATTGATGATCACTTTCTCCAGTGTGTATTCTTTCTTCTTAGTAGGTTCTATAAAGTCGAACGCTACGCCGGTCACTACCCAGTCGGTGTTGGTCATATTGTCCAGCATTAGTTTATAGAACACTGCCTGGCGCCAGTAGTCACCGCCATCCGGTACCTTAGGGTTGGGGCGGGCAAACTTTTCTTTATTCTTTTCAGGGTCACCGGTTTTGTAATCGATTACAGTGGCTTCCTTACCGTTGAACTCAATCTTATCCAGCTTTCCTTTCAGTGGTATGCCATCTACGATGCTCCTAAAGCGGCGCTCAATAGAAACGATCTTATTGGCCAGTGGTAGCTTCTGCTCATAATAGGCTGTAAGGATCTCAGTGCCATATTCTAAGCGACGCGCATACTGTTCTTTGGTAAAGAAGGCGCGGTGACGGCGCATGTACCAAACAAAGTCGCCAATGAAATGATCCAGCGAAGGGAAGGTGTTCTTGCCACCTGTCTGCATTTTTCGGAACAGTTCTTCTAATGCGTGGTGAATGGCTGAACCAAACTCTGCTGCCTCATTACGTGGTGAAGGAATGCGCACGATCTGGCGGAAGTAAAACTCCAGCGGACACTTTAAATACGAGTTGAGTGCCGATACGTTCATTACAAAATTGTGAACGGTACGGTCGGCCAGCTCGTCGGAGATCTTATCCATTTCTGGAGCAATGCGGCCCTTGAGTTGCAGGGCGCTGAACTCGGCTACCACAGTGGCATCCAGTGTGTGTTTGGTCTGCGGCAGTGTATGGTGTTCTGCTATTTCTGCTATAAATACAGAAGGCTCTAAGGGCTTGCCTTCGTTCGTGTAATTGCAATAAGTAATATACAAGTGCTTACGGGCACGGGTAAGCGCTACATAGAACAGGCGGCGTAGTTCCTCGGTCACGTTCTCCTGTGCATTACTAAGGAAAAGTGTATCGGGGAATGAGAAGCCGCTGTTAGGTTTACGTTTCTTTTCCCAGCTAGAAGAAGTACAACCTACAAAGAATACATATTCAAATTCCAGTCCTTTAGAGCCGTGAGCTGTCATTAGGTTTACACCACGCTCATTACCTGCCACCTGTACCAGTGGTAATACCAGTCCCTCGCGGCGCATCAGATCCAGGCGATCTAAGAAGGCTTGCAGGTTCAGGGTAGGGTAGCGGCGTGTTTCTTCTTTCACGTGGTTGTAAAAACCCGTGATCAGTTGCAGCAGCCAGTTCTTATCGGGGTGGTTCATGATGTGCGACAGGAAGCCACCTTCGCGGATCACTTTTTCCAACAAGCCTTGCAGTGTTTCATTGGATACGGCACCAATCAATTTTTCTATAGAAGTAACAGCTTCGCATAAACGCTTATCTACGCCCGTGTCAAAAAGATCAGTAGGTGGCTTACCCACCTGGTCGCATACCCATTGGCGGATAGAAGTGCGCGGTGTGCTGGCTTCCTCTTTTTTACCCTTCTTGTCTTCCTTTTCGTTTTCCCGGTTGCTGGCGTAATTCAGGTCGGATACTTTTACAGAGGCCTTGGCAATCTCCACTGGCTTAATACCAAACCACTCGTAGTGCAGGATCTCAAAAAGCATCGCGTCACCACTATACGGAATATCATGCTCAGCAGCTATGTATTCCAGCACCGTCAGCAATTGTTGAATCAGTGGCTGGTCCAGTATGTTTAAGCTACGCTTGGTATAAAACGGCACTTCTTTCAGGCGCAGGTAGTCGGCCAGTTCATCGCCATATTTGTTCTCGCGGTAAATGATACCGATCTCACTGCCTTTTACACCTTGCTTTAATAGATCTTCCAGGCGTTGCACCACACCAATCATCTCATCACGCTGCGTTTCATATTCTAATACTTCGGGATGGTTAATAGACGACAGTTGACTGTTGGCAGATGACAGCTGTGTGAGTTCGGGATTGCTGGCGATTAAGTCCTTGCTCAGGCCCTCAATCTGTTTTACCAGTCGCTCATTGTTCCGGTCAATGAGGCTTTTGGAAACATCCAGTATTGGTTGTGTGGAGCGGTAGTTGTTGGTGAGTACCACGGTCATCAGGTCCTGCTTGAAACCATCGGCAAAGGCCAGCATGTTCTCTACGTTGGCCCCCTGGAAGCGGTAGATACTCTGGTCGTCATCACCCACCACAAACACGTTGGGCTTGTCCCAGAAGTTGATCAGCAGTTGCACGATCTTGTTTTGCGAACCACTGGTATCCTGGTATTCATCTACCAGTATGTATTGAAACTGTTCCTGGTACTGGCGCAGCAGGTTCTCGTTCTGCTCAAAGCGCTCAATTACCCAGTTGATCATATCGTCAAAGTCGTAGCGGTTGCGCTCGCGCATTTTTTGCTGGAAGCGGTTGAACTCGTTGCAAGCCGCCCGCAGTTTTTCCATGCGCTCTTTTTGCTCCTCGATCTTATCCCAACGCACATCGCCTTTCTTGAACTCCTTGGTGGCACGCTTACAGATGTATTCATCGCGGTTGGGCAGGTCGTTCAGGTATTCATCGATCTTCTGGCAGATGTAATCCGACTTCCAGCCTTCGCGCTTCATCAGGCTAAAGAGACTTTGCAGGTTGGCCATCTCAAAGTACACATCACCGCGATAGCGCTTCAGCGGGTGGTCTTTGGGGAAGCCATCAATCAACTCTTTTAGTAGCTCAATGCGCTCAAGATCAGAGATAGGGTCCAGCGCGGTCTTTTCAAACATGGACAGGTTGTCCTGTATCACCTCATTACAAAACGCGTGGAAGGTATGGATGTGCACACGATAGGCATCCGGGCCAATGAACTGTACCAGTCGCTTACGCATGGCCACTACGCCAGCGTCAGTATAGGTTAAACAAAGTATGTTAGACGGTTCCACCTGGGCATCACTTAACAGGATCTTACCAATACGGGCACTCAGTATCTGCGTTTTGCCCGTTCCCGGGCCGGCAATCACCATCACAGGGCCTTCTATCTGGTCGACGGCTTTGCGTTGCGCGTCGTTCAAGCGATCATAAGCGGATTGAAATTGGTCTAGGAGTTTATCACGGAGCAGCGCCATGGCTCAAAGGTAATGGGCAAATACTATAATATTTAGTAATGTGGAAAAGAGGGTAGTTGCGCACAGCGGAAAGGAGGGAGGGAAGAGAAGCTGCACGCTTTACGCTACACGCTGCACGCCAAACAGCCACTACCTCACCCGTACCTTGACCCGTATATCGCTACCCGCTCACCATTAAAAAACGATAGAAAATAGTATAGAAAAGAATAATAAGAACGGCAGAAAATGCCTTAAAAGAGAAGACCCTAAAGATACAAAACCAGCCTCTGTAGAGCAAGTCCTTTCTTTCCTTGTACCTTGAATATTGAAAATTGAGCATTGAACATTTCCTCTCTCATTACTCCTTATTCATCACTCATTATTCATCATTCCTTATTCAATATTCTCCTCCTTTCCTCCTTCGCTCTGTGCGAAACCTTTCTTCCGCGCCCCGGCGCGCTCCGCGTGCAGCGTGCAGCTTGCGGCTTGTAGCTAAAATGGCAGTTAGTGTTCAGCTTAACGCTGTCAGAATGCGTGTCAGGGCCAGATTGGCGCGGTTGTTCGCTTAGTGAGTTTGTTCACTATTTCTTCATTTAAAGACAAAAACATGAGCTATCAATCATGTGCCGCAAAAGGCGTACGTTACGGAAACAGTGAGCGCCCACTGTTTAACCGTTTTATGCAACGGGCTGCTGTAAACATTCATCAGACCGATACCAGCTACGAAATGCTGGTGTTTGCTCCCGGGCGCATTCGCGAACATTTTAAGATCAACGTAGAAGGCAACGAGCTGCAGATCTCGTACACACCACCCGAAGGGTTCCCAAGACCCAACTGGGTACTGCGCGAGTACAGCCGCGGTGGCTTTCTACGCGTATTCCAATTGTCCGAACAGGTAGATGCTACCAACATCACAGCCCGCTATGAAGATGGGGTGTTGTATGTAAGTCTGCCACTGATAGCAGGTAAAGAAATTACCCGGAAGGAAGTGGTGGTAGGGTAGGGGGAGGGCTGCAAGCTGTGTGAAAGAAAGCTGCACGCTTCACGCTGCAAGCTACAAGCAAAAACAGCCGTCCATTGCTAAATCAAACAGGCGAACACAATTGTGGTCGCCTGTTTGATTTTAAAATAGTTAAGAATAGTTTGTCTTCTATGCCTGTAGTGCCATCTCATTCACCACTCACGCTATTGCTTGCAGCGTAAAGCGTGTGGCGTGCAGCTTCTCTCACTTCTCCCTCACCGGCACCCAGATCTCTTCTTCCGCATTAGGGTCATCAGGACGGTAGGCGGGACTCATGATCTCAAAATGCGGACGGCTGTCTAGTTCATACTTCGACTGTGGCAACCAGGTGCCATAGATATATTGTGCTGTTTTTGCAAAGTCTTTCGCTAATCCTTTGTACAGGAATACGGCATAGGTGCCGGCAGGTATGGTCAGGGCTTCCATGTCTTCAGGAAGAATGCCAAAGGCTTTTACTTCTACTGCTGCCCATTTTTCAAACTCCGTGGCTGGTGTAAAGGTGTGAAAGGCAAGATCTGCATCATAGATCTCTACCGAATAGGTATTGGCGTTCAAACGGTTCTCTGGTTCTCTGCGGCGTGGCATAAACGTGCTGAACAACCGAAAAGTTGCTTGCTTATCCATTGAGGTGCGAATGCGTAGTCCTACTAATTTTCTATCGTCTATATGTTCAATCCGGGGCGTCATGTTCTGGAATAAACTGGCAAGGTAAGAAATAAGACGGAGAGAAGCTGCAAGCTACAAGCTGCACGCTGCAAGCGACCCCTCCCGGCCTACCCGAAGAGGAGGAGAGCTGACGCACAGCGCCAGAAGAACAAATGGTATTATAATAGGGAAGCACTCCACTTAAAGGAGTGCTTCCCTATTGATTCTTCCTTCAGTAAATAGCTGTTGATATTTAGTTATTGGCCACTATTGAATGGGCTGTTCTGCTTGTAGCTTGAAGCTTGAGGCGTGCAGCTCTTTTTCTCTCACGGGTGAAACTTCAAACCATCTAACGCCTTGTCTACTTTCTTGTTCTCACCATAAATTACAATACCTACGAGTGGCATGTCATCATCAGTATGTTTAGCAATCTCTACATGATTGCCCGCTTCATTCTTGGTGCTGAAGAGCGGTTCGGTGTAAATACCAATATGCAGGTCGCGTTCCTTGGCGCGTGTGAAGGCGCGTTTGATCTGTTCTTCTGTATCGGCTTTATAGATGAGCATTGGGTGTTTGATAAAGGGCAGGTAGGTAGTGCCGGATGCATTCACAAAGGGCTGGCCATGGGTGTCGGGAAACTGTATAGCCACAGCGCTGGCCAGGAAGGCTGTTACATTAAGCTTTTGCCAATCCATCAGGTCGCCTTTAATAACAAGGGCAATCTTTTTATCGTACATGCGTGGGTGTTTTGTGCAAAACTAGAAGAAAAGCTACACGCTGCAAGCTGCACGCTGCACGCTGCAAGCCGTGAAACGCCAAACGAGAATTGGGTTGATAGGTTGACAAGTTGATAAGGCGAGAAACAATCTATCACTAGCATTTAAGAATATTCTTCCTTGTTAACCTATCAACCTTTCAACTTGTCAACACACTCCTTCTCCCTCGCAGCTCATAGCTTGCACCCTAGATTTTAATCCCTAGAAAGCCTTACTTTACAGCCCAATTAGCTGCTATGAAGACAACCCTGTTGATAACCTGTTTTTTACTTTCTCTCATTGCCTTACAGGCACAGAAGCGTGAAGAGGGCTATGATTTTAAATTCCAACCCACTACCAACGAACCGCGTTATCATGTTGTTACTGAAAAGAAAGACACACTCTGGCACCGCCAGGCGTGGTACATGCCGGAACAAAAGTTGGCAATGGAAGCCTGGTATAAAGATTCGCTGGCAAAGATGCTCCATGGTAGAGAAGACTGGTATTATATCAATGGGAGATTAAAGACCAGCGGTAGCTATTTCAATGGTAAAAAAGAGGGCGCTTTTTTAGAGTATAACAAAGAGGGCCGTTTAACAGGTTCTACATTTTATGTAAATGGCTGGCGTAAAGGTTTGAGCTTAAGTTATGGTGATAAAGGTCATATAGACACTATACTTTTTGATGGTGCTGGCAATGGTGTAATGACAAGAAGAAACAAAGATGGCAATGTGTCTGCTACCGGTAGCTGGATCGCTGATACGCTTAGGCATGGGCGCTGGTTTCATTATTATGCTGATGGTAAAGTGGAGTCAATCGAAGAATTTGTAAACGGTGAGCGGATAGATTGTATGTGTTATAATGAGGATGGCCAGCAGTTGGATAGTGCCACCTGTGTTGAACAAGAAGCTACTTTCCTGGGAGGAGAAAGAGCGTGGCGGCAATTTCTGGCTGAAAACCTGCAGCCACTAGTGCCTGTCAGGAAAAAGGCGCCATTGGGTGTGTATACGGTTGCAATACAATTTTTGATTGAAAAAGATGGCAGTGTATCGCAGATCACACCACTTACAAAATTTGGGTATGGTATGGAAGAAGAAGTGATACGTGTATTGAAAAAAGCACCGCGGTGGACGCCAGCGCTACAAAATGGTAAGAAAGTAAAAGCCTATCGCCTGCAGCCTGTAACGTTCACGGTATCTATATAGTGAAGTCTGCTTTATGCAGCGAATATTCAATTTGGCGGCCTGCCGCTTCTTTTTAAAGATATTACTTACAGACTTATGAAAAATGTATTCGTCTTTTGTTTTGCATTGTTTGTTACTAATACAATGGTAGCCCAGAACCGGCTTACTGATACAACTGCAACCTGTGTTGCTTATTGGAAGAATAAAGAAAGCAAAGTATTCCTGGTAAAGAATATCAAAGACCAAAAGGTAGACAGTAGTACGCAGTCTCACCTGGAGTTCTCGTATGAAGCGCATATAACCGTTAAAGATTCTACCAAAGATGGATATACAGTAGAATGGAAAAATGAGAACTATACATCTGACGATCCCAGTATGAGCCAGGTGAATATGTTTTTTAAGAATCTGAAGTTTATTTATAAAACAGATAAAAACGGTGATTTTTCAGAGCTGGTGAATTGGGAAGAGGTGCGCGATTTTTACGTGAACCTAGGGGCTTTATCCATACCAAAGAACAATGATACGGCGCAAGCTGTCTGGGAAAAAACGAAAGCACTATTTCAAACACGTGAAGCTGTTGAAAATACATTGATCAAGGATGTGCAAATGTTTCATACTTTTTATGGTGGTGAATATCCCACCCGAAAGCAGTCTGCTGAAACCATCTTGCCCAATCCATTTGGTGGCCAACCTATTCCTGCATTGACTACTGTACAGGTAAGCCGGCTTCAAAAAAATAGTCCTACCTGCACTGTGCGTACCACACAGGAAATAGATCAGGGAAAAGCAGGAATATTTATAGCCGATCTGCTCAAAGCTTTAGGAATGCCTGAAGCAAAAACACGTGAAGAACTGGAGGAGGCGTTCAAATACTTTAGTTTGCGTGACGAAGCAGAAATAGAACTGCAGGTAAAAACGGGCTGGCCGGTTTCGCTCCGTTTTAAAAGAGTCGCTAAGATGATGTCGACTCTTCAAACAGACACGTATTCATTTACGATCAAACAATAGGTGCTTAAGGCTGCACGCTACACGCTTCACGCTACACGCATTGAGGCTGGCTGACCAATGTGTAGCCTTTCACATTTCACGATGGGCTGTTCTGCTTGCAGCTTGCAGCGTATAGCGTGCAGCTTCTCCCCCTCACAGCCACCTCATAAACAAATACACCACCAGCGCAATAATAAGCACCACCATAAAGACCAACAGGTTTTGGTAGCGCTGCTCGCGGTACTGAGCGGCACGGACTTCATCCAGGTAGTAGCGGTGACTTCTTGCTTTTACCAGTACCCCTTCACGTACCAGTTTATTGAATACAAAGGTTTGATGGATCTTATGAATGGCGGGGTCAATGGCGTGATCTGGAGTGGTAGCCCCAGAGTCTCTAAAGCGACGTAAAATACGGGTGGTTTGAGAGGCAACAGCTTTGGGCGATGCAGTAATAACGGCGGACATATGGTAAGGTTTGTCTTAAGTTACGAAAAAAGAAGCTAAGCGCAACCCCAGCCCCTAAAGGGGAGCGCCCACGCACGGGATTTGCCCGCAGATAACGCAGATAGATGCGGAAGAAGAGCAGCGAATAAAAAGTATAATCAGGTATCTATTACCTCTTTGATTATTGAGCGTTGGGTATTGATTATTGAACATTCTCTCCCTTCCTGCTTCATTCCTTCTTTCTTGTTCAATATTTCCTTTCTTCATTAGCTAACCTTCACATCAGCTAATCAGCTAATTTTCCTCCTAATCCCTAAATCTTCCCAAATCCCGGTTCAGACAAAAAAGCCCCGGCAAACAGCCGGGGCAGACAGGCGGGCGCACTTACTTTTGTTTCAACTTGGCCAGTGCTTTTCCCCATTCCGTTCCTTGGGGTTCAGTTCAAGTAATTTCACATAACTCTTGATTGCCAGGTCTTTTGGCTGGCTACTGTATAAGCTTGCTCCAAGCTATCGTATGGATTCCAGGCTGTAGGATTTTGTGTCACGTTCAGCTGAAAGACCTCTGTGTCTTCGCTCACCTGTTTTTCGTTCAGTAATTTGTAGCCGATAGCATCCAGGTCATTGTTCATGGCCTGGATGCTATTGGCGGTAAAACGTTCAATGGCCACCGTTAGGCTGCTCATTATTTACCCATGGTGTTTTTCTTTACTTCTGTACGTACCAGCGCATTACCGATATCATTAAAGTTGTAGTTGGCCAGTTCCTTGTACAGCATCTTTGCTTTATCTTTTTGACCGGCTTTTTCATAAGCCTTGGCCCTCCAGTACTTGGCATACGTATCTGTAGGGTTAGTTTGATCAAATTCTGTAACAGCCTGTTTGTATTCTTTCTTATGGAAAGCAATTTGTCCTAGCAGGCTGTGGTAATTATCCAGTTTGTGCGGGTTGCTAATAGGGTCTACTGTCTTTTTGATTTCTTCTGCATTTGCTTTTGCCTTGTCGTAGTTGCCGTTCAATACGTCAGCCAGTCCTCTCCAGTATAGCATTTCAGCTTGCTGATATCTACTCATTTCATCGGTGCCTACTTTTTGTGCCAGTTCTTTGTACACAGGTTCCCATTGGTCTACTACGGCATTCAGGCTCTTGGCATCCATATTATGGAAAGCCATATAAGCAGCCGATTGCAGTAAGCCAAATTGCAGGTCGGTCTTACCCTTGGTAGTAGAACTTCCGAGTTTGGTAGCTTCATCCTGCAACATTTTTATAGCCTGTGGTAGCTGACCCTGGTAGGCGTACGTGTAGGCTATGTAAGGCATGGCCGACATCGGGGCTTCCTCATCATATTCGTTGGCCAGTTTATAATCTTTGCGGGCTTCATCATACTTGCCGGCAAAGTTGTTCACGTGTCCTCTTTTAATATACGCTGTAGGCATTTTGGGATCTAGCTGTATGGCTTTTGAATAACAGGCAGCTGCTTTGTCCCACTGGCTTTGCGCACGATACACATCACCCAGTAAGATGTTGGGCGATGCGCTGGTGGGAGCCAGGCTTACAGCATGCTGGGCATGGGTTTCTGCCTGCTTCAGGTCTTTAGGATCGCGGTTCAGGTAAGACTGTGCTATGTCGTAATGGCCAGATATCCAACTAGGAGAAAGCTCAATGGCCTTCATATAGGCAGTTCTGGCTTTGTCTATCTCGTCGCGGTCGCTATAGGCATTGCCCAGTTCATGATAGGAGCGAGCTATGTTGGGAAACTTCGTTACCATTTCTTGTGCGGTAGCCATGCGTTTGGCCACATCGTCGGTAAGGCGGGTTTCCAGTAAAGTATAGAATAGTTTGTCCCAGTCGCCGGCAGTAGCCAAGTGTTCTTTGGCCTGCTGCAGGGCGGTGGCATAACCCTCAAAGGTAGGTTGAGCCAGTGCCTTGTACATATAGGCTACCGCCAGGTTAGCGTCGCGGTCAATGGCGGTTTGTAAGAAGGTGCGGGCTTTTTTATCGTCTCCAATGTCCGACCAATGCAGGCCTTCGTTAAAGGCGGTTACGGCTTCATTGGAGGTGGAGTTTACCGTAAAGTCGTTGCTTTTAGCGGTGTTGCTGGAGGTAGATACCTGCTGGGTGACCGTCGTGTCCTGGTTATAGGCCGATAGTGATAATAGTGTAAAGAAGCTGGTGATGGAGAGGATGGTTAAAAGCTGCTTCATGGTTGAGGGGGTTTATTATGATGAAAAACGTGCTGTATGGATACAGGGTATAGGCCCGTAGGTATTATATAGACGATGCAATGGCTTGCATGGGATGGATGTGCTGTGCACAAAAAAGAATAAGATGTTGAAGCCAATGTTGGTTTTATTAAGTCATCTGGTCTGGGAAATTACCGGAGAGCTTACAGGGGGATGATGGAATTGATAAGTAAGGTACGATAAGTTTTGGTGCACTGCAAGCTGTGAGTTACGATAAAGGAGAAGAATATTGAACAAGGAACAAGGAATGATGGAGTGAGTAATGAGGAATGAATAAGGAGGAAATGTTCAATACTCAATGCCATGTTCAACAATCGGAAATGGCTGCACTCTGTAAAGCCTCTTGCTGTCATGCTGAACTTGTTTCAGCATCTGATGTCGTATAAAAGGGAGAATAAGTATCTTTAAACCTCTTCACTTTGAGAGCATTTTCAGCTCTAATTATTACGATTTTATTTTATGGTCGATGTATGCTAATAGGAGGTATATCGGAGGATGGAGGGAGGAGTAGTGAATGTAGAAGGCAGGTAGAGGGCTTTATCTGTGCAGTTGGTACGGACTTACCTACAGAAGAGGTACAGAAGAGGTACAGACTAGGTACAAGAGACCCACAGACTAGGGAGGGGCTGGCTCGTGAATGGTCAGTGGTGAGTGGTGAGTGAAGAAAGCTGCAAGCTATATGCTTCAAGCTGCAAGCCGTGAAAGGTGCGCTTTACGCTGAATGGGGGACCGTAGATGGGCAGGATTTGATGATATTAGAAGTGGCCTACATGTGTATAACTAAAGAGGGTGAAAGGTTTTGACAGGGGCAATTAGCTGGGTAAATTTGCTAAAATAATTAGTAGTAAATCATCAACAAATTCATCCTTAAAAATCACCCGTACCCCATGGCAAAACAAGTAGGCCCCGTCTTCATTACCGGCACCATTGATGGCATCATCTTTTATAAGTTAGGGGACACGTATTACCTGCGTAGCAAAGGCGATTATAAAAGCGCTAAGAGGATGCGCAAGGATCCCAACCTCAAGCGCACGATGGCCAATGCCGACCGGTTTGGGGTGGCCGCCAAAATGGTAAAGCGGGTGTACTACCGCCAGCTGCCAGGGACCGTGCGCAAACCCGGCTTGTTTGCCAGGCTAACTGGCATGGTCAATAAGTGGTTGTACCAGGGCAAGACCAAGGAAGAGGCCCAGGAACTATTGTTGGCGCATTGCCAGAAATTAGCTGCCAGACAAACGACAATAGATGTCATACCATCTGTAAGTGCCACAACGCCAGTGTCGCCACCGCCGCCAACACCAGCACCTACAATAAGAGAAACAAAACCAACGGTAGCAATACCAGCACCTCGTGTTAAGCAGGCCCGCTACCTATCTAAATGGAAGGTGAAACGCAATGGGCGGTTGCATATACCCGTTACTACTGTAGGCAAGTTGAGTGCTGAACTCGAGTTATTAAAGGAATAATTTTTTGCTATAGCTAAGCTTCATTACGGGCATTTGTGATGTGCCATGAGGTGCTGCAATGTTTTCTGGGCAAGCCTATCGTTTGAAGGAAATACAAGGTTTCATTGAAGACACATGGCTATGCGAAGAAGACATGCCCGGATGCTGACATTTGTCTGAGTAGGTATCGATCAGTAGCATTAGTAACACTGAAGAGTGAATAGAATCTTAAATATAAATTCTTTTTTCTATGCTGCCCGTTATTACTTTAAAGCCCCTGCACTATAGAGGGCAAGAATCCTTTGCTCTTTGTTATTCCGAGAATAAAGAACTGGAAAATCTTGTAAGACGGCTCAAAACCATCAAATGGTGTGTTGCCAAATCCTGCTGGTACCTGCCACTAACGAAGGAAAATTACAACAGCCTGGCCGTTGCTATAAAAAACAAAGCGACCTTGGAAAGTAAAGCGTTAAAAACGTATCTGGAGCAGCGCAAGGCCGTTACCACTGAATTAAAACCCTCTGCTAAACCCCTTGCCGTACAAAAGGCGGCCGTTTTGATTCAGCATTCCTTAAGTGGGGTGAACCTCAAAGCCTATGAAGCGTTTAAGAACCTCTTACACTTAAAAGCTTACAGCCCCAATACCATCAAAACCTATTGCAACGAGTTTCATTGCCTACTACGCCTTTTAGGGGAAGTCGATGTGTCTACCTTAACCAAAGGTCATATCCAGTCTTATCTTTTGTGGTTGCTTAAAAAGAAGGGGTATTCGGAAGCCCACCTGCATACTTCTATTAATGCCATTAAGTTTTATTTTGAAAAGGTAGAAGGCCGAAGTAAAGAATTTTATGATCTGCCTCGCCCCAAACGTCCTCTGATCCTTCCAGAGATCTTGGCCGAGGAAGAAGTGCTAAAGCTCATACAACGAACCCACAATTTAAAACACCAATGCCTACTGATGGCGGCGTATGCGGCCGGTCTTCGGGTGAGTGAATTGGTAAACCTCAAAGTAAAAGACATTGACTCCAAACGCATGCTCATTTACTTGCGTGCAGCGAAGGGTAAAAAAGATCGGATAGTGCCCTTGTCCAAAAAGCTGCTGGACACACTGCGGCTGTATGTAAAGCAATACCAGCCCAAAGAATACCTCTTTGAAGGCGATGACGGTGGCCCCTATAGCACCCGTAGTGCTCAAAAGGTACTGCATGCGGCAAAAAAGCGGGCCGGAATTCAGAAGGGCGGGAGTATTCATTCGCTCAGGCATACCTATGCTACTCACCTCTTAGAAGCGGGCACAGATATACGTTACATACAGGCATTTTTAGGCCATAACTCTTTAAAGACCACCATGCGCTATACTCATGTTATGCAGCCTAAAATTGAAGCCATTCAAAGCCCGTTGGATCGGCTAAAATGGTAGCGCGACAGGTGCGCTTTTTGAGTTGCCTGTTTAACATAATACAGTGCGTATCTTTGTTGCCGGAGGGCAGAAAATAAGCAGGAAACTGGCTTCTGGCAACAAGGGAGGCGCACCTGCAACTACTTGCATCTGTGCTGATTAGACTAAAATCTAATAAAGGTGATAAACTGAAAGTGGTTCGTATATTTGATAGTTGTGTGCAACTCTATGGCAGACCCTCAAACATTCAAGTTATCACGACCAGAACTTCAAGCTGACATTTACTACTTGACAGAACAAGAAGGCGGACGTAAAACACCCGTTGCAAGTGGTTACAGGGGACAGTTCTACTATAACGGAAAAGACTTTGACGCAATGCAGCAATTTGTGGACAAAGCTTGGTGCCATCTTGGTGACACAGTCCAAGTTCTCTTGCAAACTGCAAGTCCTGAATTTCATACAGGACAACTATATGTCGGCAAAGAGTTTGAAATTAGAGAAGGTTCAAAAACTGTTGGTAAAGGGACTATAACTAAAATACTAAGACCCGACTTTAATTATTGGGAGCCAAAATCGTTTTTGGAGAAGCTAAGTCCCGGCATCAAACCTTATGATGGTGCTGACATGCAAGGTTACTGCATTGACTTTGACCACTACTTATCAGAGACAGAACTTTTCAGTGATATAGATTTCGAAGAAACAGGAGACAAACAATGTATGCTCTTGGTAAAATGCAAGCTTGTAAAGAGAGATATTCAACCCCGTTTAATTGCTGACACAGTAATTGAAAGTTGGAAAAAAAAACTTGCAACATCAAATCAGCTTTATAAGGTTGACTTACAGGTGAAGTCTGACATTCATTCTGATAAATTGCTGCTTGACAAATTCACTTTGACTTTTGCATCATGGCATACAATTTACTTGACAGGGCAGATTATAGTGACACAGTGAAGAGCAGCACACAACATTCGGCTTGCTGCTATGCTGGCTGACAATAGGCAGCATGAACTTTCGTTCGCTTATCAGCAGTAGTTCCAGCCGACATTATGCAATTGGGCAACAGAATATATTTTGTACATTGGTTTTCTAATCGGCTTCAGTTGCCAGGCTGACAATTATAAAATACCAGCACAGCAGCAAGCTCTGGTCGTTGTACGCAACAGCAAATGACACAATATTTTAAACGTTTTTGGGACGAGACAACTGGTGACCCTCTGACAGATTCATGGGGAACTTCTACCTATTATTTTGAGACAGACATAAATGGCGATGTTCTTAGGCAAATAGAAGTGTATTCTAACGGACGGAAACTAAAATATGACTCCGTCCATATTGAAGACGAGTATGGAGGCCTTTCACAAGCAGCTTTGGACTTAGATGGATTTAGTGAGTTCAAGATTGACCAACAAGAATTTGAAGAAGCTTGGAGCGCATAATTAGCAGCGTACAACATTAATATTGCCGCAATGGTGGCAACATAACAGCAACCATCTACAGAATATCTAAACAACACAATATCTTTAACTTAACTGATGGAACACGAACGGCCACCACTGGCAGCAATACCAGTTCCGTTAGCGGCAAGCATCTCAAAGTTCACTTATAGCAAGTTTGATGGGAGCAAAAAGAAAAAGTCACTACTTACAGATTTGGATAGCCTGTTTGATTATCCTTACTTCAGGAGTTATCATTGGCTGCAATAAAAAGACCGATAAAAAGAAAGCACTGTCAGAAGCCATCTCGCAAATTGAAAACTACAAAGCAAAGCATGGTTTATATCCATTAACCTTAGATAGTATCAGTGTTAGGGTCGACAATGATGTCTACTACTCTGTAGATTCAATGAGGCAAGCTTTCAATTTGGCATATACTGAAGGTGTAATGAATGTTAATACAGTTTCTTATAATAGTAGTACGGGAAAATGGGAGAAAAGATTTAACTACTGAAGCCATGCCGCTAACAAGAGTGGCTGTTGCACAACTCGGAACTAAAACAGTATTTGTATGTGGTTTTTTGATTTTAGCAAGCGTAGCTTAAGCTGGTTTGTATTTGCTCTCCTCTTCGGCTGTAGAGAACCGGTAGCCAGTACAGCATAACCAGTAGCTGGCCAAGCGTTTTTTCGCCTTTGCCTTCGGCTTCCCCCATCCATTTTAGGAGTCTTTTCAAATTATAACACACGGCGGCCATCAGCAAACACTTGTTGGCCAGCTGGATGCCTCTTGTGTTCACTCGTCGCATCCCTAAAAAGTTCACCAGGGTACCAATCACCGGTTCGACGGTGGCTTGCCTAAGCCGTTTCATACGTTTGGCTTTGCGGGTTTGTAGCCGGAGATGCATCTCATCATAGAGGGGTTTGTCTACAGTGTCTTCAATCTTTTTAAAATCACTTTTACCAATACAGGTTTTTCTCAAAGGGCAGTTCCTGCAATCCAAAGAACTGCTTCTGTAGACCCGCATCTGGTACGTGCCATCATGAGAGTCCTTGATGCGTTTAAAAGGAAGCCTTACTCCCCGGGAGCATTGGTAATAATCCCCGCCGGCAAAATAGCGGAAGCCTTCCCGGGTGGGTTTATATTGCCCAAAGTTGGGGATATAGCCGGTGACACGGTACTGCTTCAGTGCTTTTAGGGCCTCCGAAGAGGAGTAGCCCGCATCGCAGAGTACTTCTTTTACTTTTAAGCCTACCGCCTTTACATTGTCAATGGTATGCCGGAGTAATGAGGGCAAACACTGCGAGTCTTTTTTACTGGCATAGTCGGCCTGTATACAAGTAATAACGTGATGGGCGGTATCGACACTGAGTTGCCCCAAATAGTTTAACTGGCGGGGCTTGCCGGGTTTGACGGCCACACGGGCATCCCCATCGGTAGTGCTGTAGTGGGTGTGGTTGGAGACAAAGCGAGCCCGCCATCCACCACTGGGCCGCCCTTTGTAGGCCTTCCGCTTCCAGCCGTGATGCCACTGCACTTGCTGGTGTTTGAAGACGGAGACGGTTTGCTTTTCTGTTTGCTCTTCGTCCTCTGCATCTTCACCGAGTTCACCTGCATAGGCTTCCCCGTCCTGCACAATTTCTTTTTCTTTTAAGGAGTCCATCGACGCATTGGCTTTGACATGCACCGAGTCCAGGGCCTGGCGTTTGCCCTTCACCATGCCTTGTTGCACACACTGGCGTAAGACCCGTTTGAAGAGTTCTTTAAAGACCTCTTCACCCAGAAGTTGACGCGTGCGGCTGATGGTAGAATGCCAGGGCAGCGGTTCGTCCAGGGAGTAACCGATAAAGTACAAAAGATCCAGGCGCAGGCTGACGGTCTGGATGATTCTTCGATCGCTTAAGAGGTTCTCGAGATAACCAATTAAAATGAGTTTGAAGAACACCACCGGGTCCAGCGATTTGTGGCCCTCACGGCCATAGTACTTTTGGGTGGCTTCATAGAGCCACTCCACATCCATGATTGCTTTTAAGCGGCGGTAGAAGTTGTCACGCGGCACCCGCTCCGAGAGGCGGAAGGAAGCAAGGCGCTTGTCTTGAAAAGGTTTCTTTCCTTGCATGGTTTAATTTACCACTTTTACAGTGGCTTTAGGAGGCTGAGTTGTGCAACAAGCACACAATATTGCTGCAACACAGGCGAAGTACTATCTTCAACTATAAATAATAATCAACAACTGAGAAAGGTTAAGCTCCCGTATCACAGACTACCTGTACTGCCAGCAATACCTTCTACGTTGTACGTAATTATGAAGACCCTACTGACTGCCATTTTCCTGCCGCTCATCTGCCTTACTGTTAACAGCTGTAGCGGCCAAGAAAACCACAAGCATATTGGTCTTAATGTTTATTATACCCTTATTGACTCTATAGAAAACCCGACGGCTAAAGCGTATAAAATAAGCGTGGAACATTATAACACCGATAGCAATCTTATCTACCAAGAAGTCTACGCCTCACCTGCTGAATATCCACAAGAAAAATGGGGGCTACTGCTTTCCACTACCCAGCTTTTCTATGAAGACAAACGGTTAGTCAAAGAAGAAACACAGGATAGAGGCGCTTTTCAGCAGACTCCTACTGAAAAGAGTGTTAGAACCTATAGCTATAACGGTGAAAGACTTCAGGAAACAGCCGTTAACGGCAATCCACATGAACGTTATGAATATAACCGTGAAGGTCGCTTAACTGTGCTTACGCTGCTTTATACAGGCCGCAAAGACTTTGAGCACTATAGCTATACCAAAGGGGGACAGAAGGACAGTGTCAGGCAGTATTTAAATAACCAACTCATCGCTATTAATACCTTTCGCTATGACCCAAGCCAACGCCTGATTGGACGTATTAACTTTAACCAGCATGGGGATACGGTATTTCATGAGGTGCTGGTGCGGGATGCTGACGGCAACATTACTGAACGCAAATGGAAAGGACAAGGCTCTCGTGGTGGTACAAATGCCTCCAACTACTTTTGGTATTGGGAAAAGTATTTTTATAACGATAAGGGGCAAAAGATAAAAATGGAATACTATGACCTTGGCAGATTGGCAGGCAGGTACGAGTACAGATGGGAATAACTACGTACAACACTCATATTTGTAAAATGGCTGGTTCAGCACTACCTTTCACCTACAAAACAACAAGCAACGGTATCGGTACAATGAAGCACCTGTAACTCCGACTACAGCCACTTCACAAATACCTGTTCCGTTAGCAGAAATTTTAAAATCCAAACAATATGCTTTTATGAGAAAACCTCTACTAACAATTCTTTCATATTTATTAATCAGTCTTTCCGTAAAGGCACAAAGTAACCACTCAAAAATTGATAGTTTACTTAACGCGTATGTTGCCATTCATAAATTTAATGGGTCAGCATTGGTCATAAAGGATGGAGAAAAAGTTTATGAAAAAAGCTTTGGTTATCAAAATGCAGCCATAAAAAGCCTGAATACTAAGAATAGTGTATTCCCAATTGGTTCATTAACTAAACCCTTTACTGCTTTACTAATTTTAAAACTTGCTGAAGAAAAAAAACTATCTGTAAACGATCCAGTTAACAAGTATATACCCGATTATCCAAAAGGAAATGAAATATTAATAAAACATCTGCTTACCCATACCGCCGGTATTTATGAGGCATTCAGAAAGTCAACATATCGGGAACAAGTAACCACCACTTATGCATTCCGTCCTGAGGAAAAGATGGCCTTTTTTAAAGATGAACCGCTCGACTTCGAGCCCGGCAGTAAGTTTAGTTATTCGAACTCGGGTTACGATTTGTTAGGGATCATTATTGAAAAAGTAACGGGGCTTTCCTATCAAACTGCTTTGAGCCAATATATTTTTAAGCCACTAAAAATGCAGAAGAGTGGTTTTAACTTTGGGGAACTAAAAGATAAAAACAAGGTAAGCGGTTACTCCTTTATCTCTCCTGCAAAACAATTAGAAATTAACTTCTGGAATCCAACGTTGACTTATGCATCCGGCGCTTTGTACAGTACAACAGGTGACCTCCTAAAATTTTATAAGGGCTTACGTGATTTTAAAATCATCTCTAAAGAAACATTCAATCAGGCTACAACCCCCTTTTTAGGTGGTTATGGATATGGCTGGTTTATCGATACGATACAGGGAGACAGGGTCATTGATCATGGCGGAAACGTGGCAGGTGCCACCAGCTATTTTTTAATGATGCCAGAGCATAAAATCTGCATCATACTTTTGAATAACATTACCTCAAACTCCTTGGAAAAAATAGGGAACTCCATGTATGCAGCTATGCAAAACAAACCATACAGTATCCCTCAGCCAAAAAAAGAAATTCAGTTAGAAGAGCCTAAACTCCTAAGCTATACCGGCATCTTTGAAGTATCTGAAAATTACAGAGTTGAAATTTCTACAGAAGCAGGTAAGTTATACATGAAAATTAACGATGAAGGCAAAATAAAAATGTCAGCTGAAAGGGAAGGTGTTTTTTTTACAAATGATGCAGACATTGATCTCGAATTTATTTTTAAAGACAATAAGATTGTGCAATTAAAGATCAAACAAGGGTTATCAACAAAACTTGCTGATAAAATAAGTTAGATACCAATCAAAAATTGCTGCCAACTACAACTTTGCAAAAGTTGGGCTGGCGAACTGAATTTAAACTGTCGATCATTAATCAGCTTTTGTGCAAGTGTTAGGCAGACGAACTAGAAATGTCCAACCTTCGCAAAGCTGATAAACGTTTGCGGCAATATTTTACGACCATCACTATGAAGGCAACTTGTATTGTAACAGCACTTTTAATCATAACTGCAATAACTGCACTTGGACAAAACAGCGAATTAAAGAAGGAACAAATACAATCAATTCAAAAGCTGGTTAATTCCTTTAAGGCAAATAACAAAACAAAAATCGTTGACGTAATTGACTATCCTCTAAGGAGGGAATATCCCCTGAAAGATGTAAAAGACAAAAATGACTTCTTACAACGTTTTGATGACATTTTCGACAGACAATTTATAGACCGTGTTGCGGAATCAAAAATAAGCGATTGGTCAGAAGTTGGCTGGCGAGGAATTATGTTAGACAATGGAACACTTTGGATTGACGATAATGGGAAAATCATGACCGTTAATTACCAATCGCCTAAGGAAAAGCAATTACTTGCTTATGCAATTCAGGCTGACAAAAACCAATTACCTAAATCCCTGCAAAACTTTGAAAAGCCGCTCTATTTGCTTTTTACGAAGAATTATAAAATAAGAATTGACGAAAAATCAGAAGGCATTTACAGATATGCGGCATGGAAAATCAAAAAACAAAAGAGTGAACCAGACATAATAATAGAAAATGGAGTTTTAGAATTTCAAGGCAGTGGTGGAAATCATACAATAACTTTCAAAAATGATGGTTACACCTACACCGTTTCTATCAATGAACTTGGAACTGTGGATACTCCTGACGCTACATTGGAAGTTTCAAAACAAGAGAAAATATTGTTAACAGAGGGCGGTAAAATAAAACGAAACTAATACCGCTGCTAACAGAATGTTTCTAAAACAGCGGCTTTACGGCAAACGCTCAACTCCATATCTTTATTCATCAGCAGAGCAAAGGTGAGGCTGAAGGAACACAGAATACCGCTGCTTCAGAAACACCTTCTCCGTCAGGGTGTGCAAAAAGGGGATCTTACAGTATTTCTTCTCTTAGGTTGCCTATAGCCGCTAGCTGCAGTGGTTTTTGTTTCCCTACGTGTTATGCGGGCTCAGGGTGTAAAAGTGGTTTTGTGGCCTCTTTCTCTTCACACAAGGGCCGGTTGCAGTTTGCGAAGCATGCGTTTTACTGACAGGATGTTCATCACCCGCTTTAAGTTGTAACACAGATAGGCCAGCCCCAAGTCGGCCGAGACCTACTCCAATCCTTTGGGCAGTGTATAATTATACCCACCAGCGTTTGATGGTACCAAAGGGATGCTCGACGATCTGCTGGCGTTTTAAGTAAAGGGCCTTGTGTTCTTTCACCCTCTGCTAGCCCAAGCCTGTAAACCCTATCCAAATTATAGTACGCTGCAGCGTCATCGCTGTTCTACTCTTATAAAATCATTTGTTTCTTGCCTTTAGTACCTCGCTCCAGCATACGCGGCCTTTTATTAAAGTACAGCCAGAATAATCCTACCTGTCAATGTTAGGGTTTACCGACTGGTATTTGTCAAAAATATCAAGGCAGGTTTGTGAGCAAAAGAACAGGTCCGCTTTTTCCGGATGTTGTATTGCTAGTGTTTTGTCCAGTATCAGCATTTTGCAAATGGGGTCAATGGCTAATAAATTGGTAGCTGCATTTACTATTTCTGCTACTTCTTTTTCTTCATTCACATTTTTGAAACGGTAGGCTCCTTTGGATTGAAATGTGCATATAGATTTGTCGTTCAGCGCCTCAATAAAATCCACTGAACACAAAAAAGAACCCGGGTTAGCTTCTGCTGCTATTCTTGCTGTAAGATTAATGGTAGAACCGAAATAGCTATTGTTTCTTTTTAAGACCGTTCCATAATGAAGGCCACCGTGAACCTGCAGAAAGTTATGTTCACTTGACGTGTTTTTCATGATCATTACGGCGGTAGTCAATAAATGATCTGCACACTCAGCAACAATCATTACTTCATCTCCGGTACGTTCTTTTAGCACGCTGCTACCAATAAGACAGTCTTCTACAATACTTACATACTTGTCTATAAGATCGGCTGCAGATGTAGCCCCATGCGCTTCTGTAAGAGCCGTATAACCTGATAGGTCAGCAATTAGGATCGCAATATTTTCTTCCATGTCCGTACCTCCGCTAGATAGGTGAGAACTAGATACTGTACAGAATATAAAGGTATAATTAAATTAACCGATTGGTGGCTTTGCACCAGCATAGGTACTGGCCAGCGAACTATAATGTAAAGAGTGTTTAAAAGCCTGGGCTGACAATGACGAATATTCAATGTCTTCGTTTCACTTTCTCGATTGGAGTTCCCTCTTTGGGTTATTTAGGATAAATGATAAACGATCTATATTTGTTGCCTACCATTAATACTGCTTGTGAAAGTTCGTTCCGCTGTATTTATTTGCTTTCGATTTCTTTATACGCTTGCTTTTTTATTTTCTGGACTTATAGCCTTTTCCCAGTCTACTCCTAACTGTGGTGTGAAAGCCAGCTTTGGCCCATTTTACGGCGATACGGTATTGCCGCAAAACTCCATTCTTTCGCTTACCAATACCAGTACCAATGCTACTTCCTCTCATTGGTTGATAAACGGGTTTTATGCCCTTAGTGGTGTTGATTGGAGCTATGTTGTAGGGACTGGTATTCAGAACATTTCCCTGGTGGCTACGAATGGCGCCTGCTCAGATACCAGTGAAACTCTGTACATTCTAAGCCCGGGTACGGCTCATTCGGTAGATACCGTTATGATAGCCAATTATGGCTTTGTGGATACGCATGAATCCGGTACAACAATAGACGATAGCCCGGATGGCGGCTTTATCATGGGGGGCTATGGGATCCAGTATAATCAAGAGCATCGCGGCCTGGTTGTAAAGATCACAGAGCAGGGCTGTATTGAATGGACGCGTCAGATTAAGAACTGGTCTAACGATGTGGATTATGTGTATGCCGCACCGGATACCACTTATTATGTGTCGATGCAGGGAAATTTAATCCGGCTCAACCGCAAAGGTGATGTGTTATGGAATAAAGGCTGGTCCCCGGAAAAAAATCCTTATAAGGTGTCAGTCCGGAAAATGGTTTCTGATAGTAAGGGATACCTGTATGCCCAGGCCGATGGTCCCGAAAACGGGTGTACCATTTTTAAAATGGATAAAGAGGGTACGATCTTATGGAAGAGATATTTGCGGTATGGTTATAGCCCCACCAACTATATGCGTACCAATGGTATGGTCATCATTAATGACATTCTTTATATTTCTGGTCACGCCTACACGACATTCCCTAACTTCTTCAGTTTTCTTTGCCAAGTAAATACGCAGACTGGGCAAACCCAGTGGCAGTATGGTTACCGGAATGCAGGTGATCTATTGTTCTTATCGGCATCTACCTATGATAACATGGTTATGGTATCCTCTAACCATTCGGGTAAGGCAGGTATCAACTTTATTGATGCGCAGGGTAATTTTAAAAAAGGCATCAAGGTAGAATTGCAATCAGGTTATGGTTCGGGCATGGTGCGGGCGGAAGCAGATAAGAATGGCAAGATTGTTATGTACCAGTTCTGGAAAGAGCCCCTTCCGCTACAGCCCTACTATTCCAATTATAGCTTTTTGATGAAGTTTGATACGTCGCTTACCAAGTATTGGGGCATGCAATACTCCAATTGGTACAGAGGATTCCTGAACGATATGGCGCTTAATAAAAATGGTGCGGTAGGTGCTGTTGGCGAAGATTTCGGCAAGGTGGCTGATGCCATCGTCAGCTCTCGCGATTTTAAGTTCATGAAGATCGACTCCATGCTACCCAAATTTGAGTGCGATTACCGTATGGATGCTTTTTCACTTTCCAACTATTCCGCACAACGATTTGATTTCAACTGGGCTACCGATTCTATCTGGAACCTGTTGCCCGTGGCTCCAACAAATATTGCCATTGACGAAATGTATTTCAGCAATCGATATACCTGCCCGGATTTTATTGACTCCTGTAGCCATTTGAAAATAAGTGGACCTAAAAGCGGTTGTAGTTTTAATGAAGTGTATACCTATACATTTCATAAGAATAAAAAATGTGCTTTAATCCCTTCCTGGCAATTGCCAGCGGGCGTACAACTGGTCAATCAAACAGATAGTACGGTTTCTTTACGCTTTCCAGATTTTGGCACTTATAAGATTGCCGCATTGATCAAAGGGTGTACGCCTGTTAAAGATTCGCTGACACTCACTATTAAATCAAAAACGGCGCCGTTAAACCTGGGTAGAGACACATCTCTTTGTCCTAATTCAACAATCCGGCTTTCTGCCAGCAACAAGTTTCTTTCCTACCGCTGGCAGAATAATTCTGCCGATTCCTTCTTCGTAGCGACAGATCCCGGGCTTTATTGGGTGGAAGTAATTGATTCCTGTGGCAATACCCTTCGGGATAGTATTTTGATCTCCGCCTATTCATTGAGTATTAATGCCGGGCCAGACCGTATAAAATGTAACAGTGATACCTTACACCTAAGGGCCCCCGATGGCTTTATTTCTTATAGCTGGAGCAATAACTACAACATTAGTTCCCTTGCCAGCCAACAGGTGGTGGTAAACCCAACAACGGATACAGCGTATTACCTAAAAGCCGAGAAGTTGCCCGGGTGTTTTGCGTATGATACGTTGCATATAAAAGTTTACTACTCTCCTGCCATAAACCTGGGTAATGATGTACAGTTTTGCATTGGAGATTCTGTAAGCTTTAATGCGGGAACCGGCTTTACCAACTACAATTGGAGTAATGGTGCCACCACGCAGCAGGTTACATTCAAACAAGCTGGTACCGTAACTATTAAAGCGGTTACGCAAGAAGGCTGTACGTCTGCCGATACAGTAACGATACGACCTTTATGGCCACTACCCGTTATTCGTATGGATCATAACCCTGAGCTCTGTATAGAAAGTTCCCGAACGCTGGATCCGGGCGCATTCCGAACCTACCTATGGCAGGATGGAAGTACTGGGCGCACCTTTGAAGTAAATGGGCTAGGTCGCTACTTTGTACTGGTAAGCGATGATCATCATTGCCGGGCCAGTGATACGGTTGCTATTACTACTTTACTTCCTGTTCCCTCAAGGTTTCTTCCGAATGATACCTTGATCTGTTCTTATGGTACGCTTACATTAAAGCCATTAAAGTCCTATAGCTCCTACCAGTGGAGTACTGGCAGCCTCTCCTCTTCTTTAAGCATTGATAAGCCTGGCCTTTATTGGCTACAGGTGCAGGACAATAAGAACTGTACCGGAAGGGATTCGACACTGGTTAATCCAAAAGAGTGCATGAAGGGTACTTATATTCCCAGTGCCTTTACCCCGAATAATGATGGCAATAACGATGTCTTTAAAGCCAAAGTCTTTGGTCCTTTAAAACGCTTTGAGCTGACGGTATATAACCGCTGGGGAACGGTGGTGTTTCATACGAAGGACCCAGAGAAAGGTTGGGATGGCCTGGTAAAAGGACAGCGACCTGATTCTGGTATCTTTATCTGGCAGTGCCGATACCAGCTGGAAAACGAACCCGAGAAAATGGAGAAGGGAACAGTTACGCTCATACGCTAAAGAAAAAAAGCGTGGACAAACTGTAGTACAAGTTTTACTAAAAGACAATTAGCAATACGCTTAACTGGCTAAGGCTGGTAAAGCCTTTTTATTTTCAATACACATTCCATTTCTATATTTGACCCGCCAAAATAAACTGCAAGATGAAGTATCCTATTGTGTTAGTGCTGCTGCTAACGATTACCAATGTATCTTTTTGTCAATTGACTGTTACTGCCAGGGCGGGTATCAATATCTCTCATATGCAGCGACCCAAGCCGGAAGGTGTTGCCGTACGTCAGGATAACCAGGTAGTCCACATCGGTTATCATGCGGGTGCAAGCGTGGCATTGCCGGTCAGCAAAAACCTAAGCATTCAAACAGGATTATTCTATTCACTAAAGGGACTACGCGATACTACGCATTTATCATCCTGGAGTTTAGGCGGTCCGGCTTATTATAAAGGGTATGGTTACAATTTTCATTACCTGGAATTGCCTGTACTGATCAAAGCAAAGCTTTCCGACTATATCCATTTAGGTGTGGGACCCTCCTTATCGTACCTGGTGCAGGTAGATGAATTCCTGGATGAGAAGAAGATAGGTAAAAGGGATCTGCAGTTATCAAAGATGGATTATGGTATTGTTGGTGAGTTGAGTTATACTAAAAAAAGGTTTGAGATGGGCGCGCGTTATAGCTATAGTCTTTCTTCTGTTCGTTATGAAAGAATAGGCTCTAACGATCCTGAGTTTTATAATCCCTATGTAGAAGAATCAATAGGTAAGAATAGGAGCGTTCAATTTTATGTTGGTTATGCTTTGATAAAGTAGTTATAGTCTCCTCTTGGTTACTACACTGTATGGCGCTGCGATTTAGTGTACGGATGCCCTGGGAGTAGTAGCTATCACCAAAAAATATCATTGACAAATGGGTTACAATTTATCCGGCTTTTTGATCAAGCCGGCAGTTACAAACAAAGCCATATTGGAACAAGCACTCGGGTGGGAGTTGGTTGATGAAACTACTGTGACTTTTGAGGAAGCTACGCTCAATAAATACGACAATGCCTTTGTAGATATTTACCACACAGCCAGTGGCACCTTGGTGCTTAGTGATATGGCCTATTACGAGCGGGAGCAGGGCCTGAAACAGATATCCAAAGAGGGAGAGCTAGTAGTGTTTGGACTGAGCGAGACGGCTATGGTATTTTTCTTTCAAAAATTTGCCGGCGGTGAGCTTCTCTGGGAAGATGGCATCTCTATGGATGGTGAAATCCAGCGTATGGGGAACAGCGAGCTGCAACTGGATGAAGACACCGATATTGTCTTTGATACTTTTGGTGATCTATCGGCCGACTACCTGGGTACTAACTTTCACGAGGTACCCCTGGAAACTTCAGTGATGCGCTATCGCGCGGAACGCTTTATTGTAAAAGACTTTACAGTTCCGCCAATAGGCGAAGAAGAAGCCTTTCCTCTCTTTAACCAGTTTCTTACTGCAGTGGGTAAACGGCAAGCGCCAGTAGTAGAAGAAACACCAGCTAAAAAGTTCTACTCCTTTGAAACATACCTACGCGAACAACATCACTATGCGCCCCATATGGCAGTAGCCTTTGCCAACTATATGAAGGCCAACCTGGATACATTCAACAACTGGCGCAAGCTGCCGCTGCACCTGCGCTCTAATAAAGCCGTGCAGGTGTATGCATACGGCATAGTGGTATTGGTACATGCTGTTCTCTTTGCGTTGGTAGGTGGCCTGCTAACGCTTATGGGTAAGTCCATTTGGAGTTGGCCGGTGTATGGGCTTTCCCTGGCAGGATTTATAGCTTTTTATGTCTATAAGACAAGGCAAAGTAAAGTGCATTCGAAGCAAGAGTTTTTAAAGATCCTGGATACGGATACGTTTCCGGATTGATGATATGGTATATAGATGAAAGTCATCTACAATTGCAAGCTAAGATGAATAATGCAGTGGCAGCGAGGACGCTGCAGTGAATATAGATGGCCTCAGCCAGGAGGCTGAGGCCAGCGGACTATAATTTGATTAGGGTTTACAGGCTTCGACTAGCAATGAGAAATAATACAGCGTTATGATATTTGTATCAATAAGATGAAAACCATTGTGACTGATCTTGAAAAGAAGTACGACATAAGTGAGGGGAAAGGTGGTTCTTCGGAATAGCGGATTGGCTTACTAAACAACTGGCTATTCGTAGTATAACGTCAAATCATAAACGACCATTGTCCGGAGCTTGCACCTCCGGACTTTTTATTTTAGTTGGGCTGCATCGATAGTTAAAGCCAGCATCTGGCCGCTTTAGCGTAAATGGATGAATGATGATACTTTTCTATTTTATTTTGCAGCCATGAAAAGACGAAGCTTTCTAAAACAAACGGCTTTAGTTTCCGCTGCTTACCCTTTGGTTCAATCTTTGGAATCCTTTGTACCTGTAGCTAAAAATCCTGTGAAAAAACTCTTTGTTACTGGAGGAGCCTATGACTTGGCTACTATAAAATTCCTGGCTTCACTAACAGGTAAGCAAAATCCGAAAATATGTTTCCTGCCTACACCTGTTGGAGATAGTGAAGCTCACATTAACAGATGGTTTGCCGCAGCCAAACTGTTGCCGATCCAACCTTTTGTGCAAAAAGTATTTATTACCAGCGGGGAACAAAAAACTTCATTTGAAGAAACATTACTGCAGATGGATGCCATTTTGGTAACCGGTGGCAATACCCTTAATGCTATTACATTATGGAAGGCGCATGGCATTGACAATATACTGCGAAAAGCCTGGGAAAAAGGAATTGTGCTAAGCGGGCCCAGTGCCGGTGCCATTTGTTGGTTTGATGAAGGCCTTTCCGACTCTCGTCCTATACATTTAACCAAGGTAGAAGGGTTGCATTTTTTAAAAGGCAGTATGTGTCCACACTACCATACTGAAAAAGAACGCAGGCCCATTTTATTAGATTGGGTAGAAAAGGAAAAGATAATGCCTGGCTATGCTTTAGATGAAACAGCCGGACTTTATTTTGAAAACGAAACGCTGAAAAGGGTTGTGGCGCAAAATGCAACTGATAAGGCCTACCGGCTTACACTAAAAGGAGGAAAGGTTCAGGAAGAAGTAATGGCGGCAGAGCTGTTGCCTGGGGAGTAATTAAAGCGAAATAGCATATTACGCTGGCCTCATAAGCCTACCCTCTGCTTGCCCAAGCCTATAATACTAATCCAAATAATAGTACGCTGGCCTCAGTCTCCTGGCTGAGGCCTATTTACATACGCAGCAGCGTCCTCGCTGCCCTACTCTTACATAAAAGCGTATATCCCTTACCTTTAGTACATGGGCCACAAATACGCTATCACCGATAAAGCTGGTGTGTATTTTATCACCTTTGCCACGGTAGGCTGGATCGATGTGTTTACTCGCAAACACTATCGCGATCTGCTTGTTGATAACCTACGTTATTGCCAACAACACAAAGGCCTTATTATTTATTCTTGGTGCATCATGAGTAATCATGTACACTTAGTGGCTGCAGCCAAAGAACAGAATCTCTCTGATATCCTACGCGACTTTAAAAGCTATACCGCCAAGCTTTTATTCACGGCGTTGCAACAAGCTGGTGAGAGTAGGAAAGAATGGATGCTGCCACTGTTTAGAGAGGCTGGCAAGGATAATAGCAACAATACCGCTTTCCAGTTCTGGCAACAAGACAATCATTACAAGGAAGTGTACAGCGAGGCCTTTGCCTTTCAGAAGTTTAACTACATTCATCACAACCCGGTAGAAGCCGGTCTTGTAGATAAGGCTGAAGACTATCCCTATAGCAGTGCCCGTGATCATTATTATGGTAAATGCTGTGGCTTACTGGAGGTAAAGTTCTGGGATGAGTATGGCAGTGGCAGCGAGGACGCTACAATGAAAATAAATAGGCCTCAGCCAGGAGGCTGAGGCCAGCGACCTATAATTTAATCAGGCTTTACAGGCTTCGAATAGCAGCGATTAGCGTACTATAGGTTGAGTAGTCTTTGCAGGCCTCGACTAGCAATGCATCATCTTGTGCAAGAAGTTCTAGAGGATAGTTAGCAACGCTTTCATGCGTAAGCCTTTTTTATTATGTTAGTAGCATACTATCACACTCTTGAAAATGACAACCAAAACAAATGCTATACGCATTAATGCAAAGTATATACTAATAACACTGGCAGCTGTTGTCCTCTCCTGGGTGCTGCATGAGCTGGCCCATTGGGCTACTGGCACTTTCTTAGGCTATCAGATGGCTATGACACTCAATACCGCTTATGCTGTAGATGCAAGTGGTACGTCCAATGCACATGCACAGATCATTAGCGCTGCAGGCCCTTTGCTTACATTGCTGGAGGCGCTCCTGGTATTTGGCATCATGCACAACCGCCCTGCGCAGGCACTGTATGCTTTTTTGTTTACCTGCTTTTATACACGATTGTTGGCTACTGGTATAAGCTTTCTCAACCTGAACGATGAAGCCCGCATCAGTAAGGCACTAGGCGTAGGTACTTTTACATTGCCACTCATTATGACGGCCATTCTTTTTGTGCTCCTGTTTCGCACCTCTGCTTCGTATGGTTTCAGCAAACGATTCAACCTAGCTACTTTAGGCTTGATCATTCTGTTTAGTTCTATATTAATTCTCAGCGACCAGTATTTTAAAATACGGCTTCTATAAAGCTTGTGACAAGCTATGGCGAAGTATATTTATTGTATGATTACCAAAGTGGTTAAGGACAATGAATTGTACGTGTACTACAATGGAAAGATTTTGTACAAACGTTGGCTCAAAGAAGGATATGGAAAAGTAATGGACCGTAGTCCTTTTACGGCCAGAGATACTGAATCATTTAAGCAGTTTATAAAAGATAGACCTGCCAACAAGGAAAAAGAATAAGCTTTATTAAACACCTCGGTTAGTTTAAACTTATAAAGCCAATTCAAGTTAAGTACACTAACTAAAACGCCAACGCCAATCGTACAAACAATCGCCTTCCATTACCGCCCATCTGCACGGCATCAAAAGGGCCGGCCGGTTCATTGTTGTACGCCCAGCCCTTGGCACCGGGTGCTACGCCGAGGTCGGGGTGAATATTAAACAGGTTGTCGGCACCAGCATGCAGTGTGAAATGCTTGTAAGTGAAAGATGCATACAGATCCGTTACCAGTTTGCCGCCATAGTCGTAGGCATCCGGCACATGTACATTCGGGTCTAGATCGGTAGGTACTTGCGGATTAATGCCTAGTCCATCTTCGCCATAACCCAATATCTCCACCTTGCCAAAATAACTCAGTCGCGTACCTAGGGCCCATTGCTTCCAGCCGTATTCTGCATTGAAGGCAAACTTTGTCTTGGGGGCAGAGGCCAGGATAAAGGCGCGTTCACGATCGCTCAGGAAGGTCTCCTGCAGGGAAGTGGAGCCCGATAGTTTGGGAGGTACATTCACTTCATCAATCTTCATGTCTTGAATATTGCTGGCAAACAATAAGTGTAAGCGCGATACAGACCAGCGATGGGTATAATCGGCCACCAGGTCAATGCCCTTGTTGGTGGTGTTCACGGCATTGGCAAAGAACTGCGCAAGGCCTACATGAAGGCGGGCCATTTCTGCTGCCAGTGCAGGATCTATATTAGGATCAGTGGCATCAAACTGACCCGATAGTACTACCCGGTCTTTTATTCGTACCCAATAGCCATCCAGCGTAATACTGAGGCCGGGAATGGGATTGTAGGCAAAGCCAAGACTACCGTTTACCGAACGCTCTTCTCTCAGGTCTTCAATACCGGCCGCTTTGGTTATAGAGCTATAGTTGGGGGCAATTTTTACTTCGGCAATGGTGCCACCCTGTACCGTAGTGAAGGTGGAGCTGAAGTTGATCTGCTGTAAAGAAGGAGCTCTGAAGCCGGTACTGAAAGAACCACGCAGGTTCAACTTGGGAGTAGCTTTGAAGCGAGTAGCAAACTTGTAATTGTCGGTAAAGCCAAAGTCGCTGTAGTTCTCCAGGCGCACCGCACCACTTACTACCCACTTGGGTGTTACATCCAATTCCACATCTACATAGCCGGCCACGTTATTGCGGGTTGCTTCTACTTCGTCAGAAGGTTGATAGCCTGGAAATCCCTGTGCCCCTGTTGCCTTGTCGGGGTTGTAGTTGGTGTACGAGGCGGGTTCGCCGGCAAATATGGTGTAGCGTTCGTAGCGGTACTCGGCACCAAAGGCCAGGTTCATGCCGGCCGCTACGCCTGGCAGTTCACGACTCAGGTTGAGGTTGGCTGTGTTTTGTAAAAAGCTAAAGCCGCCATCGTCAAAATGGGTTTGGCCAGCACCTAGCGATGCATTAAAGGTTTTGTCGCCATAGAAGTGAAAGCGGTTTTTCCCAATGTTATTACTCACATCCCAGTTCCATCCCTTGCTGGTAGTGCCGCGTACACCGGCCGCTATAGCAGCGTCGTAGATCTTCGTTTGTATATGGGGGTTAAAGTACTGTTCGCCATCGGCAGCGGTAAAAATAATGCCGGGTACTTCAATTAAGTTGCCCGCTGCATCGGTAGGAAAGCGCTCCGGGCGTGCCGACCAGTTGCGGGTAAAGGCATAGGCATCCGAATTGCGGTAGTTATAGGTGCCAAATGAGTAGATGCGTACAGCGGTGTTCAAGGGAGCTTCCAGGTTAAAGGCGCCACCTGCCATATCCAGTGATCCATCGCCATTAGCGCGGCGGTAGGGGTTGAGGAACATGCCGTCTTTATTGTGTACAGGATCTACAGTATCCAGTGCCTGGCGGAAGGTTTTACCAGAGGTCAGGTAGTCGCCCGACAAGTTCAGGAAGCCACCCTGCTTACCTAACGGCAATCCATAGTTGACGCCTGCAGAAAGGTTCTTGCCATCCAGCTTATCGCTGTATATATAATGTCCCAGGCCGTCTTTAAAGGCGGGGTTAAAGTCGGGGTCGTCATAAGCCGATACGCCTACATTGGCGGTTAGCTTGTTCACACTGTTTTTTAGAATGATGTTGATCACACCCGCTATGGCATCAGAGCCGTATTGGGCAGAGGCGCCATCGCGTAGGATCTCTACGCGGTCAATAGCGTCAATGGGAATGGTATTGAGGTCGGTGCCGGAGTTGCCACGCCCACGGGTGCCAAACACTGCGACAAAGGAAGTCTGGTGGCGGCGCTTGCCATTGATCAATACAAGGGTTTGGTCGGGGCCCAGACCGCGCAGCGAGGCTAGGTCGACGTGGTCGGCACCGTCAGAGCCGTTTTGCTTGTTATAGTTCAGTGAGGGAGCGGTATAGGTTAAGATCGATGTAAGATCTACACGCGAGGTGGGCGCTGGGGCAGCCACACTGATCACATCTACAGGAGCCAGCGTTTCTGTTTTTACACGGCCTACACGGCGGGTGCCTACCATCACTACCTGTTGCAGCTCGGCAGCTGTCTCCGATAAAGTGATAGACAGGTTAGTTTGATTGCCTACCGTTATTTCCTGGGTGGCATAACCACTGCTGCTCACCAGCAGGACGGTGGTATCCGTTACTTGCAATGTAAACTTTCCGCTGGCATCGGCCACAGTGCCCTGCGTAGTGCCCTTGATGTTGATAGAGGCATTGGCTACTGGCCTGTCGTAGGTGTCTACCACGCGGCCCGATAGTGTACGCATTTGCGCATAGGTAAATGCATGGCTAAGCAGCAGGGTGCATAGAAGAATAAAGAACTTAGACATAAAGCGTCGTTTTGTATGGAGGGAGGTGCTCCTATTAAGTTACAACAATACTGGGCGGTAGTCAAGCATGTAGCCGTGAATGGTGAGTGGTGAGTGAAGAAAGCTGCAAGCTATACGCTGCACGCTATAAGCTAAACAGCCGATAGAGAGGGCCCACGGTCAACGGATGACAGTTGACAGTAGATAGGTGAGTGGTTAGTGGTGAGTGGTGAGTGAGGGAAGCTGCAAGCTGTACGCTACACGCTGCAAGCAGAAAACAGCCTGTCGTGAAAGAGCCAGCATACCCCCCGCCCCCTAAAGGGGAGGGCCAGTGATCGTGAAACGTGAGAAGTCAAACGTGAAAAGGTTTCCTAAAACTCAATCTTACTTTATAAAAGAAAAGCACTCCGATAATGGAGTGCTTTTTCATTATTGATAATTGAGTATTGAGCGTTGAGCATTGACCATTCCCTCCCTTCTTCCTTCTTCATTCCTTGTTGCTTGTTCGTTATTCTTCTCCTGTTCTCCTTTGCCCTGTGCGAAACTTTTTCTCTGTGTCCCTTTGTGTTCCCGGTGTCCCTGTGGTTCAAAACGCTGCGCCATCGGCGCTATCTGCGGGGTACCTGTGCTTGGGCCGCTCCCCTTTAGGGGCGGGGGCGTGTGCTTGGTATGTAAGCTCAAACATTTATGCTCCTGTACCCGCATTTAAATATATCCAATCCGTATCGGTTTCAATAAAGTACAGGTAGTCGTCTTCTGTATCTTTAAAGGCAGTAACAGCTATTACTTGTTGTACGTTGAAGGGGGATAGAGGCGTGATCTCCTGGCCATTTTTAAATACACGCAGCTCCTTTGATTCTAACTGCGCCTCAATGATATCCTGCACTTTGTTGGCTGCTGTTTGTAGTGTCAGTTTAACTCCTTGCGATGATCCTCTGGCGCCAGCGTTTACGCCTTCCGTTGATCCTATATAACCAGCACCGATCAGCCAATGCCGCAGCTCGTTTGCTGAAATGGGATTGTTGTCTTTTGTGACCGTACCGCTATGGATGCGTTGAAACAAATATAGGAGGGCATCTGCTTCATTGGTGGTGACTTGCTTGGAAAGGCAGATCAAATTCACACAGCCAAAATAGTTGCTGCCCGAATCTAGTTCATAATAGTCGGTATGCTTCCAATTGCCATTGGCTAATAAACCATTGGTCTTGTTTTCCTCTAAAAGCAATTCTATGTTCATGTATTTACGAAGGTAGCTGTTACGAAAAGTAAATCTTCATTACCTGGTATTGTTTAAAGTGGTTGAATAAAAAAGGTCTAAGCCATGAGGCTTAGACCGGCAGCGGGAAGATAGGGCTTGTAAACTGGCTAATAAAACAAAACCAATGAATCTATTTAATAAATAAGCTCTTGGTCATGCAGACTGAGCTTCCATTTGAATAACACCCAATGCAGTGAGCATGGCAAGTTGATCGCCTATTAACCAATGGTGAACAATTTTGCCATTCTCAATATGATACATGATCATAAAAGGCAGATCTACTACTTTATTGGTTGGGGGAATACCGTTGAATGGGCCGTCATGACGTCCCTGGAATCGGGCCCGCAGAACGATCTTGTTACCTTCTTCTACCATGTCCTCAATTTCGATACGGTATTTAGGAAATCCCATTTCAAAGAGGTCTACATGTTCCAGAAGAGATTCGTCGGCAACATAAGGCTCTAGCAGGCTTCTTGTTTTTGCTTTTTCGTTAATGGCGTTCAGGTAAAAATCTTGAATAAACAATTTCAAAGACATGACATATGGGTTTAGAGTGTTGAAAAAACAAATGCTGGCAACCGGAGGTTGATTTAACTCTGGTTGGGTATATTGGTTTCACGTACGAAAGTCAGTCACCGTGTGACTGGTCTCTACATCACATGATAAAGGCGGTGTATTGGTATTCGGGAAAAGATAAGGAGATGTCTTATGAAGTTAGGGATGGGTAAGCAGGGTTGCAATAGATGAGCTAAGAAAAATAGTATACACTATCCTGTTATATACTTGTTGACTCGATAGTAATGTCTTTTCCTAACCCCTCTCAGTCTGTATACACTGATCAACTGTTAGTGCACTGGCAACATACCCTACTTTTCCAAGATAGCGTATGCTTATAGCCTGAATACGGGCAGTAGTTGACTAAGAGGAATCTTATGTAAGCAACAAACGACAGCTGTCATTGCCAGCCTTCGTGTATTGCTGGTAAATAGTACACTTGTTTATAGCGTCAGCATTGATTATGATTCGATTATAAATTAAAAATCATCAATGCAAAATGGTAGTATGTGAGTGCGTTTAGTTGGACGTATTTATTGTAGTACGTAGAAGTAGATGGTGATAGAATATTATACTATTAAAACACTATAGCTTTGCATGTTTCGCTTCCTTTTTCTATGGATTTAACCAGCTCATTCGCGCTCTATCCTTACGGATATTCTTCACGCTAAAGCTATGAGCAATGAAATACCAAGGTATAAGCTACGCGTTAGCTTTCTTCACTATTATGATTGCCTGTCATAAAGACGAAGTATCTACTACAACAACGAATTCATCACCGCCACCTCCGCCTCCGCCACCGCCTGTTGTTAATTTGGATATCTGTTCGAGTAGCAGCCGCCGGGCGATTGGCGCGCAGTTGGTTCCCGTTGGAAAGCTTTCGCAGGCAAGAAGTGGAATGGCTGTAGTGGCTGTTGGAAATAAAATATTGTTTGCTGGTGCCTGGGAAACCAATAATACACACAGTTCGTCAAGGGTAGATATTTATGACGTAACATCTAATTCATGGTCCTCAGCTGAACTAAGCGAGGCGCGCTCCCATATGGCGGCTGTAGCGGCTGGAAACAAAGCATTTTTTGCAGGTGGAATGCGGAGTGATATGTATGCTACTGTCGATGTTTATGATGCCGCTACTAATACCTGGACGGTGGATAGCTTAAGTGCGCCAAGGTATGCTATAGCTGCTGCTGCAGTGGGCAATAAAGTCTTTTTTGCCGGCGGTATAAATTCCAAAGGTGTTTCTTCTACTGTAGTAGACATTTATGATCTTTCTACGCGTGCCTGGTCGGTTATGCAATTAAGTGCAGATAGGTACAATATGTCGGCCATTATGTTGGATAATAAAATTTATTTTGCTGGTGGTTCAAAGTTGCTCTATGGCTGGGAAGATGAAGAATCCAACAGTGTAGATATTTATGATCAGGCATCAAACACTTGGTCTAGGGCGGCTCTAAAAAGGCCTATGGGGAGTATAACAGGTGTTGCTGCCGCAAACAAAATCTATTGGGCCTGTGGATGTAATGTTGAAATAAATGACGTACAGAGCAGGCAAAGTGAAGAAGCGCTTCTGTATCGTGGCAGTAGCTGGATGAGCCCACTAGGGCAGCAGGCAGTGATAAAGGACAATAAGATCATATTTTTTAGACATAACACAGAACCCGCTAATGAGTTTGATATTTATGATATAGCCACAAAGGAATGGTTGATAGGTCAAGTTCCAATAGGTGTTTTAGGCACGTCTATTATTTCAGTAGGTAATACGGTTTATTTGGCGGGAGGAAAAATAAATGGTTCCTTGACCGACCAGGTGTGGAAGCTGGAGTTTTAAGTAATGATTGCTACATTTTATTCTTAAACCTAAATAGCCGCTCCTTTGTGCCTCTCCCTGCACCCGGTGTTTCTGTGGTTCAAATCTTCCGCACCAATCGGCGCCATCTGCGGGACACCATTCAGCGCAAAGCACTCCATTTACGTTTCCGGCTTGACGCTTCACAATATTCACCATTCACGAGCCAAGCTTTTGCCGCGCGACCCTCCCCTTTGGGGTGGGGCGTGCGGCAGGCTCTTTATTGCGATCAATAACCAAGACTGCTCAGCAGCTATGTCCTATCTTTAACCCATACAATCAATACTGACACATATATCCCTATCCTATTCATGTCTGCAAAGTGCCTGCTCGCTCTTATTGCCCTTGTTTTAGTTGCCGCGTTTTCCGCTCAAGCCCAATCGGTTTTAGAGGGCCGCGTAACAGATGTGGAACGCAAACCACTGACGATGGCTACGGTTATTCTCTTGAAGGATAGTGTGCAGCAGGCGGCTTCCGTTACAGATAAGGATGGTTCCTATCGAATAGGGTACACTTTCAACCGCGGACAGCGGTATACACTTACCGTCTCTTTGCTAGGGTTCCAATCTTTTAACAAAAGCTTTATTTACCCCGATACAACAGCACTAACTAGCCTGCAGCTGGCCGAAGAGCGAGCTGTACTGGCTGGCGTAACAGTTACTGCCAAGCGTCCCTTGGTTACACAGAAAGTAGATCGCTATATTGTAAACGTTGAGAATAGCTTCCTGGCTACAGGGCACTCTGGGTTAGAAGTGTTGCAGAAATCGCCCGGCGTATGGGTAAAGCCCGATGGCTCGCTGCAGCTGAGAGGCGGGCAGGGGGTAAGCGTAATGATCAACGATGTAGTGCAGCGCATGTCGGGTGAAGACCTGGCCGAATACCTGAAGACGATCAAGAGCGAAGACATTGCCCGCATTGAGATCATCCACAACCCGCCTGCCGAATTTGAAGCAGCCGGTAGTGGTGGTATCATTCACATTGTGCTCAAGAAAGGGCGGAAAGATGGCTTGAATGGATCGGTAAATGCACAATACCGCTCGCAAGATGGAAGCCCTTATGGAAGTGGGGGTGCCTCACTGGATTATAAGATTAAACAATTCTATCTATTTGGCGGTGGCTCGTTGGTGTCTGAACGCAATACCTCCTGGGGTTCTAATAAAATACTATATGCAAGTAACGATTTTCTGGAAAGCAGTATTGATCGGCGCAACCGCAACCAGCGCCAGCAATACCGTCTGGGCTTTGGCTATGATATAAACCGTGCACACACCCTGGGGGTTCAAACAGTGGGCAATAGTAACCAACTATTGAATGACTTTGCTACCGCTACCTATTACCAATCGGGTAATGCCATTACTACCGGCCAGGCTACTTCTGATTGGGTGCGCAAGCCATCGCTGTTCAATACGACCATCAACTATGCCTGGAAGATCGACAGCCTGGGTACACAACTAAAGATCATTGGCGATTATACCAACAGCAACCGTGAAGAAACCAACCAGTTTGAGGCCCGGTACTCCGACCCATTGCAAGACAACCAGTATCGTAATCAAACGCCTAACTATAACCGTAATTATAGTGCGCAGGCAGATTTTAGCAAACACGTAATGAAGCAGCTGGACATTACCAGTGGAGTAAAATATTCCTTGCTAAAACGAGACAATGAAGTGTTTCGTGAAGACTGGCACAACAGTAGTTGGGTAGTGAACCCCAATAGCAACCGGTTTCGGTACAATGAGCGCCTGCTGATGGCCTATGCCACATTGTCTGTATTGCACAAGCACACTACTATCAAAGCAGGACTGCGTGTAGAAGGAACCAATAGCAAAGGCTACAACCTGACCTCGGGTGATCGGTTTGAAAGGAACTATGTTGGCCTGTTCCCTTCCGTATATCTAATGCAAACGCTGGCCAAGAACAATGCGGTTTTCCTGAATTATGCACGGCGCTTACAACGGCCTGGCTTTAGTGAATTAAATCCTTACCGCCTGCAGGTAGATAATTATTCTGTAATGATGGGCAACCCGGCGTTGAAGCCGCAGTATACGCATAAGCTGGAAGCGGGATTCAATGGGGCCAAAGGGTATTCCGGTAGTGTTTATTATTCAAGTACGGTCAATACGATTGCCCAGTTGGGCCAGTCTCTTGACAATAATGTCATGGAGTATCAATATCAAAACTTTGACAAGACTACAGAGTATGGTGTTTCCTTGAATATGCCTGTAACAATTGTAAAAGGATGGACTGCTACCAATAGTTTTTCACTCTATAATCTTTCCTATTCGATAGCTGATTTTGAGCAGCACCAAACCTCTTTTACAGCTCAAACCATTCAAAACTTTACGCTGAAAAAGATTGCCGATCTGTATGTAGTTGCCGACTATCAATCGGCCACTGTAAGAGCTAATTCGCAGGTGGTGTACCAGCTGTATACTGATGTGGGCCTGACACGCAAGGTGTTTAAAAAAAGCAATGGCCGCGTGCGTCTTTTTGTTACCGATCCGTTTAACCTGCTGCGTGAAAAAGAACGTACCAGTTATAAAGGGGTGCTGGTAAACTTTTATCAAAAACGCCAGACACGATTGTTAGGCTTGGCGTTTACCTACAGCTTTACTTCCGGAAAAACATTCACAAAGAAAAACCTGGAGCAAAGCAATGGAGAGGAGCGTAACCGTATTGGGAACTAAAGCCTTAGGTATTGTAATTCATGGGTGGATGTAGACATTCTAAAGAAAGTAAATGAAAAGAATACTCAATACCATTTGGTACGGCTTTACCTTACTGGTTATAGAATATATATTATTGCTTATATTTTTCCAGGTAGAGAACATCATTCTCTATAATACTCCTGTCATTAGTTTAAGAGGCTCAATTAGAGACGCAACAGACATAATAATACTACGGCTTTTACTTTACACGTTTTTTGGGTCGTGGGCATTTGCTTGATCTTGGGCTACATTAAAATAAGACATGTAATTGTGAAATTGGCTGCAATTAATGGCTTGCTGTATGTTGCCATATCTTTTCTTATGACATTATTCTTCCCTTTTGCCATCGTGTATTTTACATATTCCTTTTTTTATTACCAAGTAGTAGCTGCTTTTTTAAGTCCATTTATTGCTTCTCGACTGCCCTACTTTAAAAGCGTAGTAAGCGTTATAAACAGGCCAATCAGCTCATAGCTCATTACACACAGTTCATTACTGTCATACCTAATGACCGATGACTCACTGGCCATTGACTTTCCTACTGTGGACCGTCGTCTGTCGTCCGTGGACTAAGCTCACCACTCACTTAACATTTCTTCCTCATTCCTCTTTAACTTCACAGGAATAAACAAATAGCCATATGATGAAGCTAGATGAGAGTCTGTTGAAGAAATACGCGCAGGTAATGGTACACTATGCCGTTAATAACGGTGAGGGAATAAAGAAGGGCGATACGGTATTCCTGGTAGGACAGGAGTATACGAAAGACTTGTTTATGGCCATTGCTAAAGAAGTGTATGAAGCCGGCGGTAACCTCATTACTAACTATCAGCCAAACAACATAAAAGACAATAGCCTTATACGCTTTCTATTGCAGAATGGTACGGATGATCAAATTGGCTTCTTTGCCAAACCGTATTGGCAGGGTATTGTAGATGCTACCGATCATATTTTGTTTATTATATCAGAGCCCGATATTCACTACCTGGAAGGCATACCCGCATCTAAGATCAGTAGGATGAATAGTGCCCGTGCACCCTATATGAAGATGCGGGAACTAAAGGAGCAGGCTGGGAAACTTTCATGGACACTTTGCTTATACGGTACATCATCCATGGCAGAAGAAGCTGGCTTATCGTTAGAAGAGTACTGGGAGCAGATCATTGAAGCCTGCTACTTACGCGAAGATGATCCGGTAAGCAAATGGAAAACTGTACAAAGGGAGATAGAAGATATAAAGGATAAGTTGGATGCGCTTGAAATTGATACACTACATATCAAGGGTAGCGATGTAGATCTGCAAGTGAAGATTGGGCCTAACAGAAAGTGGCTGAGCGGTGGTGGTAAGAACATTCCCAGCTTTGAAATATTTACTTCTCCCGATTGGCGCGGTACCAATGGTACTATACATTTCAACCAGCCTCTGTATTACTCGGGTAAACGCATATCAGACATAACACTCCAATTTGAAAATGGGGTGGTAGTGTCTTCATCGGCTACGGAAAATGAAGATGCTTTGAAAGAAATGATCGCACAGGAAAATGCTGATAAAGTAGGCGAGTATTCACTGACGGATAAGCGCCATTCGCGCATTACAAAATTCATGGCCAATACCTTGTTTGATGAGAATATGGGCGGCGCATTTGGTAACACGCATATTGCCTTGGGTAATGCATATAAGGATACATTCCCGGGCGACTGGGGGGCGGTTACTGAAGAGCAATGGGCAGAAATGGGCTATAACAGTTGCCCCAAGGTGCACACCGATATTATCAGCACCAGTGATAGGACCGTAACAGCACGCTTGCAAGATGGTACGGAAAAAGTGATCTATAAGGATGGGCAGTTTGTATTGGAGTAATGGACCGCGGATTATTGGTTTAGTAGGATTGACAGGATTATAAGCTCACTGTTTAAGCAGGGGTTTCACTGCGTGGGGTAATTGGGTCTTGTCCTGAAATACGTTTACAAGTACATGCAAGCGTATAGAATTTGAACGTAAACAAATAAAAGGGAGATCATTCCCTGTTGATGTTTTTGTTACTGCTCATTCGAATGATATGGAAGGAACTCGTGCATTTTTATGTAGGGGTATTGGCGACTTAACTCAAACAACGTTCCTTTTGGAAATACAGTGTTGTGCATGAGTAGTAACATACAGGAAGCCAAAAAGAAAATCAGTAAAATGATCAGCGGGCCTACCCATTGTCCAATAAAAGAATCTTGGTTGCTAAAGGATGGTGCAAATAGTAAGTAGCGAATGCGCACTGTCTTTTGCCAGAGAGGTATGCCATTGCGCGTGTATTCTTTTTCATAGGTGGTGCCGTTTACGGTATAGTTCACTACTACCGTTCCTGAATGCTCTATTCGATGAGAGCTGCGAGGCGGAATCTTGCCAAAATTTATAATCTGCCCTTGCGTGGTATTACTGATCAACCAGACACCTTGATAAAGCAGCAAAATGCTTAAAGCAAGTAGTTGTAACAGGGTGTAAAACTTAAGTTTTGTGAGCAGCATTTGGTAGGTATCAAGGAGGAAAGATACGAAGCCAATAATTTAAAGCTGGAAAGTAAATGGTTGCCAACTATTGCAAGATGAACATGCTGAACTCGTCTACATGATGCTGGATGGTTATTTATTTCGTTGAGCGTTGCCTATAATGACTGGCCGATGATATAATGTTGGTGTCTAAAATGATCGTTCTTGTTTGCCACGGAACAATTTCAGTTAAAAAGTAGGGCGGCTATTTTGTATACCAGCATAAGGTGTAGAAGTTCTCGGACAGTTGACAGTGATAAAAAACAAAAAATGATTTGCAGGTGTCTTCAACGATTGGCTTTGTCAATAAAATGCTATTGACACTATAGCAAAACATAGGTGGTTTTGGGGTTAGTTGCCAAAAAAATATAGTATGTGCATGATTCCAGTCAATAAAACGGCTTGCTTATTTGACGCTACTTTAAACGATGCTTTTTTAGCCGCCATGGTTTAGAAATTGCTGCATACTACTTTACGATTACCCTCACGATTGTCCCTGATTTTTCACGTGTAAAGTAGTATGCAATGAACCTGCAATTACGGTGTATAAGCTACCTGGTGGCTGTACTCGCAGCCTTATCTTCTTGTGGTAAAGAAAAAGGCGCGGACCCGGTAACTACACCAACAACGCCACCACCATCTTCCACATCTCCCGTTTCTTCAACACGTTGCGACAACAGTATTCGGCCAACAGTCAATGCGCAAATTGTACCTATTGGTAAACTTTCGCAGGCACGGTATGGAATTTCAGTGGCCGCCGTTGGCAATAAGATTCTGTATGCGGGTGGCATAAAGCAAGATGGAAGTTATGTTTCCTCACGAATAGATATATATAATGTAACTACCCGTGCCTGGTCAAAGGTAGAGTTGAGCCAGGCAAGGAGTAACATGGCCACAGTTGTAGCTGGTAACAAAGTGTTTTTTGCCGGTGGGCAATTGTACAATGATGTTTCATTAACGCCCTATGCCACTGTTGATATTTATGATGCGGCTACTAATACTTGGACAGTGTCGCATTTAAGTGAAGCAAGGACCAATGTAGCGGCCGCTGCTGTAGGCAATAAAGTGTTTTTTGCCGGTGGTAAAAAAGGATTGTACTTGACGTCCTCAACAGTAGATGTTTATGATCTTACAACAGGTCTGTGGTCTGTAGCCCAGTTAAGTGAAGCAAGGGCCAATATATCGGCTGTGGCGCTGAATGGGAAGATCTATTTTGCTGGCGGTACTAAAACCAAAAATAGCACTAGCCTTGAACCCTCTACTCGTATAGATGTATATAGTAATGCTACTAATGCCTGGACAACCGATGTATTGAAAAGACCCATGGGAAATGTAACCGGTGTAGCTGTTGGTAACCAGATCTATTGGGCGGCGGACTGCTTTGTGGAAATGAAGAACGTGCAGGCAGGCAGCGTGGCTGAAGCTGTTTTATTCAGGCCGGCGCAATGGATAGGATCTCAAGGGCAGCAAGCCGTTGTAAAAGATAATAAGATCATTTTCTACAGGCATGATCCCGATAAAACCAATCAATTTGATATTTATGATATCGCTACCAATACCTGGTCGATAGGAGAGGCATCGGACGTGATCGTTGGCGGTGCCATAGTTTCGGTTGGTAATACCATTTACCTGGCTGGTGGAAGAGTAAACGATGTGTTCTTAATAGACCTTGTTTGTCAGCTGGAGTTCTAGTAGGATGATTGCATTTCCAAGTTTTAGTTCTTACTTATACCTCTGGCGGATATATAGATCAATCATCTCCTTCCAATGTGGTTTGGAAGCTGGAGTTTTGAGGAGGTATTTCTACCACTGGTTCTTGAGTCGGTGTTTCCTATAATGTTACCAAAATAATAGCATAGCATAAGTGTAATTGGGCAAAGTGCCGTATCAACTAGGTAGCAATACTGCTACGTCAGACCAAGCATACCGACATGCAGGTGCTGTAATACCGCTAGGGGTAGGTTGCTCTACTGTTTCTATGTATGTAGTACCCAGGTGCTCATAAACACGGCGGGCATTTTCATTAGATTCATACACCCATAAATACATTTTGTGACTTTGGGCCTTATTGATGATACGACGGGCACATTCCTGTAGCAGCTGTTTGCCAATGCCCGCTTTCTGATAGCTGGCTAATACATGCAGGTTGTCCAGTAACGTACCATATTGGGGATGATCGTTTAAAAACAAACAAGCAAAGCCCACAATGATTTCCTCTTGAACAGCTACCACTACTTGTTGCTGGCTGCCAGGGTTGAAAAGGCGATCGTGCCATAGGACTGCACGGTCTTGTTCTACTTCATGATCTAAGAATTGCTCGCTATAGATGCCTCTATAGGTTTTCTTCCAACTATCAGCATGAAGCTTGGCTATGGCTTTGTAATCCGAAAATTGGGCATCTCGTAGTTGGATCATAATATGGGTGATAGGTTTGTAGTGAATGCAAAGCTATTCAAAGTTGGAGTCTGTTGATATTTAGTATACATGCATTGTGTGATACAGTGTATTGATGGCATGATAGGAGAAGCCTTCTCCTATTTATATTTTCTTTTTATTTTTCTATTTTACTGTGGGAAGCCGAGTTATATGTGGAGCTAAATGGTGATAGGTACTTTAGCTGTAGTAGAGTTATACGAATGGATTTAATTAAACGCAATGCATAGATTCAATTTGAAACCTCTAAAAGCAGGTCTTATTGTAGGAACGCTGGATATTTCAGCTGCCTTCCTTTATTACTTTATCAGAACGGGCAATAACCCACTGCGTGTATTGACATTTGTTGCCAGTGGTATTTTTGGTAAAGCGGCCTTTGCTGGTGGCGCTGAAATGATGGTAGCCGGTCTGGTGTTTCATTATATAATAGCCACTACGTTTGCCTTTATCTTCTTTTGGCTTTTTTCACGGATAGATGGTCTTAGAAAGATTGGCCTCCTTTCAGGTATAGTATATGGTATCATTGTCTGGATGATAATGAACTTAATTGTTGTTCCTTTATCAAACGTGTCCAGGCCACCCTTTCGTTGGGATGGGGCGTTGATCAATATGTTGATCCTGATTGTCTGTATTGGTATACCGCTTTCCCTAATGGCTAAAAGCTATTATAAAAAACGATCCGTCGTACTTCATGCGTAAGGGGTGAAAATTTTCCTACATTGCAAGTTTCATTTTTAATTGGCTGTTGTGAAAGCTACTGTTGTAACCTTAAAAAAGCCTGTCAAGATCCTGCAGGTATTCAGCAAAATTTTGTACTACTACAAGGATGAAAAATCATTTGCCGATCGTAAGCACAAGCTGGAGTGGCAAGATGCGGAGTCGGTAAATGGCTTTGTGGCAGATCAGCAACTTTACTTGCCAGAGCAGGTGCTTGCACATCCCGCCTTGCATCGCTGTAATGTAATTACTATAATAGATGACCAAACCATTGAGCCGTATCCTTGGCGAGAAAAAGAAGATAATAATTGCTTCGTGTTAGATGTGCCGAGGCCGTTTGGTGACTTTAACCTGGCGCTTGCAGAAGAATTAGAATTGCACCTTCGTCATCAATCACTTTCAATACAGAAACCCAGTCGGCCTGCCTATAAGGTTTGTGATCTGCGAATGGGCGAGCCTGTAGAAGTAAAGATCAATGGTAAGTATGACCACTCTTTGTTTGGTAGCCCTCGGGCTAGAGTATTTAAAGAGCAGCAATACATATTTCATTATATCGGTGATTTTACTTCCTTTCAGGTGTTAAAACACCCTGTGCCACCCATACATAAATGCATTCCTGAAAACAGGAAGTTGGTAAACTTGTTGAAGCCATTATGGTAGCGTAATAGTGCGCTGCGTTTTATTTGGTGGGATCAAAAGCCATGTCTTTTTTAGCTAGTTGCTTAAATTAAATCCATGGCTTTTGAGTTGCCTGCAAATTCTCAAGGCTGTTTCAATTTTGCTAGGGCAGCTTTGCCCGATTCACTCTTTGGATTTAGTTTCATTGACTTCTCATAATTCTCAATGGCCAGTTTTTTATTGCCGGCCGCCATATAGGCTTCTCCCAGGCTATCATATGTATTCCACATGTTAGGATAGAGCTTAACGTTAGTTTTAAAAACTTCAATAGCCTCATTATATCGCTTAGTCGTTAAAAACCGGTAGCCAATCTCATTAATATCCGTTTCAATAGCATGATCGGTATTGGTTTCATAGCTCTCTGGGTTAGTATTGACAAGGGCAACTGTTTTCCATTGATCGTTTACTTTCTCCAGCACCTGGTAGGTGTTAAAGTGAATGCTATCTGGGACGTAGGGGAAGCTATTAGGGTCGCTGTCTACCGGTGTAACAACGGCAACATATTCAGCAAAGGCCATGTTGCCATTAGAGCGAATGTTGTAATTGCGTAAGCTGTAGCCGGTGCGACTCGGTTTGGGGTTGGCATTAAAGCTGCGGTCGGTAATAGCGGCAATACTGTCCCAGCCGTTTGCTCTTGTGTAGTTAAAGCGGCCTATAAAAGTGTTGACTACGTTGGGGTCTTGCTTCCATACCGCTTTTACGCCGTTGGCATTTTTAGCGGTACTAACTTCCCATCCGTTTTTGATGGCGTTTTTAATTGCTTCTTCATCGTTGCTCTGACCAACAGCAATAAGAGAGGTGCTAGCGGCCATACTAAAAAGAACTAAAGAGATTGCAATGTGTTTCATTTCTGATCGGGGTTATGGTGAGGTAATAAAAGGACATACTTAAGCACGCAAATAATTGCGGCGTATAAGGGTGGTACTGTAGGAGCCTTAATTATATGTGTAGTCAGAATAGGCTATGGATGCGCAATATTGCAACACGATTGGTTGTTTTCGAATGAAGGGATATTAAATGAAAGCTAGCAGAAGAAAGGTTGCTACTTTAAGATACTACCGATTTTCATGAATTGCAAGTGTTGGCTGGTTCATTATTGTGGTGATCATTTTATTTACGTCTTCGCTATTTGATGTCTTATTATCATTTTGCTTTCATTTATGACGGCGTAGCTTCTAAAATGGCAATGCCTGTACCAGTATCTATCACTTGGTTTAATTTAAATCCAGCTGCTCCTAGAAGCGTCGAATATTCTGTTTGTGTGCGCTGACGGCCTCCCAACAATGTGAGCATGTGTATGTCTAACATCTTTGACCAGTCGGGTGCTGCATTTTCTGGCACCAGTGTTTCAATTAACAACAGCCGGGCGTTTGTGGGTGCTGCTTTACGGATGGCCTTTAAAATAGCTATGGATTCAGCATCGGGCCAATCATGTATAATTTCCATAACCACATAGGCATCGCATTCTGGCAGATCATCTTTAAAGAAATCACCTGCCTGTAAAGAGAGTCTGTCAGAAGCAATATTTTTTACCTCGTCAATTACATGTGGAAGGTCAAACAATATACCTGTGACGTTTGGTGTCTTTTTTAAGATGGCCATTAGTAAGTGACCACGGCCACCTCCAATATCACCAACGTGGTTAAACGCAGAAAAATCGTAAGTGCCCAAGATGCCATATATCTGTCCTTTGGCCTTATCAGCCATAGCTGCATTGAAAATGTGATTTTCTTTTTCGTGAGTAGCAAAGTATTCCCAAAAACTGCCTGTAGATGTTAAGGAAGGTTGGCCAGTTTGAATGGTTTCGTAAAAACCTTCATAGGCTTTCCAATTAATAGATAGTCCAAACATGCGTGCAAAGCTTCGCATGGATTGAGGATGATCCTGCCGTAAAAGGTAAGAAGCGGGTGAATGAGAGACCTTATTGCCGTTCATTTCAAATACCTGGTAGGCGGCCAGCAGTCGTATCACTCTTGATAGCGCATCCGGATTCGCTCCAACGGCCTGGGCGAGTTGGGTAGTAGTTTGTGGCGTATCGTCCAATACATCGGCAACGCCAAGTTCTGCTACTGCATGCAAACACCGGTTCAGGCAATAGCCACCTGCAATATGTTGAATGGTGGAAAATGGATCAGATGTGTTCATAAACGCAATATTGTATGGTTGAGGTGGATGGGGTTTACAGGGATGTGGGTAACATAATACTACAAGTAAACAAAGGGTGAATTGTATCTGTATAAAAGTTGCGCGCAGAAAAGTATTTGGTTGTCACGAACTCATTTGGTGGACAATAAAAAAAGTGTAGGCCTTTAGCAGACCTACACCTTAGATTCGTTTAACAGCTTTCACTACTTGAACTATGCCTAAAGTCAACAGGGCTATAGCCAGTATTAATAGAACCAGGTCTTTTTCTGAAACTAAAACTGAAGAGGAGAATAACATAACCTGGGTAAGAAACAACATTCCCAGGCAAATAAATAATGCTGCCAGTAAGAGCTTGCGCTCTGAAACCAGGTGTTGCATGCGGTCAAGGTTTTTAGTCTATTAAGTTACTACATAATTGTGCGCTTTCATAGATGAAATAAGCTAAGTATTGTTGAACTTATGCAGTAGTGTTTACTGCAGAGGTTTCTAAGTTCTGCAGTGTTAGAGCTTAGAAACTTCAAGAAATATATATCCTTGCTGTTTAGGTAATGACTTTACTGTATGGAGTGATGTTTAATGAAAGCTAGTCTTGGTGTGAGATGTATTCGGGTAACTGAATAATGAAAAATCATAAACATGCAACTTAAAATATTACCTCCTTTTCTCTTTGTCTCTAGGCCAAGCCTTTTCTTCTTCGTGCTCTGCATTTAGCGTTCACACATACCGGATAACTACCGTACAACAAAATACCATGGATATGCGTGCAAATGTCAATACCTTTAAGACGACCCAAAAACAATCAGTATGAATCACAAAATCCTTCTTTCTTTCTTACTTCTGTTTTTTGTAATGGCAACATCCTGGGCCCAAAACGATAAGTCAACTCGTCCGAGCCCGCCAGCTACGGCATCTGGTAAAGTAGGTGATGCTACCATCACGATCAACTATAGCAGTCCCGCAGTAAAAGGCCGTAAAATATGGGGTGACCTGGTACCCTTTGACCAGGTGTGGCGTGCAGGAGCCAATGAGGCTACCATTTTTGAAACCGATAAAAACATTATGGTAGAAGGTAAGCAACTGCCTGCCGGTAAATACAGTCTTTTTGCTATTCCGGGTGCTACGGAGTGGCAGTTCATCTTTAATTCTGAGACCGGTCAGTGGGGCGTGAAACGTTCTGGCGAAGCCAACCGCGACCCTGCTAAAGATGTACTGACCGTAAAAGTAAAATCTTCTCCATCTTCCACTATGAATGAGCGCTTAGCCTATGCGGTAACCGCTACTGGTTTTGCGCTTCGTTGGGAAAACCTGGAAGTACCTGTGCGCATTAAATAAGACAATTGATATCATATTTGTTTATCTATTACGAGCCTTCAAAGAAGGCTCGTTTTATTTTATATAGTCTACCTTCTTGATACTTTAATCTTGAAAAAGAGACAGCCGAAATGCTGTCTCTTTTTGTTTATAGATGTAATAAAAGAGCTTTGGCAAGCGATTTAAAATTGTGCTTGTAGGTAAAGAATATAAAAGCACTTGTGTTGCTATGTCGATGCCTGCTTTATTCTTGTGTTTTACCAAACTGATCGCCCCATGCCAGGCGGTCTTCTCCAACCTGGGCGGCCGTTACTTCGCGAAGTGCTTGCAGTAATTGCGAGGCTTCCCTTTTGTCCTTGCCCAGAAAGCGTAGGAGGCCATAGGTGATCATGCCAGTGCGGTGAATACCTGCCGAGCAATGTATATAGATTTTACATCCGTTATGCAGTAGTTGCCTGAGGTGTGTAAAGAGATTGACTACTTGAGTTAGTTCATTGCCTTGGTGCGGACGTGATGCCGAAAAAGGAAACCAGACCCACTGCATGCCCGCTTTTTCCACTTGTTGTCCAATAGGCGTAGCGCCTTCATTTTCATGGAGCAAGGTGAGTACAGCAGATGCGCCAACTTGCTTTAAGCCATCAAATGGAATCTTGCCACCGGGTTTATGTCCAATGGCCAGTCCGCCTTTTTCTACGGCTACCCAATGAACATTGGGGCGCACAACTTGTGCTTTTACTGCTGCACTGATCTGTGCTAGTAATGGACCCATTACCTTGCCCTGTGTTGGATCGTCTATCATGGCCTGGCGCACCTTACCGGTAAGTTCTTCTATAGTTGCCGATGTTACTTCACCTTGTTTTATCTGTGGCAGCAAACGCTCAACTTCTTCTTTAATAACTTGACTCATAAGCAGAAGAAAGATAGGTAATTGTTATTTGAGATTTGAAATTGGGTGTCACGCAGAGGCGCTGAGGGCGCAGAGGAAGGGGGAACCACGGAGGCGCAAAGACACGGAGGGACACAAAGAATAGGTTTTGCACAGAGGATAGGAGAAAAGGAGGAAGGATTTCACGCAAAGGCGCAAAGAATCAAAGACGCTAAGGAATGACAGGTTATAAACTAAAAGCACTCCGTTAAGAGGAGTGCTTTTTTATTTACATTATCCTTTAATAATCAATCATTATTCATTACTAATCATTGATTATTGAGCGTTGAGCATTGAACATTTCCTCCCTTCATCATTCCTTGTTCCTTGTTCAATATTCCTTTTTTTCCTCGTAGCTCACAGCTCACAGCTCACAGCTCGCAGCTCTCCTTTCCTCCTTCCCCTCTTTCATTCTCTTAGCTATCGCCAGCGATTCTTTCTTTTATCCCAGGTGGTGAACCCGATCTTGAATTGGACAGGGTCTTTGAATTGATTGGAAGTAGCTGTTACTACATAAATGCCAACCTTGAATTTATCCATAGGGTTGAAAGGTGATTCAAATGCTCGCTCCAGGCCGGCAAACAGTTCTACATAGCGGAGGTCTCGTTCGGGTGCATAGAGAAAACCGGTGCCGGCTACTTCGCGCAGCTTTAGTTTTTTCAGCAGCGGAATCTTGTTAACAAACAAGCCGTTGAACTGGTGAAAGAAGTGGGCATCAACAAAACGGTTAAACAGCGAGAAAGAAGAGTCCAGCGCCTGGAAGGCCTTATGTGGGTCCATAAACAGCAGCGGGTCGCCACGGCGCTGTACCTTATAATCGATCAAGCGCAGGTCGGTTTTGTTTAAGAACGATCCCGAACGTACGGTGTAGCGCGATACACCAAGCAGGCCTACATTCAGCACCTGCTTAAGACCAAACTCCAGATAGTCGAAGTTCACTTCGCTGCCAGCTATATTCGGAATGCCTTTTTCCCACTGAACAAAAAGGGTTGGCCATTTTGAACCCAGGATGATCTTCTCATTGGCATCGCGGCGGTAGCGCTGCATAGGAGTGTATTCTACCTTTATCTTACTATAAAGAGCGTTATAGGGATTGAATGCTACCGGTTGGTTTTCTGTCAGTACCTCGTTGAAAAGACTGTCTACCAACTTGCCGGTTTTGTATTCAGCTACCGAGCGGCGGAAGGCCATTTGCGCTTCACTAAAAATGAATAAGCCATTGACCAATTCAAAAGCATGACCTGCCCCTAAGTAGTTGTTTAAGTAAATATTGTTTCGCTTGACCATGTTGATCAAGGCATCGCCTTCAGAAATGAAGGCAAAATCGCGACCAGCTTCCAAAGTATAGGAAGCCAGTTTGAACGTGTTGTACCGGCGGTACAGATCTACGGTGCCATTAACATCATTATTGCGCAGGCCATAACTCAGATCAACATTCACTGTTGTCATTTTGCGGGAAGGGAACGTGCGACCGTAATAAACGCCGGCTCCCAGGCGGCCTCCACCATAGGCAAAGGGACGGTATAAGGAAATGAGCGGCGTGAAATGCCAGGTGCGTTCTTTTCTATGGTCGTTCAATGACTGGCCAAAGAAACCCATCTTCATCCAGGTGAGCTTATTGATCTTACGGTCCAAAGAATCCAGGTAGCGTTCTGTGCGGGCCACGGCCGCCAGGCTATCGCTATAGCGTACAAAGCGTGCTTCGCTGGCTGTAAGTGGTGGCGTACGCACGGCCTCCCAGAAGATGCTATCCTGTTGGTAGGCTTTGCTGGCCGTGGCACTCAATTCGTTTTTGAAATGACGTTTATCAAAGGTTTTGTTTAATTCAAATTGAGAATAGGAGGCTGTTGTATGACCTGCGTATTTGTTCTTCCGGTCTTTAGAACGGTAAGTAAACTGCTGGCGAGTCATCATCCAAGCCTGGTCGTTGACAAAATCAAAGTCTTGCTCCACTTCAAAAAAATCAAACTCCTGCAGGTGATAGCTGGGGAAGCGAAAGCGGGCATGCATAACAGTCCAGGCGCTATCCGAAACGGTTACTTCGCCTTCTACCGTAGCATTGGTAACTTCCAATGGTTTTACCGAAATGGTGTAAATACGGTGCTTACCATTGCGTTTCACCTTGGTGGTTTTGAAGTGGTAGGCTATCAGGCCGCTATTGCTAATAGGAGATAAGAATGGTGTTTGTGAAATAGATGGAACCTTCACCAGGTTGTTAAAGAAATTGAAGTTGCCATCGGTAGCAGACAGGTAAAAGAGTCGGCTGGTAGTGCCGTTCTGCCGTACTCCCAAACGTTCTTCTTTTATACGGCTTTCTGATTCTACATCCAGTTTTAGCATGATTTCAGCCATGGACATACCTTCCCAGCTGCCGGTATCTTTTTTTGCCTGGCTTCTGCTATCACTTTCTTCCAGGGCCTTGATATAAACATTACAAGAATAAGGGCCAGCTGCTGCCTGGATGCTGTCTTTTTTGCGCACTACCTGTCGCATCACTTCATCGGCCCGGTCTTTGGCCTTTGCGCGCACAATCACCTCGCCCAGGCTCTGTTCGGCATCTTCCAGCACAATGTCTTTATGCATATTGCTGTCGATAGTGATGGAGATCTCCTGGCTGATGTAGCCTACGGCGGTTATCTGCAGCCTGTATGTACCCCGCGCCAGGGACAGTTCATAAGATCCGTCCTGGCGGGTAACAAGCCCGCCTGTTTGAAATTCCTGCACCTGGATAGTAACATAAGGGATACCTTCCTGACGGCTATTGACTGCTTTTCCTTGCAGCTTAAAGGTCTGAGCCTGTAAGCCAAGGGCCAGTGTTAACGAGAAGAGCAGGAATAAAAGTTTGTTCATAGTTCAGGCTTTCGCTGGGCGCACTCCTATATCTATTGATTTGTTTTTTAGGAGATCGCTTATATGATAAGGAAAGACAAGAGGCGTCAATCCACTATGCTTGATCGAAAATAATAGGGAGTAGATGTAAAATAGCGTTAAAGTGCGTCCAGTTGCCTTTTGCAGGCTGCAAGTTGACTTTTCTGTATTTACGGGCGCAAATTTATGAAGACTGTTGATAGTGGGAGGCAAAACAAACCAATCCGGGTATTGATAAAGCGTTGGCAGTTGAAAGAGGAATAGTAAGTGCCCCTTACTGTTGATCGCAGATAAATACATACGAGGTCGCTTGCCATTTATTCATTCCAAATCTTTACCAGTTCAAGCATTAATCGCTGCTATTCAGCGGGATTCCGATTATGGGGAGGGAGGCAACTTCTACCTTCACTTTTATCAAATCCTACTGTTTATGAAAATGAAGTTTTTTTATGTAGTGGTACTGTCGGCAGTGGCCAGCTTATATAGTTGTAAGAAAGACGATAAGGATCAACCAAATCCTACACCAACTGAACCCACTGTAGTAAGTATCGGTGGCAGAGAGTATCCCATTGTAAAGATCGGTACCCAGAGTTGGACTGGTGTGAACTATAATGGTGCAGGTGGCTCTTACTTCAATGAGGTTTCTCCTGTAGTTGTATACGGGAAGCTATATACCTATACAGAGGCGATGGCTGTAACCCCGCCAGCTGGCTGGCACCTGCCTTCTCAAGCTGATTATGTAAAGCTATTGGAGTCGCAGGGAGCAACGTTTACCGATGGTAAAACCACCCAGGTTGACGCGATAAAGAAAATAACATCAGTTTCTGGCTGGGCCGGAGGGTTTCAGGGTACCAACACGTCTACATTCAATGCCTTCCCTGCTGGATATTATACAGGGACTTCCTTTAGCTATGAGGGAACATTGACCATTTTCTGGACATCGTCTAAAGTTATCGGAACAAATACGCCTTATTTCTTATCTGTAGGATCTACAGAAGCCTCTTTCTATGCCGATGCTGTTACTACACAGCGCTTTTCGCTTCGCTTTGTGAAGGATAACTGATAGTCTTTACTTTATTTAGGAATTAGTAAAGCTGAAGAACCAAAATACAAAATCCAAATTGAAAGCTTATGCGAAGGCACTACTAACTAATTGATATGGGTGTATGCCTTCAGGAAGAATAAATAAAGGGGCGACTGTAAAGTCGCCCCTTTATGTTTTTTATTGATAGTTTTTTATAATAGTGAAAGGCAAAGGCAGTTCGGCAGGCAAGCTATTCCCACTTGAACTTTGTTGCTTTAAAACGAGGCCCTGAGTAACGGGTAGAAGGACAGCCGTCTCTGGAAGAGCGGCAGCTGGCAGCCAGCAGGATCACTAGTAAGCCAAAGACCGAAGCCTTTAACATTTTTGTTTTCATAATAGAAGGTTCAACTACTAAATTAAAATACGGATTACAAGATTGCAAGGGTGTAAAGGTAAGGGAATGAAGGATGTGTATTGAGTGTGGAAGATGAACGGCAAAGTAGGCAAGTGGGAAAGGAGGCGCCGGTATTCTGAAATGCCTAAAGCGTATTTATAAGTGATGCTCAATTATTTACAAGGATGATAAAATTGGTACGACTTTTTGGGTAGAAAAGGAGTGTTATCAGTATTAAGTGGTTTGTTGTTATGATTCAGCAGTTACAAACATCGATTCCAACCTCATCGGTCCGTAGGGATAAACGTTTGCTCTTAACAGCCTTGCTGATTCCGTTACTATTTATCTTTTTCTTTTTCTTTCGGTGGGCGGTAGCTCTTTTCCGTTATTCCTTAAACCTGCGATTTATTTATGAATTAGGAAGCCTGGTAGGTTTATTGTTCCAATTAGGTTTGTTATTTGTTTCCATCATCTTCACCTCCCAATTATTCTTAAAGCGCAAACAATTTGGTAATCGTCATGTGGTAATGGTTTCGCTTTTATTGAGTGCTTTTCCCCTGCTTTATTTTATGTTCCTGTTGCTATTGATACTCGCGGCTTCGTAAAAAGAACCATTCGGACATATTCCCACTTTACATGTAAGGCGCTCACACCCTTGTTGCTTCTGATTGGGTAACTAGAATGGTGTTTGGGTGGTAGTAAACATAACATGGTATTTTCCGCAAGGACTTGCAAATGTGTGAAAATACATTTAGGTTAGCGTGTCCTATCCTTCGAAAAACGGTTACTGTATAAAGTCGTGCCAATTCCCCAAGAACCACATTGATTACAACCTATTACCTGTAAGGGAATAGTATCCATTGATCCTAACGAATAGCTTATCAGCATAAGATCCTGTATGCTATAGTCTATACCTGCTCAACACCGTCATTAATTCGTACACAAAACCGTATTACTTTATGAAGACATTTCTACTTCGATGTCCATTGCTGCTATTGGCAGTATTTATGACTTCCCTGGCGCTCTCGCAAAACTGTTCTCTTAGTTCATTAGGCAATATCGTTGTCCCAGCCGAAAAAGGTAAATCAGGGGCTGTAGTTACTTTGCCTGACGTAGTTACTGCTTGCGGTAAAATAACCTACACTCGGGTTCCAGCAACACCAACATTTCCCATAGGAGTAACTACAACATTTCCTATTGGGGTAACAACCGTTAAGGCCGAGTCAGCTAATGGTAGAACAACCAAGGAGTTTACCGTGACCGTATTGGATGCCGAGCCTCCGGTTATTACTACTCCGGATCCATTATTTTTAAATACGGATGCAGGTGCTTGTTCTGCTTCAAGTACCAACCTGAGAACGCCCACTGTGAGCGATAATACTGCCATCATAGTTGGCACCCGCAGCGACAAGCAGTCAATAACTAGCTCCTATCCCAAGGGGACAACTATCATTACCTGGTCTGCTACGGATGCAGCTGGCAACCAGGCAACCACTACCCAATTGGTAGTGGTGAGTGACAAACAGGCTCCGGTAATGGTGTTGCCTTTTGATGCTGCGTCGATTACCAAAAACACCGATGCCGATGTGTGCTCCTATACTGTAAAAGGCTCTGAGTTTGATGCCAGTGCTACCGACAATTGCGGCCAGGCTGCCATCAGCTACTCCTGGTCAGGCGCTTGCTCCGGCAAGGCCGACAATAGTTTGGCAGGTACTGTCTTTGCCAAAGGCACCACTACGGTTTGGTGTACTGCCACCGACGCCGATGGAAATACTTCAGAGTGGGTGTTTGATATAGTGGTAGCTGATAAACAAGTGCCAGTAATGAAGTTGCCATTTACTGATGCCAGTATTTCCAAAAACACTGATGCTGATGTTTGCTCTTACACCGTAATAGGCCCTGAGTTTGACGCCAGTGCTACAGACAACTGTGCTGGTGCCGTTACAATAAGTTATTCCTGGTCAGGGGCATGCTCTGGTAATGCTGATAACAGTTTGGCAGGTAGCGTTTTTGCAAAAGGTACTACTACTGTTTGGTGCAAGGCTACTGATGGAGATGGAAACGTTGCAGAATGGACATTTGATATTGCTGTTGCAGACAAGCAGGCTCCGGTAATGGTGTTGCCTTTTGATGCTGCGTCGATTACCAAAAACACCGATGCCGATGTGTGCTCCTATACTGTAAAAGGCTCTGAGTTTGATGCCAGTGCTACCGACAATTGCGGCCAGGCTGCCATCAGCTACTCCTGGTCAGGCGCTTGCTCCGGCAAGGCCGACAATAGTTTGGCAGGTACTGTCTTTGCCAAAGGCACCACTACGGTTTGGTGTACTGCCACCGACGCAAGTGGCAATAAATCATATTGGACATTTGATATTTCGGTAGAAGATCGTCAGGCGCCAGTAATTAATAGTGTTAGGGCTACCCCTGATGTCTTGTGGGCACCCAACCATAAGATGACAGATATTACGCTCACGTATGATGTGGCGGAGAATTGCTCTGGGTTAACCTTCCAGGTTTTATCCATCACCAGCAATGAATCAGAGAATGGCCTTGGCGATGGTAATACCAATGTTGATTGGGATAAAGGAACGGATGGTCAGCATATTCAATTGCGCGCTGAACGTTCTGGAACTGGCACAGATCGTATCTATTCCATTGTGCTGCAAGTGACCGATGGGTCTGGTAATAAATCAGAGCCCATTACTGTAACAGTTACCGTTCCGCATGATCAAGGTAAAAAAGAGGAAGCTGAAACTCAGAAGTCATTGAGTATGGTAGTAGCGCCAAATCCAAGCCAGAACAATTTTACCATTAAGGCCACCAGTGAAAACACAACCGATAAGATTACAATGATCGTTTCGGACAGTATGGGACGCCCTGTATACCGCAAAAACAATATAACACCAGGACAAGTCATTACCATGGGAAGTGACTTGCAGCCTGGTAGTTACTTTGTTGTATTGCAACAAGGCAACCAGACTACCCAGCAACAAATCATAAAGATCAAATAGTATTTTCTCTTCCACCACCGACACCGTAAGGCAGCATGCAAATGCTGCCTTTTTTATGAGCCTAGTCTGTTTTTAAAATTGCAGGATATCATTTTTAAATTGAGGGTTTGCGGTGGCAAAGAAGCGTAGTTGTATTACTACAAGTTTTCGACTATCTGTATTAACTTGTAGCAACGTATATATCAATACAATTTGAATATGGCAGGACCATCCACTTTTAATCAATTCGATAAGCTACTTGATTCGATTGCAGAAGTAGTTTGTGTTATTGATAAAGATTTTCGATTTGTGTATGTCAATCAGGCCTGTGAGGAAATGTGGGGCTATCAGCCTGAAGAACTTATTGGGAGGCCTATTTTTCAGCTTATTGTAAATATAGATAGAGCCGCTACTCAGCAAGCGATTGAGCAGTTTTGGAAAGACGGGGAGAGCTATGAATTTGAAAATGAATATTGTCACAAAGATGGCTCTGTAATAGCAATGTCGTGGATAGGGAAAAAGGATTCGCATAATAAACTTATATATGCGCGGGGCAAAAACGTAATTCAAAAGCGAATGCAGGAAAAGGAAGTAGAGATGCTGTCTTTAATTGCCCGCGAGACAGTCAATGGTATTGTGATCATGGATGCACAACGACGTATCAGTTGGATAAACAAAGCATTTGCAGATATGACAGGCTTTGCTATTGAAGAAATTAAAGGGAAACGACCTGCCGAGTTTCTGTGCGGGCTGGGTACAGATATAGAACATATCCAGGAAATCATTAGAAAAGTACAAAGGGGTGAGGCTGCTACTATTGAGATGCTAGGATACACAAAGGAGCGGTTACCTATTTGGGCTGCTATTCAACTTCAGCCGCTGTTTGATAAAACCGGGGGCATTGATAAGATCGTTGCCATTATTAATAATATTACAGAAAGAAAACGATTACAGGAGCAGTTGGATGCTGAGCTAAAACAGCAGCAGCAGCGTATAACGGCAGCAGTTATTCGGGCGCAGGAAACAGAGCGTTCTCAACTGGGCCGCGAACTGCACGATAATGTAAACCAGGTGCTTACCACCGTAAAGCTATTTAATGAAATTATTGCGGAAAGTGTAACAGATCATAAAGAACTATTGAAACGGTCTTCTAACTTTCTGCAAATGTGTATTGACGAAATAAGGCGTATATCCAAGCGCCTGGCAATTCCACCTTTATCAGAAGTAGGCTTAGTTGAATTGACGCGCGAGTTGGTTGATTCCATTAATCTGGCAAGCAAGTTTGAAGTTACCTACTCGCTAAAAGGTATGCATGCCATCCCCATTTCCCAGGAGTTGCAATTGGCCATTTATCGCATCATGCAAGAGCAATTGAATAATATCATTAAACATGCAGAAGCTTCTATGGTTATGATCGCATTGGCCTATGAAGATGATCAGTTGTTCCTGACTATTAAAGATAACGGAAGAGGCTTTGATCCTTCCATTAAACGTGATGGCATTGGACTGACCAATATCCGGTCAAGAGCTGAGAGTCTGAATGGCTCTTTTCATTTGCAAACGGCCTCAGGTCGTGGATGTTATTTACAGGTTGCATTCCCTCTGGATAAAGTTGAAGTCCTATCTTAAGTATACTTTACAGTTTGTCATTCGTTTATATAACCTACCAGCATAACCAGCGAATTGCGCATGGTGCAGTGCGTAATTAGATAGCACTACTTCATGTGTACTGTATCAGTGTCGCTGTAAAAAATATTTTATTCAAAACTGAAGTTTCGGAATACACTTTGTTATAGATAAATAATAATCGCTTGGAGCTCTTTGACTGATTAGATCCACCCATGACTTCCTTTTCCTTGTTTTTACAAACTCCTTTATATGAAACCGGTATCATTATTACTGACGTTAACACTACTATGTAGTTGTGCGGTTCGAAATGAATTCATGGGCGAACTAAGCGATGCTACTTTAATTAAAATTGATGTAGTAGAAAGATATCCAGACGAGCACCTGAAGCGACTTACCTGGCGTACTGCAAATCATATAGATTATATCACTTTTGAATCCATGTCCTCTGTGGCAGCTGTAGGAGATGTGATGAAAGTATTGACCAAACGCTAAACTTCTTTATTGTATTTATAGTTTGTGCTGTTGAAAAGATTTCTCTTTTTAGGCGTTCCCTTTCCTAATTCTTATCCAGCTATACCACAGCGGTTACCTAAAACGCATTGGTTGTGTCTACTGGGCTTTATTGAGTTAATAAGGCTACCAGGCGTGTTTTAGTAAAAGCTTATTATTATATGGTATAGACTTTGCCATTGTACAGGTAACCCTTTCACCAAATGTGCAATCTATGAAACCCCTTTATCTGTGTCTGTTGGGTATTGTGTTGGCGTCCTGGCTGCGGGCACAAACGGTTACACTACAATTTATTGGCGCCAATAAAAGTCGGCAATACGAAGTGATCATTGATGGTGCCAGTTATCTTTCAGCTGATGCGGTTGGCGATGGCAAAACCAAAATGCTTACCATGAACAACTTATCTGAAGGTTCGCATGAGTTGGCTTTGTATAATGCCGGTACAGCTGATAAGAAGCGGGAAAATACTTTGTATAAAAACACTTTTCAACTACGCAAAGGCTATGACGTTGCAATTGTTGTTAAGGCAAATGGTACCGTAAGTATTTCAGAAACAAAGAATGAGCAAACAGCTGTTTCTACTGGAAGCTATAATGCTGCTATGGCCATGAATAGCTCAGACTTCGATCATTTAGCCCGGTCAGTGCGAGGCAAGTTGATGCAGTCTGCTAAAGCAACAACTTTACAATCTGCTTTTGAAAACACTACCTATTATTTCTCAACGGATCAGGTCAGCCATTTGCTCGCGTATATTACTAGTGAGCCCAAGCGGCTAGAGCTAGCCAAGACTGTTTATCCCAGAGTAGTGGATGCGGCCAACTACCGGCAGCTTAATGATCTGTTTAGCAATGAATCGCTCCGTAGTGAGCTGGATTTTTTCCTGCGCAATACGACTATCACACCACTTGCTGGAGCCAGCAGTGTTGATAATACTTCTGCCGTTACAGCTCCTGTTGCAGTGGCTGAACCAAAAGAAAAAGAAGAAGCCGTCAGTACTCAGAAACAAAATGAAGTCAAAAGCCCTGCTTCAGAAGTTCACCTGAAAGAAGTAGATGTTTATAATGGCAGAACCCCTGTTTCCAATAAGACCTACAACCAGTTGCAGCGGAAAGTGAAAAGCCAACGCACCCAGCAAGGGAAGGTGTCGGTATTAACAAGTGCTTTTCAACGCGAAGGCAGTTATCTTACAACAACACAATTACGCGAGCTAATAACGCCCATAACAGCAGAAGCCGACCGGTTAACCTTAACAAAGCTTGCCTACAGCCATACGGCGGATACCGCTAATTTTAAAACCCTTTATGATCTTTTTGACGACCGCTACAGCCAAATGGAGATGGATCATTTTATTCGGAGTAGCAATCCTAATACGAAAGTGGTAGCGTCAAATGCTTATGCATACCGTGTGCCCATTAGTGAAGCTGAATATTCACATCTTGATCTGAAAGTGCAATTTCAAATGCGTCAGCCTGATAGGGTAGCTGAAATCAAAAAGGCCTTTAGCAGTCATCACTATTTTACAGAAGAACAAATACGGCAGTGGCTAAACCTTGTAACTACTGAAGGTGACCGTTTGGCGCTGGCTAAATTAGCTTACCAGCGTATAAACGATCCTACAACGTTTGCCAGTTTGTACGACCTGTTTTCCAATGAAGACAACCGTAAGGATCTGGAGCAGTATGTAGCGGCCAATCGATTCTAAGCGAAACAGATTTCAGAAATTACTTACTGATAAATAACCTTGCTCCCTGCATCCAATGTTGGGAAGGATACGCTTTTTACCTTGAACATTCCTTCTTCCTTCATCATTCCTTGTTCCTTGTTCAATATTCCCTTCCTTGTCAACTTATCAACTTGTTAACCTGTCAACCCAAATCAGCCATAAGGCATCATACATCAGCCATTTCTTCCCAGTTCTCCTTTGCTCAGTGCGCAATCCCATCGCTCTGTTTTACCGAGCGCTTATGCCGTATGACCGAAACTATTGTAATGGATTTGACTATAAAATGGTAGCTTACCATTGATTACTAATCTGTACACCACACAATCAACTAACTACTTCATGAAAGAACAAAACGCGATCCTGGAAGTCAATGGCCTGGAAGTGGCTTACGGGAGCTTTAAAGCCGTAAAGAATATTTCCTTCAATGTTTATGGCGGTGAAATCTTTGGTCTATTAGGACCTAACGGTGCTGGCAAGACCAGTACGTTAAGTGCCATTGAAGGCTTGCTAAAACCACAGGCGGGTCAAATAGCTATTTGCGGTTATGATATCCAACAAAAACCGCTGTATGCCCGGGCCAACATGGGGGTGCAACTACAGTCAACCAGCTTTCAGCCCGAGCTAACAGTTACAGAGATTCTGCAACTCTATGCGGGTGTATACGGATTGTCGTTAAGTCAGCACCAGCTTCAGGCCATATTAAAAGATATTAAGCTGGAAGATGCGGCCAGCAAGCGCTTTGGCCAGCTATCAGGTGGGCAACAACAGCGTGTGTCTTTATTCATCACTACTATACACGAACCGCAGTTGGTATTGCTGGATGAACCTACCACTGGCTTAGATCCACAGTCGCGCCGCCAGTTATGGGCACGCATAGAAGCTATGCGCGATAAAGGGCATGCTATAGTATTGACTACCCATTCAATGGAGGAGGCAGAGGCTATCTGTGACCGCATTGCCATCATTGACCATGGCCGTATTCTCACTATTGATTCACCCCAGTCTATTATTGATGAACACCGTCACCAACCCGAAGTGATCCAGGCTTCCCGCAAAGGAAAGATTACACTGGAAGATGTATTTATCGGTCTTACCGGCGCCGCTGTTCGTTCTTAATTTCAACTATTAAAACAATGAAAACAACAATACCTTCTACTACTTCAGCATTAACTACGCTGTTGCGCTCCGACTTTATTACACAATGGCGTAACCGCCGTGCGGTCGTGCTGGTACTATTAGTACCAATCATCATCCTGGTATCCTGGAAAAGCGCTATTACAAAACTGGGAGCCGCTTTTGCCCTTTCTACCTGTATAACCATTGGTTTAACAGCAATTGGGCTAATGGGTTACTCCAATGCCATTGCCCGTGACCGTGATAAGGGTGTGTTTCAACGCCTTCGTGTAGCACCCATTCCCCGGTGGGCCATTATGATCAGCCGCTTAGCCGTGCAGTTGGCAATGATCATGTTGATCACTACTGCCGTTTTTGTAGTGGGTTATAAAGTCGATGGCATTGAGTTAACGCCTATGGGTTATACGTTGGGCTACCTGGCTGCTTTTGCAGGTGGGGCACTGTATTTAGGACTGGGACAAATGATTGTAGGCTTACTTAAAAATGCGGAGACCGTAAACTCTACTACACGCCTGGTATATTTTGTTTTCATCATGGTGGGTATGTTTGGTGAGATGGGCATGTTGGGTGAAAAGTTGAAGGACATTGTGCATTGGTCGCCCTACGGTACTGTAAAAACTATTCTTTCTGCCAGTATGCAGACGGTAGGTTGGAGCAGCGATGCTTCTATAGCCTTGCTGGCTACTATTGGCTATGCGGTTGTTTTTGCTTATCTTGGAATCAAGTGGTTCCGTTGGAACACACGCTAAGCAATAGTAAACGTTTGTTTCCATTAATTGGCCTCAGCACTGCTGAGGCCTTTTTTTTACAGCCAATTATTTTTCTTTTAAGCTGTAACCTTTTTTTATATCTGTGCGTTTAATCACTTACAAAACCAAAAGACAACATATGAAGAAGCTACTTTCCTATTTACTTGCTAGTGTGCTGGTTGTTAGTGCTATAGCGCAGGATAAAGTGATTTATGACGCCAATGTAGAGAAAAGAACAGTTACTTCTTTTCACTCTATAAAAGTGTCAGAGGGTATACAGCTTTTGATGAAGCAAGGAGCTGAAGAAGCACTGGCTATAAGTGCTGAAAAACCAGAGTATGCCAATGCGGTGAAGACTGAAGTAGTGAACGGCGAACTACGTATCTCTATCAAGCAGGATATGACAAAATGGTGGAAGCAGCTTAAAAGCAAAGGTGTGCAGGTGAAAGCCTATGTATCATTTAAGGACATAGACCACTTGAACATTTCTTCTGGAGTAAAAGCTACAATCGATGGTCGTTTGTCTGGCAATAAATTAACGGTTGACCTGTCTTCAGGTGCTTTCTTAACGGGCGAGTTGGCGGTTACTACTTTGGAGATGGATCTGAACAGTGGTGCTAAGAGTACTATTAAGGGCCGCGTAGAAAACCTCTCTATTGAAACAAGTAGTGGCGCTCATTTTAATGGCTATGATCTTACAGCTACTACTGCCAAGGCTGATGCCAGCAGTGGCGGTAAGGTAGAGATTTCGGTTAGCAAAGACCTAGACGCTACTGCCAGCTCAGGTGGTGCTATTACGTACAAAGGCGCCGGCGGTATCAGCAATGTTTCTACCAGCTCAGGTGGAAAGGTAAGACGCGCTAGTTAATCATAATCTTTTCATGTAAACGTGGCAGGGTTGGCGGGCTTGGGCGCTCTTACCAACCCTGTTTTTTTATGTTTGGTTGCGAGGGGAGGTGTCTAGTTGGTTGTTAACTAATATTCCTGCTGAATAATTGTAAATTAGGAGTGCGTAAATCTCCTTGCCATGCGTACTGCTTTTTTACTGCTGCTTGCGTTTGCTGTTTCTATAGTAAAGGCGCAAGAAATTAAAAGCCCTGAAGACAGTTCTGGGCACAATGTCAAAGTATACAAAGTAAATCCCGGAGAAAGAGTAAGTGATGCACTGCTAAGCAATGGTGGCCTGTATCAGTACCACAAGTTTATGCAAGGCGAAGTATTCTACAAAGGGGGCAATTATGGAAGTGGGGTGCTCAATTATAACCGTCTTACAGGCGAAATGCAGTTCATTGATCCCAAAGGCGATACCTTGACATTGGACAATGAAAAGGAAATTGAAAAGGTCGTCATTGGGCCGGATACTTTTTATTACTCCCAGGGTTACTTGCAAAAAGTTGTAGAGTTTTCCTCCACTGTAGCCAAACAAACGTATTTGGAGTTGAGCAACCGGGAAAAGGTAGGCGCCTTTGGAACAGTAGCCCAGAACGCTATTGATACGCATACAACGATAGTAACCAATCAAGGCTTTAAATCTGTTGTAGCCCAGGAGATACTCACCTACCGTGAAAAAACGATCTACTTTATAGGTGATCGATATGGACATTTCAAGCTACTTAATAAAAAGAACGTGCTCTATCTCTATTCCAAAAAAGAAAAGGAAGTGTCTGCTTATTTAAAAGACAATCCTGTTAACTTCCAAAAAGAAGCCGATGTGCAACGTCTGATTGAGTTTTTAAAAGACTTGAAAGCTTAGCCGTTCAGCTCTTTTAATTGTTTGGCCAGCGGCTCTAATCCTACGCGCTGGCGGCGCTGTTCTACCCCTTTTTCATCTTGTAAGGGGAATGTAACAAAGCGTCCATTCTCTTTTTTGAACTGTGTGCCAAAGACTTGCTTTTGCCCCAGATCGGTAAGCAGGCGGTCGAGCATCAGGGCGTAGTACTTGGCTGGTGTTTGCCCGAGCTCGTAAGACTGTGCCAATAGTGGGAAGTATTTATGAATAACGCTGCTGTCGGCATGCTGTATAATGAGGAATAAACTCTCGTTGGCCTTTTTCCCAATCTGGTCAACACCCAGCCAGCCATACTGATCTAGTAAGGTGCGGGTTTCTGCCAGGTTGATCGAGTCTTGCTGTTGTGCAATAGGAACCCACTTTTGTATCTGCGGATCACTCCACTCCAGTTTGGCCTTGGTAAACAACGAGTCAAGGATAATACGATATCGCTGATCGGTTTCATACATGGTCTCCAACTTTTGCTGAATGGCTTTATAGTCTTGGGCAAAGCTGCTAATAGAAAAAAGCAAGGTGACAAATAGGTAGAGCTTTCTCATCATGAAGCACTGTTTTGGTTGTTATCGTTTTGATTCATTAAAGATAGCAGATGGTCCGACTAATGGTAGGTTGTTATGGGATTTTAACTTTGTGTAATAATCTAAATGTCTCTTCACGATTTGATGTAATCGGTTCTGTGCTGTAGCGTTTTAGGATTTGTTTTTTGTATCTTTAACTGCTTCTCTTTGAAGGCATTTCCAGCCCTTCTTATTATACTTTTCTATACTATTTCCTAAGCGTTTCTAACGATGAATAGATAACCTGGTACGGTCTAATGTACGGGTGAGGTAGGGCTGTAGTAGGGGTGAGGTACGGGTGAGGTACGGAGTTAAGTAGGCTGCCATACGGAGTAACCTAGTCTTTTATACGGAGTAACCATGAAGGGACAGAGGGGGAGTAGGCAAGGAACAAGGGAATAATGAACAAGGAACAAGGAATGATGAATATAGAAGTGAGGAAATGTTCAATGCTCAACTTTCAATACTCAATGTTCAATGAAGAGAGATGGAATTGAGAATTAGGGATTAGGAAGACATTAGTTTGGGATTTTAGGGAAGTGTTTCCATGGGTTAGGCTCCCTTTTAAGGTTAGCGCTGACGCCTCCTTCGACGGGCGAGGAATGCCAGAGGCGTTACTGCATACAAACAGTTTGTGGGTGCAAGTTTCCCCTTCCTTCGACAGGCTCAGGATCAAGTTCAGGGTGATAGAAGCAAGATCTAAGAAACCGTTCTTCCTGCAGTGCTTCACTCTATTATATGTTAATAAGTATTGGTATATTTAAAGTCTATGAACCACAGTCAGGAGACAGGCATTGAAGGCTATGCCACCTATCCCCTAGATACCGGTCCTATAAAAGATGTCGGTTTTCACCAGAAAATTAACGCCCACGAATGTGCGGTAGAGCTTCTTGATCATTTGCTGGAGCCAGTAGTGCTTTACTTGCCTGTATGGAGTGAAGTACAAGAGCCGCATACGATTATTGATTTTGAAGTGGGGTATGTCAACAAGGAAGCAGCTGACACGTTCAACATTCGTAAAGAACAATTATTAAGTCAACAAATATTTAATAACGTATATAAGGACAGTACACTGAAGGCTTCCTGGTTCAACCTGTTAGCACAGGTATATGAAACCGGCGGAAAGGCGGAGAAGCGTTACTACGATCCTTCTACAGAACATCATTACAACTTACTGTGTACACGCGTAGGCAAGGGCATTCTGACCATGGCTAGAGATATAACGCGTGAAGTACAATCTAAAAAAGAGAAAGAACAGCAAGCCGGCTTTATTGCAAGTATGCTGAATGCTACGATCAATGGTTTGTTTGCACTGGAGGCTGTGCGTGATGAAGAAGGTGAGATCATTGACTTTCGCTTTTTGAAACTCAATGAAACCTTTGCCCGTATTATTGGCAAGAAAGAAGAAGATGTAATTGGAAAGAGTTATTCCGCCATGCTGCCGCTTGCAAAAGCCAATGGCTTGTTTGAGCTAAAATGCCAGGTGATAGAAACAGGGGAGACCATTATCAAAGAGGCCTTTTATGAAGGTGATGATATTAACAAGTGGTACCTGATTGCTATTACCAAACTGGGTGAGAATGGCATTGTAGAAATGGTAACGGATATTACCGAGATGAAGCGTGCTAAGGAGGAGGTAGAGCGACTAGCTAAGCGTTTTGAGGCGGTAATCAGTACCTCGCACAGTGGCATACAAACCTTTAAGCCGGTGTATGATGAGCAGGGTGAGATTGTAGATTTTCGCATGTGCATTGTTAATCAAACCATTGGTACTTATATTGGACAAGCAGCGGAATCGCTTAGTGGACAATTAGCCAGTACTTACTTTCCGGCCTACAAAACCAATGGCTTGTTTGAGATCTATAAAGACTGTTATGAGAATGGTACCTGCAGCCAATTTGATTTCCATTATGAAGATGGCTATGATGTGTATTTTAACCTGCAGGTAGCCAAGATCGATGACGAGATATTAGTATCTCTTACCGATCATACAGCCTTACAGCATGCTCAGCGGGAACTGGAAGCTTCCATTGCCGATCTTAAACGTTCCAATGCCAGTTTGGAGCAGTTTGCTCATGCAGCCTCACACGACTTGCAAGAACCACTACGCAAGATCATGCTCTATGCAGAAAAGTTTGAAGAGCGCTATGGTGATACACTGAATGATGAGGCCTTTGGTTTTATTGAACGCATTAAAACTTCGGGTAAACGCATGCGCCGCCTGATACAGGATCTCTTGATCTTTGCCGAGGTAGGTGGTGCAAATCGGGATGCTTTTGAGGAGGTGGATCTGAACCAACTGATAGGTGAAGTACTTAATGACCTGGAAGTAGCCATCAGTGAGCGAGATGCCGTGATATGGCTGGAGGGATTAGGTAAAATAAAAGGCGACAGCTTGCACCTGCAACAACTGTTTCAAAACCTTTTAAGCAACTCGCTGAAATATAGTCGCCCGGATGTAAGGCCGCATATTACTATTGTTTCAAAAGCAGTTGTTGGTAAAGACACTGGCTTTGTATTGGCTCCGCAAGAAAGCGAGAAGCCTTTCTGGCTAATTGAGTTAAAGGATAATGGACAAGGCTTTACTCAAGAGCAGGCTACACAGATCTTTAAGATCTTTCAGCGTCTGCCGCAGCACCGCACTGAGTATGCTGGCACAGGTATTGGACTAGCTATAGTGCAGCGGGTAGTAGAGAATCACTGCGGTTATATTCGGGCAGAAGGAATACCCGATGAAGGCGCTACGTTTAAGATATTGTTGCCGGTGCGAACAGCGTAGAGAGCGCTTCGCGCTATTTATTTCACGCAGAGGCGCTGAGAACGCTGGGTGCGCCTTTGGCGCGGAGAGGGAGGAACCACGGAGACACAGGGGCAGGGAGAAATGGAGAGAATTAGCTGATTAGCTGATGTGAAGATTAGCTAATGGGGTTGACAGGTTAACAAGTTGAGAAGTTGACAAGGAGGGAATATTGAACAAGGAACAAGGAAGGAAGAATAATGAGTGATGAGTAAGGAGAGAAGGAAATGTTCAATGCTCAACGCTCAATAATCAATGATTAGTAATGAATAGTTATTGATTATTGAAGGAGAAGGTAAATAAAAAGCATATATACATACGCGTTATATGAACGATGAAGGCCTGCGTTTTATGCAGGCCTTTGTCAATTAGTTTACACTAATGGAATTCTATTTTAGCGTATGCAACTATCCGTTTCCGCCTAATCCTAATAATCCCACCAATCCTAGTTCTACTAGTTGGCAGAAAATGCAGGAAGCTGCCCGCTTCTGGGTGTGCTATCGTTCAGAACCAACCAGCGTTTGATCCGTTCATTACGTTTTTGGATAAAGTAGGCATTGACACGCGCTTCCAAGTCGTCAGGTGTTTCGCCTTTATAACTAAACAATTGTACTTCTGGTAATAAGATAGGAAGTACGGCGCTCAACTTCTTGTGATTGATATTGATATCGTTATAATCAATTACAACGACGTCAAAGCCTTGACGTTGGGCCATTTCAATAGCGTTTTCATCAGTATGAACGATTTTGGTCTCTGTATTTTTAAGTTGATTCCAGGTGCCAAGCCTTTCGTGGTTAATGCCTGAAACAATCAATATTCTTTTTGTTGTCATGCCTCTTATAGAGCAAAGAATGTGCAATGGCCCGCAACATGGTGTTAAAGTCAGGAATCCTGTCGAGTTGCCTGCTAAGGTCTTGTTAATGCGCCGAAGCGGCAGCTCTTTTATTAAATAGTGTTAAGCTTCTACAGGTGCTGTACACAGCTTTAAAATCCTTCCTGTATGTTCCCGTACTTCTTGTAGGAGTTGTTCATCTTTTGCCAGCGATTTGCCGTACGAAGGAATCATCTGCTGTAGCTTGGTCTGCCATTCTTTTGTTTTGGCCTTTTCAGGGAAACAACGTTGCAGGAGATCTAGCATAATTGATACTGCCGTAGAGGCACCCGGCGAGGCGCCTAATAGGGCAGCAATACTGCCATCCGTAGCACTAACTACTTCGGTTCCAAACTCAAGAATGCCGCCTTCTTCTTCATCCTTTTTGATCACCTGTACGCGATACCCGGCCTCTTCTAATTTCCAGTCTTCCATTTCAGCTTCAGGGTAATACTCTTGCAAGGCATCCAGCCTTGCTTCAGGGGTAAGGCGCACCTGTTCAATCAGGTATTTCGTCAACGGAATGTTGTGTATGCCCGCCGATAGCATGGGTCGAATATTGCTGAGCTTGATAGACTTAAACAGATCCAGTACTGATCCGTTTTTTAAAAACTTAGTTGTAAAGCCAGCGTAAGGCCCAAAAAGAAGTTCACGTTTGCCCTTGATCCAGCGGGTATCCAGGTGGGGTACCGACATGGGTGGTGAGCCTACTGCTGCCGTGCCATATACTTTGGCGAGGTGTTGTTGAATCACTTCTTCGTTTGTACAGCGCAGCCATTGACCGCTAACTGGAAAGCCTCCATAGCCTTTTGCTTCCGGAATGCCTGATTTAAGTAAGAGTGGCAATGAGCCCCCTCCCGCACCAATAAATACAAACTTGGCCTGAACGGTATGTTTGTTTCCTGTTTCCTCGTTCTTTACACGAATATGCCAGAGTCCATCTTCTTTGTCTATATCCAACACTTCATGGTCAAAGTGAAGACCTACACCTTCGCGTTTGGTCAGGCAATCAAATATGCTGTGGGTAAGCGCGCCAAAGTTGACATCGGTACCCAGGTCCATTTTGGTTGCTGCTACAGGCCCTTCTGATTCACGACCATCCATTACCAGCGGAACCCATTCTTCAATTTGTTGCGGATCTTCTGAATAAACCATTTCACGAAAGAGGTGGCACTCCTGTAAAGCATCGTAGCGCTTGCGCAGGTAGTTTACATTCTTTTCACCCCAAACAAAACTCATGTGAGGTATAGGATGTATAAACGTTTTAGGTAGCTTGATAATATTGTTCTCTACCAGGTGGGCCCAGAACTGCTTAGATACTTCAAACGATTCAGCAATTTTTACAGCCTTCTTCGTATCGATGGAGCCGTCCTCTTTTTCGGGTGTATAGTTCAACTCGCAAAAGGCAGAATGGCCGGTGCCGGCATTGTTCCAGGCATCGGAACTTTCAGCTGCTGCGCTATTCAGCCGTTCAAAAATTTCAATAGTAAGGTTCGGCTGTAGTTGTTTTAACAACATACCCAAGGTAGCACTCATTATACCGGCACCAATCAGCACCACATCTGCATTTGTAATGTTCTTTGCCATAGTGGTAGAATTCTTAAAATAGTGTGCCAGTTGCTGGTCAGCTGTTGAATAGCTTAGTGTTCTCTATATTGAATGGCTTCTGCATTGATGCAGTAGCGCAGCTGGGTAGGCGTTTGTTTATGTGCAAAAAGATGTCCCAGGTGCTGCCCGCAATTGTCGCACAATAATTGGATACGCTCACGGCCATAGGTATGTAAAGGGTTTAATCTTACTTGCTCACCCATATGCATCCAGAAAGAAGGAAAGCCACAGCCCGCATCAAACTGTTTGGCTGCTTCAAACAACGGGGTGCCGCATCTACTGCAGACATACGTGCCCGGTTTGTTGCTGGCTGTAGAAAAATCGATCTTCTTTTCAAACACTGTTGGAATTTATATGCTAAACAACGGCAAAGCGCAAGCCATTTGCTCAGCGGAGATAGCTTACGATGATGGCTGTGTTGAAACTGTTATTTCATGTATTCAAAGTAATAGGAATTTTCCTGGGCAGTTTCGGTATTTCTGACAAAGGCCATGCTGCTAAAGGTAGTCCAGGTTTTCCCTTGCATTTGCGTGGCCATTGTTTGGAAAGCATCTTTGATGGCTATTGGGTGCGATAAAGGTGTTGTAGCTCTATATTCATACGAGCCATTACTAATGGACTGATCACTATTCAGGTAAGATTTATCGACATAGATATAATCTCGTTTCTGAACGTTTGTAAAAAGGTATAACAACGGATTAGTGGGTGACACGCCTACAAGCGCGAAGAATTCGTTTTCTCTGCTGAACGTACGACCCATTAATTGCCAGCCTGCTTCATCTGTCAGGGTTTTAGGTGCTGCTTTACTGATGGCCTCATTACCGCCGCCATAAACCTGGTGATATAACAAAGCAGAACTGTTGGTGTTTTCAGGATGCAAGTAAATAATGATATAGGCATCATAGCCCATTTCCGGAACTTTGCTAACACTAACAAAGCGGGTTCCCATTTTTTCGAGTGTCAGGTGCCGGTAGTTGGCTGCGTTGCTATTTATTAAGTCAACGACTACAGAGTCAACTGAAGCTATACTTATAGTGCCCGGTGGGAAAGAAATGGCAAAGCTGTGTGGCGAATTTTTAGTTGTGGTATTGTCGGGAGAAACATAAGATAGTTCTTTCTGGCACCCTGTTAAAATACCGGCAATAGAAAGACTTACAAGAGCAAGGACTGCTAGTGTTCTCATTGGTATAGCTTTGCCCCAAGCTCTGTAATAATCATTCCAGCACAGCAGTAATGCTGCTTTACGGGTAAACATACTGTAAAAGATTACCGGTGGTTATGTGAGTGTATAGGTGAAATTCCTCAACTTGGGTAGGCCAGAGTTGCAATCTACACTTTGGCATGGCTATGCATAGTCGGGCATAAATGGATCAAAAATAGGTGAGCGGGTAAGGGAGCCAATAATAAAAGCTTCAACACTAGTTGAAGCTTTTATTATTTTTTATGTATAAACCAACTTTTATTCCTGAACCCGTGGAGTGATCTGGCTTGCCTGAGAGGCTAGCACATCCATAACACCAATCAGGTTATTGGTAACATTAGCTATGTATTGATCTTCGTCAGGCTGCATACCCAGTGTGCGGCCCGCAATGTATTTGTTTTCAAAGCTGGCCACAATTGGTTTTATTTTGGCATACTGCTCCTGCCAGCTGGTAACTTTAAAGTTGGTTTCCTTTTTGGCCAGCTGTTCTAGTTCCTGTTTGTATTTTTCATATTGTACCGGGTCATTGGTTGATCCTTTTCCTAAAGCAGGCACATACTTTTCATAATACCATTTGTTCAGGCTGTCCCGCTTGGGTTGCAACTTTTGATGAAAGGCTTCTTCCTGTTGGCTGTAATAGGTATTAATGTTGATAACCTCCTGTTGTATGGCTGCTAATGCCTGTGTTATATTCATGATTTGGTTAGCCTTGTTTTTCTGTGCACCAACTTTTGCGTATTGCGCATTGTTGGTGGGTATTGTTTCAGCTGTATTAGATCTTACAAAGGCTTTCCTTTCTTCTTCGCTCATGTTATTCCAATCTGCCTGGAGCTTCGCTCTTGATTTAGGATCTTTCATGCTCTGCGTCAATTCATTCATGTTTGCATTGGCTGCGGGGCCAGCAGTTGTAGATGCCATCTTCTTTTGGTAGGCTGCCATAGCTGCGGTCTGGGCTTCTGCTTCGCTCATTTTCGATACTTTTTCCACTCCGCCCATCATGGCTAATATGTCGTTTTGATCGGCTTGCTGTGCTGTATTCTTTCTTAAGCCGGCCTCGCCTGTCTTTTCATAGGTCTGATAAGTACTGTTGTGTTGTAAGAAAATAGCGCTCATGTCGTTTGATAAACGCCGTAGCCGCTCATGATAAGCATTTACTTAAGTATCGATTGCTGATGGCTTTTGGGGCGCGGCGGAAGGTTGGGGCATATCAGCATAGACCGCAATAAGACTGTTTTTGACTGTAGTTTTCGTTTGTTGTGCAAAGCAGCAAAGGGTAAATGCCAGACCACTGCAGGTAAAAAAGAGTTTCTTCATAAGTTTTGTGAATGTGGTGCAGAAAAGCGGCACAAGGCGCCTGTGTTAATAAGTAATTTTATATGCAAAGGAAGATACTATTACGGTCTTGGGTATTCGTAGTGAATACGAAATTGTAAACTAGGTAGTGGTGCGTATGTGGTGGTAGGCATGGTAGTAGTAAATGGCCGGGAACACTAGCTGTTCACAATAAGTGAGCTAATAAAAAAAGCCGCTGTATTTGAAAAACAGCGGCTTACTGGAAGTGTTAGAAGCCAGGCTCATCCGCACTGGGGCCATAACTGCCAGGGATAGGTATGTCTAACAGGCGCAGGTATACACCTAGTTGTGCGCGGTGGTGAATGGTTTGGCTTAAAGAATGACGGATCACTTCATACTTGGTCATGGTAGCATATATCTGGTCGCCATTGCGTAAAACCCAAGTGGGTAACAGGTCTTCTTCTTTGGCTTCTTGTAAGGCCTTTCTGCCATCGGCTAACGATTTCTCAAACACATTCAATAAATCCTGAGTGTCATTAACAATGGTTGGCTCATAAGGCTGGCTGGCAAAATCTAACTCGCTCGTGTGCAGTGCCATGGATATCCAGGATGGAAGTTCGGCTATATGTACGGTTAGCTGCTCCATGGTCATGCTTTTAGGGTGGGGCTGCCATTTCAGTTTGTCAGCAGGTACGCGCTCCAGCATTTTGCGGGTAGTAACGGCTTCGGCTTCAAATTCTTTTGAGATCAGTTCAATGATATTCATGTATAATTGGTTTTGTAGTGCAAAGAAAGAAGCTCTCACTGACAACCCTATGGCAGTCGGGTAAAAAAAGATTTGGGAAGGCTAAGAGGAGAAAAGGCGTAAAAGCTGCGAGCTGCGAGAAGGGAAGAGTTGACAGGTTAACAAGTTGATAAGGGAAGGAATAATGAACAAGGAACAAGGAATGATGAATAATGAGTGATGAGTAAGGAGAGAAGAAATGTTCAATGCTCAACGCTCAATGTTCAATTATAAATAAAGGAGGGTTATTAAACGCTTAGCTTCCCTTGTTAACTTATCAAACCTTCTTTCTTCTTTCCTCCTAATCTTTCCCATCTTAGTAATCCTAGTTCTTCCTCCGTGTTCTCTGCGCCTCTGCGCGAAACCAACTAGCGCGAAGCGCTCTCTTTAGGGGCCGGGGAAGTAGTCAGTGCATGCATTATAATATAATCATTAAGCTCCATCAGGTTTTGCTGGGTAAAGGGTTCGCTGGTGGCTTGGATCTTTAAGATGCGTGATACCCTAAAGTCGCGGTAATCCTTCCGGTACTGACACCAACCAATGAGATGCCAGGCAAAAGCATAGAAGACCAGTCCAATGGGTTCTACTTTTCGCTTGCTTATTTCGGCTTTATTATTCTGATATTCCAGTTGGATAACAGTACGTGAAGCTATGGCTGTTTGGAGTAGTGATAAATACTCGTAGTCGGGAGCAAAACAATCCGGTACATGAAAGCGCATGTTATTACTCAGTGCTTCTATCTGTTCTTTTTGCTGGCCGCGTAGTACAGATTTTATTTTGTTTAAGGCAGAAGAGTAATGTTTCCAGATAGATTTGTCGGCAAAGCCTTCCATCACTTTCTCCATTAGTAACAAGGCGTTGGCTTCTTCTGTAGAAAAGGAAACAGGAGGCAGGAAGAAACCCTGTACTATAAAATAGCCTTTGTGCTGTTCAAAACTTACCGGTATCCCTTGTTCGCACAGGGCCTTTATATCGCGATATACAGTGCGTATGCTAATATTGAATTTATCCGCAATAGCTTCTGCTGATACATATTTTTTGGATTGCAGAAAGGTGACGATGGCCAAAAGTCGGTCGATGCGGTTCATAATGTCAAATTGCAGGAAGAAATGTAGCGAAGCTAACTATAAATGAAGTTCCTGTGTCGGTTTATAGTCTTTGTGTCTGTTAATGGCTTATAGGTTTATTGCCTTTAGGTGGTCCATCAATTGCAAGGATATGTAGGTTATTCAAACCTATACTTCATGTATGGCCACCTCCAGAAAAAGACCCGCAACTGTAAACTAGTAATCAAACTGCTTGGTGCTTTACTGATCGTGTTTACTGTAATGCCAGCAAAAGCCCAGGAGAATGATACAGTTATTGTGCACTTTGCTTTTGATAAAGCGGATCTAACAACGGAGACTATTACTAAAATTGATCAGTTCCTGGCTGCCTACACAGGCCATGAAGGTATGGCGCCCTTAACACTTCGCGGTCATTGTGATGCTGTTGGTAGTGATGCTTATAACGATAAGCTTTCTGAGAGGCGTGTGGCTGCAGTATTATCGTATTTAAAGCAAAAAGGTTTGCCAGATTCGGCTGTTCGTTTTTTCAAAGGCTATGGCGAACACCAACCGCTGCTTGATAACCAAACAGCTTATGGTAGACAGCAGAACCGGCGGGTAGAGATCATCTGGCCGGTAGCGGCCGTTAGTGTAACACCGCCGCCAATAAGACAAAAGGATACGATACCCGTATTCACCCAGGAAACAATTAAGATCGTAAAAGAAGGGCAAACCCTGCGTCTGAAAAACATTAATTTCTACGGTGGTAGTCATCAGTTCCTGGTACAGTCGCAGGCAGCATTAAATGAATTACTGACTGTAATGAAGGATAATCCTGCATTGGTCATTGAGATACAAGGGCATATTTGTTGTATGCCGGGATCAAGAGACGGCTTTGATTATGATTCTAATGACTGGAACCTGTCTCATAATCGGGCACGTGCTGTGTTCGATTATTTATATCAAAACGGAATCGATGCCAGTAGGATGAGTTATAAAGGTTTTGCAGGCCGTGTACCATTGGTGTATCCTGAAAACACAGAAGACGACCGGACCGCCAACCGCCGTGTAGAAATTAAAATCATTAAGCGGTAACCAGTAAACCATTTGCAAATGAAAAACATGATTCTCACTATAACACTGAACCCAACCATTGATAAGAGTACATCAGTAGAAAAAATAGCTCCAGAATCTAAGTTGCGCTGTGCTGCCATGAAGCATGAACCTGGCGGAGGCGGTATCAATGTGAGTAAAGCTTTAAAAAAGTTAGGTAGCGATTCAAAAACCTTATTCCCGGCAGGCGGATATAATGGGCTCATGTTAAAGCACCTGTTGCACGAAGAACATATAGAAGCGGAAGTGATTCCAGTAGAGAAAGAAACCCGGGAGAACTTTATTGTATTAGAAACATCAACGAATAAGCAATACCGGTTTAATTTACCTGGAGAGCCTACTTCCATACCTCTTTTGGAAAAAGTAATTGAATACATTCAAAACAACCCATTTGAATATATCATAGCCAGCGGCAGCTTGTTGCCAGGCATGACAGACGATACCTATGCACAGATTGCTAAGGTTGCAGCCAGCATGGGCGCTAAGTTTATCCTGGATACTTCAGGACCTGCATTGGAAGCGGCTGTCAATGAAGGTATTTACTTGTTGAAGCCCAATATTGGTGAACTGGCAAAGTTGTCGGGTATTCAGTGGCTAGAGGCTGATGGTGTAGAAGCGGCTGCGCGTAAGTTGATAGATCAAGGTAAGGTAACGTTGGTAGCCGTGTCTATGGGTGCAGCTGGCGCTTTGTTGATCTCTAAAGATGCTAGCTATAAGGTGCTGGCTCCTGAAGTGGAAAAGAGAAGCACAGTAGGTGCTGGCGACTCTATGGTGGCAGGAATGGTGTATATGCTTTCGCAGGGAAAAACATTGGAAGAAGTAATTCGTTTTGGTGTGGCTTGCGGAACGGCGGCTACTATGAATCATGGCACTGAGTTATTTTATAAAGAAGATGCCGAACGTTTGTTCCAAACGATGAAGGTTGAATCCTATCAAGTGTAATTTGAAGTCTAGTGCGAGCCATCATGAATTGCTTAATTACTTGATTTGAAACAATTTGAATCGTAAAAATACGTACAGGTAAAGTCGATTTTAAGTACAAGTACTATTGTCTTGCGTTTGCATTTTTAGTTTCTTGCGCGCTTGGATAATTTCCTCCTTCCTAAGCTCAACAACACTATAATCAATTTAAGTGGATTTCACATGGCTTGTGAAGCCACCTTTCTATTACCAAAACACTATGCTGAAAACAGGACCAATTGTAATTGTAGAAGACGATGCGGATGATCAACACCTTATGCAAGAAGCTTTGCATTCACTTTACTTAACGAATCCCATTTTGTTTTTTGCCCAGGGCAGCGCTGCTTTACACTATTTAAAGACAACTGCTGACGAGCCTTTTATTATTTTGTGTGACATAAATATGCCCGGTATGAACGGGCTTGAGTTCTTAAAAAAAGTACATTCTGAATTGCCTGTACAAAAGCGAGGCATACCCTTTATTTTCTTTTCTACATCTGCTACACCCGATGCTATGCAAAAAGCTTACAGTATGCATGTGCAAGGTTTTTTTGTAAAGCCGCATGCTATGGCCGAAACGAAGCGGGTGCTTCAGCTGATCATTAGTTACTGGCAAACGTGCCGATATCCAAACAATAGAGAGTCAAAGCAGCCTTGGCACCATTAGCTGATGTGTTAAGACAGCGAAAGCTTTTGAAAGCGGCATTTCTGATTTTACCACCTTCCTGTTGGCAGGAATTTCTATCTGCGGGTTGAAATAATGGATGTGTGATACAAAGTGATTGTTCTATGTATTGGTATGTCAATATATAGCCTAGCCGCATTGTTTTAATTAACTGTATACCGTTATTTCATTTGCGAATAGTTTTTTGTAGCTTATAGCTAGAGCTTGCTTGTACTCATAAAACAGATTGCTTTATTCTAAATGCTTGTTTATGAATAATCAAAAGGTTCTGATATGGAGTATTATAGTTGCATTAGGTGGCTTTCTATTTGGATTTGATACCGCCGTAATTTCTGGTGCCGAACAGGCCATTCAAAAATTCTGGAACTTAACACCTGTGGAGCATGGGTTTACTATTTCCATCGCACTTATTGGCACTATCGTTGGTTCCTTAATGGGTAGCATACCATCGGATCGGCTGGGCCGTAGAAAAACCTTGATCCTGATTGCCGGTACCTACCTGGTAGCTTCGCTGGGTACCGCATTGGCTACTAACTGGTATCTCTTTTTGTTCTTCCGTTTTATGGGTGGATTGGGTGTAGGAGCTTCTTCGGTTACTGCTCCGGTTTATATTTCGGAAATAGCACCGGCCGAAAGAAGAGGCCGACTGGTAGCTATGTTTCAATTCAATGTGGTGTTAGGTATCCTGATCTCTTATTTTTCAAATTATTTAATAGGACAAGACGGTGAATCATCCTGGCGTTGGATGCTGGGTGTGCAGGCCATACCTTCTTTGTTGTTCCTGGTATTATTGTTCCTGGTGCCGGAGAGCCCGCGATGGTTGATTTTAAAGAAGGGTAAGGTAGAGGAAGCGCGTGCTACCTTACGTATTATCAATCCGCAGAATTGTGATGAAATAGTGGAAAGTATAAGAGCCAATCACCGCGCTGAAGAAGCTACTGGCAGCGCTAACCAACTCCTTTCTTCTAAATATAAGTTTCCTGTTTTCCTGGCAGTGGCCTTTGCTATTTTCAACCAGGTGTCGGGTATCAATGCTATCATCTATTATGCACCCCGTATTTTTGAAATGACAGGTTTAGCACGCGGCTCCTCCTTGCTTTCAACCGTCGGTATTGGGTTGGTCAACTTTTTATTTACACTGCTAGCGCTCAACTTCATTGACCGGGTGGGTAGAAAAACATTGATGCTCATTGGCTCTGTTGGTTTGATCAGCACTTTGGGTTTGGTGTCGCAAGCTTTTTATACGCAGAACTTTAGCAGTTGGGCCGTTACTGTTTATTTACTGGTGTACATTGCTTTTTTTGCCTTTAGCCAAGGCGCTGTCATTTGGGTGTTTATCTCAGAGATATTTCCTAATGAAGTACGCGCTAAAGGCCAAACACTGGGCAGCTTTACGCATTGGGTGATGGCTGCGCTCATTGCTTTTTCATTTCCTATGCTGTCTGAGCGATTTGGTGGTGGGCATACCTTTTTGTTCTTTTCTTTAATGATGGTATTGCAGCTGTTGTTTGTATGGAAGTTTATGCCGGAGACAAAGGGCAAGTCGCTGGAACAGATTGAGCGCACCTTAGTACTGCATTAAATAGTTCCTATTTCTAAATAATTAATCTCAGTATATGGCACCAGATTCTGTATCCCATCCAATAGTATGTTTTGGAGAGGTCTTGTGGGACATACTGCCCGACAAATCTCTGCCTGGCGGCGCGCCAATGAATGTAGCGTACCATTTACAAAAGCTAGGCTTACGGCCAGCTATGATCAGCCGCGTTGGCGCAGATGAGTATGGGAATAAGTTAATAGAGATGTTATCTGGTAATCAACTGAGTACGGCCTTTATTCAAGTTGATCAACAGCACGAAACAGGCTTGGTATATGCGAAGCCGGGCGCTACTAATGAAATGACCTATGATATTGTTTATCCTTCTGCCTGGGACTTTATTGAACAACAACCGGCTCTTCATGATCTCGTAAATAATGCAAGCTATTTTGTGTTTGGCAGTTTGGCTACGCGCCATTTTACATCTAGAGAAACACTTTATACATTGCTTGAAGCGCCTACAACAAAAGTGCTGGATATTAACTTGCGACAGCCCTATTATGATCAGCCAGGTGTAGAGGCTTTGTTGCAAAAAGCGGATATCCTAAAACTGAATGAATCCGAGTTGGAAATCATTGCCAGTTGGTATGGAACTTACCCAGCTAAAGAACTGCAAATACAATTGCTGCAAGATCGTTTTGCTATTGAAACAGTTATTGTGACCATGGGTGCAGACGGGGCTATGGTAGCGCGATCAGGCCAGTATTTTTATAATCCCAGTTATAAGGTAGAAGTGGCTGATACCATTGGTAGCGGCGATGCTTTTTTAGCCGGCTTTTTATCCCAATTATACAATAAGGCTAGCATGCAGGAAGCCTTGGATTATGCTTCGGGCCTTGGGGCTTTAATTGCTTCCTACCACGGTGCCTGCCCGGCTTATGACCTTGCGGAGGTTACCCGATTGATGCAGGCTAGCAGACAACCACATTTATAACGTGCTATAGAAAATAACGCTATTAATTCTTACTGGTATGCACAGGAACATTGGTATTGGCCTTGCTTTATTGCTGGTGACGGTTATTGTAAAGCCATTGACAGCACAGCCACATAAAACTGATGATGTACCAGCATCGTATAAAGAGCCTTATCGCCCACAGATCCATTTTTCACCCAAAGAAAAATGGATGAATGATCCCAATGGTATGGTATATTATAAGGGTACATACCATTTGTTTTACCAATATTACCCAGATAGTACCGTATGGGGACCCATGCACTGGGGACATGCCACCAGTAAAGACCTTATACATTGGCAGCATCAGCCTATTGCTTTATACCCCGATAGCCTTGGGTATATTTTTTCGGGTAGTGCTGTTGTAGATAAGAATAATACTTCGGGTTTTGGAAAAAGCGGCAAGGTTCCGTTGGTAGCTATTTTTACGCATCACGATCCGGTAGGCGACAAAGCTGGGCGGAACGACTACCAGGTGCAAAGCTTAGCGTATAGCCTGGATGATGGCAAGACATGGATCAAGTATGCGGGTAATCCTGTGCTGAAGAATCCAGGTATCAAGGACTTTCGCGATCCCAAAGTATTCTGGTTTGAGGCCGGTAAAAAATGGATCATGACATTAGCTGTATTGGACCACATTGCTTTTTATTCTTCCAAGGATTTAAAGAACTGGTCAAAAGAAAGTGAGTTTGGTAAAGACCTTGGCGCGCATGGTGGTGTATGGGAATGTCCTGATCTGTTTGAGTTGAAGGGCAATGGTAAAAAGGTATGGGTGCTGCTGGTCAACCTGAATCCCGGCGGCCCTAACGGTGGATCGGCAACACAGTATTTTATTGGTGACTTTGATGGCAAGACTTTTACCACTTCGCATAGGGATACGCGTTGGCTGGATTATGGCCCCGATGAATATGCAGGTATTACCTGGTCCAATACCAGTAACAGGAAAATATTCTTAGGCTGGATGAGCAACTGGCTTTATGGTACAGTAGTGCCTACCGACCGATGGCGCAGTGCTATGACCCTGCCACGTGATCTGGCATTGAAACAAGTAGGTAAGGATTGGTTCATTACGTCATGGCCTTCAAAGGAGTTAAATGTAATAACTGGTAAGCCTGTAGTGCTTCAAAACCTGAAAGTACAAGACCATCTTGACCTGGCAACTAAGTTGCCGGCTGTTGCCTTTCCATGTCGTATTGATATCAATTTGGAAACTGCAGCTACACATGCGGTGGTATTGTCTAATGCAGCTGGTGAAGAGTTGGTAGTTGGATATGATAAGCAAGGCAACCAATATTATATTGATCGCCGGCATTCAGGTAAGGTGGATTTTCAGAAAGACTTTGCCAGTAGAAGTGTAGCGCCTCGCATTTCTTCAGCAAACAGTATGAACCTGACACTTGTTATTGACATTAGCTCAGTAGAGTTATTTGCAGACAATGGCTTAAGTGTAATGACCGGTATCTTCTTTCCTTCAACGCCATATACGAATGTGCAACTGAGGGCTCCAGTCGGCATTATTATTAAAAAAATGGTCTATACCCGCTTGTCCAGTATTTGGAAGTAGATGAGCCAATGTGTGCTGCACTCTATTTGTTACCGATTGAAGAAAGAACGATGCCTTATACTTCTAAGAAAACAATTATAGGTTATTAGGAAAAATGCTTAGCTCCTGGAAATCGGCTAAAATCCGGTTGTAGGATTTAATAGCTCGAAATATCTTGTAACAAATCCAGTCCTATGCAACTAATGATGTATATAGGCAATGACATGATTGAAGCAGTTACTGTTGATGGTGCGTTTATTTCAGTGCCCGGATATTTGGGCAGTTTTAAGCGCCAGTTAAAACAAAAATATCAATCATTGATTCAGGAATCGGTTATGCAGCCTGAGTTCCTGGTTATTAATCTGGTTCCGGCTATTTCTACAACTACCACCGCATCTGCTTATACGACAGCTACGATCTCCTAGGAATTCTTGTCAATACCGCGCCCACGCTTCCTTTTTTATTTATTTATTTTGCCATTACTGTAGCAATACGCGCACTTAAAAAGAACCACTGGCGTTTGTTACGTAATAAGGGTAATTTTTCCTACACTCTACAAGCTAATCATATGAAAAGGTATGCACTGCTGTGTGTCAGTTACCTGTTTGCCTGGGTAGCCTCTGCACAAGAATTCAAGTTCTATCTGAATGGTAGTACAGTGGATGATTCTATCTATGTTGAAAGCTTTCAAAAAGGCGATTTAATGCGGGTTGTATTTTCAGGAAGGAGTACTCCTTATAAGTTTCGGATAGCCACTGTATTGGTTACCTTAATACCAAGAGCCGGTAATGAACTCATCACTAGTCCAACGAGCTTTGTGTTGGATAATTCTTCTACAGAATATTCCAGCTATCCAACGTATACGTTTGATCTATTGGACCAGGTGTCTTTGTTGAAGCGTAATGATTATGATGTAAGCATAAAGGTGAATCAGCTCTTTGCGGATACAGATGAGGGAACGGGTTGGGTAGAGGATCATGTAAAGTTCAGATCCGTTACCATCAAGAAGCGGGATAAAGTAATGGCCTCCAATAAACAACAGTAGTTAAAACCTTAATTGCATCTGTAGGCAACGGTTTAAAATACGCGGTCCAGAAATTTGCGGACACCCTTCTTTTCTTCTTGTTCTTCTTCATTGTTTCGTTGCTCTTTCCGTTCGGCTCTCTCTTCTCGTCTCTTTTCTTTTCGTTTTCGGGTCTCTCGGTCCCAGGTAAACTTGTTTTGTACCGGGAAGTAATAACGCAGGGTCATGTGTAGCGTATTGGCTTGCTGCAGTTCTTTATCCCCCGCCAGGAAATTATAACCATTGATCAAGTGAAACCCTAAGAACCGAAAGCCTACTGAAGGGCCAAGGCCATAACGTTGCAATCCATTGAAATCGGTAAAGTAAACCACATTGCCGCCATAGGTTAGGTTTACCCGGCCACGCTTCATCCACATGCCTGCTTTATACCCCAATACATGTCCGCCAAAATTGTATTCAAGATTGGTGGATGCACCAATGATGTTGGGATTGAAAAGACTGAGTTTACGCCAATGAGCCTCGCCACCTAGCTCAATGGCCGTAGCCGTTCCTCTTTGTAGGCCTACAATAGCGCCTTGGTTGCGCTGGAACAACTTCTTTTTTAAAGGACGTTTTTTGCTTTCATCTGCATCGGATCTAAACGGGCTAAGCAGCGTTGCTGTTATACTATTGGATTGCGCCGCTGCTTTCACTGAAAAACAGAGTACAAGAAAATAATAAACGGTTTTCATGGTAGATATTGATCATAAGCGGGCAGTGTACTTTGATACTAACGTAGAAAGAGGTGCGCTTATTTTAAGTGCAGTCAACTTTTATTGCTTGCCAATTTTAAATGGGCAAGAAAGGGCGTAAATTTATTGCTAGCAGTAAGTGCTCAACTCACATGTCAAAACAACCAATAATTGAAAGGGAAAATCAATCAGGCAAAGTCACCTGTGAAGGAAGGCGGATTGAATGGCATAAAATAGATGGAAGTATTATTTCAATTGACCTTGAAAGTGTCGTTGTGATCGGCGAATACACAACAGACAATGGACCATTTACTGATGATTGGTTCTTAGTATTTGTTTTTAAAAATGGAGAGTGGGAGGAAGTTTCTGTTTATGCCGATGGTTTCCAAGGGGTAGAACAACATCTTTCGGATTTGTTCAGCCTAGACTTTCCCAAACCATTTTTAGCCAATTCAACTAACTGGAAATCTTACGTTTGGTTCCCTCAAAACTTAGAGGGTAAGGAACTGTTTGTCCTTACTCCCCCCCAAAGGTTACAAACCGCCAAAAACCATTCTTCAAAATATGAAAGTGGCACTGGGGCTGGGGGTTTATGGCAAGGATTGGGAAGTTAACTTAACAGAAGAAGTAAAGGCCGAAATAGTCAAAGCAATTAGCTAAGGAAGCATTTGTGAATTGCGACAAATTGTCTTTCTTTCATACTCACTCTAATTAGCTAAACATGCGCAGTAATCTGATACTAAAAATGAGTGTTCTTGACAAACAAACTGAGGTCAATTATATCATTCCCCAAAGAGGTGTTGATGAAGATGAGATCTTTAATGTTTGGGATATGCAAAAACCCGGCTTTCATGTTGTAAAAAGACTAATAACCATTAAAGAACATAGTTTTTATTTTACTCACCAAAGCATATGGTTGGAATCATATTTTAAGGACCCTGACGACAAAGAATTCTTATTCAAATTCATTGCCAGTAATGACCATAAGACAAATTCCTTATGCGTGGTTTCCATACTTGAGGGTGAACGCTTACTTCTACCTGAACTTCGATTTAGCATCGAGAATTTTGATTTGGATGCAATATTTAATTTGAAACGGGCCATCGTTGAACTTTATCAAATTAAGACCCTTTCAGGCAAAGAGTATACCCTTCAACTGCACAACGCATAGTTTAGAACGCCACTAACAGCATATTGCTGCAATGCGGGTGGGCAGCAGGAACTGAACTTTGCTATTCTATTTGGCATTTATGTATTAGTGAGGCTGAAATGCTTTGATATCCGCACTGCAATAACCCCTGTTCTGTTATCCCTTCTTGTTAGTTTCCTTCTTAAAGAGTTTTAGTTTGTCATTAATATAAAACAGCACATCCTGCTGATCTGTGTGTTGGCGAAGCCATTTATATGAGGGTGTGTTTTGGTACATAAATAGGCGTAAAGCATCGCTCTTTAGACCGGTATAGTAAGATACCATTTGTGGTGAGAAACGGTAGTCGACATACTGCTGTTCTTCTGTTTTTTGGAATAGCGTATTGGCTTGTGCTTTTTTCTTTGTTTTCTTTTTCCATACACGATCCATGCTTAAAGTAACGCCAAACCCATCAGGCGCATGAGATCCAACTGCCGGTGCCACATTGCCGCGCATGATTTCAAAATCAGTCCGGCGCCGAATGCTGTCTAACTGGTATTTAGTATAGTTGGCGCGAACCGTAACACCAGGTAAAATACTACCAGAAGGAGATAGATATAACGTAATAGTGTCGATAAATAAGGTGGTATACTTCAGTGTGTCATTTTCATATTCCTTGGATTGAACAACCAGTTGTTCTCCGGCGGTGGCTTCTATAAAAAAGAAGCCTTTTGTATTGGTTTTAACTTGTTTCTGAGAGGTCAAATTGGTAACCGTGCCGTTTAAAATGGGATAGTGGGTAATACTGTCCCTGAGGTATCCTTTGACAAAGCCTCGTTGGGCATTGGAGCCAAAACTAACAAGAGTTAAAAGCACGAAAAACGAAATGGGTTTGAACGCTTTCATACGAAAGCTGAAAATAAAGGATGCTGTTTTAATAAATGGTTAAAAGGAAGCATACCCGGAATTAAAATGCGAACAAAGAATAAGGATTTTTGCCAATAGGTAGTAAAGCCAACGCTGGCTATTAAAGCAAGAGCGGTTATAAAGTATTGTTAGATATTTACTTTTCTGAATTTCACGTTTGACGTATCTGGTTTCACGATTACTTATGTCTTAGCTCCTTTCTTAAACAGTTTAAGCTTATCGTTGATATAAAGCAGCACATCTTGTTGCGACTGGTGTTTTCGTAACCAGCTATAAGAAGGCGTGTAGCGGCTCATGTAATCGCGTAAGGTGTCGCCCTTGAGGCCGGTGTAGTACGATACCATCTGTGGTGAAAAACGATAGTCTACATATAGCTGCTCCTCCGTTTTATTAAATTGCTTTTCTGCTTTTACTTTTTGCTTTGCTTTCTTGTTCCAAACGCGATCCATGCTAATCGTTGCGCCAAAGCCTTCAGGCGCATGAGAGTCTACTGTTGGTGCCACATTTCCACGTATGGTATCAAAGTCTGCCTTCCGACTCATACTGTCTAACTGGTATTTCGTGTAGTTGGCACGCACGGTTACCCCAGGCAAGATGCTGCCAGCAGGAGAAAGATATATGGTAAGGATATCTGTATAGAAGGGTGTATAATTTAAGGTGTCATAATTATATTCCGGGACCTGTATATAAATGCGGTCGCCAGAGGTGGCATCTAAAAAGAAAAAGCCACTGTCATTGGTCGTAACCTTCTTTTGCGTTCGTTGGTTGATGATGGTGCCATTCGGGAGAGGGTAGTGCGTGATGCTGTCGCGCAGGTATCCTTTTAGAATACTTGTTTGGGCCTGTGCCTGGGTAACCAGCAGTACAAGCAGCATCACTAATCCAAGAGGTTTAAAAGCCTTCATTCTGCCTTAAAATTAATCCAACTGCCGGAAAAGAATGCGTAAAAGCGACCAAGGATGAGCGGGATTTTGCTTTTGATTGGCAGGATTTCTTATTTGGTATTTGATGTTTGAAGTTTGAGATTAGGTGATCTCTAGATAGAAATGTTTTCTCCTTTCCTCTTTTTTAATATTAAGTCTACTTTAAATGTAGACTAATGGATATGTCCTACTTTTGCCGCCTTTGACAACACCAAAAGAAGCGATAGTATATGTTGCGTAAGTCCGTTACACGATTGATAGCTGAGGCCAATGAAGAAGGCCACAAAACTCTCAAAAGGAGCCTTGGGCCCTTTAGTTTGATAGCTATCGGAATAGGCGTTATAATCGGCGCCGGTTTGTTTTCTTTAACAGGTATTGCCGCTGCCAATAATACCGGCCCTGCTGTTACCCTTTCTTTTATTATTGCCGCTATAGGTTGTGCGTTCAGCGCCTTGTGTTATGCCGAGCTGGCCGCTATGGTGCCGGTTTCGGGAAGTGCTTACACCTACTCCTATGCTACTATCGGCGAGTTGTTTGCCTGGATCATTGGCTGGGACCTTGTGCTAGAGTTTTCAGTAGGGGCAGCCACAGTAGGCATTAGCTGGAGCCAATACCTGGTTCGGTTTCTGGGTCAGTATGGTATCCATTTACCACCACAGCTGGTGTCTTCGCCTTTTGAAACGGTTGCACTTGCCGATGGCAGTATCGTCAGCGGGATCTTTAACCTGCCAGCCGTACTGGTGGTAGTAGCCATGACGGCTGTGATCATTCGTGGTACCAAAGGTTCTGCCTTGTTCAATGCCATTGTAGTAACCTTGAAAGTAGCTGTTGTATTGGTCTTTATTGCCCTGGGCTGGCAGTATATTAACCCGGCTAACTACCATCCTTATATTCCACAGAACACAGGAACCTTTGGCGAGTTTGGCTGGAGTGGTATTCTACGAGGTGCCGGGGTAGTATTCTTTGTGTTTATTGGTTTTGATATTGTATCTACCATGGCGCAGGAAACCAAGAATCCGCAGCGCAATATGCCAATTGGTATCATCGGTTCTCTGGCTGTATGTACTATTCTCTTTGTATTGTTTGGCTACGTCATGACGGGTTTAGCCAATTACACCGAGTTTAAAAACAGTGCCGCCCCTGTAGCCATTGCCATTCAAAAAACGCCCTATCTCTGGTTAAGCCAGGCCATTATTTTGGCCATACTGATTGGCTATACTTCTGTGATACTGGTAGATCTGTTAGGTCAATCACGTGTGTTTTATTCTATGAGTCGGGATGGTTTGTTACCTAAAGTCTTCTCGGATCTGCATCCCAAATTTCAAACACCGGTAAAGTCAAACATTCTGCTCTGTGTGTTCATTAGTTTGTTTGCCGGGTTAGTGCCCATTCGCGTAGTGGGTGAAATGACGAGCATTGGAACCTTGCTTGCCTTTATCATGGTATGTATTGGGGTAATGGTATTGCGTAAAAAACATCCAGAAATAAAGCGTGGCTTTAAAACACCATGGGTGCCTGTAGTGCCTATACTGGGAATCATTACCTGCTTGTTAATGATGGTGTCATTGCCTGCCGACACCTGGATCCGCTTGTTTGTATGGCTGGCTATTGGGTTGGTGATCTACTTTACCTATGGTAAGAAAAACAGCAAACTGCGGAAAGAGCTGGAGGAGAAGGAGGGATAGAACTGGAATTTGGATTTTGGTATTTGGGATTTGCTTTTCCACTTTGGAATTTGGATTTGATGAATTGTACTACTTTGCATCCCCAATAATTAATTAAGTAGTAATAAATAATCAACCCGTACAATGGCAACAACAAAACTTACCATCAACAGCGATGGCTCCGTGAGAGTAGAAGGTGATTTTGAAATAGTAGACAAGCAAGGTAATGTATATGGCTTAGGTGGAAGAGAACTCGTATCCATTTGCCGCTGTGGTCAATCTAAGAACAAGCCTTTCTGTGATGGTTCACACAAGGGAAATTTTGAGCATGCAGCAATTGCTTTTGACCTTCCACCCAAGAAACAGGCGTAATTAAACGAACTATTCTTTCCTTTGTGCTTCCGGGCTATAGTGTAAACAGTCACTATAGCCCGGAAGCTTTTTTATTTACACCCATTGTTTTTGTATGAGAAAATTGAAGATTCTTTTAGCAGCGCTTTTCCCGGTTATGGTGGTAGCGCAGGATGTAGCTATTATTCCAAAGCCAGTGAAGTTGCAGGTGACTAGTGCCAAAGATCGTTTCATCATTGATCAGGAAACGACAATCATTCCAGAGACTGTTGACGCGATGCCAGCAGCCGAATTCCTGAAGGACTATCTTAAAAAATATTATGGTAAAGAGCTTACCATCAATCCTCGCCACAATAGTTTTAATGCCATCTTGTTGAAATTGGATAAGGTCGATAGTAAGGTGGTAGGGGCTTATGATTTTCGCTCAAAAAAGAATAACGTACAGATCAAAGCGAACGAGCCATCTGGTCTGTTTTATGGCGTGCAAAGCTTGATCCAGTTGCTACCGGTTTCTGGTCGTCTGGAAGAAGGTGTAGCCAGCGTAAGTATCAGTGACTATCCGCGTTTTCAATACCGGGGTATGCACCTGGATGTAAGCCGCCATATTTTTCCAGTCGACTACATCAAGAAATACATTGACTACTTAGCCTTACATAAAATGAATGTTTTCCATTGGCATTTAACCGATGACCAGGGATGGCGAATTGAAATTAAAAAGCATCCTAAGCTGACAGAGGTAGGTGCATGGCGCAATGGTACCATCATTGGCTTGTTCCCTGGAACTGGCAATGATAGCCTGCGCTATGGTGGTTATTATACGCAGGAAGAAGTAAAAGAAGTAGTGCGTTATGCTGCCGATCGCTTTATTACCGTATTGCCCGAGATTGATATTCCTGGCCACTGCATGGCCGTATTGGCTACTTATCCCGAGTTAAGCACTACGCCCAATGAGCCGAAGCAGGTAGCACAAACCTGGGGTATCTATAACCGGCAAAACAACGTGCTGGTGCCATCTGAAAAGACCTTTGCTTTTATTGAAGATGTGCTAAATGAAGTAATGGATCTATTCCCATCAGAATACATTCATATTGGTGGAGATGAATGTGCCAAGAAGTGGTGGCAAGAATCGGCTGTGAGCCAGCAGTTCATGAAAGAACATGGCTTAAAAGATGAAAAGGAATTACAAAGCTATTTTATTCACCAGGCTGAAATGATTGTAAATAAAAAAGGGCGGAAGATCATTGGCTGGAACGAAATACTGGAAGGTGGTCTGGCACCCAATGCGGCTGTTATGAGTTGGCAAGGTATAAAGGGTGGTATAACTGCAGCTAAACAAGGCCACCCGGTGGTAATGACGCCAAGTTCTCAAATGTATTTCAATCATATGCAGTCTGCTAAAGAAGATTCGCTGACGGCAGCGGGCAAAGCGATCACGCTAGATAGTGTATACTTATATGATCCGGTACCAGCTGAACTCACTGCTAAGGAGAGCAGTTATATCTGGGGTGGCCAGGCCTGCTTGTGGACGGAGTATATTAGCAATACGGCTAAGGTGGAGTACATGTTATTTCCGCGACTTAGCGCTTTAAGTGAAGTGTTGTGGAGCCCGAAGGAAAGTCGCAATTGGGAAAGTTTTCAAAAAAGTTTACCTAGCCAGTTTAAGCGGTACGATCTTTGGCAGGCCAACTACAGTTTGGAATATTTTAAAGCCCGAAAGCTTGATCCGTCAACCTATGGGTTGCAGAAAGCAAGAAAAAGCTAATGGTTAATACCTATAAGAAATGACCTAAAAGATGGGTTACTTTGAGGCGAAACAATTTCTAAAAACTACCGTATTCAAATTTGTTACATTTACAAAATAAATAGTTGTATGAAACTTTTTGTTGCAGGCCTGCCATACGATCTCTATGATGACGAGCTGGTAGAAATATTTGAAAAATTTGGTCCTTTGGTTTCTGCCAAAGTCACACTAGATAGAGAAACCGGCAAAAGCCGTGGTTTCGGGTTTGTAGAAATGCAAAATGAGCAGGACGCACGCGACGCCATTGAGCATCTGAAAGACATTGCTTTTGGTAAAAAGCAATTGATCGTAAAACCAGCTGACGAACGCCCAAGTGGTGGTTCTGGCGGCGGTGGTGGTTACCGTGGCGGTAATAGCGGCGGTGGCTATGGTGGTGGCAACCGCGGTGGCGGTGGCTACAACAGCGGCGGTGGCGGCTATAAAGGCGGCGGTGGCGGCGGCTACAACAAAGGTGGTGGTAGCGGTGGCTATAACAAAGGTGGTGGTAGCGGTGGCTACAATAAAGATCGTTACTAGTAACAAACGTATCATATATAGAAAAGCACCAGTTGATTGAATAGTTAATCAATCAACTGGTGCTTTTTGTTTTATAATAACAGTACAAGTACTAAAAGGCAAATACCCAATTCCAATCCCCTAATCGCATATCCAATTTGGATCAAAGTATTTTCCTAACTGCTCACGGGTAATCCATTTTTTACAACGATACCAGTTGTTCAATAGGTGCATGGGGTTGCTACCGCCCATATAGCCGTCCAGGTTTTTGCCATATTCTTTTATTAGCGTGTCTGTTATCTTGTATAAGATCGCTAAAGACTGGTTTACATCTTTCTTAACCTTCTTTCCCTCCATCAGCCATTCAGCTACTTTAATATGGCTTTGTTCATTATCGCTACGCAATAGGTAGGTCATCGCTTTCGTGTAATTACGTTTCTCCTCATATGTACCGGCGGCATAGTCCAGCAACCAGCCATCGTTAGGGGTATAGGTAAGCGCTTTTTCCAGATAGAAGATAACAGAGTCTTTATTACGTTTTACAAACGAAGATGTGCCCGAATCAAACAAGCCGGCAAGGTCTGCATAACCCTTTGCTTTGAATGTTGCATCGCCATGCTTTATAACACGCTGTAAATAGTTGAAGGCTTTCTTTTCATCACGTTCTTGACCCATCAATCCATAGCTGTATAGGTCAAACAGCATTCTTTCAGCTTCAGCCAGTCCTTTGTTAGCCGCTTTAGTATAATAGGTTAATGCAATCTGTGCCTCTTTCGGTTCTCCATGTCCGTAGGGATAGAGATCCATGCTGGCTGCATATAAAAATTCTCCCAGAGGATCCTGGGCTTCTACATAGGGCTGTATGGCTTTGCGCAGCTCGTAGATGCGGTTCAGATCAAATTTTTCAAAGTCGAATACGGCATTGTATTCCTTCCATTGCAACGTGTCTATCTTACTATAGAGGGCATAGGCGCTGTCTTGTCCGGGCACGCGGTATTGTGCCTGAGCCGTTGGCAAAAAATGCAGTGTAAGGCAGGTGAGAAGTGTATGTATAAGAAGTTTATAAGCAAAAGGGCGTTTTGTTTTCATGGATATAAAATGGGTAATTAAAGGTCAAATTAACTGCAAGGGGAAATGGATGTTGTTGCAGAGGTGTATGAACAGAGGGATTTTAGGTGCAAACTGGCAATACAAGTGTTGGATTGTAGTAGGGCTTATTTAGAGGTGAAGATTGCCGCAAAAGAGCGCCTGTATTGCATTATTACAATTAATATATATGTATTGGCGGTCCATGCTAACAAGGAAACAGTTTACACCTCTTTGCATTGATTTGGGGCTTTTCGTGCACCAACTTTACACCAGCAAATCAAATTAAACACTTTTAAATAACTGATTTATGAAACACCTATTTCTCGCATTAACGGTTACAGTTGCAAGTATTTTTCAAATGGCAAAAGCCAGTGAGCCAATAACACCTACAGTGTTAGCTTCTTTTAAAAGCACCTATGCAAGTGCTCAAGAAGTTAATTGGACAGTAGTGGACAATACTTACAAGGCCTTCTTTAAGTTAGATGGAAAGTATGCTACTGCCTATTATGCACCAGATGGTAGCTGGATCGGAACTAGCAGAAGCATTCCTGTTACGGAGTTGTCGTCCAAGCTGAAATTCGACTTACGTAAAGAACTTAAAAGAGCCTGGATCAGTGACCTGATCATATTGTCTACTAATGAAGGCGACGTTTACTTCGCAACCATTGAATCTGCCGACGCAAAAAAAATAGTAAAGTCGGAGAATGGTCGCAAGTGGAGCGATTATCAAACATTTGAAAAATAACCAAACCTGCAATTGATGCAAAAGGTCCAGCCAAGCTGGGCCTTTTTTGTGTCTGAATCGAGAGAACTAGGATTAGTAGGAAATGGCTGATGTGAGGATGGCTGATTTGGGTTGACAGGTTAACAAGTTGATAAGTTGACAGGGAAGGGAATAATGAACAAGGAACAAGGAAGGAAGAAGGAAGAAGTGAGGGAATGTTCAATGGTCAATTTTCAATGTTCAAGGGGCAATGGAGGGAAAGGAAGACAGGGGGTGAGTAATGAATGATGAGTGATGAGTAATGAGTAATGAATGATGAGTAGTGAGTGGTGAGTGGTGAGTAGTGAGTGGTGAGTCAGGAATGAATGTAGATAGGAGGATGGTGGGAGGAGTAGTGAATGTGGAAGGCAGGTAGAGGGCTTTTTCTGTGCAGTTGATACGGACTTGCCTACAGAAGAGGTACAGATTAGGTACAGAAGAGGTACAGGAGAGGTACAAGAAAGGTGCAAGAGACCAGAGGAGATAGGCAGGGCGGCGCGGCAGAAGCCGGGCTCGTGAATGGTCAGTGGTCAGTGGTGAGTAGCCGGCCCCCGACCCCTAAAGGGGAGCACCCACGCACAGGAGTCCTTCTTTAAAATTCCAAAGGACAAATTCCAAATTCCACTTATATGAGTCGCACTTATAGAGGAGTTACAGAGGATATCCTCCTACCATCCTCCTATAGTTGTTCACTACTGACATAACGACTAATTACTATTGACTTTTCTCGCAGCCCATAGCTCGCAGCTTTTCCTTCTGTGGACTGTCGTCTGTCGACCGTGGATTCCTCTCACAGCTCATAGCCCGCGGCTTTCCTCTTCTTTAACATTTTCCCCTGCAACGTCGGCCTGCACCGCCTTGTCAACGCGATAATTGTACATATAGAAACCAAACGTTCAATTATGAGAAAGATCGTTACACTGCTTATTATTTTATCTAATACGTTTCCTTGTTTAGCTCAATGGAAAGGATTTGCTCCTGTTCAAACCTATAATGTGGCTGATGTAGCCAACCTTATACATACAAAAGATTTTACCGGCGATGGTCAGTCAGATCTTACGGTGTTATACAACGCCGGTCAATCCCAATGGGGTGTTATGAAAGGAGAGGGGCAGGGAAAGTTTTCTGGCATCAGCCACCAGGCTAAAGAGGATAATTATTTTCTAAGTGATATTGCCGATTTTAATAGAGATGGTTTTCCGGACATGGTAATTTCCAGTTACTGGAACAATGGCTTCACCATTTGGTTTGGACAGTCTTCCGGCCAACTAACCAAAGGGCCCTACATGTATACCGGTACTCACGGCCGTGCCGTAAAATGTGTTGATATCAACAAAGATGGGATCATGGATATATTGAGCACCACTAGCGGCTCCGGCCGTACCATTTCCCTGCATGTATTTATTGGAAAAGGCGATGGCAGTTTTGAAACCAAAAGAACTTACCCTTCGGTGCTGGATACCTGTAAGGATATTTTTATTACGGATCAAAACGGCGATGGTCGTTGGGATGTGGTGGTGTCAAGTTCTTTTCCATGGCTATTGATATTTGTGCAGCAGGCCAATGGTGATTTTGTGCCTACCTATCATCCCACCTTTCAAATGGCCAGACCTGCCCTGGCCGATGTAAACAATGATGGCAAAGAAGATCTGATCTTGCTGTATGCTTCTTTTGATAATATGCCTGGCTCCGATAGTTTGATCATTAAACTCAATAACGGAACTGATTACCTATCGCCTTCTATAAGAGTACCTTCTTTTGAAAACAGAATGATCCGGCCCTATTATTTACGCACTGCAGATCTTAATCATGATGGTTTTACAGACCTGGTATTTAATCATACTGATATGGATGGTATGCCAAACGATACGCTGTTCTTTATGCTGGGTAAAGGCCATGCGCAATTTGAGGAGCCTGTGGCAATGAAGGTACCGGCTAATGTGGCCTATTTAATCCTTGCAGATATAAATAAGGATGGTTGGGAAGATCTTATTGTAAGCTGCGCAAACAAAACCATCAATGTTTATATCAACCAGTGGGTGCCTGCAGAAGGTGAGGAAAAACAAGTACAGGTATTTCCCAATCCTGCGGCATCCTATTTCTATGTAAAAGCAGCTTTTAAAACCGCTCACCAGTTGCGTATTTATAATGCGGCGGGCCTGTTGGTAGGTCAGCAGTCACTAAAGAGTGCAACTACTTCCGTATACACACAGGGCCTTGCTAATGGCATTTATTTTATAGAAATAACAGGAAAAGAGGTCAATAGTCGGCAGTCCATTTTGGTACAGCATTAAAAATTGGAACGATCATGGTATACTCATTAGTAAATGAATGCAATGAAGAAGAATGAAATAAATACAAACGATAAAAGCTGGCAAGCAGCCAACGACAATAATAGTGGGCGTAACGAGAAACCGATTCATGAGGTTAGGCAGGAACAAACCGATCCTAATCTTACTGAATTAAAAGGCATTATAGATCCAAATGAAAAGCTGGAGCCAGAGGGCACGGACAATGACTTTAGTGATACATTGTGAGTGTAGCTGCGAGCGGTGAGCTATGAGCCGTGAGAAGGGATTTTATGTCTTATGATATGTATTCTTACTCGAAGCTCACGGCTCATAGCTCGCAGCTTCTTTTTGTTAAAGTTTGCCAAATACAGTCCTTGCCCTTCTAGGTGGATTAAACGAAACGGTCTTATGAGGTTCTTAAGAAAAAGTAGCATATGAAAAGACTAATTGTACCTTTCCTCCTCCTGTTCCTTTTACCCTTGTCGTACTCCTGTACCAGCGGTCGCTTTGCCGGCTATAAGCTGAATGAGAACGATGCCGCTGCTGCCATTCGCCAGATGTTGCAACTAGGCGTACAGGAAAGCAATTTCACAGGAGCTTTTAATAAAGAAACGATCATGACCGCCGTGTTGCCCGAGGGTGTGCGTAAGGCCATGAATACGGTCAGCATGTTGGGGCTTACCAACGAGATCGATCGTTTTACAACAACCTTAGGCACGGCAGCTGAAAAAACAGCTACCAACTCCATACCCATTTTTGCCAGCGGTATCAGTAATATGCAGTTTACCGATGCTATGCATATCATTAAAGCGGGCGGTACTGCCGGTACCGATTACCTGCGTGCATCTATTGGCGATAGCCTGCGCCGTTCCATCCGTCCAGTAGTGGAGACCGCCTTACAGGAGTATAAGCTCAACGACATGTGGAATGAGATTGTAAAACCATTAGGCGGCAATAAAATAAAACTGGATCTGCCTACTATCATGGCTGGCGCTGTTAGTGAAGCCATGTTCCGTAAAGTGGCTGAAAAAGAGCGTCTGATACGTGCTGAAAAAGAAGCGCGTACCACGACCTTGTTACAAAAAGTCTTTTCTAAAAGCTGGAGCTAATATCCTTGCTCTTTTTATGGAGAATAGCAGTGCCGTAACTGTTTGTTTAGCGTACTGAAACAGAATTGCGCTTAGCCGTTAGCGAAGCGCAATTCCGCTTTGAATAAATTATTTGTTAAGGGAAAAAAGGGTTGATAAACCTTTAACATTTGACACAGCTGTTGGCATGGTTTAGGTAATATATGAGGAAAAATAGAGAAGCTATAAACAAATTTTTACACGTTAAATTGTTACTTATGAAACGCATATTATCCATCTTCAGTATAGCCGCAGTAATGGCTGCTTGTAATAGCAACCAGGATAAACTAGCGGTAGAGAGTGCAAGGCTGAAGGCCTATCAAGACTCGGTACGCCTGGCTGCCGATACAGCAGGGCTGTCTGAATACCAGGCTTGGAAAATGCAGAATGAATTGAATAATACAGCTGATCCATATGCTACTACAGCTGGGGCTGCTGCTGCAGCACCTGTGGCGCGCTCTACTACACGTAGTACCTCATCTCGTAGCTACGGTAGCAGTGGTGCTGGTAGATCCAGAGGTTACAGCTCAGGTAATGGTACGGTAGCACAAGCTCCTGCTAGAAAAAAAGGTTGGAGTAAAGCGGCTAAAGGAGCTGTAGTTGGTGGTGTAGTAGGTGCTGGTGCGGGTGCTATTATCAATAAAAAGAACCGTGGTGTAGGTGCCGTAATTGGTGGTGTTCTTGGTGCTGGTGCCGGTTATGGTATTGGTAGAGGTATGGATAAAAAAGACGGTAGATATTAAACCGTATCAAATAATAATATAGAGAAAAGGCCTTACTATAGAGTAAGGCCTTTTTTGTTTCTACTTGTTTGCTTTTGGAATAATTTTCTAGTGATCTTATATGGATGGTTTTGACAAAAAAAACGTTGCGTTTTCTTTGTTATTGAAAACGCATAAATGCAGCGGTTATGTGAAATGGAAAACATAGAAAGCGCAATCCATATGCCTTGATACTCTTTGAGTTGGATCGAAAATGGAAACTGAATATTATGGAAGGGGTGTTTTGTATATTTACTTGTTGTGCGCAATAAAATGGTCACCAAACATATAATTAGAATCTTACTATTGGCAAGTGTTTTTACATTGGGTTGCAACCCACCTAATGCTGACCAGCAAACTACTCCTGTTCCTTTGCCTGATGCCAATGCTGGGAAACTTATACCTATTAATTTCTCAGACAGTAATTACTACGAGATTCAATCCTATGCTCATGATACGCTTACAAAGGATGGTTGGCTAATTAAGTATTTGGTGAAGAATGATAGCAGCAGGTACAAAGACCTTTACATACAATGGAGTAAAGGCAATAATAAAGGATTATATCATTGTCCCTCAGTTTTGGAGTACAGGCGTTATTTCATTCCTGAGTACATAGGTGAAAATAACCAACTCTTGTTTTTCGAGCATGGGTGCGCTACAGACTGTGGAGCAATCCTTACATTGCAAAAAGATACAACCAAGGCAGTCGACTACCCGCACGTTATTAGCTATAGTATACCACATGGTGTGGTCGTCTTTGTTAACCAAGCAGGTCAACAAGATGGAGCACCCTTTGAAGTTTCAGCAGTTGATCTAATGAAGAACAAGGAGCATCGATTAAAATTCAATGGCCTGTGCATGGCAGCGGCTTATAAAGAGCAGTGCGTTGATACCGTGATTATTATGAAAAACAAAGTGGTTGTAAAGGCGACACTAACAGTTAATGACTACAACAGAGATAAAGAATTGCCTGAAGAACGCATGGCTAAATTAAAGTAATCTTACTGCGTACAACACGACCTTGCTACCATAGCGGAAGTTGTACCTGTTCTCATCAACCATAATTCTAATTATCTTCAGACTATAAACCAAACAACAGGAACATGGACTGCCGCCACAGCAGCAAGCTCCAATTCGTTCGGCGAAATTCATGCGACCAGTAATATTAAGCATATTGCTCTTTGCTACTTTTGGGAGTTTCGCCCAAAGTCAGCCATGCAGCTATACCATTGACTCGGTTAAAATCTTAAACAATCAAAATCTAAAGGCGCTGGTTGATTCCTTACAGACCACCCAGCTCACCACACTGAACAATAAAAACAACATTCCCAAGTTTCTTAAACATACGCTTAACTGTTGGACAGGAGACTTTGATATAGCCAATCCCAACCAGCCTTTTCAAGCCACAGATGTAGTTCGATGGAGAGTGAAACCGTTACCCCGCAGACAATTGACCTACTTAGGACTAAATGACCATTTTATGCTTTTGGCTTATAAACAGGGAGGTAAAGGACTGTCGCACCACATTATCATATTCAGGTATGATAACAATAAGGTAGTAGACTTCTGGACAGGCTACGGCGGGGAGTTCAAGTCAAAAGAAGCAGTTCTTAACTACTTAAAGAACTTCAAAGGAAATACCCAGACAGGTTTTATTTACTTATGATTCGGCTAACATCATATTTGTTAAATGGCTGCTGCGTCACTACCTTTCATTTACAAAACATATATCAACGACAGCAGGTAAATGAAGCAGCGGTAACACCGACTACAGCCACTTCACAAATACCTTTTACATTAGCTGAAATTAGAGTGCACATTAACAACCCGAATGAAGACCATGAAAGGTTATAAATACGTTTTGTCGCTTTGCTCCATATTAATAGGTCTTTTTTCATGCTCAGGCAACGCTATCAAAGCACAGTCAAATATTGAAAAAGGGAAAGATACCATTAGACCTTTCACGGCCATAATTGTAAATAGTTTTTATGCAGAAGCCTATTCAGTGGCTACGGTTTTGACCGATAAGCAACTAAAAATAATTTTCAAGAGTGACTTAGAAGGCGTCAAGGACACTATTGTTTTTCTTAAAAAACTACAATTCTCGGACACTTTACGACAAATTAGCGAAATCAATCTAACGAAATTAAAAGATTATTATTCAAATCCCTGTATTGACGATGGCTCGCAGGTGACAGTTGTTATTAAAAAAGATAACAGCACAAAAACTGTTCATGTGAGTAACTTTTACCAAGAAGAAGTTGGAAGGATAATTTATTTGGTAAATTCAATAATACCTGAGAAGTATAAAGTGTGGTATAATAGGGAAAGATTAATTGCCGACTATAAAAGATGCATGGGCAAAAAATAGCCATCTTAACAATAACTCCTGCAGCTAACATTGGTGGCTGTTGCACAACTCTGAATTGAAACAGTGTTTGGGAGTAGGCTTTTTTTCGTCTCCTACATGTTTCCTTTGCGTGGCCTCTTGTATATGGTAAGAGACACGGAGGCTGAAAATTGCTTTAACTCAAAAACGTTCCGTGGAAATAGGATTACGAACCATGGCTGAAGAACAAATACTCAATCCCTAAAACCGCATAAAAACACCGAGGGCTCCATAATTGTCGGAAGTAAACGGATTATAATAAAAGCCTGTGATAGAAAGTTTCTTTTTAGAGAAACCCAACGATACCCCTCTTTGAACTTTTACATCATTTTGATAAACCCGGTTACGCCCGCCTGCTATACCTGCCGACATCCAATTGTTAATAACAAAGCGGAAGTGCGACCAGGCATAATAATAGGAATCAGCACTTGAGTTAAGATCGAACAGGTATTCCATTTCAGTATAAAACCGAAATCGTCCATAGGCCAGATCTGCCTCAAGTCCTGGAGCAATACCATCGATGCGGCCTACCACTCCAGCAAGCATAGGGGTAAGAAGATATTGAAACTTTTTGCCGCCTACTATATTGTAACCGGCAAATAGGGAAAAGGTTTTTAAACTTTCGTAATTATAGCGGGGCTCAAAATGCCAGCGTTTGTAGTTGGCATAAACAACGGGTACTATAAAGAAGTCGTCAGGGGTAAGCACAGACAACGCAACGGCACTTACATCCCAGTTCTTAACTTTTACAGAATCGGAGGTCTGCGAAAAAACGGCTATCGAAACAGGTAACAATAGCAATGCTGCAAAGGGCTTTGCCATCCACCTTCTGATAAGGAGTTTTTTTAGCATGTACTAAAATACCCTGTATAATGGACTTTGTAAAGGTATTTAGTGCCAAACATTACTTGATCAATCATCTCATTTCCGACCCTTCGGCGGGGCCCAAAACCCATAAGGTTTTAACGGAAAAAGGCAGATTCCTTTAAGATATACATAACAACAATCAAGATTCCGGCAACGAATCACTGGCCTTCATTTTCTTCTTTATATTGCCCTTTTTTACCAGTTCCAATTAGTTTGAAAATTTTAATCATTACCCCTTTTAGAAAATGAACAAAGCTTTGTTATTAGCCGCTGCATTATTTTTTACACTTTTTACAAATGCACAAACAGCAAGTGTTTCAGGAAATGTTATAACTAATTATATCACATCCAAAAGCTCATTTACCAGGCAGGAAATTGGTGCAGTAGTTTACCTTTTTGATCTGAATAAAAAATATTCTTTCGATTATTATAAAGATGTAAATATTATCAAAAAAACAAGAACGGATATAAATGGCAACTACACTTTTAATGATCTGCCGGCGGGAACCTATCTGCTTTGTATCTCTTCCAGAGGAGCACTGGGCAACTGGTACAAAACCTACCACGATATTACAGATTCCTTTAGTGTGCCAATAAAAACGGTTAGTGGATACGATTTTAGTACTGATCAGTCTTCCTTACAACAAGAGATCAAATCATTGCATCAGCAAGCGGAAGAAGCCACAGCTGCACATGACAATAAAAAGTATAAAAAGGCAATGGACCAAATGAACAAAAAAATTGATAAGTATTTCGGTAATGTGCCCTATCTGGTAAAAGAACTTTTTGATCTCAATGGTGGCGCCGAAGTGCCAAAGGATTTTAGAATAATTGAAATAAAAGCGGGCCAGAACGAAAAGACTGAAACATTATTTGTTGGCATGCTCGATTAAGTCTAGCTACCCATAGTCTTGAGCTGCTCCGAGCGTGCAGAATACTATTTTTTCAATGTTGCCGTTGGTCGGCGACCCTAAGTGTTCGAATGTTGTTCTTTGCGTTGCTTTGCGCCTTCTTTGCGCTGCTTTGCGGTTGTTTTTTTACCGCAAAGGCCACAGAGAAACCGCAGAGGGGCGCAAAGGAAACTGCTTCAAAGAGTACGCTCTCTACCGTCTATTATAGCTTTCGAACACTTAGGGTCGCACCAACGGCAACAGAAAAGACACCTAAAATACCCTCTGCATTAATCAGCCACCATCAAAGTTGCTTAGGCTAATGCCTTTGTTTTGACATCCATTTTTTAGCCAGGTATCGCCTAACCGGTATATCATAGAACCTCATTACTAAATAAGCAATAACAACAAGGAAAATGGTGCCCAGCATAATGATGTAGGGTAGTTCACTTATCGGTGGCTTTTTATTGGTAAAATAGTTTCCAAAGACCCATATAGCAGCATAGTGCGTCATGTAAAGAGGGTAAGAGATGTTGCCTGAAAACTGGCAAACCTTTTTCAATTTAGGCGACAGGCATGAGCCGGCTCCAAGGGAAACCAGCAGGGGAAAATAGAAAAGTACCACCAGCGTCTCTGTCAGCCCATTCCACTTAGTAACGGGCATAAAGAAGGCTAAAGACAACAAAATGCTCAGGCCTATAAATCCAAGTCTGTTTTTAATGATCCAATTTGAGCGGTAAATTAAGAGGCCCGCTAAAAAGGAATATGCCACACGGGCGCCTCCGTCTAAGAAAGTATCTTTTGACCATCCACCCAGCAGGTTTCCCGCCCGATAACTAACAAAGCAAATACCTGCAGCTGCCAGGATCGTCAAAACAGTCAAGGAGCGACGGCCCACCTTATAAAGAACGAAAGCGTAAAATATATTGGCAACATATTCCCAAAAGAGTGACCAGGAGGGAGCATTGAAGGCAAAGAGGTTAAAGGCGCGCTCCTCCATCAGGGGAATCGGGATCAGAAAAAGTGAGCCAACAAACAGCAAAACAATTTTGCCGGTATTGTAAACTAAGGGTGATGCAAAAGGATCCAAAAAGAATCCTAATAATCCCAATACAGAACCCAAAACCACTAAGGGGTGCAATCTTATTAACCTAGCCTTGAAAAACGATCCTATTCCCATTTTTTGGATGCGGTCATCATAAGCGTAGCCCATAACAAAACCAGATAAACAAAAGAAAAAGTCCACTGCTAAAAAACCATGACCAATAAAGTTTTTACTGGGATCGGTGAAGACCCATTCCATAAAGTGGAAAATGACCACAGCCAGCGCAGCAACTCCTCTTAATCCATCAAGAATGGAAAAATGCTGTTTCGTTTTTAAAAGGTCCGGACCTTGAATTACGTCTTTCATCGATATTTAATAATAGTGAAATGCCAGACAAAAGCCGCTAATACAGGGCTTTCAGCTATAGCAGCAGAGGCGCCAAAGTTAAGCGCCACAACGTTATCAGGCTTTGTTGTGTAGATTTGTTTAGTAGAATATTAAGGCTGTTGCTGCAGAAAGCTCTTTTGCTGTTGACGGCAAGTTTATGGAAATAGATGGTAGACGCATCTCACTATTTTAAAAAGGACTCTGACTTACTTTTATGAAACTGCCCTATAGACTCTTCCTCTTTGTCATTTTATTTGTTAGTACAGCTTGTTTTGGGCAAAAACTCGTTCAAGCAGTAAGTGATGTTGGACAACTAGCTATACACAAAGAACAGTTTATTGGTCAACCTTTAAACATATTGTTAGCGCAGATAGAACCTGCAATAAAATACGTTTACGGAAATCCTGAAAATCGATGGCGTGGAGCAGTCGGCGGCACTTATTTAAAGTTCCATTTTGTAGATAAGCAAGAGTATGGCGAAATGCTACGCCAAAACAAAAAACCTGCTGGCGTTGTGGTTTCTTTTTCGCTAGAGCCCAATAGCTCTCGTAAGCCTTTACCTAAAGGCGGTATCCCCTTGTGGACAGATGAGCAAAAGAGGGAGTATGGTGACATGATCATTGCAGACATACGCATAACAGGTGGATAATGAATTGAACCTGCCGCAAGCATGTGTATTTGTAAAATGGTTATACCTATACTACCTTTCTATTTTAAATTGCTATCAGCACAATTAAGAAAATGAAGTAGCTGTGACATTGATTACACTCCTTCACCAATACCTACTCTGTTGGCGGTCGGTCTATGACGCTAACCCAAACAAACAGATAAAACGATTATGTCAATAACAAAAGAAGCAGAACTGATCGGAATGCAAAAAGCAAGTGAAGCAGTTGCCTGCACATTGAAGGAGATGCGGAACTATGCACAGCCTGGTATGACGACCAAACATTTAGACGAATATGGAGCAAAAATACTTTCGGATTTTGGGGCAAAGTCAGCACCTTATCTAACCTATGGTTTTCCTGGTTGGACTTGCATCAGCGTGAACAATGAATTTTGTCACGGTATTCCATCCGACAACAGAAAACTGAAAGAAGGCGATTTGATCAATATCGATGTTTCTGCTGAGCTGGATGGTTTTTGGTCGGACAATGGTAGCTCATTTGTACTAGGGAAAGATATTAACCAATACCAAAAACTGGTAGATGCTTCAAAAGAGATCTTGCATAAAGCCATCTATAACATAAAGGGTGGTGTTCGCATTTCAGACATAGGATATCTAATAGAAACGGAGGCAAAGAAGCGTGGTTACAAAGTAATTAAGAACCTGACAGGGCATGGAGTAGGCAGAAGTCTTCACGAAGAACCAAGCGAAATAGCCAATTACAAAGACCGGTTCAACCTGACAAGATTTAAGAAGAATGCTGTCGTTGCCATAGAGACTTTTATTGCTACCGCTTCAACGTATGCTGAAACCCTTAACGATGGTTGGACAATGGTTGGAAATAAAGGTGGCTTTATGGCACAGCATGAACATACTATTGTGGTTACAGACGGAAAGCCAATCATACTGACAGCGATGAACGGAATTTGGAATTGATAGCTGAGATAAAAACTCCCTCCTTCGCCAATGCATAAACTGTTTGTCTGCTGTAATCATGCCTTTTGAATAACTAACATCCATATGACTAACATGCTGAGAAATAAGAAAGCAGTACTTCTAACTATACTCTTAACCCTTTGTGTCTGCTTGCTTTTTGCAAGAGCAGGTGGGGGAGGCGGATCAGGTGGCTCAAGTAGTTCGGGCGGACACGGCCATGGAGGCGGAGGTGGACCGTTTGGTTTCATTGGATTAATTATTTGGGGGCTTTACACTGTTGTTCTTACAGTTGTACTCTTTTGGAAAAAGAAGTCTGCCTTAAAGGTGATAGCTGTAGCAAAAGATGATATTTGGAACCTGGAACACATGCAACAAACTGTGGAGAATACTTTCTATGCAATGCAGGATGCATGGATGGAAAGAGATCTACTCAAATTATCAAAGATTATTAGTTGTAGTTTCTACAATAACAATGATTGGCAGCTGCAAAATATGAAAGCCAATCATGAGAAAAATATTTTGGAAAACATCACCATTAGTTCCATTCAGATAATTTCTTGCAGGGACTACCGGGAAGATTACCTGGATACCTTTTCTGCATTCATCAAAGGAACGATGATCGACTATACTATCGACGATCGGAGTGGGGAAATTATAAAGGGTTCCAGCACAAATACGGAAAAGTTCAAAGATTTATACGTGTTCACCAGAGATGAAAATACTTGGGTATTAAATCAGATTGTGAACGATCCGGACCTGATTTCGGTTCTGGAAGCAACCAGCATCACAGAGGAAGAGCCGGCTAATGTCAATATTGGACTCTAGGTCTAAGGGGAAAAACTTCTTCCCCGTTGTGCGCTACTGAGTTGTTTATTTAAATCAAAGCGTAAAACATACTGTGGGAGCAAAAATATTCCTTTCAATTATTACTGCATTTCTGCTCATGCTTGCTGGGTATCTTATACTCACGGGTAAAAGAGCAGAAGGTTCTTACTATAGTGATACAGGTTGGATACAAAGTTCCTTCAATGGATACCTTTTGCTTATAGTTGCTTTGGGCTTTTGGGTTGCAACAGTTTATGTCTTTAGACGGAATAAAGGTAAATCGTAAAGTGTGATTGTTACTTTATGGGTAGTAATCCATCTGACACATGTTGTTTTATCCCATCATATGTTCTTCATAGTGTCTGTCTTGCCAAAAACCTCGAAAAGACGGAATGAAATTGATAAAGTAAAGGCCTTACGCAGACGTAAGGCCTTTTTTGTTAGTGTTTTTTACAAAGAAGATGGAATAAGTATGGGCGCTCTTTGAAAACCCATATGGCTACTGCATTTCCGGTCAGGAGAATTTTTAATAAATACGATACAGTAAATAAACATTTGCGTATTTCTACGTGCTATTTGTGCTGTAGTTTTTCGGCGGAAAAAAGTCAAATCCCCGCTTGTCTGGCCTTCTGGTGTGAAATAGCTTTGTGGTAGAAGTTGATTGATTACTTATCAATCCCAGTCCGATCCTAAAGAAAAACCACCCATTGAATAACACCGTTCCTTGAAAAACCAAACCAATCCAATATCAATCAACTTCTTTTTTTTTAACCTCCGTAAGCCTTCCGTCCTCTGTGTAAACTATAAAGCCAAGAAGCAACGATTTGATTAGCTAACCGAATGTTAAACACCTTTTTTTATGAGTGCTTTAAGTAGAGGGATGATACACAGAGTTTTAGTAGTAGACGACGATATAGATTGGCTGATGCTCTTAGAGCGTCGTTTAGCCAAGGAGGGCTATATTGTTGAAACAGCAGCCTCCTTGCCCGAGGCTGAGGAAATTATTGCCTCTTTTAACCCCCACCTGGTACTGCTGGACATTAACGTTAATGGCAACGATGGGCGACAGCTTTGCTGGAAACTAAAACATTCATCCGCTACAGTAGCTGTGAAAGTGGTGTTGATGTCGGGTTACGACTGCAGCACGGCCCGTGCTACTTTATTCGGAGCAGATGCTGTATTGGCCAAGCCAATTCCTTTAGAATTCTTATTGTTTAGCCTGCAACAACAGCTTGCACCCAGTAGCAGTCAATCCTTACGCACTACCTAGCCTTTTTTTAAAGATAAATTAGCCTTGGCTGCCCGCTATTGCTGCTGTATTTCTTTGTACGTTTGTTTTATGGCAATTGAAGTACGGCAGTTACTAAAGCAGTATGGTGAGCAAAAAGCGGTAAACCAGATTTCCTTTTCCGTTAACAAAGGCGAGATTGTGGGCTTCCTGGGACCAAACGGTGCGGGAAAGTCTACTACCATGAAAATGATCACAGGTTACCTGGAACCCGATGAAGGCCAGATTACTGTCAGCGGTATTGATGTGCGGAAAGATCCCCTGGCTGCCAAGAAAAAAATAGGCTACCTGCCGGAAAGCAATGCCCTGTACTACGATATGTATGTACGGGAATACCTGGGTTTTGTTGCTGATATGCATGCGGTGGAGCATAAAAAGCAGCGCATAGAAGAAGTTATTACATTAACCGGCTTAACACCAGAAAGCAATAAACGCATTGGACAACTGTCTAAAGGTTACAAGCAGCGAGTGGGTTTAGCGGCTGCCTTGATCCATGATCCAGAAGTATTGATCCTGGATGAGCCAACCAGTGGTCTGGATCCCAACCAGATCGTAGAGATCCGCAATGTCATTAAGGAGCAAGGCAAGGATAAGCTGGTACTTTTCTCCTCACATATTCTACAGGAAGTAGAAGCCATCTGCGACCGTGTGATCATCATCAATAAAGGACAGATTGTAGCTGATGACAAACTGGCCAATCTGCAAAAGCGCTCTCCGGTTATTGTGGTAAAAGTGGGCTTTGCCGAAGCGTTAGAGGCCGAGTGGCTAAAACGCCTGCCCGCCGTTCAAAATGTAGATAAAGTAAATACGCACAACTGGAATATACAGACGCTGGAGCCGGAAGCTGTACGAAAAGGGCTGTTGCAGCTGGCCCTTGAGCATAACCTTAATATTGTTTCCTTGCAAACCCAAAGCGAAAGCCTGGAAGATATCTTCCGCTCGCTTACCACAGTGCCATCACCATCATAATCACAGCAAACAACACTGTTTCCCTATCGTACAATTAATGCTACTTGTGTATAAAAGCAATACATATCTCATTTTGTTCCATGTGCAATTATCTAAAGGATTAAGGGGGCTATGTAATGCCTTTTTTCTTTAGTGACCTTACTATCATTTTACCTATATGGAAATAGGATAGAGAAAGCAAGTCCGGTGAAGTACTGATCTTTACTCGCGATTTAAACCCCTTGTATGTCATGTTACGAACCCGGAGTAGAATAATTCTCATTATTGCAAAGATTGTTGGTATTGTATTGTTAGGTGTGGCTGCCAGTCTTGGACAGGAAGCCTGTGATATAAAATCAGTGGGCCCGAAAGATGTATTTACCATATCAGGCCGCGTACGGTTTGCTGAAAAAACAGGAGAGGGCCTATGGCGGCCCAAAAAACAAGTACTGGTGCAGGTGGAAAATTATCCCACCTATTTCCTGGTGGATACCAAATCTCCTTCTTTATCAGAAACGTATTTCAATAGCTTAGTAAAAGCTACAGATACCGCTCGTATAGCAATTCATAAAGATCAATTGGCTTACTTGTACACGCCTTCCACCGTACGATTGTATGGGCTTGTATTAAATAATGGAACAGAAGTTTATACGTTCAACGATGCTTTTAGCCGCGACAAAAAAGAGCGCATGTGGTTATATGTGAAGGCTGGTATTTGCTTGTTAGGCGGGTTGGTTCTTTTGATTTTTCCAAGGAAGTCACTGATAAAAGAATAAGGGCAGTCCGTCCACTCTCACTATCTTAGCACCTCCAAAACAGAATTCTTTTTACAACTATAAACCAATCAACGAAGTCATGAGTTACATAGCTGAGATTTTCGCCAGACAAATATTGGATAGCCGTGGTAATCCTACTGTAGAGGTAGATGTTATAACAGATGATGGGGCAATGGGCCGTGCTGCTGTTCCTAGTGGTGCTAGTACAGGTATACATGAAGCCGTAGAGCTGCGTGATGGCGATAAAAGCCAATACTTGGGTAAAGGGGTATTGAAAGCCGTGGATAACGTAAATAAAGCCATAGCACCAGAGCTGGTAGGTTACGATGTAGCCGATCAAACAGGTATCGATCAGTTAATGATTGAGTTAGATGGTACTGAAAATAAAGGCAAATTGGGTGCAAACGCGTTGTTGGCCGTAAGTATGGCGGTAGCCAAAGCGGCTGCAGAAGAAGCGGGTCTGCCTCTGTTCCGTTATGTTGGTGGTACCAATGCTAAAACATTGCCTGTGCCTATGATGAACATCCTGAATGGTGGTGCACATGCTGATAATAAAATTGACTTCCAGGAGTTCATGGTTATGCCTACTGGCGCTTCTACTTTCAGTGAAGGCTTACGTTGGGGTGTTGAGATCTTCCATGCATTGAAGACAGTATTGAAGAAGAAAGGTTATAGCACCAACGTAGGTGACGAAGGTGGCTTTGCACCAAATATTGGTTCAAACGAAGAAGCTATTGAAACGGTATTGGAGGCTATCAATGCTGCTGGCTTTAAAGCAGGTTCTCAGGTGTTCATTGCAATGGATGCGGCTAACAGCGAGTTGTATAAAGATGGCAAGTATATCTTCCATAAAAGCGATGGTAAGAAATTAAGCTCTGATGAATTAGTAAAATACTGGGAGAACTGGGTGAATCAATATCCTATCATCTCCATTGAAGATGGTATGGCTGAAGATGATTGGGAAGGTTGGAAAGCATTGACACAAGCTATCGGTAACCGTTGCCAGCTAGTGGGTGATGATTTGTTTGTAACAAACGTTAGCCGCTTACAGCAAGGTATTGATAAGCATATTGGTAATGGCTTGCTGGTAAAAGTAAACCAGATTGGTACCATCACTGAAACGATCAATGCCGTAACGCTGGCACAGCACAATGGTTATAACACCATCATGAGCCATCGTAGTGGTGAAACAGAAGATACTACTATTGCTGACCTGGCAGTAGCCTTGAACTGCGGACAGATCAAAACGGGTTCTGCCAGCCGTACCGACCGTATGGCTAAATACAACCAATTGATCCGTATTGAGGAGCTGTTAGGCGCTTCTGCTTACTATCCAGGTGCTAAGCTGAAGTTTGGTAAGTAAGTAATACGTTATCCATAATACCCTTTCACATTTGATCTTTCTGCTCTTCTTTAGAAGGGAATAGAAAGTGCAAAGAGTGAAAGGGTTTTTTATTTTTACAATATGGCGATACTACCCATTGATATTACCCGCTTAAAAGGAACACATATCTATTTAGAGTTGTTACGTCCGGATCATATTGAGGTATTGAAAGAGTTGGCACGTGACGAGCGTTTGTGGGAGTTTACCAAAACCTTGCTCATTAACGATACCTACAACGAGCAGTTCCAAACCTATATCACTACTGCATTGGATCCTACGGCAGTAGAAGGACAACAAGCCTTTGTTATTCGCGCTACGGCCGATGATAGCATTATTGGTATGACACGCTATTATGCAATTACACCAAAGGATAAGCGGCTGGCCATTGGGTATACCTGGTATATTCCGGCTGTATGGGGTGGTCCGCATAACAAGGAGTGTAAATTGCTGTTATTGCAGTACGCCTTTGAAATAGTAGGATTTCAGCGGGTTGAATTCCATATAGCGCATCAAAATGTTCGTTCGCAAAAAGCGGTAGAAAAGATTGGTGGTGTGAAAGAAGGTGTGTTACGCAAATATGCCATTCGCCCAGACGGCTCTATACGAGATACTGTGATCTATAGCATCATTGATGAGGAGTGGCCGGAAAAGAAGCAGCGGCTGTTAGATATGGTGAAAAGCTATCAGCAATTAGTGTAGTTGGTAGTTAATAGTTGGCAGTGGACTGTCGTCTGTTGACCGTTGACTATCATCATAACCCATTCCAACAGTTGATCTTAGTTTATTTTTTTACGTTTCATATTTCGCCTTTCACGGTTAAGTACCATTCCTGCTGTTGACTGTCGTCTATTGACCATGGACTATCTCTCACGTTTCACAAATATTCGGTCCCATTGTTGACTTTCCTTTTTTTGATCATAGTCAAACTTTGCCAATAACCCTCGCAACTTATTGCTTATGAATCCTCATTCCTGAACATTGATCGTTAAATATTCAGTGTTGAACATTCCTCTCTCTCAATTCCCAATTCCTCCTAACCTGTCAACTTAAATCAGCCATTCCTCCTATTCTCCTTTCTCTTTTTCTCTTAGCTTTCTTTTTTCCTCTTAGCCTTGTATCTTCGCCTTCAATTCTCTGCTCCAAGGCTATGAAAATACTTCGTATCATTCCTGCTTTTTTGCGCAATAAGTTCCTGGTGGCAACAGTTGCCTTTGTCGTTTGGATACTTTTTTTTGACAAAAACGATCTGTTTGCACAATTGGAGCGTCGCCACGAGTTGCATGAGCTGGACAAAAGCAAGGATTATTTTACGGAGCAAATTGAGCAGGAGCGACACTTTTCTGAAGAGCTGAAAAACAATCCCGCCACTATTGAAAAATTTGCCCGCGAAAAGTACTTTATGAAGCGCGATGGTGAAGACTTGTTTCTGATAGAACCTGCTGAGAGCAATACAAAAGACAAATAAGTAGGTACACAATAACTTACTTTATAGTGCGTTTAAGTAGCAACAACATCACAAGCCACCGTATATAAAGAGGAGTTATGAATAATTACACGCCAGAGGATTTGCTGCAATATCTCTACAATGAAGTGGACAGTGTCACGCGGCTAGACATGGAAGAAGCATTGGAAAATGATTGGACGCTTCGTGAAAAATTAGGTGTCCTGAAAGCTTCTCATCAGCGTTTAAATTCACTAATGGAACAACCCCGAACAGAAGCCGTTTTGAATGTTTTAAAATATGCGACTTGTACACAAAAGATGGGCTGTTAAACACACACGTACATATAGAATAGGGGTAAGAAAAGAGGGGTAACGAATGTGTTGTTATATTACACATTTTACTCAATGACTTCATTGATTCTCGTCGCGGTTATACCAATAAGCTTTTTACTAGTAATCGTTAACTGTTAACTGCGGACTGTTGACTATTGCCTGTTAACTTCCCTACCTTTGCGGCAACTTTTATGAACCGTAAGGATCGCTTTCAATTCTGTATCAATTATTTCCAGGAAGTAATGCCGGCACCGGAAACGGAGCTGCATTTTACTAACACCTATCAGTTATTGGTAGCGGTAATTTTGTCGGCTCAATGTACAGACAAGCGCGTGAATATGCACACGCCGGCTCTTTTTGAAAAATACCCGGATATTCCTTCATTGGCTGCAGCCAATTATGATGATGTGTTTGCCCTGGTAAAAAGCATTTCTTTTCCTGGCAATAAAAGCCGTCACCTGTTGGGCATGGCTAAGCTGGTTATTGAAAAATTCAATGGTGAAATACCAATGACTGTAGAGGAATTGGTACAGCTGCCAGGTGTAGGCCGTAAAACGGCCAATGTTATCACTTCTGTGGTTGATAATCAGCCCAATATGGCGGTAGATACGCATGTGCACCGGGTATCGGCACGTATTGGTTTAACTGTAAATGCCAAAACACCGTTGCAAACCGAGCTTCAGTTAATGAAGTATGTTCCAGCAGAGGTCGTACCTAAGTTTCATCATTGGCTGATCTTGCACGGGCGCTATACCTGCATAGCCCGTAAACCCAAATGTGAGCAATGTGGATTACAGCCCGTTTGTGTTTATTTTCAAAAGGTTATGCGTAAGCAGATCACTCCTGCCTCCTGATTTGCCCTTTTTTCCCTAAATAATGTTGATTTAACGCTGAGTTGCCGTTTTTGGCGTGGCGGTTGTTTTGCATAGGTAAGCATGCAAGACGGTTGCGTCTGCATTGTTTTCCGTACATATACAAGCGTATCACAAATGGTAAACACAAACTATAATTTTAATAGCGTACTTTCTCTGAAGCCCTTGATTACAGTGCTCAAGAGAATGATTGCTGAAGGGAAGCTAGGTGCTAAAAGACTATATCAGGGCATCATAAATGATATAGAAGCCAATCCGGTGCTCTTAGAGCCTATTGATGACGAAACAGTATTGCAAGAACATTATGAGCTGATTGAAACCCTGCTATCTACCATCTTTACGCCTAGCACGGGTGCTATGGAGGGTATGTATGCCATTGCTTTTCCTTTTCGTTCTGAAACGGTTTATACGTCACCCTCGTTCAAGGAGCAGTTCCTGCCCAACGACTCACGGGAAATTGTGGTACCTGACAACCGCACCAATTATAGCATAGCCAAAGCCTCGTTGAACCTTGCCTATAACCTGATCATGCGCAAGTTCTATTCCTGGGATGTGGCGGCTATTGCCACTTCTGTGCATACCTTTCCTGATAAGGAAACCGGTCTGACAAAATACCTGGAGCTGCGATTGAATGCGCAGTTTGTTGATGTGAATCTGGACAATGATAAGTTTAAGCTGCCTACTAACTACACAGCTCAGCGCTCACTGGATATGGACGAATTGCGGAAGACCTTTCCTTTAGAAAACTTTCGTTTTGAGGGCTTGGTCGTTATTGATGTAACAGATGTTACCAGTGAGCAGGTTATTGCAGAGATAAAAAATACCTTGTTAAATGTAAACGCTATTTCCGATGTTGCCGTTTATGAGCAGATGCAAACACATATCCAGACCTTCCTGGGTTTGAAAGACGTAACGGTTGGCATCACTCCTTTTATAAAGATTAATGACCATTATATTTATTCTGAACAATACTATCGCAACAGTCTGCTATTTAAAACCCATCGATCGCAGGCTGAAAAGTATTCGATCACTCAACTGGCAAAGCAGATCTTTGAGACTACTGATCAACCCCTTTTGTATACCGATCTGACCGAACAAAATAGTAAGCAGCATGAGTTGCTTAAATACTATAATGAACAAGGGGCGCGAAGCCTGATCCTTTGTCCCTTAAAAGGCAATGAGGGAGAGCTGATTGGATTGCTGGACATTACAAGCGAGCAACCTGCACGGCTGAAGTATAACCACTTGGTTAAGATTCATTCAGCTATGCAGTTGTTTTCACTGGCATTAGAAAAGAACATTCAGAGTTTGGAATCGCAGATCAATAAAACCATTAAAGAGCATTTTACAGCCATACAGCCGGCGGTAGAGTGGTTGTTTACAGAAGCTGCGTTTCAATACCTACAAATGATGCAGGAAAATGATTCGGCAAAAATTCCGTCCATCAGCTTTGAAGATGTATATCCCCTATATGCTGTTATTGATGTGCGCAATAGCTCGGTAGAACGTAATAATTCCATTCAATTGGATCTTCTCGAACAACTGCAGTTGGTACACCAGGTTCTGGAAAAAGCAGCAGCTATCTTGGAGTTCCCATTACTTAAAGAAATTCGCTATAAGGTTAATAAATACATTGCTGCTAGCAGCGAACAGCTGCTTAGTGATGATGAATTAATGATCTATGACTTCTTGCAAAAAGATGTAGAAGAACTTTTCACACACTTACATTTGACCCAGCCAGAGTTGCACAAACTTATCGACAATTATAGAGGTGCTCTTGACCCGCAAAAGAATATTGTATATCACCACCGCAAGAAGTATGAAGATACTCTCACAATTATCAATAATGCATTAGACCGATTTGTAGACCGGGAACAGGCGCAGGCGCAAAAGTTTTACCCGCACTATTTTGAGCGCTATATGACAGATGGTATAGAGTTCAATATCTATATCGGTCAGAGTATGGCACCCAACCGGCCTTTTCATGAAATGTATGTAGGCAATTTGAAGTTGTGGCAACTCTTGATGCTGGTAAAGGCGGCGCGACTAACCCATGCTTTGGAAAAAAGACTGCCACTACCGTTACAAACGACGCAGCTGATCCTGGCGCATTCCATTCCGTTGTCTATATCATTCCGTCGTAAGGAACGTAAGTTTGATGTTGATGGCGCTTATAATATTCGCTACGAGATCGTCAAGAAGCGTATAGATAAAGTTCACCTGCTAGATAGTGATGAACGACTGACACAACCCGGAAAAATAGCGATTGTTTACTCGCAGCAAAAAGAGCTGAACGAGTACCTGGCCTATATTGAATACCTGCAATCAGAAAATTTGCTGATTGGTGATGTTGAACACCTGGAGCTGGAAGAATTGCAAGGCATTAGCGGATTGAAAGCCATTCGGGTAGATGTCAACCTGGAAGGCGATCAATCGCCGACAATTGCTGAGGCCGCAAAGGTGGCAGCAAAGACGGTATTAAGAAAGTAGCGTTTTTAGTTGACAGTTAACAGTTGGCAGCATTCTACTGCTCTATGTTAACTGTCAACGGCTATACACGCTGCGTAACTTAAATTAGTTTTATACTCGTTTCAATTAGATAGAGGGGTATTATCTTTTTTGGTATTTGGGATTTGAACTTTGGAGTTTAATCCTCTCATTCGGATTCCGATAGTTTAAATTTTAGGATTTAATAATGTTGACCTATCCTAATGAAAAGCTGATTATTGTACTTGCTTTTTAATCCACTCCGTTATTTTCTCCAAAGCTGTAGGTGAAATGGTTTGTTCAATTGTAGCATATTCAGCTGGTAAACCTGTAGTACTCTCCTGGAATAAATGATTCAGGTTGGGAAGTTCAAGGAGGGTTACTTTTTTGTTCCCGCCTTTCTTCAAAGCTTGACCAATAGCAGCCAGGTTTTCTTTAGCTGGCACCTGTAAGTCTTTACTGCCATTGACCGCTAGTACAGCACATTTTACTTTTTCTAATGCAGGAGCTGGGTCATACTTAATAAAGTATGTCATCCAGGGACTTACCAGCTGATTTAATTGCAGATCAATAAAGGCGGCCTCCGTTAAGCTGGCCGGCTTTATGGTTGGGTCTTTTTGTAGTGTTCCCTCTAAGTATTTGGTAAGGTCTGCCTTTAATGTCTGTGTATCTTTCGATTGTAGTATAATTTGAAAGGCACCCACATTGGTTGCTTTATTCTTTTGTATGTTAGCGTTGGGTATACCGGATGCTTTTGAAATAGCTTCCTGCTGCATCAACAATAATTGATCTCCCCGAATGCCTGTTCCTGCCAGCAAAACAATGAAATCAAGGTCATTGCTTTTTGAGGCCACCATGGGTGCTATAATACCCCCTTCACTATGCCCAATCAGACCAATCTTTTTTTGATTGATTTCTTTCCTGGTTTTCAGGTAGGCAATCGCACTCTCTACATCAGTAGCAAAATCGGCCGATGTTGCCGTTTTAAAATCACCAGTTGATTGTCCAACACCTCTGTCGTCATACCGCAATACAGCTATGCCATTCCGGGTTAAATAGTCAGCAAGGATCAGGAAGGGTTTGTGTCCTAGCAATTCTTCATCTCTGCTTTGCGGACCACTGCCTGTGATCAATATCACTGCTGGGAAGCTCCCTTCTTTATTAGGTAAGGTCAATGTTCCTGCTAATGTAACGTTGGCGTTATTGTTAGAAAAATTGACATCTTCAGTATAATAGGGATAAGGCTTTGTAGGCTCTTGCGGTCTTTTGGGTGTTGCCTTTTCAATTGCGTCTCTTGATAAATTAAGTGGGAACTCAACTCCCCCTTGTTTAAATGTCCCAACAAAAGCGTTGTCTTTCAAGTCTGCACTGTACTCAATGCGGGCAGCTGCTACCTCTAGTTTTAGTTTGGCATTTTCAAATGTGGTGGTTGTTACCGGTATGCCTTTCGCACCTTGGTCCGGGCTATCCATGGTGGCACTATATCCGCTCTCGGTTTTAGTAATATGAAAAACTAATCGTAGCTGCATCCCCTGAACGGACAATGCACCATTCCACTGACCGGTAATATCCTGGCTGAAAGCCAACACGGGTACTAAAAATAGAATGAGTATAGCGAGTGTATTTTTCATTTTATTGTTTTTGGTTAGATAAAGATATTGGTTAGCCCGCTTAACTTGTATATAGTTGTGAAACGTGAGACGTGAAAGGCTGCAAGCTACAAGCTGCACGCTTCAAGCCAAGAGCAATCTTTCTTTATAAAAGTAAAGCACTCCTTTAAGCGGAGTGCCTTTAGTTTATAAGAGTGTTTGTACCTCTGGATTTGTGTGTAGACTACTCACCATTGACCATTCAACATTCACGAGCCACGCTGCCCCTCACTTCTTAAACACACCTCCAATAGACTTGGCAATAGAGCTTATAGCGCCATCATTAAATGTCCATCCAGCGTTCACACCAAGGGTGTATCCTAATTCTATCTTCTGGTCCAGGATCTCTTTTTTCAGGTACTCGTTGGCAATAGCGCTTGGTGTTTCTACGCTGGCTTCTGCACCCGCTGATAGTTCTACCTGCAAAGCCAACCCTGCATCGCTAATGTTGTTGTCACTATCAAATACAATATAAAAGGATTGTTCTGCGCTGGCTCCTACTTCGCCAGAGAAAATGCCAAATGCTTTTCCTGCCTCAAGCTGCAGCCCGGCGCCAATAGAAATGGTAGACTGTTTGGAGCCAAAATCTTTCTCGTACTTAAAGGTTACGCCTTCGCCAGCCGAAAAGCTAAACTTCTCACAGTTCAACTCGATCTTGCCTACTGCAAAGGGTATAGAGAGATCAATAGGACAATCCATCGCCTTGGCATTATCTGATTCAGACTTAGCCTGCGTAATGGTTTTATCCTCTTCGCATTTGCTCGCTACTATGATGGGGGTTCCGGCAATCTTTTCCAGTTCGGTTAAATAATGGGCGCAGGCTTTATAAAACGCTGCATTGGCCATTTCTTTATTGGGAGAAGCCAGGTAGCCGTAATAAGAGGTGATGTTGAAGATGCGGCGAGCCATATACAGTTGCTTTTGCTGTTTATCGGCTACAGCCGTAGCAATGGCACCCTGCGTAGTGTTACTTAAGGCTGCTATTGCCTGGCACTCTTCTTTACTCAATCGTTCTATGGCAGCACAGCCAGCACCATTACCTTCGCCACAGTCATACTGCCTCTTTCGTTCTGCATAATCCTTCACGATCGCCTCGCGCTTAGCCTCATAGGTGGCCTGGATACCTTTGATCTTTTGATCCAGGTTCTCGATCCGTTGGTTATGCTCTCTCATTTCCTCCTGAAAGCCGATGCCCCAATTCATCAGAATTTTGCCAGCCGATAACTGGATTGGGTTTCTAAGGGTCAGCATCACCATGGGATTTTTCATGGCCGCCTGGGTAAGTTTTTTCAATTTCGCTTCGCCTTTCTCGCTTTCCTGTCGTGATAGTTCGGAATAAGCTATTTGTACTCCTTCTATAAAGTTTCTGTAATCTTCATGCTCTTGACGTACAAGAGGTGCATCGTTAGCATTCTGGCATTGCCGCGGCAGCTTGTATTTGAACTCATTGAAATACGGTTGGTCTACCGGTGGCTTAATGAATTTAGACAACCGGAAACTTTGTTCATTGCCAAGATTATTCATGCCCCGTTGCGCACCATCATTAAAACCTCCTTTCAAGGAGTTTTCAAAATGTTGGGCGGCTGCGGCTGTATTGCCACGAGAGGCTTCAATTTGTCCGGCTGTATTATTGGCCTCCGGGTGGTGTGGCGATTCCTGAATGCAGCGTTTGAAATAATACATGGCGGTATCTAGCTCACCAGCACCCGTATAGGCTTGTCCAAGATTGTTTAAAAACATTGGGTTGTTGGGGAACTCGCTAACCAAGGTTTTTAAGATGGGCAAGGCATGGTACGGTGCACCGCCCATATTCAGCAAGGCTCCCAGGTTGTTTAGAAGCATTTTGTTGTCAGGGTTCTTCATACTGGCAGCAATCGACATCAGTATGGCTTCTTTCGGAGCACCATTATACCAGTTGGTAACGGCAGCTACACCTAGTTTTTCTGGATCGTTACCCAGTTTGATGCCTGCCTGCTGTGCGGCTTGCACTGCGGCTACCGGCACTTTGGTTTTATAGGCCGTATACAGGTTGCTTAGGTAAGAACTCATTACACCTTTGCTCATAGGCTGACTGGGCACCGTAGCCATCCGTGCAGGGCTAGGAGAGGGGAAGCGTTCCAGCGCTTCGTTATTAACGTCATTATTGCCCGCTTCAGCCATGGCCTTTTTATAGCGGGGATCCTTCATCATTTTTTCGGCTTGCGCACTCAATTGTTTTAGGTCCTTTTCAGACAACTGTTTTTGGGCTAGCACATTACTTAAGAGAAATAGTAATGGTAAGAGAAATAGTGTTCTCATAATAATCCATTGGTTTTGGTTTGACGTTTTGTTGCTTTCCTGGGAAATGCAACGTTGTAGGCAAAGCGATGTCAAGTCGTGATCAAAGGGATAAGCTTGTTACGTAAGGCTGCTGTATGTTTATTGAAATAGCCAGGCTTCCTACCAAGCCATCACTCTAAACCTGCCTGCTATTGTTTTAGGTTCACTGCCGTCTTGTAAATAAACTACTCCTTTAAAATAGCCCTCTACGTAAGTGCGCTTTACATTACTCACCTGTTTGGCCATTTTATTATATAAGGCTTCTGATGCGGTGCCATTCTTTAAGGCGGCTTCTTCTGCCTTTGTCAATTTTACTTCTTCGCCTACCTCTTCAATTTTTGTGATTTTCACACCACCCGCAGAATACTTTTCCATACAGAGGGAACAGTTGGGTGTAGACGCCGAATATGAAGAGCCATATTTCTTGTTCTCTTTGGCCAATCCAGCATGTACTATTATACCAGCCACCTTATCGTTTTTTTCATCATTGCCATAAGGAAAGAAACCCTCAGTATATTGATCAGTAAATACAAGTAATTCCCGGTTACTGTTCATCGATACCTTAAAAGAAAATGCATCGCCGGGTTTATGATATATAGAGCCTGTCTCGCCATCGCCATACACCATATTGGTTTTACCATCAAAGCTGTAGATGACATACTGGTCTTCTTTAATGATCATAATGGGGATTGTTAATTTCACAGTTGCGGATGTTGAATTAGCCCCTGCTATATCTGCAAGGCCTGTTATAGTGGCTGTGACATAGGTGGTGCCGTTAGTAGCATTTGAAGGCGCAGTAAATACTGCTTTTACCGGGTCTGAAGGGTTGGTTGTGATCTTGCCTGCCCCTGAACCTATTTCCCATTTGATCGTTTTGTAGTTGTCCTTTGGTAGTGTTATCCAATTCTCACTCTCCGCGTTTTCTTTTACCAAAGGCGCTAATAGGTCACTCACATCCTCAGGTGAAATTTTAACCAGTGGAGCCAACAGCTCGCTCACGTTTTCTGAGGATGAGCTTTCTAAAGGTGCCAGCATGTCGTTAAGCCATTCGGCTGTTAGATTCGCAGATTGTCCCGATTTAATAACTACGGTATTTGCATATATGCGAAACTTGGTAAGGTCAGGTACATCCTGAGTGGATGGTGTGCTATTAACTTGTTTGTTGTTTTTGGGTGATTGCTGTGCCGATGCAAAGCAGAAAGTGAAACATGCTGCCAGAAAGAGTAAAAAAGGGTGTTGGTTATTTTTCATAAAAAAGCTATTGGTCAAAAATAACAGGCTGGTATACATGCTATAGTTAAGGCTGAATAAGGCCGAAAACAAAAGGATAGATTGCCGAAATAGTGGAGTGAAATAGCTTTCAAATAGCAACAATAAAAAAGCCCTGTATGCAACAGGGCTTTTTTATTGTATAAGAACCGATCTTAGAACTGGAAGCCAAACGTTATGTAAGGCATAAACTTCTCCTCCTTGGAGCGCGCAAAATGAGCGGCAATAACAAACCGCTTGATGGGGGCTAACCACACTCCAACACCATTACCTATTTTCCAGTCGCTGGAGCTTTCTCCATCAGCCCATACCCGCCCAATATCATTAAAGGCCAGCACACCAAATGAACCGGGGAATAGGTAGGTGCTAAAATCGGCCAGCCGATAACGCACTTCAAAATTGTTGTACAAGCGGGAACGACCAGCAAACCGGTCGCGGCGGTAACCACGCAGGTTTTCAGTGCCCCCTAAGTAGTAGGCTTGCGGAAACTCAAACTGGCCAAAGTTTTTGCCCCAGCCAAGGCGGGTGGCTACTACCAGTCTTGGAATATTATACACGCTGGCGTATACACGCATGTCAATATCTGTACGCAACAGGTCGTGGCTGTAGCTATTCAGGCCGAACAGCGGACGCACATTCAAGTCCATAACAAAACCACGGGTAGGAATAACCGGATTGTTTTTAGAATTGATATCCAGCTTTAAGTGAGCGCCAGCAAACAATCTTTCTTTATAGATTGTTTCAGGGTTGAGTCCGTTTTGCGCAAAATTGGTGATAAACCGGTCCAGGTTTTCATCTTGATTTACCTTGTAGTATTGGAAGGCGGCGCCATAGTTAACACGGAACCAGGACTGCAGTTGGCGACGTAATAGCACAGAAGCATCTACATAATTATACCGCGTTCTGTAATAGAGGCTTTTTCGTTGCAGGTCTTTGTTAAATGTTGTCGTATTGCCCACACCAAAGAAGTTGGTCACATTGACCGGGGCACGTATATCGGCACGAACCAATAGATCTTGGTTGCCGATGGCTTTTATCCAGTCGCCTTCATATTTAAAACGCAAGGCACCTGTTTTCAATGCTACGCTTCCAGCTACATATTGTCGTACGCCGTAAGGTTCTTTCCGAAACTGTTGGCGGATCACTTCCATTTGCCCGCCCAGGTATACACCGTCATCTACATTATAGGCTACCGTAAGGCCTGGGTTGATATAATTGTATTTGTAGCCTAGGCGGTTAAATACGTTGACTGCAGGATCACTGGAAATCCGGTTGCGTATGCCGGGGTTACCTGAAATATTGTTCTTTTCAAAAGAAGCGTCGAAGGCAAGCAAATTCCCGCCATGACCTTTGTGTATAAAGCAATCATTGCCGGCGCCACCGATCATGCGTATCAATATATGTGTGCGATTGCCTTCCACAATAAAACGGTCTTCATCTCCAAGGCCATATAAGTTGAGTACTTTGGTAACGGATGGGTCAAAAACACGCTCGTACATGGTTGCCCCCAGCGTACTATCCTTCTTGATTTTATTAACGACTACTTTTACTGTATTGTCATCATTTCTGAATATATGGAATTGTTCCCGCTGGTTAGAGCCGGTTATATTCACCTCCTTGGAAATGAACCGGTAGTATTTCATCATGTCATCCCGGAAATACTTACGGCGCTTTTTTAGCGTAGCTATGATCTCATTCATGTTATGATCCTGAACTTCCTGTGGCTGTAGCTTTAAGGCCTCTTCAATCACTTTGTCTGTCATAGCATTCAGGAAGGTGTCTATGTGGTGTTGCCAGTCTTCTTTATTCAGTTCAGTGAGAAAGAAGCGATCCATATTGCGCGCTGGCCGGTTAAAGGTTTTGATGTTTTTCGCTTTGGGGCGGAAGCCTTGGAGCTCTGGTACAAACCACGGCTTGGCCGCAAAGAGAGGTAAAATGCCCTCGCTTTTAAAAAAGGCCTGGTCATGATCGCGGGGAATGGCAAAGTAGACCTTGCCTTTACCAGTATCGTACGTAGCCCAGCGCCACTGATCTTCATGGCGATCGAAGTCCATGATAAAATTGTCTAACAAGCGCGCCCGTAATACACTGCGTTGATCAACATGATCATCATTGTCCTTAAACAGCTTTAGAACCACTTCATCGGTGTTGTCTGTCTTCTTTATACCTACAGGTTCCCTTTCCTCCAGAATAGCCGGTATCTGGGAAAAGTTAGATCGAAAGCGCAGCAGGCGTGGATCGCTGGGTACATATACCAGTTTACGTCGAATATAAGGTACGCCAGCAGCCTGTACCAGTGGTCCTATGGATAAAGAGGAATAAGGGTATGATGCCGAAACCCCTTGTTCTACAATGTCCTTGGCAAATGTTTGCCGTAGGTCGGCAGGTATGGCAGCTTCAGGATACTTTTCAATGGAGCGTAAGGTCCACTCTTTTTTATTCGCGTCCTCTAAACGTAAAGAACGGGTTTGCTTACCACCTCCTAGTTTCACTGGGCGCAGCCCTCCTTGTTCTTCACCCATGTTTAGAACTGGCATGGTTACAGGCGTCGTCCATTCGCGTCTGTAATTGCGTCCTACCAGAAGCTTTGAAAAGGCGCTTCCTTCCAACCTTGGGTTAGCGCTAACAGTAACACTTTCCGGTAGTATGCCAATGCTGTCTGTGCTGGCTACATCGGGCAATTTGGTAATGGTCTTCAAATCCTTTGCATACAATGGCGTATTGTAATTGGGACTATTAATATCAAAATATTTTACAGTCACCTTCCCGCTTTTATAAATCTCAAGTGCCGCACAACCAAACTGGGTATGAGCAAAGAGTAGATCGTTGTTGTGTTTCTTTTGGTCAATGGCAGAAAGCTTTGCCCCTGCACCACTTACAATTTGATACAAACTGTCGTGCACGAGTAATTGTAAACTATGGTCATGTCCTGATGCTACAATTGGGTTGGGGTGTTTCGTCATTACGTCCTCAACGGTGCGTGCCATTCCACGGTATAAAGGATGGTTCACATCCTGAATATTACCAAACAAGCCGCGGGCTATGGGATAAATGGAGCCTAATACGGGTAGAGGTATGTACAGGGCAGGAGATAATTCTGTTAAAGGAAAAATGTGATGACGTAAGGTATAGGTGGCGCCTCCATGAACACCATGTGTATGCAAGGGATGGTGATCTACCAGTAATAATAGTTGATTTTGATGCGACTGTACAATTTCATTCAACTCTGTACTGAATTCATCAATTGTTTTTGATAGACAGCTGGAGCCGGGGCCGGGCTTATCATGCGTGTGTAAAAACCATTGGCTGTCCATCAAGGTTAACGCCACTAATGTATCTACATCTACTACTTCGGGGCCTGGACAGCCACCAGTAGGTAAGGCCTGTATATTAGATTGCAACTGACCATTGATATAGTCTTCCTGCCGCATAGCTTGCTGCCAGCCACCGATCTTGCCATTCATCCAGTCATGGTTGCCCATAACAAAATAGGCCTTGGCTTTTTTCCCTTTTACGAGGCTAATCTGGTAATCTATGACCTGCTTGTAATAGGCATAATTGGGTTCTCCTTCTGTGGGTAATCCCATTTCATAAACATTATCGCCCATGAAGATCACCATGTTCTTCTCGTCATTCCAGTCGGCATTTTTTTTCAACCAGTCTACAACGGGATGTTTGCCGCTATATAGCGAACCGGCGTCACCTACCAGGAAGATACGGTGACGAATAGAGTCGGTTTGGGCGATTGAAAACACATTGGTACACAATAGGATTACCAAACAAATCAGGCTTCTTCTCATCGTTTTCATCTTTTTTTCGTCATGGATTTATAGGGTATGCGTAAAAGCGTTGGTTTCCCCAGTTTCGCTTCATTCGTTATATACATATCGCCATTAGATGCAAAAGCAATGCCTTCGGCCTGAGGGTATAAAGTTGGGTTTAAGCGGAAAACCTCCAATACCTTGCTTTTCCCGTCTGTAGAAATGAGCAGATGACCTTTTGAAGAAAGGATGTACAGCCGCTTATCTATGGGGTTAAAGGCTGCCGCAGAGGGGTGAAAGTCAATTTTTCCATCTTTTAGCTTGTCGGCCACACTTTTCGTTGGAATGGTATAGTAGGGTGCAGGGTCAAATTGATGTGTATATATATCAAACCGGTAAGCTGTGCGAATCCCTTTTCCACTTTCTATCTCACACTCTTTGCATAGCATGATCAGCCCTTTAGACGTAGAGTCGTAATACAGGGTTTCAAAATCATTCTTATTGGTATCGTCCGTTGTTGGAAAATGATACTTTGTAGTAACAAGCAGGCTATCTTTTCTTTTAATGTCGATGATCGTACCATCGCTCACCAATACATAAACACTACTGTCTACTTTTACAACGTCCTCAAAGTCATCTTGTTTGGCAAAATCATGCTCAAAGTAGTTGCTCACTTTTCCATCAACCGTTACGCGGTAAACTTTTTGCTTGTTGTCTGCTATAGTGAGAAAAGCGTTTTCTTCCGGCAAGTAACAAAGGCCGGATATTTCATTCAGCTTTTTCTCCAGGATCATCTTGTTCGGCCGGGGAACCACATAGCCATGTGGCGACTTGGGCGACCAGAAAAGCTCGCAAGAGGTAAGCGTGGTCAACAGAATACCGGCAAAAAATAAATAGCTGGGTAAAGACTTTCCTCTAAGAACATGCATGATTCTACTCAATTTTTAAAGTAATTTTCTAGTATGAATGATCAACAGCTTCAATTGTTAACACAGGTACGGCCATATGTAACCGAATTGTTCAAGCATAAAGTAGACCCTCATTTTGTATTTCATAATCTGGAGCATACACAACAGGTCGTAGCTGCTGCTGAAGAATTGGCTGCTTACCACAACCTGAATGATGAAGATCGATTGACACTTTTATTGGCTGCATGGTTTCATGATACCGGGTTTAGTAGTGGGAAGGCCGAAGACCATGAAAAAGAAAGCATTCGGCTGGCCACTGAGTTTCTAAAAAGCAAAGGCATTGAAGATGAAATTATTCAACGCGTTACGTCCAGTATACAAGCAACGCATATGCCACAGTCGCCTTTAAGCCTGATAGAAAAGATCATATGCGATGCAGACCTCTATCACTTGGGTAGCAATGATTTCAAGAAAATGAATGATCACCTGCGACAGGAGCAGGAGTTTTATTTTAATAAACAGTTTTCAAAAAAGGAGTGGCGGCAGCGAAATATTGAGTTCCTAGAAAGTCACCAGTATTTCACCGACTATGCACAACGCATGCGGGAACCCAAAAAACAGGAATGGATACGGGAGCTGAGAAAGAAGCAAGGCGATAAAGAGGTGAAGCATACTGAAGCAATGGAAATATCTCCTTATTCATTTGATGTTGAAGCTGGAGAAGGTAAAAACGATAATGCTGAAAAAAAGAGGGCGGAACGTATTCGGAAAGAAGCCGAGCGTGGCGTACAAACTGTTTTTCGCCTGACATCTGGCAACCATATACATTTAAGTCAAATGGCCGATACCAAGGCCAATATCATGATCTCAGTAAATTCGATCATTATCTCTATCATGTTCTCCGTGTTGCTGGGACGCTTGGAGTATTATCCACACTTAGCTATTCCTACTTTAATGCTAGCCGTGGTTTCTCTATTAGCCATTGTCTTTGCGGTGTTAGCAATACGTCCTTCCGTTACCTCTGGTAAGTTTACAGAGGAGGATATCCGTAACAAGGAGACCAACCTATTGTTCTTCGGTAACTTTCACAAAATGGAATTGCAGGAATACAACTGGGCCATGAACGAGATGCTAAAGGACCGCGACTATATCTATGGCAGTATGATCAAAGACATTTATTTCCTGGGTATTGTACTGGCGCAGAAGTATCGTTACCTCCGTATCTCCTACAACATTTTTATGTACGGGTTGATTATTGCCGTTCTGGCCTTTTGCATCTCTACCTTCTGGGCGAGGTAATATCTGTCTGCTAAAAAGAGCGCTTCGCGCTATATGGTTTCGCGCAGAGGCGCAGAGGGCGCGGAGAGGGAGGAACCACGGAGGCACATGGGCAGGGAGGAGCACAGAGAATATTGAACAAGGAACAAGGAATGATGAAGGAAGAAGGGAAGATGCAAGGCTCAAGGTTCAAGAAACAAGGGACAAGGGAGGGACACGGAGGAAAGGAGAAAAGGAGGAAGGGAATATTGAAGAAGGAACAAGGAATGATGAATAATGAGTGATGAGTAAGGAGTAATGAGAGAGGGAATGTTCAATGCTCAATTATCAATGCTCAAGTTCAAGGAGGGATTTCACGCAAAGGCGCAAAGATGAAAAGACGCAAAGAAGGGATATACTAAAAAGAAAAGCACTCCGCTTAAAGGAGTGCTTTTCTTTTATAAAGAAAGATTGCTTTTGACTTGAAGCGTGCAGCTTGTAGCCTTTCACGTCTCACGTTTGACGTTTCACGATACTCACCATTCACCACTCATCATTCACGCCTATAGGTACTTCTTTATCGCCTCCACCAGCTCAGCCTTAGTAATCGGTACACCCATGATCTTGTTATAGCCCTTGGCATCTACCATGTACTGATCACGGATGATCTTGATCAGCTGGCCATTGTTGATCTCAGGGATCAGGATCGTATCATAGTTCTTTAAGATCGCGCCTAAGTTTTTGGGGAATGGACGTACATAGCGCAGGTGGGCATGAGCCACTTCGTGACCTTCAGCCAGCAGCTCAGCTACAGCGGTTTTAATAACGCCATAAGTAGAACCCCAGCCTAATACCAGTACTTTTCCTTTTTCAGGACCATTGTCCAGCTTTTGCTCAGGTATATAATCAGCAATCTTGTCTACTTTTTCCTGGCGGATCTTCACCATCAGCTGGTGGTTTTCCGGATCGTAGCTAACATTACCGGTAATATTTTCTTTTTCCAAACCACCAATACGGTGCTCCAGTCCCGGAGTACCAGGTACTGCCCAAGGGCGCACCAGTTTCTCATCACGCTGGTAAGGCTGGAACTTAGCTTCGTTGTGATTCAGTTCAGTTTTAAACGTTACATGGATCTTTGGCAGATCGTCAGATACCGGGTATCTCCAAGGTTCAGCACCATTGGCAATATAGCCATCGCTCAGGAAGATCACTGGCGTCATATGCTCTACCGCAATTCGCACCGCCTCATAAACCGCTTCAAAACAATCAGATGGAGTGGCTGCTGCTACTACAGGCATTGGTGCTTCACCATTTCTGCCGTAGTAAGCTTGCAGCAGGTCGCTCTGCTCGGTTTTAGTGGGCAAACCTGTGGAAGGACCGCCACGCTGTACGTTTACGATCACCAGTGGTATTTCCAGCATTAGGGCCAATCCCATGGCTTCTGTTTTCAGTGCCATACCAGGTCCAGATGTAGTAGTTACGCCCAGTTGGCCACCATAGCTGGCGCCAATGGCTGCGCTGATACCAGCAATTTCATCTTCCGCCTGGAAGGTGCGTACACCAAAGTTTTTATGTCTGCTTAGTTCGTGTAAAATATCAGAGGCAGGGGTAATAGGATAAGTGCCTAAGAAAATAGGCAGCTCACTCTTTACCGAAGCGGCAATCAAGCCATACGCCAGGGCCTGGTTTCCCATGATGGAACGGTAATTACCCGGTGCAATATGGGCCTTTTCTACATGATATTGTGTGGTAAAAGTTTCTGTTGTATCGCCATAGTTGTAGCCCGCACGCAGCACTTTCAGGTTGCTTTCCAGGATATCTGGCTTTTTGCCAAACTTCTCTTCCAGGAACTGCTCGGTGCTCTTGGTATCGCGGCCATACATCCAGTACAGGAAGCCCAGTACAAACATGTTCTTGGCACGATCCTTCTCTTTCATGCCTAAAGTAGACTCTTTTAGGGCCTCACGGGTCATCTTCGTTACATCCATTCGGATCACCTCGTAGCCCTGCAGCGTATCGTCCTCGATTGGGTTCACACCATCGGCATAGTTGGCCAGGCGCAGGTTTTTGGTATCAAAACCATCTGTATTTACGATCACCTTACCGCCTTTCTTCAGGTTTTTCAGGTTGGTTTTCAGTGCCGCAGCGTTCATGGCCACCAGCACATCCCATTGATCGCCAGGGGTATGTATGCTTTCAGAAGAAAACCGCAATTGGTACCCGCTCACGCCGGGAATAGTACCCTGTGGGGCACGGATCTCCGCCGGGAAGTCCGGGAAGGTAGAGAGGTCGGCACCCAAAAGGGCTGTATTATTAGTAAACTGTGTACCTGTCAGCTGCATCCCATCGCCGCTATCGCCGGCAAATTTGATCACCACATCCTGTACAACTTCCTGCTTACGCTCCATAGTAAAATTTGAGGCTGCAAAGTTAACTCATAGTTATTAGTTTGAACCGCGTATTGATGGATTCCGCAGGATTTTTAAGGTTTCCGATAACGCTTCGCGTTGATTGGTGTCACGCAGCGGCGCTGAGAACGCAGAGAAAGGGTTTCGCACAGAGGAAAGGAGAAGAATATTGAACAAGGAACAAGGAATGATGAAGGTAGAAGTAGGAAAAATTCGAAAGGGGAAATTCGAAATGCGAAAGGAAGAAAGAAGGAATGTTCAATGTTCAAGGTACAAGGAACAAGGAATGATGAATGAAGAAGTGGAGGAAAGGCACAAGGGCAAGAAACAAGGAACAAGAAAGGAAATGTTCAACGCTCAATTTTCAATGATCAAGGTACAAGGAAGAAGAATTGAAAATAGAAAAGCACTCCCTTAGTGGAGTGCTTGTTCTTTAATCCATTCCTTCTTAAACCCTCTGTGTCTCTCCGTGTTCCCCTGTCTCTGTGGTTCCTCTTCTGCGCCGATCGGCGCCATCTGCGGGACACCTGTGCGCAGGCCCTCCCCTTTAGGGGCCGGAGTACATGCTGGCCAATGACCATTGACTTTTCTTCTGTGGACTGTTGTCCGTCGACTTTGGACCTCTCCTCGCAGCTTTCTTCCAATCTGGAATCGCCAATCTAAAATCTGCAATCTCATCAGCTTAAACTTTCCTTCACCTTTTCCGGCTCAGCTTTTGCTGTGTGCAGCGCACTAACTATGAAACGTATAACAGCCACCTTTATGCTAGGGATTGCCCTTATAGGCACCTCCTGCAGCTCTACTACACCCCGTATCTTTAGTAAGAAAACACCTCATGAAAAATATGCCGACAAACTGGACGACCAAGACCTGGATAAAACCCAGCAGGGACGTCAATGGTTAGCCGCAGCTAAAGCCGCCCTGGAAGCACCCCAGCTGGTACAATTGCCGTATAAGCAAGTGGGTTATTTTCAAACCGATAAGCCGCGGGCAATGGGATTAAAGTTTACCGCCAAGCGGGGAGAGCGGCTGTTGTTCTCGCTTAATAAAAACACCGCTGCCAACTTTGTGATCTATGCCGACCTGTTCAAACAAAATGGTAGCGATGAAGAGCATCTCCTATCGTCTGATACAAATACGGCAACGTTTACTTTAGATATTGATGAAGCTGGTACTTACGTGCTGCGCTTGCAGCCCGAGCTGGCCCGAACCGGCGAATATAGTTTGTCCATAGCTGTGGGCCCTACTGTTGGCTTTCCCGTGAGTAGCCCTAAAGCCAAGCCCGGAAGCTTTTGGGGGGCCAGTCGCGATGGAGGCAAACGTAGTCATGAAGGGATTGATATTTTTGCTCCTAAAGGATCTCCTGCAATAGCCAGTGCTGATGGTGTTATTACCGCAGTAAAACAAGGTGGTATTGGTGGTAAGGTAGTGTGGATGAAGCCTGAGGGTAAGGATTACCACCTGTACTACGCGCACCTAGATAAACAATTGGTAAAGGTGGGGCAGACAGTAAAGAAGGGCGATGTGGTAGGAACAGTAGGAAATACGGGAAATGCCAGGCATACGGCTTCGCACCTTCACTTTGGTGTGTATACCGCTAGTGGACCAGTAGATCCATATCCCTTTATCAATAAGGAAGTGCAAAACGCACCAGCTGTGCCGGAAAAGAGCCTAGCGAACTATTTGCGCTTAACGAAATCTCAAAAAGTAAATAACCAGGTAATTACAGATAATGCTATGCTGGTGCCGTTGGCAGTTACAGATAAGGGCTATATATCTGAAAGCCCAGAGGGTACTATCTTTTTAACGCCTTTTACTGCTGTGCAGTCTACAAGTCAACAAGTGAGCGGTCCGGTGCAGGCTACGGCTATTCATGCAGACAATGACACAGAAAGAAAAACGCGCAGGGCTAACAGGGGTTAGCGGAAGGGTGAGTGGTGAATTGTGAGTGGTGAGTAATGAATAATGAGTAATGAGCAATAGAATCACCCATTCATTGTTCATCTCCTTTTTCTATTTCCATGGTTTTGATAAGTCCATTTTCAATGGTATAAATGTGATAAGCATGACCATCAGATAAGAGCTTGCCTTGTTTGTCTTTAACGGTCTGATGTACCAGCACCTTTATTCTGCCATCAGGCTGTTGAATGATTGAGAGTGGATCAACAAGTGGATCTATTTCATTCCATTGCCGGGTCCAGTAAGCACGCACTTCATCCTGCCCGTGCACATAGCCACCTTCCCAACCATTGGGCCAATCCACATTGGGAGTCATTAACAGAAGGGCAGCATCTATGTCTCTTTTATTAAAAGCATCGTACGCTTGCTGGATCAATGGTTCAATTACCATGTGTTGTAGTTTAGATTAATTGCAATCGTTTAAAAGAACTAGGTGATTGGGAGTATCAATTCATACTTCTGTATTTTCAAAGGCTTGCCAAAAGCTGTAGACCTATTTTCTTCGGTAAGCTGAAATCCAAAACGCTTGTATAAAAGGGCTGCCAGCACTTGTTCATGTGTGGTCAATAAATAAGCTGATTGATAACCCCGCTCTTTTAGGCAGTTCATAAATAACTCCATGAGTTTTTTGCCCAGCCCAATGCCGCGGTAGGGTGGTAATAAAATAAAGTATCGAAGCTGGGCAGCATTGTTAGGTCGGTGCATTAAAAATAAAGAGCCAATAATAAGACCATTGTGTTCGCATACCCATACGTAATCTTTGTTAGGGTCGTACTGTTGGTAAAATTCATATAACCCTTGTGCTACGTAGGCTTCAAACGAAAGGCTGTAGCCATATTCCTGTTTGTACATGGAGCCGTGCAGGTAGATGATATAACCAATGTCGCCAGACTGCAGGTCTGTTCTGATCGTAACTTCCTGGTACTTGTATTCCATGGTAAGTGTAAAGCTAGTGTAATGCCTGTGGGTAACCGATAAGGTTCATTTGAATAATTAAGCGTTTGCTTTTTTAACTCTTAGCAGAAACTCTGCAGTATCCTTTGCTGCTGGTGTATCGTATTCTATCAAGCCAATGGAGCTGTTGCAAAACTCTTTGATTTGTTGTAAACAGTCATCTTCCAGGTAGGTTTCAGGATAATAGCTTTCAGATGTTAGACCAACGATCACCTGGCCATCGCTGGTAAACAAACACATGCCTGCTCTTACAGTAGATATTTCTTTGTTACCCCAATAGATAGCATGCACTTCTTTTGGGTTGTTCTCCAGGTAGGTAATCAGATCTTCCGATGCTTTAAAAACATGCTCTGGATGATCGGCATGTTGTGGTACTTCATATTCACTGGCAAAGGCCTCCCGTTCAGGCAGAAAATGATTCAGAAAGGAGAGAATGAAAATATATGTTCTTTGATTGGTCAGAACATAACAATCAGCAAAGTTGACCTGGTCTGCCATATGAAATGATTAGGGATGATGAAGGGTGTGTAAATGAAAGCTACCAATGAAAATAATTACTTACAAACATGTCGGTGATTTAATTATAGCGATTTGATAAGTTTAACCATTTATCAACCAGGGAAGCATAAAATGAAGAAGTAGGTGTAGTGTCGCCATCTTCGTTTGTGAACTCAGCCTCCAGATCAAAAAGGATATCAACAATTTGATCGATAACATCATCTGTCAGGTCTATCTTATAATAATTAGGGCGGGCATCGTACAAGCCCGTTGGTAGAACGGGTTTTTCTATTTTGTTGTCCTTCAAGATACGCTGCAACTCGGCCGCCAGTGCAAATTCCTGCCGGGCCACTACTTCTTTAAGCGTTACGTTTAATGTGGTGTGGTCCAGCACATCAGGCTCTTTTATTAATTGCTTATAGGTGACATCATCCATGGCAGTGTTTAAATAATTGGTATTTGAAAAAAGCTGCTGCTCTTGGTAGCCTAAACTATATTTTAAGCAAAGCTATTATACATGTAAATGCCATATCAATTGATATGGCATTTACATGTATAATTTCATCGGGACTATATTACTCCAGGCGTGTTGCATTAAAAGTATCTCCCTGCTGGATATCGCCGGTATCAAATCCTTTTTTAAACCAGTACATTCGTTGTGCGGAGGTGCCATGCGTAAAGGACTCTGGTACCACATAACCCTGCGCTTCCTTCTGCAGGCGGTCATCACCAATAGCATTGGCAGCCGTCAAGGCCTCCTCGATATCGCCCCTTTCTAACACGGGCTTACCGTTGATGGTTTTTCCTTGCATGTAATGCGCCCACAAACCGGCATAGAAATCGGCCTGCAGTTCCATACGCACCGAATACTGGTTGTATTCATCCTGGCTAACCTGGTTGCGTATACGAGCCATCTTTTCCGAGGTGCCCATTAATGTTTGTATGTGATGACCTACCTCATGGGCTATTACATAGGCCATGGCAAAATCGCCGGGTGCACCGAAGCGGCTCTGTAGTTCATCATAAAATGAAAGGTCTATATAGAGTTTTTGGTCAGCTGGACAATAGAACGGCCCTGATGCAGCGCTGGCGTTTCCGCAGCCCGATTGTACAGCATCGCGAAATAGCACAAGTGTGGGCTCTGGATAATTTTCGCCCATTTTAGCCAATTGCTCATGCCACACATCTTCTGTGAAGGCCAGTACTGTTTTTACAAAACCAGCACGTTCTTCATCAGCAGCCTGTTCTTGTGGAGATAGCGGTTGGTTGGTTTGTGTTCCAGGCAGCTGGGGAATTTGTGTGCTGCCACCATCGCCTCCGCCTAATAAGAAGTTGAGCACTAAAGCAATGACGCCAAGAATACCGCCACCAACGGCCATTTGTCCGCCAGACATACCTCTACGGTCCTCAACGTTACCACTTTGTCTACCACCTCGCCAAAGCATAATCTTAGATTTTTAAGTTGTAGAGATAATCGTATAAAAAGTATGCCTGAAAGCTAAGCGCGTAAAAGAGGGAAAGAGAAAAGCGATTTTTAGTTAACTGTTGAATTGTTCATAAGTTGACAAGGAAGGCATTTCAACTTGTAACCGTATCAACCTGTCAACTCATCTACTCTATTGATCTTTCCACCGCCACAAATGCAAACACGCATACGTACGGTAGGGCGCCCATTTAGCAGCAATGGTTTGCATCTTCTGTTTAAATTCTTTCTTGTTGGTGTCGTCGAGTTTGTAGAGTTTTTTCATAGCCACCTGTATGCCATAATCATCTACGGCAAACACATCTTCGCGCCCTAGTGTAAACATGAGCAGCATCTCTACCGTCCATTGGCCCACGCCCTTGATCTGGGTAAGCAGTGCAATGATCTCCTCATTACTCATTTTTTTCAAACGCACATCGGTAAGCTTGTTTTCTGTGGCAAAACGGGCAACGTTCTGTACATAGGTGGTTTTGGCATTAGAAAGGCCAATGCCTTTTAATATATCATAGGGGGTATCAACAATTTGCTGCGGGGTAGGCTCTTTGCCTCCATACAATTCCAGGAATCGGCGAAAGAGTATTTCGGCCACTTTAGTAGATAGCTGTTGGCTCATAATAGAAGCACAAAGGCGTAGCGGAATATTCTTGCGTTGCCGCAGTTCTACAGGGTCTTGTTCTATCAAAACCTTGCGCAGGGTACGGTCTTTAGAAAGGTGGTCTATATAATCCATGGTACGATTTGAGATTGCAGATTTACGATTTTAGATTTTCTGTACCAACGATCACAAACTAAAGTTTATGCAATATGTTAGTAGAAATAAGAATTTTGTGTACTTATTTACAGTATGAAGCGCGAGGTGATCATAACAAGAGATGGAAGTAGTACGATTGCTATTCCGGAAATGAAGGTAATGTACCATTCTATTCATGGAGCTATTCAGGAGTCCAGGCATGTATATATACAGGCGGGACTGCAATATGCACTTGTTCACTTTTCGGATACGCCTTTACGTGTGTTTGAAATGGGCTTTGGTAGTGGCCTCAACACACTACTAACGGCTATTGTTGCTGAAAAGGAACAACGTAGTATTTATTATACGAGTGTAGAAGCGTTTCCGGTGACAGCAGCAGAAGTGAGTGTGTTAAATTATGGGGAAGCGTTGAAAGGGCAACCGCTGTTTGAACAATTGCACCAGGCAGCGTGGAGCCAGCCTGTTTCTATTCATCCCTACTTTACATTGCAGAAAGAACCTGTTGCGCTAGATAGGTTTTCAATTGATCAACCTGCACACGTTATCTATTACGATGCATTTGCGCCTGCTGCACAACCGGAGTTGTGGACGAAAGACGTGTTTGAAAAACTATATGGCATGTTAGTGCGCAATGGTATCCTGGTTACGTATTGCTCTAAAAGCGATGTGCGACGGGCTATGCAGGCAGCAGGCTTCACGGTGTCTAAATTGCCGGGCCCGCGTGGTAAGAGGGAGATGCTTAGAGCTATGAAAGCATAAGCAGTAAAATACTTTACACAAGACAAAAACTGATCAATGCAATTAATAATGAAAGGATGCCTGATAGAGGCATCCTTTCTTGCAAAATGAACCGTTAATTGCCTGCCGAAACGAGTTTGCCCGTTACCTGCTTACTGCCCATTTTGAAAATATAAATGAGCGTGGAATGCTGGTTGGCTGGAACATTTAACTCAAATGTTTGTATGCCGGACTTCATAAAACCACGATATACTGTTTTTACTTTCTGGCCAAGCGTATTGTATACCTCCAGGCTTCCATTACCTGCCTCGGTGGCATTCACTTCAAAGCGTATGCGATTGTTGAAGGGGTTGGGATAAGCTTTAACCTTCAAGCCTTGATCAAGTATTTCGGTTTGTTGCTGTGAAGCCGTTGTAGGACTTGATAATAATGATTCGCACTGGGAGGTAGTGTTGCAATTAGCTGGTGTGGACACACAACCAAAGGAGTTTCTAACTAAGAATCCAGTGACCGATCCAGAGCCAAGGCCGGTGAAACTATTGCCAGTTTGGTAATGCGCTCCATTGTCAATGCTGTACTCAAAGCCGCTGCCACCTGTTGCGGTAAATGTAACACCACCTGAATTAGCACACAAGGTTGGCTGCACTAAGCATACGGTAAAGGTTGGTACCGTGTTGTTAACCGTAACTGTAACAGTGGCTTGTCGGAAACAGCCAGTATTTGTATTGGTCTTCGTTACCGTGTAAGTGGTTGTCGCACTTGGGTTGGCATTAGGGTTACCAATCTTATCGTTACTTAATCCAGTAGCAGGCGACCAAGAGTAACTAAAGCCGTTGACCGGTGTTTCGCCAATAATGTTGCCACCGGTGTTAGTAGTACAGGTTTTGGTAAAGGCTCCGCCGATACCACTAACAGTTACCGGTCCATTGTCCACAGTTACGGTAACGTTGGCTTGGGCAGAACAGCCAGTTGCTGTATTGGTTTTCGTTACCGTGTAGGTGGTGGTAGCCGTAGGGTTAGCAGTGGGGTTCCCAATTTTATCATTACTCAAGCTTGCGGCAGGAGACCAAGAATAGGTAAAGCCACTAACCGGTGTTTCCCCTATAGTACCGCCATTTGTATTCTGCGTACAGGTTTTGGTAAAAGCGCCTCCAATACCATTAATATTCACTCCGCCATTGTCGACTGTTACCGTTACGCTGGCGGTGTTAGAGCAACCAGAAGATGTATAGGTCTTTGTTACGGTGTAAGTGGTTGTTGAACCAGGGTTGGCTGTTGGATTGCCAATAGAGGCGTTGCTCAAGCCTGTTATAGGCAGCCAGGAATAGGTATAACCAGTAACTGGTGTTTCTCCGATGGTGGCTCCGTTGGTGTTTTGTGTACAGGTTTTAGTGAAGTTGTTTCCCGCAGCTACACTAATTGGCGTGTTGTCTACCGTTACTGTAACACTAGCCTGTTTGGAACAGCCACTAGTATTATCTGTTTTAGTAACCGTATAAGTTGTTGTTGCGCTAGGGTTGGCGGTTGGGTTACCAATTTTATCATCACTCAAGCCGGTGGCGGGCGACCATGAGTAACTAAAGCCATCTACAGGAGTCTCTCCAATGGTTGCGCCATTTACATTCGATGTGCAACTCTTGGTAAAGGCTGCGCCTGCACTAACTGTTACAGGTGCATTGTTTACTATTACAGTTGCGGAAGCATCAGCAAAGCAACCTGAAGACGTCTTGGTCTTCCGAACAGTATAGGTAATGGTTGCAGGGGGATTCATCATTGGGTTAGAGCTTGCTGATGAATAGCCGGCAGGTGTAGAGCTCCAGGAGTATGTGTATCCAGCTTGAGCCGTTTCGCCTATATTTTTACCATTGGGGTTAGTAATACAAGTTTTGGTGAAGTCACTAACACCGCTCATAGCTACAGGTGCATTATCTACCGTTACTATAACGTTGGCTTGTGCAGAGCAACCAGTTGAAGTATTGGTTTTTGTTACCGTATAGGTAGTTGTGGCGGTTGGGTTAGCAGTGGGGTTGCCAATAGAGGTGCTACTCAAGCCTGTGGCAGGAGACCAGGAATAGCTAAAGCCACTTGCAGACGTTTCCCCTATAATGCCGCCATTTGTATTTTGAATACAGTTTTTGGTTAAGGCGTTACCAATACCATTTACACTTACAGTAGGGGGGGCGTCAATAGTGCGTTGAAATGATATGTTACAACCTTTACTATCTGTTATAAGAATGTCGTAGGTATTTGGCGCTAATGTGTATGTCGTAGAGTCACCAACTGCATTAACTATACGTTCATCATTACCAATTTTTACCTTGTAAGGAGCTGTGCCGCCATTAGGCTTTATTTTTATTGTTCCAGTTGCGTTGCCATTTAATTGACAAATTGCTTTGGTTGCTTCAAAATCAGCCGTTACACCCAACCCTATTTTGATTTTAGGTACTGTTCCACATTTGGGATTGATGGTTGCTGAACCTTTACTTAAAACATCGCATGTCTCTTTGCTGTTTGAAGTAGTCCATGCCAGAAAGAGGTCTGTAATTTCTAAGGTCTCTCCACAATTGACGTTTATGGTTGTCATGCCTGAAGTAGCAGGTAGAAAGTTGTTTTTGTTAGGCTCCACTCCAGACGCGCAAGCAAAAATGGGTGTGCCATTTCCTATTTCCTTGCCGGATGCATCATACCGCCTCAATGTGCCCCACAAAGCAAAAGAGGTTCTGAATGATCCTGTTTTATTATTTATACCTAATATCAGCTGTCTTGTGCCATTGCATGTACAAGGGTCCAAGCCTGGAGGTACTGGAAGTGTAGCGCTTATTAATTCCAAGTCTTTAGATGTACAGGACGAGGCTGGAGGAAACGTTTGAGCAATACTGCCAATGCTTAATAGCAGTATGGAAAAACTGAGTAAGAGAGATCGAATGAAGATTTGTTTTGATTGTAGATTTTGATGCCAGTTAAGGTGCCAGTTTATGGTCAAAGTATTTGTCATACTTGATGGTTTAAAAGTTTAACATGCTGCGGATAGATCGTGTCAGTATGCCTGCTCAGGGAGGCGAGTTGTTACCGGGTAGGCAATAATATTTGCTTACGAAATAGTGCATAAGTTGCTTTATGGTAAGACAAGAGCATAGCGCTGCCTTATCTTCTTTTTGGTTAAGAAAATGCCTTGTACTGTTGATGATGTTGAGCCAGGTGTGTGGTGTTTGAGGTAGGCCAGATGTAGGGTAATAGGATGCTGGCTTGGTTTAGAACATTGCAGGTGCTGTAAGCTATTAGTGGTATTACTACGCACTTAAAAAGCTGTCGGCACTTAGGCAAGGAATAAACCTAAATGGTGTAAATAGGCAAAGTTGTTAATCAAAGTATACAGATCGTTTTCGGGAGTACTGTTAATAAGTGTTCCGAGGGGAGATTACAAAAAGGAGCTTCAAATTATTGTTATTATAAAAATAACGGCTGGGTTTTAATATTCAAATCTTTTCACAAATAATATTCTGAAACCAAGAATGTAGGTAGCTGTTACGACTAAACGAAGTATTTGAATAATGAAAGACCTCACGCCAGCTCTTAAAGGGGAGAAGGCCATCGCACAAAAGGTTACACTCTCTAACAAAAGAAAAGCACTCCACTTAACGGAGTGCTTTTCTTTTATTTCTTCCTTCTTTATTGAACATTGAAAGTTGAGCATTGAACATTTCCTCTCTTCGTTATTCATCATTCCTTGTTCATTATTCCCTTCATCTCTTTCCCTCTCGTAGCTCACAGCTTCCCTCTCTCACGTTTCACGATTAAGGTCCTGTGTTAGGCAATATTCCAGCTCATCTCACCATTCTTTTCATCTTTCAGCTGTACGCCATGTTCGGCCAGTTGATTGCGGATCTTGTCAGAAAGCGCCCAATTCTTATTGGCGCGGGCTTCCTTGCGCAATTCAATCAATACCTGCATCACACCTTTCAGTTTGTCGGTCTGTCCGGCTTCTTCTGCTTTTAAACCGAAAATATCCTCTATATACAACTTCAGTTGTTGCTGCATTAGTTGTAGGGTTGAAGCAGACAAAGAATCTGCTGGTATGTTTTTGTCTTTTAATGAGTTGATCACTGGCACCAGTTCAAAGATGTTTGCCAGCACGCGCGCGGTGCTAATATCATCATTCATGAATTCTTCAAACTCAGCTATCAACCTTCTTACTTTATCATCGAGCTCCTTATTAGATGACAGTTGGTGGTTGGCAGTTGACAGGTCCGAACTATCTGTCAACTGTCCTCTGTCAACTGTCAACTCCTTCAGCCACTGATATGCCTCCATTAAACGTTTCAGCCCTTTTTCAGCAGCCTGCAAGGCTTCATTGCTAAAGTCCAATGTGCTGCGGTAATGGGTTTGCAGGATAAAGAAGCGCACCGTCATGGGAGTATAGGCCTGTTGTAAAATGGGATGATTGCCACTAAACAACTCCGTTAGTTTGATCACATTGTTATAGCTCTTACCCATCTTACGGCCATTGATGGTGATCATGTTATTGTGCATCCAATAGCGAACAGGGGGTACTCCATTGCAAATAGTGCTTTGCGCAATCTCGCTTTCGTGGTGAGGGAACAGAAGATCCATGCCGCCACCGTGTATGTCAAACTGCTTTCCCAGGTACTTGGTAGCCATAGCCGAGCACTCTATGTGCCAGCCGGGAAATCCTTCACCCCAAGGGCTGGTCCAGCGCATGATGTGCTCCGGTGGGGCTGCTTTCCATAAAGCAAAGTCTGCTCTGTCGCGCTTTTCTTCCTGGCCTTCCAATTCACGTGTGGTTTCCAGTAGATCTTCAAGAACCCGTCCGCTAAGCTTACCATAATCATGGCCTTTTGCATACTTGGTAACGTCGAAGTATACACTACCATTCATTTCATAGGCAAAGCCTTTTTGAATCAGATCTTGGATCATATTGATCTGCTCAATAACGTGGCCGGTAGCCGTAGGTTCGATAGACGGTTCAAGGCAATTGAATTGCGCCATGGCCCAATGGTAAAGGTTGGTGTATTTCTGTACCAACTCCATAGGTTCCAGCTTTTCAATCACTGCTTTTTTGGAGATCTTATCTTCAGCTTCGCGCCCTTCTTCTTCAAAGTGGCCGGCATCTGTAATGTTGCGCACATAGCGCACTTTATAACCCAGGTGCATCAGGTAGCGATACACTACGTCAAACGTGATATACGGGCGCGCATGACCTAAATGGCTCTCGCCGCTTACGGTAGGGCCGCACACATACATGCCTACATGTCCTTCTACTAGGGGCTTAAATTCTTCCTTGTCTCTGATATAGGAGTTGTAAACTCTTAAACGACTCATGATGCAATAATAGATTAATGACTGTAATAATTAAAGGAGTATTATAAGCATAGCGCTTAGCGTCAGCAGCAACAACAATATAGAAGCTTCAATACAGTCATAGATGTCAAAGATACATTCTTTAGGTCAAAGGCTCACTGCACGCCCCCGGCCCCTAAAGGGGAGGCCTGCGCGGCAAGGGCCAGGGAGAATAATGAACAAGGAACAAGGAAGGATGAAGGAAGAAGTGGAGGAAAGGCACAAGGGGCAAGAAACAAGGAACAAGAAAGGAAATGTTCAATGCTCAATTTTCAATGATCAATGTTCAAGTAGGAAACAGAATGGATAAGGAAAACGTATTCCACTTAACGGAGTGCTTTTTGTTCAAAGTGATTGAAAAAGTAAAGTATCGTTGCAAAGCTGGCCTCTGGGCAATGGTTCTCCTCCCCTTCGGGGAGGCCGGGAGGGGCTAGGCCTTTACTTTTTCAACTCCAAATCCGCCACTAAAAGATAGTGATCTGAATAGTCGCGTACTACGCGGTTAAACTGCTTTACCGTAAAATCGTGTGTGGGGAGAATATAATCGATGCGTAGTGTTGGTGATAGGCCTGAATAGGTGCGCCCAATACCAAAACCTTTTTCCAAAAACGCATCTTGTAGTTCGCCGCGAATAGTAAAATAAGTATAGGAGTTGGGTACATCGTTAAAATCGCCGGTGATTACATAGGGATGTGGCGATTGCCGGGTAGCCTCCTTAACAATCTTAGCCTGGCGAGAGCGGTAAATGATCCCTCTTTTTAACTTGGAAAAAATGCTTTTGGAGTTTTCCAGTATGCTGTCTTCCCGGTTTTTGATTTCTTCAATACTTTCAAAATCCTGCTTTTTGAACTGTACAGATTGCAGGTGGGTTGTGTAAAAACGAATGGTATCACCTTTGTATAACACATCTGCATAAAGCAGGCTTTCGGGCTGGCTGGGTCGTGGATAGTTGATCTTGCCACTGTCCACTATGGGGTAACGTGAGAAAATGATCTGGCCAAACCACTGCTTATCGCCATCTCCATCCCAACAGAAATAGTAATAACGATAGCCAAGTTTTTCCTGGATGTATTTGATGTTATTATAACGGCTTGAATCCGTGGACTGGTAAAATTCCTGCATGCACAGCACATCGGCCTTCTGTGCCTTTATCAGGTCCAGCATCTTTAATCGTGTCTGACTGCCTTTATTATTATTGCGCATCAGTTCGATAAAGCGGGCTACATTCCAACTGGCCACACGAATGCTGCCTTTTTCTTTGCGGAGGTCGTAGGCACCAGAGATATCAAATCCAAAAAAAGAAGCCAGGCTTTTCCAGCCAATGGCCAATGCTATCAATGAAATGAATATAAAGCGGGGGCTAACAAAAAGCCAGAAAAGCAGGAAGCCAAATAATAAAATCAGGATAAAGGCAAACCCCAAGCCTAAAATAGAAAAGAACCACCATTGGGTGGGATTCAGGTAAGGTGCCAGGCAGGTAAGTAAAAAAATGACAGCTGTTAAGCCGTTCAGGAAGATAAATGAACGTTTCAGAATCAGTCGGTACGTACCAGCCATTATTGCAATTTACTAATCTTCTTTACTTGCCTGTTTTAGTATTTCTCTTTCTTCATCGGTTAATGCGCCATAGCCCTTCTGGCTGATCTTATCCAGGATGGCATCTACGCGTTGTTGTGTGATTGTCGTGCTGGTTCTATTATAAGGAGGCACTGATGTTTTGTAAAAATGTTGGCTTTTGATGGTCTTGCCTTTTTTAGGTACCTCTGGATTAAACAGGTTGTTGACCCAATCAAAAAAGTTATTGATCCAGCCACCCCAGTCGCTACCGCGCTTCAGCATCACCACATACAGGAAGCCCATGCCTGCACCTGCTAAGTGTGCTATATGGCCACCAGAATTGCCTTCTGGTATGGTAGCCAGGTCTATAATTACAAAAATACCCGTGATCACCCACAAAGGAATACCACCGTTTAGCAGAGGAAAAATGCGATAGCCTGGAGCTAATGCTGTAGCGGCAATGGCAATGGCCATTACACCGGCAGAAGCACCTAATGCTTTAGCGTGCAGTAAACCACCCCGTAAGCCGGGAATCAGGTTCATGAAAAGTATAAAGGCAATAGCGCCAGCCATAGCACCATACAGGAACACAGGAACAATTTTATTGCTGCCGGCAATATCCTGTAAGATGCGCCCGAAGGCCCATAGCCACAGCATGTTGGCAATGATGTGCCAAACATCCACATGCAGGATGAAGTGCGTCAATAAGGTCCACGGGCGGCTAAGAAACGTAGGCAGGTGAGCCGGTAGCGCCACCCAATTAATGACCTGGTCATTAAACAATACATTACCCTCTTGACCGCCATAAGAGAAAAAGTAAACGACCTTGATCAAGGCCATTATCACAAAGGCCACCAGGTTAACAGAGATAAGTGTGATTAGCGCTCCATCCTGCCCAATGCCTAATTTATTTTGATGTCGTTGTTCGTAGTAGCTCATGATGTTCTATATAAAATTACAAGTATATAGACGCTAATAAAAGCGTCTTTTGTCCATTTTGTTCCAAATCAACACGATTATGAAACCGGTTATAGCGCCACCCAGGTGCGCAAAATGCGCAACGTTATCTCCGCTAACATTGGCTATGCCGCCAAAAAGGTCAATGGCAGTCAAACCCAATACGGCCCATTTTGCTTTGATGGGAAACGGAATAAACATGATAAACATTTCTGTGTTGGGAAACAGGTAGGCAAAAGCGGCAAAAATACCCATAATAGCACCAGAGGCGCCTAAAGCGGGTGCTAGTGAATTGGCATATGTCTGTGCCTTTGCCATATCGCCTACTGCGATGGCTGCATCCATATTTTGCCAGGCAATATATTGTACAGCCAAGTGGCAGGCTGCTGCCCCTACACCGCAGACAAGGTAAAAAAATAAAAAACGCTGCGGTCCCCATACATTCTCTAATACTCTCCCAAACATCCAGAGCGCAAACATGTTGAAAATGATATGAAAATACATGTTTGGCGCATGGGCAAACATGTGGGTAGCTATCTGGTAGGGTGCGAATTGAGGAGACTGAATTGGGTACAGCATGATCTTATCAGTAATGCCTAGCGTTAGCTGCGCTACAAATACTAAAACATTTATGATGATCAGGTTTTTTACAATAGGAGGAAACGAATCCGGTCTTGTTTTAAAATCGCTCATCTATCTAGCTTTTTAATTTCAACTGTACGATGTTTTCAATATGGTGCGTATGCGGAAACATATCTACGGGCTGTACCTTGGTTACTTTATACTTCGCATCCAGTAACTGCAAGTCTCTTGCCTGTGTTGCCGGGTTACAGCTTACATACACTACGGTAGGAGCTTCCATCTCTAGAATTTTCTCTACCAGCTTAGGGTGCATGCCGGCCCGCGGCGGATCGGTGATGATCACATCGGGTTTGCCATGATGGGCAAAGAAATCGTCATTACACACCTCTATTACATCGCCACTAACAAAGAAAGAGTGATCAATATTGTTCAGTGCAGCATTTTCTTTTGCATCCTGGATAGCTGCATCAATCATTTCTACACCAACGATCTGCTTAGCGCCCTTGCTGCAGAAAATACCAATACTGCCGGTGCCACAATAGAGGTCGTAAACAACCTGGCTGCCATCAAGCTCTGCAAACTCACGGGTTATCTGGTAAAGACGTTCACCTTGTTTGGTATTGGTCTGGAAGAAAGATTTAGGGCCGATCTTGAACTGGAAGTCTTCCAATTTTTCAATAGCATATCCTTTACCACTGTACACCTGCGGCTCCAGGTCAAACATGGAGTCGTTCTTTTTTAAGTTAATGGTATATAATAAGGTAGTGATCTGTGGGAATGTTTGCTGCACATAGTCCAGCAGCGGTTTGCGCCTCTGTTCATTGTCTTCGCCAAACACAATATTCACCATTAGTTCTCCAGTAGTACAAAGGCGTACCTGCATGGTGCGTAATTGGCCCTGGTGCTCACGGATATCATAAAAGGAAAGTTTATGATCGTAAGCATATTGGCGAATACTGTTGCGGATCTGGTTGGTCAGGTCTTCCTGCAGCCAGCATTTTTGAATATCTACTACTTTGTCAAAGAAGCCTTTGGCATGAAAGCCAACAACGGGGCGCAGGCTTTGTGCTTTGTCTTCTTTATTAAAACTGCCTGCCGGCAAGTATTCTTTTGTGCTAAACGTGTATTCCAGCTTATTGCGGTAAAACTTATCGTCCTGGGCGCCAATAATAGGTTGAAACTCAGGCAGCTCCACCTTGCCAATACGGGTTAGGTTGTCAAACACTTGCTGCTGCTTGTATTGCAACTGCTTTTCGTAGGGCAGCATCTGCCACTGGCAACCGCCACATACGCCAAAATGCTGGCAAAATGGGGTAGCTCTTTCTTTAGAATAACTGTGAAACTGGATAGGGTAGCCCTCTGCCCAGTCTTTTTTGCTCTTGGTCAAACGAATGTCTACTACATCTCCGGGCACTACATTTTCAATGAAAATAACTTTTCCGTCCTGCCGGGCCAGTGATTTACCTTCTGCTGCGTAATCGGCTACCGTTACGTTCTCTAAAACAATATTCTTCTTTTTTCTCACGCTGTAAAAGTAGGCGATAGTTGGTAGTTTCCCGTTGAAGCCTTGCAGTTTAAGAGGTTTATAACGAGTGATAGGAAAGCAAGCACATGCCCCCGGCCCCTAAAGGGGAGGGCTTAGCTCGTGAATGGTCAATGGTGAGTAGCCTGCACTCAAAGGCAGAAGACCAAAAACGCTGATAAATAAAAAGCCCCCCTACAGGCAGCATACTTTTATAGGTAGCCCCAAATCCGTTACATGATAAACGCCCCTAATATTTTCCCCTTCTACCGTTCTTCCTTCATGGCTACTTCATAGCAAAGCCTCAGTAATGCCATAGTAACCTAATGGTAACGCCCTAGTATCTTCATATAAGCCTGTACCTGTCCTGTGGGTTCACCCGTACCTCACCCGTATCTCACCCCATCCCCGGCCGATCCCTCACCCGTATCCCGCCACCCCAAAGCCGGTAGAAATCCAATCAGATATAATAAGGAAATGTGTAATAAAAAGAGCCGAATAGGCTCTAAAAGAGAAGAGCCTAAAGATACGAAAACCCTCCCCGCAGAGCAAGTTCTCTTCTTCCTTGTCCCTTGAACATTGATTATTGGGTATTGAACATTTTCTTTCCTTCTGTGGACTGTCATCTGTCAACCGTGGACTTCTTCTCATAGCTCATAGCTCGCAGCTTTTCCTTCCTTGTTCATTGCTCATTATTCCTTTCCTCTTTTCCTCTTTCCCTCTCTTTTCTCCTCTTATCTCCCTTTTGCATCTCTTTAACCTGACAAAATCAATTGGTTCTGTATTGTTTCTCTATTTTTATGGCACATTGCTACCGAAATGCGAATAGTAAACACACTCCTTGCCCTTGCTGTGGGCCTGACGGCCAGTGCTCAGAACGCTTACGAGATTAAGGTAACGCTGAAGCCCTTTAAGAATCAATACATTTATTTAGGTCATTACTTTGGTAAAACGCTACCCATTATCGACTCCGTAAAGCTGAATGAGAAAAGCGAAGGTGTCTTTAAAGGTTCTAAAAAGCTGGGTGGAGGTATTTACCTGATTGGCTACCCCGACCGCTCACAGAACTTTGAGATATTGGTAGACAAGAATCAGAGGTTTAGCGTGATAGCCGATACCGCTACCATTGCTAAAACCATTACATTCCAAAACTCGCCCGATAATGCCCAGTTCAGGGCGTATCAGCAGTATATGGCTTCCAATGGCAAAACGCTGGATGCTTTATACAAACAGCGCACGGCACAGCCGCAAGACTCAGTAGCACTTACTCAAAAGATTATAGCGGTTAATAAACAGATTCACGATTACCGTGTGAATATCATGACCAAAAATCCTAACAGTTTACTGACTGTTTTGCTAAAGGCCATGAGAGATCCAGAGGTACCCAAGAATGCCCCGGAAGCCAAGACTGATTCACTATTTGGCTACCACTATTTCAAGGCACATTACTGGGATGGTGTAAACTTTTGGGATGATCGCCTGGCACGTACGCCATTTTTTGAAGCCCGGTTAGATCGCTATTTTGAGCAATTGGTATATCCGGATGCTGACTCTGTGATCAAGGAACTGGATTGGATGCTGGGTTATGCCAGCATTAGTGAAGACATGCAACGCTTTCTGCTGGTGAAATATGTCAACCGCTATCTGAACCAGAAGTATATGTGGGAAGACAAGGTATTTGTACACCTGTATGAAAAATACTTTTCCCAGAAAACCTATCCCTGGCTGAATGAGCAAGGAAAGAAAGTGATCACCGACCGTGCGTATAGCCTGATGGCAAATATTATGGGCACTCCAGCTGCTGATGTGGAACTTCCTGATACCAGTGGAAAAAAGATAAACCTGTATAGCGTAAATTCTCCTTATACATTATTAGTAATTTGGGATCCTACCTGTGGGCATTGTAAGGAATTAGTGCCAAAGCTGGATAGCCTGCTTCACAGTAAATGGAAGGCACAGGGTGTACAAATGTTTGGATTAGCTAAGGAAACAGAAGGCTCTAAGAAAGACTGGATGAATATGATCCATGATCACAAACTTAATGATTGGGTGCATGTATACTATTCCAAGGCCGATGAAAAAGCACGTATTGATGCTGGTGTTCCTGGGTATTCCCAATTGTTTGATGTTCAGAGTTTTCCTACCTTGTATTTGTTAGACAAAGACAAACGAATAATCGCTAAAAAAGTAACCGAAGAACAGGTTGATGAAATATTAGCGGTCCGTCAAAAAAACAAGTCCTAAACCGATTACTGCTATGAACAAATACATTCTAGCTGCCCTGGCCTTTGCATTAAGCGGTACAGTGGCTTCTGCCCAGACCTTATTTACCTATGGTGGTGAATCGGTTAGTGCACAAGAGTTTTTAAAAGCGTATCGTAAAAACAATACAGACGCTCAGTCGCCAGAAGCGATGAAAGGCTACCTGGATCTTTACATTGCCTCACGTTTGAAAGTAAAAGAAGCGAAAGCGCGCGGTTACGATACATTGCCACAGCTGGTAGCTGAATTAGAGAACCTGCGTGCGCAAATCTTACCTGGCTTTTTGTCGGATGAAGAAAGCGTGAAGGCCTTGGTAAAAGAAGCTTTTCAGCGTTCACAAAAAGATATTCATGTAGCCCATATATTCATTGCTACCGGTAATAATGATACAGCGGCTGCTTATCAAAAAGCCCAGCAAGCCTATCAGCTATTAAAAGCAGGTAAAACCTTTTCTACTGTAGCACAGACTTTTTCCGAAGATCCATCTGCCAAAACCAATGGTGGTGATATGGGTTATATTACGGTGTTCACCTTGCCTTACGAGTTTGAAAATGTAGTTTATCAAACACCCACTGGACAAGTAGCACCTATTTATAGATCGAAAGTCGGTTATCATATATTTAAGAACCTGGGCGATCGGAAAGCATTGGGGCGTTTACGTGCGGCTCAGATATTACTGGCCTACCCTCCCGACGCGGATGCTGCCACCAAAGCGGCTACTAAAAAACTGGCAGACTCCTTATACAACCGTTTGCTAAAGGGTGATGATATTGGCAAACTGGCCACTCGCTTCAGCGCAGACCAGGTATCAAGTGCTGCCAATGGTCAAATTCCTGAGTTTGGTGTGGGAGAATACGACCCTGAGTTTGAAAAAGTGGCGTATAGCCTTACCAAAGATGGCGCTATCAGCAAGCCTTTTCAAACCACACATGGCTGGCATATTGTAAAACGATTGATCCTGCAGCCGGTACCAACCGACTTTAATAGTTCTAAAGTTCAGGACGAGCTACCAGAAAAAGTAAAGGCCAGCGATCGGATGCAAACCACTACCAATGCGGCCATTCGCAGGGCTATGGCACAATATAAACAGGCTGCTTTTGCTACTAATGCTTTGTGGGCCTATTCAGATAGTCTCCTTAATAATATGCCAACGGCAAAGGCAAGTGGTTTGAAACCACAATCCGCATTGTTCCAATTAGGAGCTGATGCTACCACTGTAGATAATTGGATCCAGTACGCACAGGCCAATCGCTTTAAGCACGATGGTTCAGGCACAAAAGCCTATAACCAGCTGTGGGATGAGTTTGTTGCTGCTACTGCCATGGATTATTACAAGAAGCATTTGGAGGAGTTTAATCCTGCGTTTAAAGCTCAGGTTGAAGAGTTTAAGGACGGAAACCTGTTTTTTGAGATCATGCAGCGCGAGATCTGGAACCCAGCGCAGAGCGATACAGTGGCTTTAGAGAAATATTATAACCAACATAAAGATCGCTATATCTGGAAGGAAAGTGCAGAAGCGGTTGTGTTTTATGCTACTGATATTCCAGTGGCCCAGCACTTTTATAAAGAGCTGAGCAAAGCGCCTCAAAAATGGCGTACCATCATAGCTAATTTTGGAGAACAGGTGGTAGCCGATTCCAATCGTTTTGAGATCGATCAGATTCCAGGCGCCGCCAAAAGCAGCCAGTCAGGAACGGTGACATCTTTAGTACCTAACAAAGATGATAATACAGCGGCTTGTGCCTACATCGTAAAACGCTATACCAAGCCAGAACCGCGTGATTTTGCTGCAGCGCGTGGTTTAGTGATCAACGACTACCAGGCCGATCTGGAAAAACAATGGCTGGAGCAACTAAAGAAAAAGTACCCGGTAGTAGTGGATGATAAAGTGTTAGCTACTATTCTAAGTTCGGGTAAATAACCAAAGAAAAAGGAGAGCAACGGCTCTCCTTTTTCTTTGGTTATTTATAGTTCACAAGTTCCAGAGTTCACAAGTTCACTTGTTTCTATCCATGAACTGTAAACTTGTAAACAAGTGAACTCGTAAACTACTCACTAAACGATCTCTTTAACCACATTCGCTACCATTGTCGGCTTGCCTAAGGTATAATAGTGCAGGATAGGCACACCGGCAGCTTTTAATTCTTTAGACTGTTGCAAAAGCCATTCAGTACCTACAGTTTCTACATCTGCATCGGTTTTGCACTTCAGGATCTCACTGGACAGCTGTTCTGGTATATCTACATGGAACGTGCGTGGAATGATGGTCAGTTGCTTTTTTGAGCTGATGGGTTTAAGACCTGGAATGATAGGCACATTAATGCCTACATTGCGGCAAGCATCAACAAATGCAAAATATTTCTCATTGTCAAAGAACATCTGTGTGGTGATGTATTCAGCGCCCGCATCTACTTTCGCCTTCAGGTAGGCCAGGTCCGTTTTAAAGTTGGGCGATTCAAAATGCTTTTCAGGATAACCGGCTACACCAATGCAGAAGTCTGTCTTAACGGTATTTTTCAGGTCTTCTTCCAGATAGATACCATTATTCATATTGGTTACCTGCTGCAGCAGTTCAATTGCATATTTATGACCACCTGGCTCTGGCTCAAAGAAGGTTTCATTCTTAGGGGCATCGCCACGAAGTACCAATACATTATTAACTCCCAGGAAGGCCAGGTCAATAAGGGCATCTTCCGTTTCCTGCTTGGTAAAGCCTCCGCAAATCAGGTGAGCTACGGCATCTACCTTATAGCGGTTCATTATAGCAGCACAAATGCCTACGGTACCTGGGCGCTTGCGCACCTCCACTTTTTCAAACGTGCCATCTACTTTGCGTTTGAACATGCTTTCGCTGCGGTGGTAGGTTACATTAATAAAAGAAGGCTTAAACTCCATTAAAGGGTCCAGGTGTTCCCAAAGCGCGTTAATGCTGCGGCCTTTTAAGGGCGGTAGGATTTCAAAGGATACCAAGGTGGATTTCCCGTTGTTCAAGTAGTCAGTGACTTTCATCTGCATGTTGTTGCTTTAGAGTATTCCGATAATAATCGGAATCGATAGCTGCATCATTGGGGCACGTGGGCTCTGCTGATACAGCAGTTGTAATAATGGTTTAATTCGGATTGCAAACATAGTACAGCGTTAACTAAATACAAAAGACAGTTAAGGAATAGGGTATAAAAGGCTTTCGTACTATTTTTACCGAAAGGTTTGTAGAAGTGGAAGAATTACGCATACATACAAGTGAGCTGGTAAAGCAGTATCGCAACCGCCGGGTGGTGAATCATGTGTCTATAGAAGTAAAACAAGGAGAAATTGTGGGTTTGCTGGGACCAAACGGGGCCGGTAAGACCACCACTTTCTATATGACCACAGGCTTAATTAAGCCAGATGAAGGTGAAGTATTTTTAAACGATCTTAATATTACCAAGCTGCCCATGTATAAGAGGGCGCAGCTGGGAATTGGCTACCTGCCACAGGAAGCTTCTATTTTCAGAAAGCTAAGTGTAGAGGATAATATTTCCGCAGTACTGCAGATGACCAAGATGACCAAGCAGGAGCAGAGAGAGAAGTTGGAAGCGCTGCTGGAAGAGTTCCGTCTGCAACACGTGCGTAAAAGCAATGGTGATGTACTAAGTGGTGGTGAGCGGCGCCGTACAGAGATTGCGCGTGCCCTGGCCGTAGATCCTAAGTTTATTTTATTGGACGAACCTTTTGCCGGTATTGACCCTATTGCCGTAGAAGATATTCAAATGGTGGTAGCCCGATTGAAGTTTAAGAATATCGGCATTCTTATTACCGACCACAACGTAACAGAAACGCTTTCCATTTGCGACCGCGCCTACTTGCTGATTGAGGGCAAGATCTTTAAACATGGTACGGCAGAAGAACTGGCGGAAGATGAACAAGTGAAAAAGCTTTACTTAGGCCGCAACTTTATTTTGCGTCGGAAAGATTATTTACTTCAGGAAAGCCAGCAAGGGTAGTCGTTACATTTAGTTCCTGTTAATCAAAAATTGAAGGATACGTTGGCTAATGTATCTAATATCACATTGCACAATTCTTTCAATTGAGCGCATTAAAAATGCAAGTCATACCTGTTGAAGTATAGGTACATAGATGCGCTGTTTAGTTTAGGGTTATAAATCATTTAACCTTAAAGCTAACAACTATGAAATTTTGTACTTCTGTTTTTATGCTCTTGGTTTTTTTAGGAACCACGGCAGCCAATTGTAGCAAGTCTGATAAAAAAAGCGATGACACAAATAACGGCGATAATACTACAGTAGAAGCCGGCTTGCTGAAAGGCCGTGTTATAGATACCAAAGGACAACCGGTTGCCGGCGTTAAAGTATATGCCGGACATACAGCGTATTATAATACCAATGTAATAGCCGTTACAGATGCAAATGGTTATTATAAAATGAATGTGGCCAATCCAGGTGGTACCTGGTTAGTGCATGCCGAACTGCAACGCCAATATAACGGTCAAACCTATTCGTTTTATGTATACGCAGATAATGCAGACCCGGTTACTTCTAGCGCTGGTGGAGTACGGAATCTTACCTGGAAGCTTTCTGGTGCCGTTCCTGGCTCCAATAATAGTAAGATTGGTGCCAAGGTAGCTTATTACGATAATTCGCCTACGTATATCAAAGGAGAAGAAATTGAATTGACGTTGGTGCCAGAGGGACCATTAGTAGATGGTACTACCGGGCAAAACGTAGTTGGACGCGCTACAGCCAGCTTTAGCATGCAAGGTACGGCCGTAGGTAGCGGACTGGATGATGTGCCTTTTGGTCGTTACCGTATTTCAGCCCGCTATATCCCTGAGAATGGAGGTACACCTCAGAAAATGGCTATCCGTCTGCGGGATACAGGTGCGTATGGCGAAACGGCTGTTATTAGTTTTGATGAATATAATATTGGTAAACATATTGTAGAGGTGGAAACGAAGTATGTTCCATAACTAATCTATGAATCAACTATAAAAAGGGCATCTTTAAGGATGTCCTTTTTTATTGTGAAAGGCTAAGTGTGATTGATTGCTATCAATATGTTGCCGAATAAAACCTGTTAGCGTGAGGTTGAGGAATAATAAGCGGACTCCATTTTCTGTAGTTGGAAAATTACAACTGTTAGGAAGGCCACCCGATTTCGTTTAAAAGGGGCAATTATTTGTCAAAAGAAATTCCTGCAGGCAGCCTGTCTATCTACCTTTCATTTGAGAATATAGGCTATCTTGCTGCACGACAGTTGACGCCCTTATTGGCACGTTTTTTAAGTGCTGAGGAAGCGGCTGATCACCAAGGCCAGTTGAAAAGGAATATGCACAGATGAAATTATTGAGCCCAGCTATATCGGGATTAGCCCGTTTACGTCTTCCGGCAGTAGAACAATGGATGCATAATGCTAATGTAGCGCAGTTTGCTGTGTGGCAAGATTTGCTGGCTGCAGGTCAGTATACCGAGTTTGGCCGCCTCTATCAATTTGATACAATTCAAACGCTGGATCAGTACAAAAAACAAGTGCCCATTCAGGAATACGATAACCTGAAGCCCTTTATTGAGCGTATGATGAAGGGCGATGAAAACCTCTTATGGAATACACCCGTTACCTGGTTTGCTAAAAGCAGCGGTACTACCAGTGAAAAAAGTAAGTTCATTCCTATCAGTGAAGAAAGCCTTCACGATAACCATTATAAAGCATCAAAGGATGTGTTAAGTCTCTATTATGCAACTCATCCGGAGAGTGTATTATTAACAGGCAAAGGATTAGTGATTGGTGGTAGCCACCAGATCAGTCAGTTGCACGAAGATGTGCAATATGGCGATCTGAGCGCGGTACTCTTACAGAACTCACCTTTCTGGGGTCATTGGTTGCGTACACCCGATCTTTCCATAGCCCTTATGGATGAGTGGGAAGAAAAGATTGAAAGGCTGGCGCAATCTACCATCCATGAAAATGTGACGTCTATGGCCGGTGTGCCTACCTGGCTCATAGTACTGTTGAAACGCATACTGGAGATTACCGGCAAAAGCACCATTATTGAAGTATGGCCTAACTTGGAGTTATACATGCATGGTGGCGTATCTTTTGTACCCTACCGGGCGCATTTTGAAAAATTGATTGGTGCGCCTATCAACTACCTGGAGATGTATAATGCATCGGAAGGTTTTTTTGCCGCACAAGACGATATTACAGTAGAAGGCATGTTGCTCATGTTGGAGCATGGCATCTTTTACGAGTTCATGCCATTAGAAGAGTGGGGGAAAGAGCAACCGCGTACCCTGCAGCTTAATGAGGTGGAACTGGGAAAGAACTATGCACCCGTTATCACTACCAATGGTGGCCTTTGGCGTTATCTTTTGGGTGATACGATTCAGTTTACCTCTATCAGTCCTTACCGCATAAAAGTGTCGGGCCGATTGAAGCACTATATGAATGCCTTTGGTGAGGAAGTAATTGTAGACAATACCGACAAAGCTATTGCCGCCGCCTGTGCAAAAACGGGGGCTGCAGTAAAGGACTATACGGCTGCGCCTGTTTATTTTTCTGAAGCAGAAAACGGTGCACATGAATGGTTGATAGCTTTTGATAAAGAACCCGAAAACTTACCTGCCTTTGTAGAAGCGCTGGACACAGCCTTAAAACAGATCAATAGCGATTACGAGGCCAAGCGCCATAAAGACATCGCGTTACGCTTACCAGTGGTTCAAGCCATACCCCCTCAAACTTTTGAGAGTTGGTTACGTTATCGGGGTAAGTTAGGTGGACAACACAAAGTACCACGCCTAAGTAATGAACGCGATACCTTGGAACAGATAAAGGCATTTGTAAACGAACAATAAATTGCTTAGAGTCTGGGATTCTATATCTAGCTTATTACAGTCTACCCGGGCTTATGGTTATTTGAAGTAGGCCACATTATCATAAAGTTTCTTTACTTGTCAGTCGGCCTTAGGTAGCGATATTGGGCATTTAGGACTAGCTTGTTTATGTATCTGGTCATTGATTCCAAGCCAGGGTGCATTATTTGCAAAGCTTTCTAAATAATACTCCTACCGTTATTTATAATGAAAGCAGTCAGTCTTCTAACGTTTACGTTCATCCTCTTTTTTTGTAGATTTAAGTTTCATTACTAACCCATTTGTTTAAGCCATTAACATGAAACTGCTTAACATTAAGTCAACTTTTTGTTTTCTTGCCCTCACAACTTCCTTTACTGTCTTTTGCCAGACACCTCAGCAGGTTGAGAATGCAACAGCCTTTGCAAAGCTGTATGGTTACGTAAAATATTTTCATCCAAGTGATGAAGCATCTGCTATTGATTGGAATCGGTTTGCTATTTATGGAAACCGCATAGTCAGTGAAAGCAAAAACAAAGCAGAGCTACAAGCCAACCTGCTGGCGCTATTCAAACCTATTGCGCCAACCATACAAGTGCTTCTGGAGGATGAAAAAGCTGTTTTGAATAAAGAAGAATTGAAAGCTCCTGTTAGGGATTATAAAACAATTGCCTGGCAGCATTCAGGTGTAGGATTGGGTGGCAGAGGCAGCATCTATAAGAGCCTTCGTACAAACCGCCCAGAAGTAGTCACGGTTTCCACTGCGAATTTTGCGCCGGTAAATTCCTGGCTGGATGCAACACCGCTACAGGGCAAGGACTTTGTCTTTAAAGGAAAGGTGCGCATGGCAAGTGGAGAGGGGCAGGGGCAATTGTGGGCTAGGGTAGATAAGGCTGATAAGACCATGGGCTTCTTTGATAACATGGGCGGCCGGCCAATAAAGAAAAAAGAGTGGGATACTTATGAGATAAAGGGGAAAATTGATAATAATGCAGCAAAGCTATTTTTTGGTATAATGCTCATAGGCAAGGGTGAGGTGGAATTTGACGATCTGAGCCTGCAGGTAAAGGAGGGCGAGGAATGGAAAGAATTGTACAAGGAAGCATTTACAAATAGCGATCAAAATACAGCACCCAAAGGATTGCAGTTAAGTCCAACGGTACAGGAAAGCTATTCAATTGTAGTTAGGCAAGGTGCTGGTGGCGAAAGCTATGCTGCTATTATGAGTAGGGAAGTATCACCGACTGTTCGTTCTCATAAAAAGTTATTTGATGCTTACCCTCAAGTTGGGGAGTATTTAGAAAAAGGAATTGGTAGCGGTTTAAAAATGGTGTTGCCACTTGCCTTATATGGTTCTGAAACACAAACCTTTCCAGTTGGTGATACCAGCCTGTTGCTAAAGCTAAAACAAAACCTTGCTTCTATTCCAGCTACAGAAATTAGTGGTGATCAGTTGTATACAAGATTAGGAGATCTCGACATCGCCTGGAATATATTCCAACATTTCTACCCCTATTTTGATGTTGTGAAAGTAGATTGGGGGTTGGCCTTGAAAGAAGCCATCGCGCAGGCTTATACTGATAAAACCGCGGCCAATTTTCAAAAAACTCTACAGCGTCTGACTGCAAAACTAAAGGACGGCCATGTGCGGGTAAATATGATGAGTGATAAGGACGTCTCTTACCCTTTGATTGGCTGGGAATGGGTAGAAGGTGAATTAGTGATTACGCATGTAGGAGATAGCAGTATTGCTCTCAAGCGTGGCGATATTGTAAAGAAGATAGATGGTCGATTGGCTAAAGAATATTTTGCAGACATCTATCCCACTATTTCCGCAGGCACAAAAGGTTGGCTGGATTATAGAGCAGAAACCGAATCACTGCGAGGCGAGCAAGGATCAGTAATGAAGCTGTTTGTTCAAAGGATGAATAATCAATCAGAAGATGTTACGCTAACAAGAACAGTAAACCTTTCGCAATATTATGCTTCACTGCCAAAGAATGATTCCATCAAGATGCTTTCAAATGATGTAGCCTATGTTAATATGGATAGGGCTACAATGGATGCCATCAACAAAGCATTGCCGGAGTTGAAAAAAAGCCGCGTAATCATTTGTGATCTCAGGGGATATCCAAACAATAACCATGAATTTCTTGAATACCTGTTAAAGGGAAAAGATACATCTACCCGTTGGATGCAGGTGCCTCAAACAATTTATCCCGATAGGGAGAATCTGGCAGGATGGGAATATCATGGTTGGGGAATGAAACCTTCGAAAACACATCTTGATGCAAATATCATTTTTCTGACCGATGGTCGTGCCATCAGCTATGCAGAAAGCTATATGAGCTTTGTTGAGAATTATAAATTGGCAACAATCATTGGCCAACCTACCGCAGGTACCAATGGAAATATTAATCCTTTTACGCTGCCGGGCGGGTATTCAATCAGTTGGACAGGTATGCGTGTAGTAAAGCATGACGGATCTGCGCACCATGGCGTGGGCATACAGCCCCATATTTTGGTTAACAAGACCATTCAAGGAGTGCGTGAAGGAAGAGATGAGTATTTGGAAAAAGCAATGGAAACAGCAAAGAAGCCTTTTTAGAATATGGGTTTATTAGTAATAGAGAAATGAAATAAAAATTGACCAAGCATTAAAACAATGGAATTGAAAACATATAAAGAAATAGCTCTAGACTTTTTGCAATTGGCTGCCAAAGGTGATTCTCGTGAAGCCTTCAATAAGTATGTGGCTAGCAACTTCAAGCATCACAATGTGTATTTTAAAGGCGATGCAGAAACGATAATGACCGCTATGGAAGAAAACGCTAAGCAAGTACCTGATAAGATCTTTGAAGTAAAGCGCACATTACAGGATGGAGATTTGGTAGCTGTTCATTCGCATGTGCGGCCAACACCTGAAAGCTTAGGCTATGCCGTTATGCATATTTTCCGTTTTGAAAATGGCAAGATTGCCGAGATGTGGGATTTTGGCCAGGAAGTGCCTGCCGATATGATCAATGAGAACGGTATGTTTTAATACCAGTAGTATATTTAGTGCAATAATGACAATGGTTTCTTATGCCAATTTAAGTTACATCGAGTGTTTATCAGATGATAGTTGGTAGTTGAAAGTCGGCAATAAAGGGCAGTCCACTGCCAACTATCAACTGCCCTCCGTCAACTAAATTCGCCCTTCTTTATTTAAAATAGTGTTATGCCTTGTTTAGAAAGCCATTTTTATTTCCGCATTATTGTAACATGGTAATGAACGCAGGCTTTGATGTAATGGTTTGATTTTTCTTTTTTAATTCAGCTAATGCAGGTTGTAGTTTATTGCTTAGGTCCATGGATACTCGTTGAGAAATCGTATCTGTTGGATGGGTTGCATCATAAAATTGATCGGCCAGTTGGTAACTGCATTTGTAATCAAAGAAGGGAATATTGTTTTCCCTGGTAAAGGCACTGATAAAGCTATCAAACTCTTCCGACTGGTAATTGTTGCAGTGCAACATAGGCGCTCTGAATAAACTTAATTGAATGTTGTGCTTTTTACACAAAGCCGCCAGCTTATTGAAATACTCCAGGTCATCAGGTTCAATCACATATTTTTCTTTCTTGTTGTTATCCTTGATATAGCTTTTTTGAAACAGCGGACTGTATCCTTTTGTTGAAGCAAAAACATTTAATTCTTTCTCATACTCTGCTTTTGAGCGCTCTAATAAATGGCGAGTCATAAAGGGCAGGTTGCGCAGTGTTTTCCGGATATCGCTGTAAATGACTGTGCTGGTTTGTGGAAGATGTTTGAGTACAGAAGAAAAGACTTTACCTCTATACTTTTGATAAGCTTCATACACTTCAGGATCGTCCATTTCATCTATGAAGAAATCATCCCGAAACTTACGAGAGAATCCTTTGCTGCCATTGAAATTAAGCTCGTCTGTACTGAGTACGATCTGGCCAACTTTAAAGCCGTACTTTTCAATCATCAGTTTTAATAACAGGTAATTAGAGGGTAGGCCATGGCCTGCCATAGCAAAGTTGTAAACAGTAAATTCTTCATTAAAGAGATGTGGGTCAATAACAAACTCGGCGCGTGAAGAACCAATAATAAGCAAGTCAATGTCCTTGGGTGCTTTTTCAGCAAGGAACATTTTCTTTGGTCCAGGAATAAATGAATGATCAATGGCCGTTAGCAACCCAAGTGAGGTGCCGCCTGCCACAAGGCTCCATAAAAGTAGTTTTGCAATGTACCTTTTCATGGTTAGAACTGGAAGTAAATAAATTGAGTGGTGTCGATATATTTATGATGAAAGACAATCATAACCGCCATAAATAAATACAAAGCCTGCTTGTACACAGGACGCTCAATCTGAAACACATTTCTTTCATCTCTTCGTTGTGTCCATTCCAGTACCACAAACAACAATATAAAAACAAGCAGGCTTAGGAATTCTGGCAGCGTGAATAACTTGTGTGTCATTAGCCCAAAGTAATTGGTAGCGGTCTCTATATTGGGCGATCGGAAAAAGACGCGGGCTAAGGATACCAGTAACAATGTGATTACCATTTGTCCTACCTCTTTTAGTGTCGGCCACACGCGGTCTTCGGCAACTACACTAGTAGCAAACTTTCTGTTTTTATTGGAAAGTAATAGGGGAATAAAGAGCAAAGCATTGATGCCACCCCACAGTACAAAGGTCCAGTTGGCACCATGCCACAATCCACTAACCAGGAATATAATAAAGGTGTTGCGAATGGCCTTTAGCTTTCCCACTTTGGAGCCCCCCAGCGGAATGTATAAATAGTCCCTAAACCAGGAAGAAAGCGAAATATGCCATCTTCTCCAGAACTCGGCTATGTTGCGTGAGAAGTAGGGAAACCGGAAGTTAGACAACAATTCAAAACCAAACAGTTTGCCGGTACCAATGGCTATATCGGAATAGCCGCTAAAGTCGCAATAGATCTGGAACGAAAAATAGATGGTTGTGAGTAAAAGCGTTGAGCCCGAGTAATATTCTGGGTGCAGGTACACTTTATCTACTACGGTAGCCAGTGTATCGGCAATGACTATCTTTTTAAACAATCCCCAAAGAATAAGGCGGGTGCCGGCTACTGCCTGTGTATAATCAAATGTGCGTTTGTTTTGTACCTGCGGTAACAGGTGCGTAGCTCTTTCAATAGGGCCCGCTACCAGTAAGGGAAAGAAAGAAGCAAATACGCTGTAATCAATGAAGTTGCGGGTAGGGGTTATCTTTTTATTATAAACATCTATCAGGTACGACATGCCATGAAAGGTGTAAAACGAAATACCCACCGGTAAGGCAATGTCAATAAAATAAGGACTGGTTTTAAAGCCCAAGGCATGGATCAAATCTGCCGCTGATTGAGAAAAGAAGTTGAAGTATTTAAAAACACCTAATAGCAGTATGTTGCACAACAGTCCACCCCACAGTGCCAGCTTCTTCCATCTCGAATACTCAATGGCCAGACCAAAGCCAAAACCTATAAAGGTGGATGCTAGTAAGAGAAACACAAAGCGCCAATCCCAACAGGCATAAAAGTAATAGCTGGCCAGTAAGATCAGGCAGTTCTGTATAGCCAGGTTTCGCTGGCTTACAAACCAGTAGAGTATAAATACAACTGGTAGAAAAAATAAGAATTCAATAGAGTTGAATACCATTCAGCAGGAATTAGTCGGATCACAATCAATTGGTGTTAGGCTAGCTATGCAGCTTTAACATTTGTGCCTAGCAGGTAGATAATAATTGTGCCAGCTCTTCCATTTCTTTTTTTTCGTTTTCAATTCCTCTGATTACGCTTAAGAATTAAGTATTGATGCACATACAGTTATAAGCATCTTGTGGTTTTTATTGTAGAATTGTGTAGAGCTTACCTCGCTTTGTGCCAATAAAATCCTGTTTTTAAAGCTGCTGTATAATTTTTGTAGCAGTGTTGTTCATCCGGTGTTTAATGCAACAGTTTTTTGATAAGCTGGCTTATTTGTTTGCGCAAGGATTGAATTATATGTTGGAAAGCTCTCTGTCTAAGAATTGTTATTGTAAATTTGAAGAACTTATCTGTTGGCAATTCATTTAACAAAGCCATTATATAAAATAGCATGCAGGTGAAATAAAATTAACTGGGTATATCTAGTCAATAGGAAAGATCTTTTTACCTCTGAATATACTAAAGCCATCTCTGTCTGTATTTTTTGCATTTATTCCTATTCCTTGTGTTTAAGCGTTGCTGACTAACAGGGTTGTATATACGCTCATATGTTATTTTCATTCCAATATTATATGACGTAACCTTCCTCACCTTCGAATGCAGTTAACGGTTCTATTTATTTTTTTAAATAAGAAAATGCTATTACTGTATCATTTAGAAATAAAAAATTAGGTTATGGAAAAAAGAATACTGTTTGTGTTCGCATGCTGGATACTACTTTTTACGTCTCTTAAAACAGAGGCGCAAATACAAGCCGGAAACGTAATGGTTGGAGGTGATATATCTAAACTTGATTTAAGTTTGGACGAAGGAGGTAACTTTTCCTTTACGTTAAATCCAAAAGTTGCTTGGTTCATTGTTGATAATACGGCAATTGGTGGTTACCTGACTTTTAGTTTAACTACAGCATCAGGCGACGGTTCTAGTATTAGTTATGGCATAGGTGCCTTAGGGCGCCACTATTTGGGCGATAAACCAGGGAATTTATTATATAGGTCTCGTTTTTTTTTAGAGGCCAATGTGGGTATAGAGGGTGATAATCCAGCGGTTGGCGACAATACAAATGGCCTTGGCATTGGAGGTGGCCCAGGGTGGGCCTTTTTTGTAACGCCCAACGTATCCTTAGAAGCGCTATTCAAATACAACGGCATTATTGGTTTTGGTAGTGCTGTTACTTCCAATGATCTTACGTTATCACTCGGTTTCCAGATATTCCTGCCAACATCTAAGCTTAGGGCTATGGAAAAAGATTTAAAGAAATAGCGTAGATCTAATTTGCGCAGGTATTGTTGTTAACGAGATGAAGCTTGATTCACATTCCGTTTTCTGTCGTTCCAATTTAGATAAATACTCATTAGCAGGCTGAGAACAAAAATGGCTAAGGTTACATAATCTACCAGCTTTTCATTAAAGTCAATTCCCGTTAATTGGAAAAGCAGAAAATGAATGTATGTCTGCTGTTGATCATGCAACCCCATGCGTGCTCTTACATCCCAATGCCAATCGGTACAAAGGCAATAACCCCAGCCATACCAGATGCCCAATACAAACCAGGAAAAAGCAGTGAGCAACAACGTAATCAAGTTCCACTTACGGGTGGCAGGAAACCACCAGCCTGTAATATTAAACAGGGTAAAGGCTGTATGAAAAATAAAGAAGAACCCATTTAAGAACTGGAGCCACATAAAGTGTGGTTTCTGTGGCTTATAAAGTTAATGCATACGGGCATTATGCGAAACAGACATACTTATATAAATGGTTATGTAAGTGTAGGATATACAAAGACGTTCTTGCTGTCGTTTCTACTTACATCTTGTTGTTGGTTTAGCATTCGTTTGGGATTGGTTTACCTACGTTCGGAACATTCCGAATGTGCCTCGAACAAGTGTCGAACAACGCTCGAAGAAAAAGTAAATTGAAATAGAGAATTGCTAATTGAGAGAAGTAAATGCAATAAATGAAGACGGATCTGTAAAGGATTGAGTTATGCAATATAGCCATAAAAAAAGGTATAGCCAATGCTATACCTTTCAATTAAAAAGAATTTTGTTGCTATAACGTTCTTCTGGTGCCGCCCATGATCAGGGATAATACAAATAGTATCAAGAAGATAAAGAATAAAATTTTTGCAATTCCTGCCGCACCTGCTGCAATACCACCAAATCCAAAGATGGCAGCTATAATGGCAACAACCAGAAAAATAACTGTCCAACGTAACATAACATACAATTTTAGTTAACAAATATTTGCTGATGATAGTTGAAGAATCGTGCCAATCTTAATCTTTCTTCAGTGGGTATTGATTTTCAATAAGGTTGAGTAATCTATTACCTATTGTGACCACTTTCTTCCTTAATCAGCCTTTCTGCAATTGGTAGCGTATGCGGATTGTGTAAGCGCAATAGTTGTTTTTGTATAGAATTGACCACTACTTTACTAAGCCGTAAATAAAATGGATTAGATAGAATGGATACTTATGTTTACTAAAACGCCCATGCAAAAAGCATGGGCGTTAGAACGAATAGATAACAAAAATGTTTAGTGTTTTTCTTTTACAGCTTCACTCAATACAATGACCTCTAAGCCTTTGTGAGCTGGGCCGGTTAACACCTGGCCGCTTACATCATAGCGAGCACCATGGCATGGGCAGTCCCAACTCTTTTCTGCACTGTTCCAGTCTACAATACACTTGGCGTGGGTACACACAGGGTTTACCGCATATATCTGGCCACTTTCATTTTTATATAAGGCAATACTCTCGCCTTCATATTTTACCACCTTTGCTTCATCGGGAGCTAAGTCTGCCAAGCTCTGCAGTTTTTCCTGGCTCAATCGTTTGCCTATAAACTCTTTTACTACGTCTACATTTTCCTTAACAAAATTGGCAAAGCCTGCGGCTGGTTTTACACGGTTGGGATTGAACAATTCAGAGTATACACTTTCACCTTTTACAATCAAATCCGATAAGGTAATAGCTGCAATATGACTATAGGTCATTCCATTGCCACTAAAGCCTGTTGCTACCCATACATTCTTCGGATTGCCTGGCAGGTGACCTATATACGCTAATCCATCTGCTGGTTCAAAATATTGTGACGACCACTGGTAAGCGATCTTGTCTACATTGTAGTATTTGCGGATATACACTTCCAGGTTTCTAAAGCAATCTTCGGTGTGTGTTACATGCGCGGTCTTGTGGTCTTCGCCACCCACAATCAAATACTTCTGTCCACTTACTTCCTGTGTGCGGAAATAGTGATAAGGATTCTGCATGTCGTAAGCAAGGCCTACGGGGTATTTATCATCTTGCAATGTAACGGCCATTGCATAGCTGCGGTAAGGTGCGCAGCGGAAGTGTAAGAGATTGATACCCGGTGGAATGTGTGTAGCATAGATGACATGTTCTGCTTCTATAAGGCCGAGAGAAGTTTCTAACTGTAGAGGAGCTTCACCTTTTGTTGTTCCTACTGAACAGTTTTGTAAAACAACGCCACCAGCCTCTTCAAAGAGGCGCGCCAATGCCATTACATATTGTGTAGGATGAAACTGCCCTTGTCCACTATAAACAATGGCCTTATCAAACGCTACAGGTACAGGAATACCATTTGCCCACTCTACATTACATCCAGCATTTGTTGATGATTGATAAATATTGTTGAGCTGATCGGTTTGCTTTTCATCCTGCGAAAAAAGATAGCCTTCTTGCTCGCTGTAGCCACATTCAATATCATAGGTGTCAATATTTTTTTTGATGAGCTGTAGCGCCTGTTCTGCGGCCATATGCAAGCGTTGTGCATTCTCTTCACCAAATTTCTCTTTAACAGTATGATAGTCGGTATCTAGGAAAGTATTGAGGTGAGCTGTAGTGCCGCCCGTAGTGCCAAAGCAGAGGCTATGCTTTTCTGCAATCAGGCAATTTTTACCAGCTTTCTGTAGCATTAGACCTGTAGTAACACCTGTGATACCTCCACCTACAATTACTACATCAAAACGGTTAGAGGGAAGGGATGTATAGCGACTGGTAAAGTCCGGAACAGAAGGTTGCCATAAGCTGGTTTGTATACCATCTCTCTTCATAAAAAGTCTTTTCTAAACTGCTAAAAAAAATGATGCCTAAAAAGGGTTTTACGTCTGTCATGGCATATAATATGTGCCTATTAAAGAAGGTAAACTGAGGGGTATGAAAATGTGTATGCTCTTTGTAATTGTACTGCTCTCTTTTCTAAGCAAATCGGTTGCACAGAGCCGTAACCTGGCAGCCCTGGTAGGCCGTTGGGAAACCATTGAAAGTAAGTATGACGGAGGTGGGTTTGAAGTAATGGATACTACCCATATCATTCTTTTTTACGGTAAGGAGCGAAAACCGTTGCTCTCTTTTAATGCAGATTTCACCAAGTCGCCTGCCTGGTTTGATTTTACTGTTAAAGACACTACTGGTACTGTTAAGCTTCAAAGCTTGCTGCAGGTAATTAATGATGACCTGATTCAGTGGCAGTTATTTGATGGGACAAGAAGTGATTATTTTACCGCAAGCAATGGCGAAATAATGTATCTGCGTCGGAAGCAGTAATTACCAGCGTTCTTCTTCTGGGATATCTGTATCGGGTGGTGGTGTTTGTCGCAAAGCTTTCTTTTGTATTTGCCGTTCAATCAATAGATCGGCAATCAAGGAAGCACTATTAGCGTCTTGTTGTAAGGCCAGTAAGCGTTTCAGTTTTTTTTCGTTTACATCTACCCTATAAAGTAAGTCTACCAATTTAGGGAAATCGTGTTGAATTAATTCATTTACATACGCTTCTAACTGTACTCGTATATTTTGTAGATTTTCGGATGTACATACTGTTTTTGACGATTCAGTTACCTGTTGTAGAAGTTCATAAAGCTTTTCCATCACTTCATATATTTAAAAGCCATGTGGCTGTACCCATCATCCACTTCATTTACCATTCATGTAAACGCAAAAGGTAAGCGCGGTTTCGTACGAAGTATGTCGTATAATTGCACTTCAAACCACGACCAACATGCGATTTATTACAATCTGCATTGCATTCTTGTTCCTATCCGTTACACATGCAATGGCACAAGGCACTATTAAGGGGAAAGTTACTGATTCCTCTACAAAGAAGGCGCTGGCCCTGGCGACTGTTACTATATTTAAAGCTGCTGATACGGCGCTGATTACCTATAGAATGAGTGCACCTGAAGGAGATTTTAAAGTGACAGGATTGCCGCTGAATATAGCTTGCCGTGCCGTAATTTCCTTTTCTGGTTATGAGGTATATCGCAAAGAATTTACATTAACAGATAACACGTCAATAGATCTGGGAACCATTGCATTAGCACCAGCTGCTACTTCACTGGATGAGGTGCTGGTAATAGCGGAACGCCCACCGGTAACCGTACGTAAGGATACTATAGAGTTCAATGCGGCGTCGTTTAAAACACTTCCTACAGCGTTGGTGGAAGATATTTTAAAGAAGTTGCCGGGTGTACAAGTAGATGCTGATGGTAACATTACTGTCAACGGAAAAAAGGTCAATCGTATAATGGTGGATGGCAAGGATTTCTTTGGCTCTGATCCAAAGATGGCAACCCGCAACCTGCCAGCGAATATTGTTGATAAAGTACAAGTAACGGAAGATAAGGATGAGCGTGAGCTAAATCCTGATCGTTCTGAGGGTGACATTGGTCAGGTAATTAATCTAAAGCTTAAAAAGGCTATCAAAAAAGGTTGGTTTGGTAAGGCCTATGCAGGTGCGGGTACAGATGAGCGTTATGAAGGTGGCGCCATTGTTAATCTGTTTAAGGATACTATGCAAGTGAGCTTATTGGGTTTTACAAATAACCTGAATAGAGCAGGTTTTAGTTTTAATGATATCCGGTCACTAGGAGGCTTTAGCCGTAGTGGTATTAATAGTTTGTGGATGAATGGAAATGGCGGGGTTAGTGTGAATGGTATTTCACTAGGGGGTACGGGAGATGGTATCAATCAATCTACCGGTGCAGGCTTCAATATGAACCATGTATTAAAGAATGGCTTGACCTTAAACTCGCAATATTTTTACGGCCAATCGCGCAATGACATCCTGGAGTTGAACAACCGCCAACAGTTTTTAAGTGATACCACGTTAGTCACCCGCTCTAACCGCAATGAGGTTTTGAAATCTTATAGTCATCGGGTTGCGTTTGGCTTAAAAGGTAAAATTGATTCACTGAGCCGTATTGATTTTAAACCATCGTTTGTGATAAATGATCAGCACAGCAATAAGTTTACAGGTACAAGCAGTAGCAGCAATATTGATGGGTTGCTGAATACCAGTAACAATCAGCAGAATATGGATGGTAAAGATGTGTCTTACAGTCATAGCTTACTCTACTTTAAGAATTTCAGAAAGAAAGATCGCTCGCTTAATATTGCTAATTCCTTAAGCTATGGTAATTTAGATAATAGCCAGATCAATGATGTGATCAATACTTTCTATGAAAGTAGCTCAGCGTTAGAGACGTATTTGAATCAATTGCGTGACCGCGAGCAGAATAACTTTACCACTACGCTGAATGCAAATTACAATGAGCCAATCACCAAATTGCTGAACTTACGCCTTGGGTATTCCGGAACCTACTTTAACAATGTGGATCAATTAGGCACCTTCAATAAAGGCGGGGGCAGTAAGTACGATGTGGTAAATGCAAATCTGAGTAATGAATTGAGCAGGGAAAGTTGGAGGAATGCAGTATCTGCCGGGTTGAATGTAAAGTACAAGAAGTTGAATGTGACAGGTACAGCCAGCTTTTTAAAACTGGATATCAATAATCAATTTGGTAAATCCGTTACGGATGTTAACCAGCGCTATAGTTATGTGTTGCCAGGAATGACTGTAAACTGGAGAGAACTGAACCTGAATTATTCTGCTAATGCTACACCACCCAATCTTAGTGATTTACAACCAGTTCCCGACAGTACCAATCCTTTATTCATTGTTAATGGAAACCCGGATTTAAAGCCTGCTACTGCACACAGTATTAATTTAAACTACTTTAAAAATATTTCTACCAAGAATTTATTTATTAGTGCCTATGGGTTTGGCAATTTCCGGAACAATGCTGTAACCAGGAGTCGTGTGGTACAAACCAACGGTGTACAAGTCACAACACCCGTAAATGTAGATGGTGTGCAGGACTTGTATACGAATTTAAACGTGGTGAAGCAACACAAGGCGAATAAGAACTTTCAGTTTGGTTATGGTGTTGGCTACAACGTCAATTTCAATCGTAACTACTTAATTGTAAATGGTAGAAAAGGATATGTAAAAACCTTGGATATTGGGCCCTTTGCTAATGGTAATATAAATTGGAAAGACAAGATAGAGTGGAGTTATAGTTATTATCTGGGCTTTAACCGGACCAACTATGAGAATGACCAGTTTAAAGATCTAAAAGTAGATAGAAGCGGCCTGCGCACGGAACTAGTGGTTAGGTGGCCCAAGCACATTGTGTGGGAAAGTAATTTGGCTTTAAGTAAGAACTCAAATGTGGCGCCTGGTGTGCAGAAGAATGTAGCCTTATGGAATGCAGCCATGTCGGTTGTGTTCTTGAAAGACGACAAGGGCCAGTTAAAGTTCTCTGCCTTTGACCTGCTGAATGAGAACATATCGGTTTTTAGAAATACTACTGAAAATCAGATCATCGATAGACAGATCAATATTCTGCAACAATATTTCATGGCCACCTTTACCTATAATATCAGGAGTTTCAAAGGTGCAAAAGTGGGTAGCGTAACGGATCGCTTCTTCCGCTTCTAACTATTTGCTTGACATAAAACCAGAACTAACAGGCAGCCTTCGGGCTGCTTTTCTTTTATCGCAGGTGGGATGATGAGTGATTGTGAGGCGTTAGAAATGAGTGATGAGTAAGGAGTAAGGAGTGTAGGCGTTTTAATATTAAAAGCGCAACTCATTATTCATTACTCATTATTGGTTATTAAAACTTCTCGGTTACGCCTAAGCCAAAAAGAGCGAAGTCGTATTTAGCAGGATCGTGGGGATCCATTTGGCGGAGGTGATTGGTAAGCTCTAAGGCTGTTTGCCAATCTGTAACAGGACGTTGAATTAAGGCCAGTTTGCGGGCCACGCGGGCTACGTGTACATCTATAGGGCAGATCAGCTCTTTGGGGGAGATATGGTTCCAGATACCAAAGTCTACTCCCTTATTGTCTTTACGCACCATCCACCGCAGGTACATATTCAGTCGTTTGCAGGTTGATTTCTTAAAAGGTGCCGCAATATGTTTTTGAGTACGCTCTGGTGCATCGGGTAAGGAAAAGAAGTAGTGGTGAAAATGATTGAGCCCCGCTTCTACACTATTAATGCTTTTGTTGGGAAAGAACGCTTGTTCCAGGGATGTATTGGTAGTATAATGATGGTGAAAGAAGTATATGCAATAAAGTAGGTCTGTGGTATTAAACGTGCGATGCTTGAAAGCTAATAGTTTCTTTAGATCATTATCGGTATGATGAAGGATGAACTGATAAGGCGCATCATCCATCAATTGCATGAGCTCGGTAGTTTTATTGATAATGATGCGGCGGTTACCCCAGGCAAAGATGGCAGCAAAAAAACCAGAGATCTCTTTATCCTGTAGTTTTGTAAAGCGATGAGGAATAGAGATTGGGTCAGCAGGGATAAATGAAGGCTGATTGTATTCTTCAACTTTACGATCCAGGAAAGCTTTCAGTTTTGCATCCATAATTAATAGCTCTCAATACTTTTAGTAAGGCTGTTTGAGCATTACATTTTGTTTACTAAGAAAAGCGCGTAGGTAAGGAGCGTGATCATCGCCTGTAATAACAACAATTCGCTTGCCGGAATATAGCGTTACTAGTTCCTTTAGACGTTGCATCATTTGTTGGTTGCGCGTGTCGTAAAAGGTGGTGAGTTCTTCATAATCGCTACCTCGCAGCTGCTGGGTAAGGCAGTCGTAGTACTCCTTGATAAGTACGGCGTCGTTACTTAACAATATTCCTTTAAGTGTGCTGTTATTTAAAATGGTCATGCGTTGATCGGCGTATAGTTGGCAATTGGCCAGCTTCTTACTATATACCGTATCCAGGCTAAGCAGTTTTTGTAGTGCTTTGATGCGGGAGTGGTCTTGCCAGTAACGATTGGGAATAGGTTTGCCTTCCAGTTCTGTACCCAGCCAATCAAAGCCTTCAATTGTAGTCGTTGGGAACCAATAGCGCATCATCCACATTTCATAAGGATAGTTCTGCTTCAGATAGGCCGTGTCGGATGAAATATCTTCTTTGCGTATTTCTACCGCAATGACATCGGGGTGAATGCGCTGGACGGTAGCCTTTATTGAATCATAGTTGTACTTCGCATTTGTTTTATGTATGCCGTGCAAAGATGGAATCAGGTAAACGGTAGTTTGTGAAAAAGCCGTTGCTTTTAGAATAAGAGCAACGGCTAGCATAAATAGTTTTTGCATTGTTCTGTTTAAAAATGCAAAGGTATTGAACAGTACCTATGCGAAATGGTTATTAGTATTTAGCTATAAATGAAATGATCTTTTCAGCAAACCATTGTGGTTCTTCCTGGAAAGGCGCATGACCTCCAATGTAGTGCACAATCTGCGACTTAGGGAATTGAAAGCTTTGATAGTGTTTAGGACCGATAGCGTAATCTTTATCGCCGGTTAGAATAAAAACAGGACAAGTGATTTTCGCAGTAAGTGGTGTAAAGTCTTTCCAGTAGTCGGCTACACTCCATACTTTATTGGCAAAGTCGCGGTTGGGCTTTCCATAGGAGAAGGTAATAGAGTCATTGTATTGTTTCTCATAGGCATTGCGGTACATTAGTTTGTACCACATATTCTTTTGGGTAAGTTGATCATGTACAGCCCATACGCGCTCATTTAAAGGCTTTGTAGTATCACGGAAGCTGGTTTGGTCTTTTATGTCTAATGCCTTTAAACCAAACTCCAGATGGCTTTGCATAGAAGCCTGCATGTTCAAGGTACAGTTAATCAGTAATAAAGCAGCAACCGATTTAGGATAATGAAAAGCATAGTTTGTGATCAATATGCCGCCAAAAGAATGACCCATAACAGCCCATTGTTTATAACCTAATGCCTTTCTTAATTCGTCCATATCTTTTTCTAAACGTGCCAGGCTGTAATCGTTGTTGTGTGCAGAGTCAGAGCGACCGCAACCACGCTGATCGTAGTACACCATGCGCATCTTTTGCTCGATGAGAGGAGCCGCTTCAACTGCTTCAAAATAATAGCTGGTAGATCCTGGGCCGCCGTGTACAAACAAGCAGGGCTTGCCTTTCCCCGCCAGGCGTACATAGAGTTTTACATTATCGGAAGTGGTAAAATAAAAAGTAGAGTCTTGTGCAAAAGTGCTTGTACTAAATATAATGGTCAATAAAGCAATAATGATCTTGTTCATGTCCAATGTGTTGATTGATACGCATAGGACTATGTTGGTTGATAGTAGGTTACAGGTTTGAAAAAGAATTAATGAACCTAACTCTTCCTGGGTGCTGTAAACGAAAACTGCCAGGCTTTAGACCTGGCAGTAGCTCCATTATTGTAATTACGTTATTAGCCTATGGCTCTGTTTAAGTCTTCCATCAGGTCCTCTACATCTTCAATGCCTACACTAATACGAATCAACGAATCGGTTAGTCCGTTTTTAATACGTTCTTCTCTTGGAATAGAAGCGTGTGTCATAGAGGCCGGGTGGTTGATCAGGGATTCTACACCACCTAAACTTTCTGCCAGTGCAAACAAGCGCGTAGAAGACAATACACGCATCGCATTTTCAATTGAGTCGTCCTTTAATGTAAAGGACATCATACCTCCAAAGTCACGCATCTGCTTCTTAGCAATATCATAATTGGTATGATCTTCAAAGCCTGCCCAATATACTTTATCTACTGCTGAGTGTTTGCGTAAGAAATGTGCGATAGCATGCCCATTTTCGCAATGGCGTTGCATGCGCACGTGAAGCGTTTTAATACCACGAAGTACCAAGAAACAGTCTTGTGGGCCAGGTACTGCACCGCAACTCTTTTGAATAAAGTATAACTGCTCCCTTAAGGTCGCATCGTTCATCATTAAGGCGCCTTGGATAACATCACTATGGCCACCCAGGTATTTAGTAGCTGAGTGCATAACAATATCGGCACCCAGGTCTAAGGGGTTTTGTAAATAAGGAGAAGCAAACGTATTATCCACACACAGCAGCAGGTTGTTCTTTTTTGAAATGGCGGCTACGGCTGCTATATCAGTGATATTCATTAATGGATTGGTGGGTGTTTCAATCCAGATCAGTTTCGTATTGGCATTTACATATTGTTCAATGTTGCTAGCCTCGCGCATATCGATGTAGTGAAACTTAATACCAAACTTCTCAAATATTTTTGTGAACAGGCGGTACGTGCCACCATACATGTCGTTGCCAGTAATAACTTCATCACCAGGCGACAATAATTTGATCACAGCATCAGTAGCGGCAACTCCACTGCTAAATGCCAGGCCGTATTTTCCATTTTCAATTTGTGCAAAGGCTTCTTCCAAAGCTGAGCGGGTAGGATTTTGAGAACGGGCATACTCATAACCTTTATGTTGTCCAGGTGCTGCCTGTACATAGGTAGAGGTCTGGAATATAGGCGTCATAATAGCTCCAGTGCTGGGATCTGGCTCAGTACCAGCGTGTATAAACTTGGTTCCGATCTTCATAATTGCTGTCTTTAATTTAAGGTAGTGCAAAGATGTGATTTAAATCTACAGCTTTTAGAATTATACGATATACGAAGATTGCCGTATATCACTAACGGTGAGCCCTTTAACAATTCTTTTATTTGCCAACAATTTCAAATAACATCGCCGCTTATGGTTGTTTCACTACTTTTATCATGTAGAACTACCGCCTTAAATATATCCCCCTATCTTAACAATATTCGTGTAACAAATTGGCTTTGCCATTGGTGTAGAACTGCTGGTGTATGGCGTTTCAGGGATCTAATTTGTACTTGAAACCAACATTGTTTACGCCTAAATAATAAACCATGAAAAAGCTTTTGTTATGTTTAGTCACTGCTATTTTTTCCTTAACAGTTTTCGCTGCAACGCCTACCATCGTAAATGAAAAAGTATTAAAAGCATTTAATGCTTCCTTTAAGGATGCGCAACAAGTAATTTGGGAAGAACATACAGATGTGTATGAGGTGAAGTTTGTTCAAAACCAGATCCGGTCTCGTGTTACCTACGATGTAAATGGTAATATATTAAAGACCATGCGTTATTATTACGAAGACCAATTACCAATATTTATTCGTGGTAAGTTAAAGCAAAAGTTCCCTGGTACAAAAGTGTTTGGCGTAACCGAAGTAGCCACACCTGATCAATTAAATTATCACATTGTATTAGAAGGTGCCAAACATTGGACAATCGTTGTCTGCGATTCGATGGGTTATATGATGGTGGATAAGAAATACAATAAGGCTTAGGTTCCACGGTCCGCCAAATGCGGAGGGTCCAAAATCGTGAAACGTGAATCGTGAAATGCCACCGCACAGGGCTGGCTTATTAACGGGGCTTTAGTTATTGAATAAAATTGTTCTGTCGGAAACCCTTTCGCGTTTGACGTCTCACGTTTCACGATCTGTTTGTAAAACTTAAGTGATTGCTTTTTTAATCAAATAGAAACGAAGCCGACCAATACTTCCAGTCTTTGTTATCAGCCGCATGTACATCGTGCGGCTTTATTTTTTGATGTAATACTTGTGGCTGTAAAACACCCTGTTCTACCAGCTTCTTTTTCCCTTCATGGATAGCCTCTATTACAGAAGGCTGTTGCATCCATTGTTTTTGTGGTGTATCAAAGCCTACTTTGTCCTTGCGCCAGGCAATTTCGGAAGGAAGAAGCGATGTGGTTGCTTTTCGAAGTATCCATTTTGTCCAGCCCTCTTTGATCTTAAAATGCGAAGGGAGCGTAAAGAGAAATTCTACTAACGGATGACTTAAGAAGGGGAGACGTACCTCTATGCCATGTGCCATGCTGTTGCGATCTGCATAACGTAAGAGTTCTTCTAGGCCATAGACAAAGGTGTTGAAATAGAGGGCGCCCTGCAGATCCATAGTAGAGGGTAGCGCATAATAAAGCTGTTGTTTGTTAGACCAGGCGAAAGAAGGCTCTAGATCTATAAAGCGGTTGGCTTTTTTTGCTTTGGCTCTTTCTTGTAAGGCTGCTGCAAAATGAGGAAGACGAGCTGCTATTTGACGTTTGATGCCAAAGGTTTGGGTTATGCCTAGGCCCCGCGCTGCTTGCAATTCACCGCTGCTTTTTAGTTTGCCTTGCCTATAGAGTTCCTGCCAATACCAAGGGTAGTATTTGTGATACCCTGCCAGAATTTCGTCGGCTCCTTGACCATCCAGTAATACAGTAATTCCCTGTTGCAGGGCTGTTTCATATACCCTATACTGTGCTAATACATTACTAAACAGGATCGGTTCTTCTTGGTGGCGGGCAACGGTTTCCATGAGGGTAGGAATGCTGTCGGGCGAAATAGTAACTAAATGCTGCTGTAAGCCGAAACGTTGGGCAACCAATGTAGCGTTGGTCGTTTCGTCGTTTACATAGCCTGGAAACGATGCTGTGAATGCCTGATGCGAATAGTGTTGATTGGTAATTTGATGACAAAGAGCAATAATGGTTGAGCTGTCCAAACCTCCACTAAGGCTTGTACCGATACTCACATCACTGCGCAAACGTTTTTGAATACTATCTGTCAGTAAATGCTGAAACTGCTCAATGGCCTGTTGCTCCGAAATATTTTGATTGCTTTCTGGAAACACTTGCCAGTACTGTTGTATCTCTAACTCCCTTGTTGGAAGCGTAAGCAGTAGATAGGATGCAGCTGGCAGTTTAAAGATGTCCTTATAAAAGGTTTCCTGCGGATTGGAGGGGTTGCTGGTATAATCAATGGTCAGGAAGTTATACAACATCGCAGGGTTCACCTCTTTGGGAGCGCCCATGCGCCATAAAGCTTTTAGTTCAGAAGCAAATAATAGCTGTTCGTTGCTGTTATGAAAGAAGAAAGGCTTTTCTCCAAAACGGTCGCGGGCAGCAAAGAGTATTTGTTCCTTTTCATCCCAGATAGCAAAAGCAAACATGCCTTCAAACTGTTGTAGGCAATCGGTTTGATAAGCATCAAAAGCAGCTACGATAACTTCTGTATCGGACGTAGTAAGAAATTGGTAGCCTCTTTGCTCAAGCTGGCGGCGAAGCTCCAGGTAATTATAGAGTTCACCATTATGTACTATACGATAGCGATTTAAATACGCTAGAGGCTGGTTGGCACGGCTGCTTAGATCTAAAATGGACAACCGGCAATGGCCAAGTCCAACAGAGCGTTCAGAATTAGTCCAGATTGAGGGGCGCTCATCCGGTCCTCTATGCTGTATAGCGGCTGTGCCTTGCTGTAAGGCCTGCTCTGAAAGAGGCGACCTATATTGGAGAATACCGGTTATGCCACACATGGATGTAGGTTAATTAGTACTGAAAGGAAGACGTGCTTCTACATCGTCCCAGGCAATTAATATATTGGCATGGGGAGCTTCGCCCTGGAATAAAATCGTAAAGTTCTCGATGTTGTTAGCTGTTTTTTGAATGGGGATATCAAAACGGTACACGTCTTTTTTGGCGTTTTGTTTTAGTCCCCAGGTATAAATATTAGTATTAAAGACAATGGTCCATTTGGTTTCAGTAGGGATGCAGTATAAAATATATCGGCCTTTGGCAACTGTTTTCCCTTGAATGCGCAAAGGTTGGAAAAGCTCAATCTCTGTAGCTTCATTAGCCCCTAGACGCCATGGTTCACCATATTTTAAGAGACCTCCAAAGATTTTTCTTCCTTGTTTGTGGGGGCGGCTATAAATGATTCGTGCTATAGGGAGTTCCGGAGTGCCTTTGGTCATCTTGAGCACAGGGAAGTCGATTGGAAAGTAGCTGATATCCATGGCCGAGATGTCTAACGCACTATAAGGGTTTATAGCTGAAGGTCGAAGGGCGGTGTTAGTGTCTTTTCGTAGGGGCTTAGTGTTGGTATTGGGCTTCCCATTCTCCTCATTACATGAAAAAAGGAAAAACGAGAGGCAAATGATCAGTGGAAATTTCATGGCGAAAAATTACAGCTTTTATGCTATTTCTATTTTTCATAAAAAAAGCCATCCTAAAAGATGGCTTTCTAAGGGTTATTTTAAACTTATGGGCAATGTCACTTTTGTGTCGTCCCACATGATTAATAGATTGGTGCCTGCTTCTGCTTTTTCAAAATACATGGTAAAAGCTTCGGCTGGTTCTTTCAGTTTTTCGGAAGGAACTGTTATGCGTGCTACGTCTTTCTTTTCATCGTATTTAAACGCACCCCAGGTGTCGGTTTCTTTATTGATCACCATTGTCCAATCGGCAGGGTTAACAAAGGCATATAAAGTGTATTTGCCTTTTGGGATCTTTTTGCCGTTTATTTTGACATCTCTGTAAAACTCAATTTCTGTGGCCTCATTGGCTCCTAGTCGCCACACCTTGCCAAATTCTACCAATTCACCATATACTGTACGGCCGCTCTTTTGCGGGCGGCTATAGATTACTCGTGCTACTAAAGGCTCAGAGGCCTTGTCTTGTACTTTTAATACAGGGAAGTTGGCTGGGTAATAAGCCATATCCATAGGAGACTTGTCTATGGCTGGCAGTTTATTGCCGTTGCTTTGCGCATTAGAGGTGTTTAAAAACGCAACAGCCAATAGAAGGCCAATCAGTTTTTTCATAGTATTAAAAATTAGGTTGCAAAAATAGTGTCTGAAATAAAAGAACCCTTACCAAATATCAATCTTGTTTGCTTAATTGATCTTCCGCAAAGGATTTAACATCTTTTATAAACAGTTGGTAACAACTTTCCAGGAAGTCATAGTTTTCGTTTAGCAGCAATATCGCCGTTTCATAGTCAGTTAAGTAAGCCGATCGGCGTACCAGTCCGCGTATGCTTTTGCCAATACCTTCTTTTGTACGATAGTTATAGAGCCAGTTCTCTGCTTTCATATACGGCAGCATTAGCAAAAAGCGCGGTGGCAACTGCATATGGTACTGCTCTAACGTTTGGTACACTGTATGGGTAAATTGGTATAGCGATGCTTCTGTAAAAATCGAATGGTCGTTTGCTAGAAAATGATCATATACTACATCAACAAGCGCTCCACTGTATAAACGATAGTATGGATGGAAAATTGTTTTTGCTTGTAACGTAGCTGAATGAGAATCTGTATAGTCATCTATTAATCGATGAAGGGTAATTCCTTTTTGTACGCCTACCGAATATCCTAAACGCGACTTGCCTTTTACAAAATCGGAAATCATATTTCCAACCAATATCTCTGGATGGTGAAACGACAAGTAGGCGTGGGCGAGGTAGTTCATACATTAAAATTATCAATTCATCTCTGTTAACAATCTTCTTGCACCGTGTTAAAGCTTTAACAGTGTGCGCCAGTCCTCACAAATTTCTTGTAATGGCCTGTAACCAAATCTACTTTTGTCACGTCGAATGATAAAACGACAAAGAAATTTTTAAAACCAAAATCATTTATATGAAACTTTTAATTGCTTTTCTAACAGTTGCTGCGTCACTGTTTACCAATGTTAGCTCTGCTACTGATAAAATTGAAATTGCTCCAGCAGCAATCCAGTCTTTTAAATCTACCTTTGTAGATGCATCTGAAGTGTGCTGGTCGGTGTCTAATAATTTATATAAGGCCGATTTTGCTTTGAATGGTCAATATGCTTCTGTATTTTACGAAGCAGATGGCAACCTGGTAGCTACCAGTCGTAATATCTCTTCTCTGCAGTTGCCGATTACTTTACAGGCAAGTTTGAGAAAAGATTATTCAGGCTATTGGATTTCAGATCTGATTGAAATGACAACAGAAGATGGCTTAGCCTACTATGTAACGCTGCAGAACAGCGACAATAAACTAATCCTGAAAGGATCTGCTTTAACGGAGTGGGTTACTTTTCAGAAAACGCGCAAACCATGAGTTTGTTTCAGTGTGTGTGTTTTGAACAGCCCCAGCGAATTTGCTGGGGTTTGTTTTTTTAGGGCTAATTTTGCCGCTCAATTTTAAGCATATGAATAAGGGTCCCGTTTCACAGTTTATTACCCATCACTATCGCCACTTCAATGCAGCGGCGCTGGTAGATGCGGCTAAAGGATATGAGCAACACTTACTGGAAGGTGGTAAAATGATGGTAACGCTGGCTGGTGCTATGAGTACTGCCGAATTGGGTATCTCATTGGCTGAAATGATCCGCCAGGATAAGATTCATATCATTTCCTGTACTGGTGCCAACCTGGAAGAGGATATCATGAACCTGGTAGCGCATAACCATTATGAGCGTCTTCCAAACTGGAGAGACCTAACACCTGAAATGGAGTGGGATCTTTTGGAAAGAGGTTTGAACCGTGTAACAGATACTTGTATTCCGGAAGAAGAAGCCTTCCGCCGTATTCAAACTCATATTCATAAGTTGTGGAAAGACGCCGATGATAAAGGTGAGCGTTACTTTCCTCATGAATACATGTATAAACTGCTGTTAAGTGGTGTAATGAAAGAGAATTACCAGATTGATCCTAAAAACAGCTGGATGATCGCTGCTGCTGAAAAGAACCTGCCGATTGTAGTGGGTGGTTGGGAAGACAGCACCATGGGTAACATCTTTGCATCGTATGTGTATAAGGGTGAAATAAAGGCCAGCACCATGAAGAGCGGTATTGAATACATGGTATGGTTGGCTAACTATTATAAAGAAAACAGTGCTGGTAAGGGTATTGGCTTCTTCCAAGTTGGTGGCGGTATTGCCGGTGATTTCCCAATCTGCGTGGTTCCAATGATGTACCAGGATCTGGAAATGCATGATATTCCATTCTGGAGCTATTTCTGTCAGATTTCTGACTCTACTACTTCTTATGGTTCTTACTCAGGTGCACATCCAAATGAGAAGATCACCTGGGGTAAGTTGGATATTAAAACACCAAAGTTCATTATTGAAAGTGATGCTACTATTGTGGCTCCATTGGTGTTTGCGTATTTATTAGGTTGGTAATGACCGGACCGCAGATTAGCGGGATTGATAGGTAGGATCAATAGGATTACTTTTCTTGATAGTTTGAGTAATCATTATAAAATAAAAGAGGCTCCACATGGAGCCTCTTTTATTTTATTCAAAAGCGTAATAATTACGCTGATTTTAGGTTTTTTCGGGCTTTTACAGCCTCCCTAGCATGGTTCAAGCCCATTAGTAAAAAGGTAACTGCAATGGCTTTCATAATCAGACCGCTAAGAATTTGTGCGCCGCCATAAATATAAACGTTAAAGGCCCACAGGCTGACATACAGCACAATAGCAGTAATGATAGCTGCTAAAGGTTGTTTTAAAGCAAAGATGCCAATCGTTGCGAAAATAACCGGGACAATCAGTATGTATAGCAGGTTTGTTCCGGAAACAGCATTGGCCATCAATAATGCCAGCAGGTCGCTGCCAAATAAGAGAGCTGCTACAATAAGTATGGCATTGCGTGTTTTACGGGTCTCCGTTTCCAGAATGTCTTGCTGCACCTCTTTATAGGTGTCATAATGTTCAGAGACAATGTCTGTGGCAGTTGTTTCGGTGGGTTGGACTTGCATTTGTTCCATTTTGTTTAGTTAGGTTCCTTACGAATATAAGCGTAGGGGACACTGATACAAAATGAAAGCACTGAAATAGTCTTCGCCTTTTGTTTGAAAATATTAATTTTTAAGTTCGGTAATTCTGGTAATATAATATTCAAAAGGCTCTGTAGCATGATCTTTTAATATCAATGTATCGCCTTTCTGATTACTTACAATCCAATCCAGATGGCTAGTAAAGTTCATTACGGTTGCTTCGTAGCCAAATATGGTGTTTATTCTTTCATAAGCTATTTTATCGCCATCTGTTATACCATTATTGGTAGAAAAGTATATACTGTCATTAGCAAGCACCCTAAATGTTTTATTAGAGAAGCTTTGTTTGGTATGGCCATCAAAGCCTCCATAAGCATAATGAACTTTCCAGTTGCCAATCAGCAGCAGCTTTATTTCATCGGTTGTTTTGTTTTCAAGAGGGGTCACTTCTTCATACCTATCCTTGTCTTTTGAGCAACTGCTGGCCACTGCGACCAAGAGCCCCGTTAAGGCCAGAATGGTAAAAAGACGTTTTTTCATATCTCCATTTTTATGCTTGACAATAGGCTTTAAGCAGGCGTTGCATCTGGTTTAGAGATTAAAATGTGCATTGGTAGTTCCTTACATCTATGTGGGGGCAACCAGTCTCAATAAAAAAGCGGAGAACAGAGTCTCCGCTTTCAAAAAAAGGAAAGTATTATTTATTATCGAGTTGCTGTAGGTAAAGCTATGTCACGCTTCAACATCTCATTGCGGTTGGCCATTTCCCAAGCAGTATAAAATACCAGTTGAGCCCTTTTAGCGGCCAAAGGATAATTGATCTTTTCAGGAGTATCAGTAGGGCGGTGATAATCAGCGCCTAACATACCATCGTAATAGAAGATGATAGGTACACCTTTACGTGCAAAGTTGTAGTGGTCGCTTCTGAAATAAATTCTATTCGGATCATTTGGATCATTGTATTTATAATCCAACTCCAGCTTTGTGTATTTGGCGTTCTGGGCTTCGCTGATCGGCTTCAGATCAGTGCTCAGTTTATCGTCCCCTACTACGTAAACATAGTTGGTAGTATCTCCTTTGCGGGTAACATCGCTACGACCAATCATATCAATGTTCAAGTCAGCAGTAGTTTTGTCCAATGGAAACAGTGGGTTGTTAGAGTAGCTTTCAGAACCCCACAAGCCTTTCTCTTCACCGCTTACAGTCATAAATACAATGGTTCTGCGAGGACCTTTGCCTGCTTTTTTAGCTTGTACAAATGCTTCTGCAATTTCCAATACGCCAACAGTACCAGAGCCATCATCGTCGGCACCATAGTAAATAACGGTATCTCTTTTACCTAAGTGGTCGTAGTGCGCTGTAATAAACAGGTATTGATCTTTCAAATCTGTACCTGGTAATACGCCCAGTACGTTGCTGCTTTGTAAGGTAGTAGTAGCTTTATTGGTTTGCAATAAAGCTTCAGTATTGTAAGCTTTTGAAGCCAGCGTTCCTGCCTTAGCTGCATCAAAGTCAGTACCTAAGATGGCTTTTGCAACTGCTTCTGAAATGGAATATTGTTGAGCTTCCAATGTTTTGCGGAACGAATACAGGCTTTGATTGCCTTTACGTGGAGCCGGTGTAGTGCGCGGTAATTGAGATGATACTGATAAAATGGCTGCAATACCTTTTGAGCGAACAAGGTTGTTGGTAGCCATAGCTGCTGCACGAGACATGTTAGCGTTGTTGCCAAACATGATCACTAGCTTGCCGGTAAGATTGGCTGCTTTAAAAGCGTTCGTGTCGGCGGCATTAACATAGGTTACCTCGCTAAAGCGAAAAGTGCCGGAAACATTGTTGGCAATGTTTACACCAAAGTCTTTATCAAGGCTGTATGCCTGGCCATTGATTTCTAAGCCGGCGTTTAACAATGAATCTTGATAAACGTTGTAAAATTGCTGGTAGCCATTGCCTGCGCCCGGCTCCAGGCCTAATTGGCGGAAATGGTTTTCAATATAGGCAGCGGCTTTGCGCTGGCCTGGTGAGGCGGTTTCCCGGCCTTCCATTTCTTTTCCGGCAATAATGAATAAATGTTTTTTTAAGTCTTCTGCCGTGATGGTTTTTGCAAATGCATCTGGCTTGCCTGTTTTGGCAAAAGCGCTTGACTTTGCCGATGTCTGAGCAAAGGTGCACGTTGTGCTAGCCATCATTGCTAGTACGAGTAGTGATCTCATCTTCTTTTTTATAGGGTTTAGTTTGAAATGCTGCAAGCTATTTTGTTTACGCGTTTTTCATGGCGGCCACCTTCAAATGGGGTTTCTACAAAGGCTGTGGTGATGTCCTCTGCCACGCTGGTAGAAACAAAACGTGCGGGTATACAAACCACATTAGCATTGTTGTGTTGGCGAGCCAGTTTCGCAATTTCTTCTGTCCAGCAAAGCGCTGCACGGATGCCTTGATGTTTATTGGCTGTAATGGCTACACCGTTGGCGCTGCCGCAAATAAGTACACCCCAGGCGGCTGTACCATTTTCTACCGCTTCTGCCACAGGATGGGCAAAATCTGGGTAGTCTACAGAATCAGCACTATAGGTGCCATAGTCCTTTACCTCAAATCCCTTGCTTTTTAAAAGGTCGCTTAGGAGATTTTTATATTCAAAGCCAGCATGATCGGCGCCAATGGCCACAGGACGGCTCTCGTCAAAGCGGGTTTCCATATTATCGTGTTTTTACAAATGTAGGGATACCCGCTAGACGGCGAACAACCGTTTATCCCTTTTGCAACTCTTTAATAGCTGTTAGGGGAAGAAGAACGTCTTTTTAAACAAAACATCCCGCTTTTTAGGGCGGGATGTTTTGTTTAATCGAAATCAAAAAAGTCGCTTAAGAACCCTTTTTTCTTTTTGTGCTTATAATTTGTATACTGATCATGGCCTCCTTGCTGAGGAGGGTACTGCTTATACTCATCTTTGTTTGAAGCGCCTTGATTAGCGTCAGGGCCTGAGGTATACGCTGCCGAACGTTCAATGATCTTGTCTAGCTCACCTCTGTCCAGCCACACACCCCTGCATTTGGGGCAATAATCAATTTCAACGCCTTGGCGATCCGTCATTACCAATGTTTCATTACAATTTGGACATTGCATGGACACGTTTTTAAAGGTTATAACTCGTCGTACTCATACAGGCTGTCAATATGAGTGCCTGCCTGCATTTCAAAAACAGGTTTTATGATCCCATCTTTTAAGCCATATACCCAGCCGTGCAGGTGGGGGCGCTGTTCACGCTTCCAGGCACGTTGAATGATCGAGGTTTTCGCTAGGTTCATTACCTGTTCCTGCACATTCAGTTCTACCAGTCGATCAACCTTGGCTTCTTCATCTTTTATGGTGTCCAGTTCTTCTCGGTGTATGCGGATAACATCTTTAATATTCCGGAGCCACATATTTAATACCTGGTTAAAATCAGTCTTAGTCAACGAGGCTTTAATGCCGCCGCAGCCATAGTGGCCGCAAACGATCACATGTTTTACTTTTAAGTGATTTACTGCATAATCCAATACGCTTAAAAGATTTACGTCAGTATTGATCACCAGGTTGGCCACATTGCGATGGACAAAGATCTCGCCTGGCTGTGTACCCGTAATTTCGTTGGACGGCACGCGGCTGTCGCTACAACCTATCCATAAAAACTCGGGCGTTTGTAAGTGTGCCAGACGGTTAAAGTAATCCGGGTCGTCTGAAACTTTCTCTGCGGCCCAGGCCTTGTTCTCTAATAACAATTTTTCGTATGAGTGCATATTCTTCTAATTCGTAAATAAAATTAAATGGATTCTACTTCTTCCAGCGTTTTATCGTGCTGACGTATTATTTGTTCCTCTTTTTGTTTAATGGGCAGCACCTTGTTAAACCCATAATCTCTGAATGTGCCAGTCTTTAGTTCAACTTTAATATCTTTCAGCGGTGCATGGATCATAAAGTCTTCGATCGTTTCAATGACATCTTTGTCAATGAAGTCGGCGCGGCTGGCATCTATCAGTACATAAGCCTGCTCTGGCACTTCTTCCAATTTGTTCTTGATGATAGGCTTGTTTAAGAAAGATACATCCTTACGCAAGCGGAATAAGTATTTGTTGTTATCGTGTACAACAAATACCGCTGTTTTAAAGTTGCTACGCAATACAAATAGTAGTCCTACCCCTATGCCAATTAATACACCAATTAAGAGGTCGGTAAATAAAATGGCTGCAATGGTTACTACAAAAGGAATAAACTGATCCCAGCCCTTTTTGTAAAAGGCCTTGAATAGTGAGGGTTTTGCCAGCTTATAACCGGTATAGATCAATACCGCAGCAAGGGCTGCATTGGGAATAAGGTTTAAGATATTGGGTAATAATGCCACACAGAGCAACAGCAACAAGCCGTGCATCATAGTAGACAGTTTAGACTGTGCACCTGCATTTACGTTGGCCGAAGAGCGCACAATCACACTGGTAACCGGTAAACCTCCTAGCAGACCAGAAACCATATTGCCCACACCTTGGGCTTTTAATTCCCGTTCCTTGTTGGTAACGCGTTGGTAGGGGTCCAGATCGTCAATAGCTTCAATACTTAACAGGGTTTCTAAGGAGGCCACTAAAGCCAGGGTGATGGCGGTGATCCACACTTCTTTATTTAAAATGGCACTCCAGTCAGGAGAGGTGAAGAAAGAGAAGAACTCTTGAGCAGAATCGGCTTTTGGCAGATTTACCATATGCTCTGTACCCAACCCGGAACTACGCTGCTGAAAAAAGATGTTGATACCAACACCCAACAATACAATTAATAAAGGTGCTGGCACCAGTTTGATAAAGCCTTTCTTCTTGGCAGTAAATTTCTCCCAAAAGAAGTGTAAGGCCAGACCAACCGCACCTATAAGAGCAGCAACAGGGGTTATAGCCTTAAGGGCATGCAAAAGACCAGAAAAGGTATTTTCATCATTGCTCTGTTTAAACGCTTCGTCACCTATATAATCCTTGTCATAACCAATCAGGTGGGGGAATTGTTTAAGGATCAATATTAAACCTATGGCTGCCAGCATCCCCTTGATCACCGCATTAGGGACATAATCACCAATAACACCAGCCTTTATAAAGCCTAATATTAACTGCAGTGCGCCACAGATAACAACCGATAAAAGAAATACTTCAAAGCTGGAGAGCTTTAAAATAGCAGCAGCAACAATAGCCGTAAGGCCCGCTGCGGGTCCACTAACACTGAGTTGAGAACCACTCAAGGCTCCAATGACCATGCCGCCCACCATGCCGGCAATAAGCCCACTAAACAATGGCGCATTGGACGCCAGCGCTACACCTAAACACAAGGGTAGCGCTACTAAGAATACAACGATAGACGCAGGTAAATCAGAGCCTGCATGCTTAAATATATTTAATGCACGACGTGCCATCACAAAATAATTTGTATGTGAAATCAATAGATGCAATACAGTAGCATACTGCACTGCAATAACAATAATTAGAAACAGTAAAAAGAGTAAGGGTTAGTTAAGCGGAGATGGCGTCCGGAGGCGGTGAGATCAGTTCAGGGTGATAGGCAAAGTAGAGATCTTCCGCATGGCATTTTTCATATTTTTCAATGATGGTATAGCCATGCTCTATAATATGCGCCTCGTGCAGGTATTCGGAAAGTGTGTTAACACCGCTCTCCGTTTTTTCTTCATTAGTATTGGTCAGCGGGTTGGAAGAACCATCATCCCGTTGACTTTGGCATTGTTGTTTAGCAACGGCCTTTTGAGCCTGTTGTGACGCATATACATATGGTATGCTAATGGTAAGCCATAGCAAAGCCATCATCATAAACACGCTGGAAATGCGGTGCTTCAGAAGATAGTATTTGTGTTTAGACTTATTCATCAGGAGGACAAAACTAAGGTTCCTATTGTAAAACTTTGATGTTTGAATAGTATTTATCTGTTTTTAACAAACGATTTTTTAAGACAAGCTATCTAACGGTCTCATCATTGGCTATGTAAAATCGATCCTTCTGTTTCAACAAAAATTGTACTACTAACCTTAAACTTCAACAGTTTTTTGCTTGATTTTATACTACTCGTTAAAATTATGTTTTAGCGTGTTGATTGTTTTGGTAGTTTTTGATGTGTGTCTATTTTTACGATGCAGAAAAATGAAAGGCTTAGTTGCCATATTGCTCGTGTTGTTGAGTTTTAGCTTTATAGCTGAACACATCGTCTTGAAGCATATGGATGCCGGGCAAGCATTGGCGCAAGATGAAGATGTCAGTAAAAGCTCGAAAGAAGAAAGGCAAAGCAAAGCTGAGGATGATATAAAAGTGCAGTATGTTTTAGCTACTGTTTATGATCTGCAAGTGCCTGCGCCAATTAATAACTTACCTGTCTCTTATTATTTTGCTCTACTCTCATCAGGTTATATCAATAAGCCCTATACCCCTCCTGACTTTTGCTAATTATAAGGAGACTCAACCTTTCTTAATTAGTAACTGTTTCTATTATTGAGTTCTTCTTATCCAATTATACCAGGGTACTGTAGTGCTGGCATAATTCTAAAGTCATTATACAAACAATGATTTGGATTGTGGCGCTTGATTTGCGCATATAACAACAGATAAGCAGAGTGTGGTACTTGTTGCAAATACAGTGTCGTAGTAGCGCCACAAGCGCATCTTTAGTAATACAACTGTTCGATATTTGTGTGCCTTTTTCTTATACTAAACTATTATTACAACAATCATGAGAACTTTAAATAAAGAGTTACAACAACAAATTACTCCAGCACAAACATTGGAGATTTTAAAAGAAGGGAATAAGCGTTTTGTAAGCAATTTAAAATACAACCGAAACCTTTTAGAGCAGGTTAACGATACACGCGATGGGCAATGGCCTATTGCTGCTATATTAAGTTGTATCGATAGTCGCACATCGGCCGAGTTGATATTTGATCAGGGTCTTGGCGATATATTCAGTATCCGTATAGCTGGCAATATTGTAAACGAGGATATTTTAGGCAGTATGGAATTTGCCTGCGGGGTAGCAGGATCAAAATTCATTGTGGTATTGGGGCATACTAAATGTGGTGCCATCAAGGGGGCTTGTGATCATGTACAACTAGGCAATTTGACCCACCTGCTTTCAAAGATTGAGCCTTCTGTGCAGGCAGAAACAGAAACAAAAGAGAACCGTTCTTCTGCGAATTCTGTATTTGTAGAAAACGTAGCTAATATCAATGTGCATAAAGCAGTGAAAGAGATTTTGGAGAAAAGTCCTATCCTGAAAGATTTGATCGATCAGGGTAAGGTTGGTATAGTTGGCGCTATGTACGATGTAACATCGGGTAAAGTAGAGTTTTACGAAGATGCCAAAGTTGTAAACATCAATCCAGCGGTAGCAGAAAGCGTTGCTTAATTCCTAACTATGGCTGCCCTTTATGGGCAGCCTCTTTACACTATGAAATATTTTTTTCTTTTTCTTTTTTCGATAGGATCATTTTGCACCTATGCACAAAATGACCGTGTACAGGATAATAATACTATAGCTTGGGCGCAGGTATTCAGCGCCATAAAGCTGAATAAGAAGTTTGATGTGCTGGCCGAATACCAGTGGCGACGTGTAGATGGATTCAAATACTGGCAGCAAAGCCTGGCGCGAACTGCATTGCAATATAATATCAATACCCAGGTATCAGCCGCTGTAGGGTATGGATGGATATTGACCTTTCCCTATGGTGACTATCCTATTGCCAATAATGGCACCTTTCCAGAGCACCGTATATATGAACAAATGCAATTGAAAAACGCATTTGGAAAACTGGCTGTTAATCAACGCTTGCGTGTGGAGCAACGGTGGTTGGGAAAACGCAAACCTGGTGATGAGCGGGAGATAGAAGGTTGGACATACAGTAATCGTTTCCGCTACCTATTACGTTTACAGCATCCGATTATAAATAGTGAGGGCTTTAATTTATATACAGCAGTGGGTGATGAAGTATTTGTAAGCGCTGGTAAAAATGTAGGAGCTAATACATTTGATCAAAACCGCCTAATGCTTCAGTTAGGATCAAAGCTGAATAAAAATATAGCATTTGAGGCCGGCTATATAAAGCAAACTTTGTTTCAGAGCCGGCGTGTAGATAACCATACCATCGTTCAGAACAATGATGGGCTTACGCTGGCACTCCTTCTAACGCTATAAGATATAAGGCTTCTGTTGGGTAAATAGCAAATCAGTATTTTTAAGCACAAATTGCTAGAGAAATGTCATATCCCTATCAGATCAAAAGTTTAGATGCCTATCAGAAAGCCTGGAAGCAAAGTGTTGAACAACCAGAAACCTATTGGGGGGAAGTAGCCTCACATTTCCTATGGAGAAAAAAATGGGATAAAACACTGGAGTGGAACTTTAAAGAGCCAAATGTAAAGTGGTTCGCTGGCGGAAAACTGAATATCACGGAGAACTGCGTTGATCGCCACCTGGAAACATTGGGCGACAAGCCGGCCTTTATTTTTGAACCCAATAACCCGGAAGATAGAGTACGTGTGGTAACCTATAACCGCTTGCACAAACGCATATGCCAAGTAGCCCAAATGCTAAAGAACCATGGCGTAAAGAAAGGAGACAGGGTTTGTATCTATATGGGTATGGTGCCTGAATTGGTGTATGCTGTTTTAGGCTGTGCCCGTATTGGTGCTATACACAGTGTAATCTTTGGTGGTTTTTCAGCGCAGAGTATTGCCGACCGGTTAGAAGATGCGCAAGCAGAGTTTATTATTACGCAAGATGGTGCTTACCGTGGTGAAAAAGTGATCCCATTAAAGAGCGTCATAGATGATGCATTAATAGGTAATAAAACCGTTAAGAAAGTTATTGTATACACACGCACTCGCACTCCGGTGAGTATGTTGAAAGGAAGAGACTTGTGGTGGGAAGATGAAATGGATCACGCAGAGTCGCAAGTAGAAAAAAACAATATCGTATCCTTCCCGGCAGAAGAAATGGATGCTGAGGATCCTTTATTCATCTTATATACTTCCGGAAGCACCGGTAAGCCTAAAGGGGTAGTGCATACCTGCGGTGGCTACATGGTGTGGACAGGGTATACGTTTGTGAATGTGTTCCAGTATAATCCTGGTGATATTCATTTCTGTACGGCTGATATCGGCTGGATCACTGGTCATAGCTATATTGTTTACGGCCCACTGGCTGCTGGCGCTACCAGTATCATTTTTGAAGGGGTGCCTACTTGGCCAGATGCTGGTCGCTTTTGGGAAATAGTAGACAAGTACAAAGTAAATATTTTATATACAGCGCCTACAGCTATTCGCTCACTCATGGGCTTTGGCTTAAAACCTCTTGAAGGAAAAGACCTAAGCTCATTAAAAGTGTTAGGTACAGTAGGTGAGCCCATTAATGAAGAGGCCTGGCATTGGTACGATGAGCATATAGGTAAAAAGAAATGCCCAATTGTAGATACGTGGTGGCAGACAGAAACAGGTGGTATTCTTATTTCCAATCTGGCAGGTGTAACACCGGCTAAGCCTGCACATGCTACCTTGCCGCTACCGGGCGTGCAACCTATATTGGTAGATGAAAATGGTAAAGAGGTGGAAGGAAACCCCGCCGCTGGTAACCTTTGTATGAAAGCGCCTTGGCCAGGAATTCTAAGAACTACCTGGGGCGATCATGAGCGTTGCCGGAAGACGTATTTCTCTACTTATGAGAACCTCTACTTTACGGGTGATGGTGCCCTGCGCGATGAAGAGGGTAACTACCGTATTACTGGCCGTGTGGACGATGTGCTGAATGTGAGTGGCCACCGTATAGGCACAGCCGAAGTAGAGAACGCGATCAATATGCATGCGGATGTGGTAGAAAGTGCCGTAGTAGGTTACCCGCACGATATCAAGGGACAAGGTATTTATGCCTATGTTGTTTGCCAGAACCTTCATGGTGATGAGTCATTAACCCGTCAAAATATCCTTCAAACTGTTTCCCGTATCATTGGTCCTATAGCCAAGCCGGATAAAATTCAGTTTGTGAATGGTCTTCCTAAAACAAGAAGTGGTAAGATTATGCGTCGTATTCTACGCAAGATTGCTGAAGGTGAAACACAGAACTTTGGTGATACGTCTACGTTGCTGGATCCGAATGTAGTGAATGAGATTGCAGGAGGGAAGATGTAGGAGAGGGAGACGGCCCTCCTAAATCCTCCCGAAGGGCGGACTTCACCACCGCACAACGCCAGACGACCAAATAGTATTACATAAGAATAGCACTCCAATTTAGGAGTGCTTTCGCACTTTATATCCATTCACTTTTCCTTCTTATACTCTTTCATCTCTTAGCTTTCTTTGAGGCGATCACTTCTGCGTTCATCTGCGCTATCTGCGGGAGATTCCTGAGGGTGGCTGCTCCCCTTTAGGGGCGGGGGCGTGTGCAGGCCTTTTTCACGTTTGACGTTTCACGTTTCACTGTTCATTGCTTGCAGTGTACAGCGTGAAGCGAATAGTTGCTCTCCAATCATCAGCGAAGTCTGAATTCCACTAATCCAACAATCCGCGGTTCCTCCTTTTCTCCTTTCCTCTGTGCGAAACCCTTTCTCTCTGCGTTCCCTGCGCCTCCGCGTGAAACAAAACAGCGCGAAGCGCGCTCTGCGTGCAGCGTATAGCGTACAGCGTGTAGCTGTGCCATCTGTAATAGCAAACAGCCTTCCCATTAGAGGAAGGCTGCTTTGTATGTGTCGAACGGTAAAGTAACAGTGATTATTTCTTGATGGTTACTGGCGTGCCGATAGGTATATAGCCATATAGTTCCTGCACATCGGCATTCTTCAGCGATATACAGCCTAGTGTCCAGTTTTTATAGCGGTCAATCACAAAATCTTCATGCGGCCATACACCATGGATGCCCACACCGCCGCCGGGCGTAGCGTTCTTTGGTATTTCACCTCGTTGTTTGCGTTGATTGAACTTGACCAATGACTCCTGCGTAGGATAATCCAGCATTATAAAGCGACTCCACTTTTCATGCGGACGTTTGGAAAGGATCTTGAACTCCCCTTCTGGCGTATAGCGGTCGCCCTCCATTTTTTTATCCTGCATGGGATCGGCTCCAAATACCACCGGGTAGGTGGCGTACCAGCCCTTGGCGTCATAAACACTCAGCTCATAGTCCGACTTGTCAATGACGATGCGCATGGGCGCAATGGGTTTCTCAGATGTTTTACGGGCTTTACTCACTTTATAGGAAGTGAACCTCACGTTTTCATTTTCACTCTTGCTGGTTAGCATCAAACCTCCTATTGCAATGAAACTGGATAGCAACAAGATTGTTTTCATAAATTGAATTGCGGTTTAGCGGTGTCTTTTTGTGTAACGGACAATAACTATTTCTTAGTATGCGGCCGAAAAGTTATAACTAAAATATGGGATCGTGATAAGTAATAAGCCCAACCGCACTGAACAAAACGCACAACTACAATTCACAAAAACGCTTTTCTCGGCAACCTCCTAAAAGCAAAAACCTTGCTGAATTATAAATTCAGCAAGGTTCTCTTCAAAAATATTTATTAATACTAGAAGCGGCTAAAGCGCAGACCAAAGTTGTAAGGTCGTTGGTTCAAACCTTTCTCCCACATATTATCCAGTGCATAAGAACCGTAAAGTTTAACCGGGCCCAGGTTTACCTCGCCAATGTAGGAAAGCTTCCAGGGTTCCAGGTTAAAGTCGTCGTGGTTTTTAATTCTTTCACCATCGATCTTGATCTTCTGGCGGGCAGAGTAGCGGTAGCCTGCGCTAATACCTGCGCTAAATCCAAACCCGCTTTCACGGCCAGGTGTGAAGTTGAAGTTTAACATCAGGGGCACGGTTAGATAGTCAACGGCCAGTTTGTTTTTGTTAGCATCCTTCCATCTGTCGTCTAGCACTACCTTGGTAGGGTTTTCCTGGAAGTACACACGCTGATCGTCAAAATGGTAGTTGTTCAGTTCCAGTCCCAGTCCATATTTCAGGTTCACTACGTGCTTTACAAGGTTAAAGCGCTGCATAAAGAACCAAAGGTTCACGTTAACCGATTTGCCTGTACGTAGGTCAAACTGGTCATCTCCTACACCGGGTGCTACAAAGCCATCAGCTTGCGCTTGGGCATAGTTGGTCTTATCGTTGTAGTTGGCAAATCCAATATCAATAATACCCCAGTTGGTGCTAATGTTTTCGTTCTTTCTTGAATGATGGTGGTTAGAGATGGTGATGGTTTTGTCGCTGGAATGTTCTTTGCCATCGCTTTTTTTAATGATCACCATTCCGCCGATCTTAATGGTATCGACTTTTTCTTTCTGGGTAGAATCGTTTTGCGCATAGGTACACATAGCTATGCCAGTTGCAAAAATTGCAAGTAAAGCTTGTTTCATCTGTAAAAAGTTTGAAAGTAGTTATTTTAATTTGATCGCTACCGCACCAATCAGTAATTCATCATTTTGGTTGGTGGTGGCTACTCCTGTGCGGCGCTCAATAAAGCGGGAGGCTTTGCGTAAGAAACCTTTTACAGAGCCGCGCTTATTGTTTTCTGTTTCTAGAGCTACTGTCTGAAGTCCGGATTCATCACCAGTAACCTCTTTTGTATACTTATTGTACGCAGTAGGCTGTGTGGTTGTTACAGCGTCAGTGTTAATATTTTGTTGTTGGATAGCAGCATCTGTATTCTTTGCAATGGTCGAAACAGGTTGAGTTACTACAGCCACATCGTTAACGGTAGTGTTTGCTGTATTGTCGCTAACGGTTACACTTGTACGGTTATCAGCAGCTGTCTGTGTAGATGTTCTTGGAGTAACTTGCGCTATGGATGCAATAGTATTATCTGTAGCTTTTACGCTTTCCACAGTATTAGTAATATGATCTTTTTCAGTAGGAGCTTCCGTACCTTGTGTAGTGGCTGGCACTTTAGCAAGGTTTGTATTGTTCGTATATGGAGTGGCAGGTGTAGTTTGCTTACCATGCTCTTGGGCAAAAGAACCGCCATTAGGAACCGCATTTTGGTTCATATACCAAATATAACCAGATGCCATCAATACAAAAGCAGCCGCAGCAGCGCGGTACCAAATAATGGGGCGCACTTTGCCTTCTGACTTCCGGTACAACTCAGCCTTATTAGGATAGCTGATTTCTTCGGCCGGCAATTTCGTTTGTAATAGCAGGTTATGTTGGTATTGGTAGTTAGCATCAGCAGCTAACTGTTCTTCCATTTTTTTCTTTTCCTCCCCCTTCAGTTCATTATCGATATATAGCAGCAGCGATTCGTCAATTACATTCTGCTTCATGCTGTCGGCCATCAAAGAGCTCTTGTCAAAAGAAATGGTTTCTGCATCCAGACGAGTGGTCAGCAGCAGATCCAGTTCTTCCTGCAAATCGGGATGAAGGGCGGCAAAAGCTTCTACCGCATCACATTGTGCAGGGGTTAACTCACCATCAACATACATTAAAAAGTATGCTTCGTAGTTTGCACGGCTTATATGTAATTCGTTAGATGACATTTTCTACTTTAACTAAGTATTCTTTTAATTGCAGACGGGCACGGTGTAAATATACTTTTACCTGGCTGCTGTTTAATCCGGTAATTTGTCCAATCTCCTCATAACTGTAACCCTCATAGTCTTTTAGCATCACCAGCGAACGCTGGGTCTCGCTAAGTCTACCAAGGGCTTCTTCCAGTACCGCTTTGGCGTTGTGCATGGGTTTGTTCACCACACGGGTTTCGTCGGTAAACTCCTCCTTCAGGTAAATACGTTTTACCTTCCGCAGGTGGTCAATCATGCTGTTGTACGCAATAGTAAATAAGTAAGACTTGCTTTTTTCCCTTTCTACTTCCGCTCTATTTCGCCATAATTTTTCAAAAGCCGTTTGTACAATGTCACGCGCATCCTCCTCGTGGCGCAGGTTCTTTAAAATGAACCGGTACACATGGTCGGCGTGCGTTGTAACACATTCATTATATTCTTTCTCGGTCATAAAACAGTGTGGTGTGTGCCTATCTATACTCTAATACGTCTGAAGCACTAAGATGTTACAATAAATAAAAACTTTTTTTATTGTGGCCCGATTGAAGCAACAAACTGGCGGCTAAGAGACTCCCATAAAAGCTCTCCTCCATCCTTAATCGTTTGTTTTTCAATCTTTTTTGTGCACTTAACAGTATTGATGCAGTTAGTATCACTAGGTCTTGATGAGATGAAGAGGGTGGCGGACAGCAGACCCAAGCTGACAAGCAGCAACAGCGGTAATCGGTTTGGTAATGCCTTCCTCATGTGGTTTGTTTAATGGTTAGACGAAGGTAGATAGGTCTATGTTACAGGTATTCTAAAAAAAGTGTGAATTGCGAAAAAGATGGATGAATTGTATAATAATATAATATGTGACTAACAGATGAGTAGTGGTCCATAGTCGACAGACCACGGTCCACAGTAGGAAGAAGTCAGCAAGTCATTGAGTCAATGGTGAGTGGTGAGTTGTTAGAGCCTTAAGAGTGAAGGTTTAATGAAGTAGTATGGAAGGACGGTAGGAGTTGTAAAGGAGGAGGATGTCCTCTGCAACTCCTCACTAAGTGACCACATATTATCAGGATTTATTATAATATTATCAGGATTGGAACGTGAGTGATTCCCGTACTGTAGGGATCCCTTTCACGTCTCACGTTTGACGTTTCACTCTATTCACCACTCACCATTGACCATTCACGATCCCGGCTTCTGCCACGCTGCCCCTCCCTAGTCTGTAGGTCTCTTGTACCTCTCCTGTACCTAGTCTGTACCTCTTCTGTACCTCTTCTGTAGGTAAGTCCGTACCAACTGCACAGAAAAAGCCCTCTACCTGCCTTCCACATTCACTACTCCTCCTACCATCCTCCTATACTGCCCCAACCAGCATCCATAAATCATGTAGAAAAAACGTAATGTAATTACCTAAGAATCAATCCAAAGTGAAGAATCATAAAGCTACACAATAAACTCCTGAAGGGGAAAGCAGATGCTGAAACGAATTACGCCTGGCAGCGAGCGACATGAAGAATAGAAGTCTGGTTGAGAACGGAAGGTTGTAACCAGAAGCCTGCCACCTAAAATCTTGAAATCCCTCTTTAGCTCTGTGCGCCACCCTTATCTTTGCGCCACTAAAGCAGTTATATGAATCAAAAATTTGTAGACCGGATCCGCCAGGAAGTTGAAGAGATCAAAAGCGCGGGTTTGTATAAACAGGAGCGGATCATTACCTCTCCGCAGGGAGCTGAGATTACCGTTAATGGGAAAACTGTATTGAACTTTTGCGCCAACAACTATTTAGGTTTATCCTCTCATCCTAAAACGTTAGCGGGAGCACATAAATACCTGGATAGCCATGGATATGGGATGAGCTCTGTACGCTTTATCTGCGGTACTCAAGATATTCATAAAGAACTGGAGCAAAAGCTGGCCACTTTCTTAGGTACAGAAGATACCATTTTATATGTAGCAGCGTTTGACGCCAATGGGGGTGTGTTTGAGCCTTTGTTCAACGAGCAGGATGCTATTATCTCTGATGCCCTGAACCACGCTTCTATTATTGATGGTGTGCGTTTGTGTAAGGCCCAACGCTACCGCTATGAGCACAACAATATGGAAGACTTGGAAGCAAAGCTGAAAGAAGCTGCAGGTGCCCGTAGCCGTGTAATCGTTACTGATGGCGTTTTTAGCATGGATGGTACGATTGCCCAACTAGACGTGATCTGCGATCTGGCCGATAAATACGATGCTATTGTAATGGTAGATGAAAGCCATGCCTCTGGCTTTATGGGTAAAACCGGTAGAGGTACACACGAGCATAAAGGCGTAATGGGTCGTATTGACATCATTACTGGTACCTTAGGTAAGGCACTAGGCGGTGCTTCGGGTGGTTTTACATCTGGTCGTAAAGAGATCATCGATATGCTGCGTCAAAAAAGCCGTCCGTATTTATTCTCTAATACACTGGCTCCATCAATCACAGGTGCTTCCATCGCGGTGTTGGATATGCTGAGCGAAACAACGGAGCTGCGCGATAAGCTGGAGAATAATACAAAGTACTTCCGTACTAAAATGACAGAGGCTGGTTTTGATATCAAGCCGGGCGAACATCCAATTGTTCCCATCATGTTGTACGATGCGGTACTGGCGGCCAACTTTGCGGCTAAGCTGCTGGAAGAAAATATCTATGTGATTGGATTCTTCTTCCCAGTGGTGCCAAAAGGTCAGGCGCGTATACGTGTACAGATAAGCGCTGGTCATGACCAACATCACCTGGATAAAGCGATCACTGCCTTTACCAAGATTGGTAAGGAGCTGGGCGTAATTAAGTAGAGAGTGGTGAGTGAGTCCTCAGGCGACAGTCGACAGTCCACGGTTGTGGCAGTCGATAAGTTACCAAGGACTTGAATATTTAAAGAAGAAATAGTTTAAATAAAGAAAAGCGCCTCCATTTGGAGGCGCTTTTCTTTAGTGTTGTTTTCCGTTGAAAGGAAAGGACGCTGCTTGCAAAGTCCCTCTTCAGCCATTAGTTTCGCACCAATTCTTATTGCTCAGCTGCAATAAAGAACCCCATAATCCGTTTACCTTCTGAAGTCTATTGCATCCAATTACCCTTAAACTACCGCATTTATTTACTATTAAAACTTGTTACGTACGTATGAAAAGGGTACTTCTTTTATTGGGCTGTCTTGCCATTTTTACTGTTGGTATGAGTTCCTGTGCTTCTATGAAGCGCGATTGCCAAGGCGGCAAACACAAACGCTTGCCAAATGGCATTTACTTGTAATGTGATAAACGGCAACTGAAGGCTAACAACAAATGGAGCGATCTTGCTTTATTTGTGGAAATGAAAAACGTATTCGGCTTCCTGCTCATTTTACTTCTTTCAAATAATGCTCATGCACAGCGCTTTCCCGCAGATTTTGTTGGTTACTGGAAGGGAGAGATTAATTGGTATCAGCAAGGCAAGGCGGAATCCAAAACAATTCCCATGCAGTTGCGCATTCGAGCAACTGATACCATAGGGCAGTTTACATGGCAGATCATTTATGGCGATAAGGATACGGACAATCGCCCCTATGTACTAAAGCCTGTTGATACGACAAAAGGCCATTGGGTGGTAGATGAACGCAATGGTATTTTCCTTGACCAATTCTGGATCGGTAATAAACTTAGTGGCGTGTTTTCAGTAAATGGGTCTACTATTTTTAATTCATATTGGTTGGAAAACGGGCAATTATATGTTGAGTATGCAAGCGTACCGGTAAAACCGCTGGCTCGCACAGGAGATGGTACTGACAGTTCTCCCTTTGTAGATAGCTACAATATTAAAAGTATTCAGCGCGGTGTACTAAAACGCGTTCCCTGATTACTGAATGGTAGTAAGCATGCCACGAATACCCATATCTACTACACCCTCGCCTTTGCCTGGTTCCCACAAGCCGTCAGCTTTTACTTCTTTCCACTCAAAGCTCTTATTGGTAGAAAGCGATACCAGAATGGTTATGTCGTGAGTTTCGGTACCAGAGATCTTTAGTTTGTTAGTCCCAAGTGAAGCCGTAACCACACAAGATCCTTGTGGAATGGGAGAAGTGGCAAATAAAGGATTGACCACCGTGGTGCTGCCTTCCGGCGACTGGCCCGAAGTGGCATAAGGAAACTTGTTGCCGGCTACGCTAAGCTCAGTCTCAAAGGCCCAGAAACCTTGTTTCTTATTGGCGTTTATGGGTAGTGTCTGATTCTTGATGGTCAGGTTCTTAATATAGCTGTTGAACCCAATGAACCCGGCTACAGTGGCAGGGAATATTTGTTTAATAGTAACTCCATTAATGACTGTGTCAACATAATATTTTACATCAAAGTTTTGGTAAGCCAGCGATATGCGCAGCCATTCATACTCGCCCGGCGCTATATCTTTTAGAGGTACACTATAGAAAACTTCTTTGTTGCCCGCCATGGCCGATTTCTCAAAATCAATAGCATTGTTGCCGCCTGTAGTTGTTTCTGTCGCTCTATACAACACAGCACCCGCACCCAGGGCCGTCCATTTGGTAGGGGTTAATTCTACGTAGTGAGCACTCATTTTATTAAACACGGGGCTTTGGCCTGCATTCCCGGCAGGAAGAGGCGCAACTTCTCCCGTATTGGTAAGGCGGGTTTGTGTGCTATCGAACTGGAATTTAAAAATCAGCTTGGCAGAGGAGGTGTCTGCAGAAGGATCTTTTTTACAACTAGCTAATAGTAAAAGGCAAGCAATAAAAGGCAACAGGTTTTTTGACATAGGAAACGAATCGACTGTAAAAGAAAAGATTTGCTGTTGAAATTCCAAACGGGCATACACTTCTATCAATACCTTTGCAGCCTACAAGTCAACCCGTATGAAGAATTGGTTAATTGGTATCGGTATGCTGGCCTTTGTTTACAGCTGTTCTCCTAATAATGTAAATGAAGATGCCAGCCTGGGCAAATACTTTAAAGAAAACAATGTAGAAGGTACGTTCGCACTTTTCGATAATGGAACCGGCAAGTTTACGGTGTATAACCTGGAGCGTTACAGAGATAGTGCTTATCTGCCGGCTTCAACGTTTAAGATCGTTAACTCGCTGATTGGCTTACAAACTGGGAAGATTGTAAACGATAGTATGATTATTAAATGGGATGGTATCGACCGCGGTCGCTCAGAGTGTAACCGCGATATGAGCATGTATGATGCATTCCGCATTTCTTGCCCGGCTTGGTACCAGGAACTAGCTAGACGATTAGGTAAAGATACCATGCAACAGTGGTTAGATACGTTGGCTTATGGAAACAAGAAGATCAGCCGCATTGATACTTTCTGGTTGGATAATTCATTAAAGATTCGCCCCGATGAGCAACTAGGATTGGTAAAGCGTTTATACTTCAACCAATTACCATTTCATAAGATCAACCAGGATATCGTAAAACGCGCCATGTTGTTTGAAGATAATCCGAACTATAAATTAAGCTACAAAACTGGCTGGGGTTTTAAGGAAAACGGAAACAGCCTGGCTTGGATGGTAGGTTGGATTGAAGAAAATAAGCACCCCTACTTTTTCGTTTTGAACGTAGAAACACCGGATAAAAAAGCGGATATTCCCGTTGTTCGACTGAAAATATTAAAAGGTATATTGCAGCAGCTGGAGTTTATGCAAGGGAAACGCTAAAAACTAGCATCACTTTTGCTAATGGCTGTACACGTTCATGAACAACATTCAGTTTCAATACCCCGAAGCCCTTTGGTTACTGGCACTGGTGCCGGTATTTATACTGCTTTTTGTAGCCTATTTGCTTTGGAAAAAGCGGACAGCTAAAAAGATTGGTGATGCCCGCCTGGTGAAAGAATTGACAAAAAGCTATTCACGGCCAAAAGTGATTATCAAGTTTGTATTACTGGCAACGGCTTTTGCCTTAGGCTGTATTGCCGTGGCTAATCCCCGTCAGCCCGAAGGAGGCGATCCTACCGTACGCAAGGGTATCGATGTGGTATTTGCATTGGATGTGAGCAACAGTATGTTGGCTTCTGATATTCAACCCAACCGGTTGACCAAGGCCAAAGACCTGATCCGCCAGGTGTTATTGCAAACGCCGGATAACCGCGTGGCCTTGGTGATTTTTGCCGGGCAGGCTTACGTGCAGGCACCACTGACTACTGATTACAGTGCGGCACAAATGCTCATTAATGCGGCCGGTCCTTCTACTATTACAGCACAGGGAACCGCTATAAGCGATGCGTTAAAGAAAACGGATATAGCCCTGGCCACTTCAGAAGACCGCTACAAAGCTCTTGTGCTTATAACAGATGGTGAAACCTTTGATGAGCAGGCAGTTAACGCCGCTAAGGATCTGGCTTCAAAAGGGGTGATCATTAATACTGTAGGTATTGGATCTACAACCGGTACTACTATCACAGACGAAACTGGCAAGGTAAAAATGGATGGCGGTAGCCCTGTGATCTCCAAACTGAATGAAGCAATTTTGAAAGATATTGCCGCTACTGGCAATGGCACCTATGTACACCTGCAGGATGTTGCATCAGCAACTAAGGTTATTACCAGCCAGTTTGCTACTGCCAATAAAAAAGCTGTAATAGACACTTCGCTGCTCAATTATAATACCTTGTACATGTGGGTAGCGGCTCCCATGCTGCTGCTTTTATTAGCTGATATCTTTTTCCCCGATCGTAAAAAAGTGAAAGCATGAGAGTGTTGTTATTACTATTGATTGGCATAGGAAGTTACTCCAGCCTGCAGGCCCAGGTAAATAAGACCATTACGGAGGGAAATAATTTTTACCGCAACGGGCAGTACGACCTTGCGGAAAAAAGCTACCGGGATGCTTTACAACAAGAGCAGGGAAATGCCACAGCACAATATAACCTGGCCAGCGCCCTTTACAAGCAGCGTAAATATGACGAGGCGGAAAAGATATGGGGTTCGCTAGGTAGTACAGGTTCCGCAAAATCAGTAAAAGCTACTTCATTTTATAACCAAGGGGTGATCTATTCCAAACAAAAAGACCTGGATAATAGTATTGAAGCCTACAAAGCTTCCCTGCGCATTGATCCCAACGATAAACAGACGCGTGAGAACCTGCAAAAGGCCTTACTGGAAAAGAAAAAACAACAGCAGGAACAGCAGCAACAGCAAAAGCAAAAGTCGTCCATGAGCCAGAGCCAGGCCGAAAAACAGTTACAGCAGCTTCAGGAAAAAGAAAAGAACATCCGCGAGCGCATGCAGCAGGGCCAGAACGGCAAGCCAATGCCAAAAGATTGGTAATACCCCCTCCCCTAAAGGGGAGTTTATTAGCCTTTAGTTATCTTGCAGTGTTTTTAGAAACAAGTATTGGCGGTATGCATAAGTTAATTAAACGAAGGCAGCCACTTAGTCTCAGTTTCTGTTCTTTATTCAACCATAAATAAAGCCTCTCCTTTGTTCGGAGAGACAAAAACTCCCCTTTAGGGGTTGGGGGTACTATGCAGTTTTATTGTGAAAGTCTAACTAGCTATAAACGTTTACTGACGAAAGAAGTAAAGATCGGCGATCTGTTATTGGGAAATGGCCATCCTATCCGTGTTCAAACCATGACTACAACCGATACCATGGATACACTGGGTACGGTGGAACAAACTATCCGTTGTATTGAAGCCGGTGCTGAGCTGGTGCGGATTACCGCGCCTTCTAAAAAAGAAGCTGAGAACTTATTGAATATAAAGAATGAATTGCACAGCCGGGGGTACACAACTCCACTGGTAGCTGATATTCATTTTACGCCCAATGCTGCAGAGATTGCTGCTCGTATCGTAGAAAAAGTGCGGGTCAATCCAGGCAACTATGTTGACAAGAAAAAGTTTGAAACTATTGACTATACCGATGCAGAATACCTGGAAGAGATCGAACGCATCCGTGAGCGCTTTACACCACTGGTAAAAATCTGTAAGGAGTATGGTACCGCCATGCGTATCGGTACTAATCATGGTTCCCTGAGTGATCGCATTATGAGCCGCTATGGCGATACGCCAATGGGGATGGTAGAAAGTGCAATGGAGTTTCTGCGGATTGCGCGTGCCGAGAGTTATCACAATATTATTCTTAGCATGAAATCCTCCAACCCTCAGGTGATGGTGCAAGCCTACCGCCTGCTGGTGAAAACCATGGGAGAGGAGTTTAATGAATGTTACCCGCTGCATCTTGGTGTAACAGAAGCAGGCGATGGTGAAGATGGCCGCATCAAAAGCGCCATTGGTATTGGTACGTTGCTGGAAGATGGAATTGGTGATACTATACGTGTATCCCTAACCGAAGATCCGGAGCTGGAAATGCCAGTATGTAGAGATATTGTGAAGCGCTATGCAAACCGTGAGACGTCAAATGTGAAAAGTGAAACAATTCCTGCTGTAGAGAAGCTTTCCTACAACCCATTTGAATATAAGCGTAGAGAAACCTTTTCCATCGATAATATCGGTGATAAACACGTGCCGGTAGTGATTGCCGACCTAAGCAAGTTGGAAAGTATTTCACCAGCCGACCTAGAGCGTGTTGGCTATCGTTATAATGGGCATACTGATAAATGGAGCATTGCAGACACCGCTGCCGATTACATTTTTACAGGGAATAGAGTATTGGACTTTGCTTTGCCCGGCACGCTTAAAGTGATTGTCTATCCGGCTGCCTGGGAGCAGGGTTTAGAAACCTCACTCAATCTTGGTGAGGAAGAAATGGAAGGCTTTAAGGAAAAGTATTTCCCCATCTTTGATAACACAGGTTATGTAGCAGCCCCTGCCAAAAGCAAGGCTGTAAACTTTGTAATGCTGGATTGCTTTAGCGATGCAACAGCCATCAACGATTTTACTTACTTAGATACGTTGGGGAATGACCCCTCAGTTGTACTTTGTTTGAGTAGCCAACACCCTCAGCCAATGGCAGCCGTGCGCCGCATGTTTATAGAGCTGACAAATCGCAATATTAAAAACCCTGTTGTTATTATTGTTGATAGTAATTGGCAAACAGCCGATGAGCATTTAGTGCATTATGCTACAGAAGCCGGCGCTTTATTGCTGGATGGCATGGGCGACGGTGTTTGTTTTGGCATGACCCCGCAAAGCTATCGTCAGGCAGAAGCAGTAAGTGCTTCCGGAAGAAACTATTTACAGAATAACTCGGTAGAACAGTTCATTAATAATACGGCGTTTAGTATTTTACAAGCAACGCGTACCCGTATTTCTAAAACGGAATACATTAGTTGCCCTTCTTGTGGTCGTACCTTGTTTGACCTGCAGGAAACCACTGCTAAGATCCGTGCTGTAACCAATCACCTGAAAGGAGTGAAAATTGCTATTATGGGTTGTATTGTAAATGGACCGGGGGAGATGGCAGATGCTGACTTTGGTTACGTAGGTAGCGGTCCAGGAAAAATTACCTTGTATAAAGGCAAGGAAGTGGTAAAGCGCAATGTGCCTAGTGAAGTGGCTGTAGAAGAATTGATCAACTTGCTGAAGGCAAATGAAGCGTGGGTTGAAGTAGCAAGCTAGGGTAAGTCAGGCTTTTCGGGTTTGAAAGCAATAACGGCTATATGAATAAAAAAATCTGGGTAGGCCTTTTTTTCTTAGCGCTCATTAGCGATCTGATTTGTGTGCAATTACAGTTTGAAACACTTCGCTTTGTTACCAAGCCGCTGATTATTCTGTTTCTCATCAACTATTTTATCACCAGTGTACAACTGGTGCCCTCATCTCTGAAATGGTGGGTGGCAGGAGCCTTAGGGTTTTCGTGGTTGGGCGATATATTATTGTTGTTCGAAGACCAATCCGCTCAATTCTTTATACTAGGTCTTTCTGCCTTTTTGATAGCGCATGTTTGTTATATCGTTTTCTTCAATCAGATTCGTAAGGTGGAGAAAATGAAAGGGCAGATCTTGCTCTTCGTTTTTGTGTTGGTTTATTATGCAGCGCTGATACAATTGCTAAGTCCTAAGTTGGGTGATATGAAACTGCCTGTATGGATCTATGGAGCGGTAATCTGCCTGATGTTGTGGCTGGCCTTGCACCTTAATAAAGCTTACCATAGCAATTCAGGTCTTTTTATTATGTTAGGTGCATTACTCTTCGTTTTGTCAGATACCGCCTTAGCAATTAATAAATTCTATCAACATTTTGCAGGTGCAGGTATTGTTATCATGCTTACATATGGGTTGGCACAGTGGTTTATTACTGAGGGGAGCGTCCGTTGGTTGCACAACCAAATGAGGGAATAGGTATAGATAAGCTGTTTTAGCTAACTGTTACTTATGCACATTTCTATTTGCAGGCATGATTCCCTTTTGGAATTTGTTATTTGGAATTTAATCTTTCCTATCCTTCAGATTTCGATATTTCTACTCTTTCGGATTTTCCCCATTACTAGGCGATTCAATTGAAAACAGTATTCGATCATCTATTTATTGCTGTGATGATGGATATTTGTAGACCATATTGTTATAATGAAAACGGATTTCCTAGTTATTGGTTCGGGTATTGCGGGGTTGACCTATGCCTTGAAAGTGGCAAATCATTTTCCAGAAAAGAGAGTGACCATTATTACCAAGGCCTCTGCTGACGAAACCAACACCAAGTATGCACAGGGTGGGGTAGCAGTTGTAAACGATCTGGAAAACGATTCTTTTGAGAAGCATATTGAAGATACTTTAATTGCTGGCGATGGCCTTTGTGATGAAGAGATTGTCGAGATTGTTGTAAAAGAAGGCCCGGCCCGCGTACAGGAGTTGATCAATTGGGGTGCTCGTTTTGATAAAGATGCTGAAGGCGACTATCGTTTGGGAAAAGAAGGTGGCCATTCAGAGTTTCGCATCCTGCACCATAAAGATGTTACAGGGAAAGAAATGGAGCGTGCCTTACTGGAGGCAGCAGAAAAGACGCCGAATATTGAGTTCATCAAGCATTGCTTTGTACTTGATGTAATCACCCAGCATCACCTGGGGTATTTGGTTACCAAGTCTACCCCGGATATAGAATGCTATGGCGTGTATGTTTTAAATACAAACAATTACCGCATTGAAAAAGTATTGTCCAAGGTAACATTATTGGCCACAGGTGGTAATGGGCAAGTGTATCGTACTACCACAAATCCAGCTATTGCTACCGGCGATGGCGTAGCCATGGTTTACCGCGCCAAGGGAAGGATTGAAAACATGGAGTTCATCCAATTTCATCCAACGGCCTTATATGAAGCAGGCAAACGCGGTCAAGCCTTTTTAATAACAGAAGCGGTGCGCGGTGATGGCGGTATCTTGCGCAACCGTGCTGGTGAAGCCTTTATGGAGCGGTATGATGCCCGTAAAGACCTGGCACCACGCGATATAGTAGCCCGTGCTATAGATAATGAAATGAAGATTGGCGGTACCGAACATGTGTACTTGGACTGCCGCCATATGGATATTGAAAAGTTCAAAGAGCACTTTCCTAATATTAATGAGAAATGTCTTTCCATTGGCATCGATGTAACAAAAGACATGATCCCGGTGGCACCAGCAGCGCATTACAGTTGTGGGGGTATCAAAACAGACGAGTGGGGCAGGAGCTCTATTATAAACTTATACGCTTGTGGTGAATGTGCCAGTACGGGTTTACATGGCGCCAATCGATTGGCCTCTAACTCCTTGCTGGAGGCGATGGTTTTTGCACACCGCTGTTATATAGATGCCATAAGTCGCTTTGATCTGATCAAAGATGTACCTGAAATACCCGATTGGAACGCCGAGGGAACATCTGAGCCCAAAGAAATGATCCTGATCACCCAAAGCTTAAAAGAGCTGCAACAGGTGATGAGTGACTATGTAGGGATTGTACGAAATACGGTGCGTTTGCAGCGCGCCATGAAACGTATAGACCTCTTGTTTGAAGAAACGGAAGGACTGTATCAGTCAACTTTTGTATCGCCACAGTTATTGGAGTTACGTAATATGATCACAGTAGGCTATTTGATCACCAAGGGCGCTACCTTCCGTAAAGAAAGCCGTGGCTTACACTATACCACCGATTATCCGGAAAAAGCAGGCCTGGTACAAAATATTGTGCTGTAGAATAGGACCAGAATTATTAAGATTTGCTTAGATTATTCGGAAAAAAGGGGTTGTTTGTTCAACAGTAGTACATTTGCGATTTATTTCCTGAAAAATCCATTCTAATCGGGGAAATCTAGGTTCTATGTATTACCTCCTCTTCGGACTACTGTATTTGGTGTCGTTGTTGCCACTGCGTGTGTTGTTCGTTTTATCCGACATCGTTTACTTCATTATTTATAAAATATTCCGCTATCGTAAGAAGGTAGTGCTGCATAATCTCTCCATTGCCTTCCCCCTTAAGTCAGAGACGGAAAAAGAAGCTATTGCCAGCAAGTTCTACCGAAACTTTACCGACACCTTTATTGAGACAATCAAATATATAAGTGCCTCGCAAGCTTATATTAAGCGCCATTGTGATGGTGATTTCTCCTTGGTACATGATCTATATAAACAAGGTCGTTCCATTCAGGTGCTGGCAGGGCATAACTTTAACTGGGAGCTGGTGAACCTTGCCGTTGCCCCGTCCTTGCCGGGCAAGGTGATGGCGGTATACCTGCCCCTGAACAGCGAGGCTTTTGAGCGGTTGTTCCGCTATATTCGCACCCGCTTTGGAACCATACTAATTAACGCCAAACGGATGAAGGAAGAAATGCTGCCTCACCGTGGTACCCAATATGTCATTGGACTAGTGGCCGACCAATCGCCAGGCGTACCTTCCAGGGCGAATTGGGTACAATTCTTTGGTCGGCCTACCGGCTTTTTGAAAGGGCCCGAAAACGCAGCTCGTCGTAACGATTATCCGGTTGTATTTATTCATTTTACGAAGAAGAAAAGAGGCTTTTACACGGCGCATGCGGAACTGGCAACGGACAATGCTGCAGCCTTGCCGGAAGGGCAGTTAACTAAATTGTATGTGAAATATTTGGAGCGTGTCATGACGGAGCATCCGGAGCTTTGGCTTTGGAGTCATCGGCGCTGGAAGCATGAATGGAAACCTGAATACGGTAAGATCATTGAATAAAAAAGGAGGTTAACTAACCTCCTTTTTTATTTTGCTTTATTGTACTTAAATCAGTAAAAATTAGATAGAAGCTTTTCCGCGTTCAGATTCCAATTTGGAATTTGGGATTTAAACTTTGGAATTTCCCAAACATGTATTAATTCAAAACGCTGCTTTCTTTTACAGTTTGGATCTTTTCCTGCTCCTTGATCTTACTCCAGCCACCTACTACATTGCGTAAGTTGTGAATTCCCTGGCGTTTCAGTAAAGAGGCTGCTATTACACTTCTATAACCACCGGCACAATGCACATAAAGGTTTTGCTCTTCTGCCAATCCACTTATATGTATTGGGTCAATCAGTTCGTTTAGCGGCATATTTACGGCGTCCTTTACATGCCCATCGCCATACTCGGTTGGCTTGCGTACATCTACCACTAAAATATTAGGATCAAAAGGTAAGTCCATGGCCAGTTCATCGGCTTCTACATCAATGATCATATCAATTTCCTCATCACTCGCTTTCCAAGCCTCAAACCCGCCGTCTACATAACCGTCTATTTTTGAAAAACCTACACGAGCTAAGCGAATAATGCTTTCTTTTTCTTTCCCAGGTTCTGTTACCAGTATTATGGGTTGTGTAAAGGACAATAAGCTACCAGCCCATTCTGCAAAACGACCTTCTAGCCCAATGAAAATTGAACCCGGTATAAAGCCTTGTGTAAAAACAGAAGCGTGCCTGGTGTCCAATAGAACTGCGCCGCCTTCTATGGCTTTTTTAACAGCCTCAATAGACAGCGGATGTAATCCTTTTTCTAAAATCTCATCCAAACTATCGTATCCTTCTTTATTGATCTTTGCATTGATGGGGAAGTATTGCGGTGGCTCAGCCAAACCTTCTGTTACGGCCTTTACAAATGCTTCTTTGCTTTCTGCTTTTAAAGCGTAGTTGCTTTTCTTTTCTTCACCAATGGTACTGAAGGTATTAGGACCAAGGTTTTTACCGCAAGAGCTGCCTGGGCCATGCGCTGGGTAAACAATTACATCATCGGCCAAAGGAGTGATTTTGGTCTGCAGGCTGTCGTACATCATACCCGCTAAGTCTTCCATGGTTAGATCAGCACCTTTCTGGGCCAGGTCAGGTCGGCCTACATCCCCTACAAACAACGTGTCGCCGGTGAAAACAGCATGATCTTTACCACTGGCATCTTTCAGCAGGTAACAGCTGGACTCTAATGTATGGCCAGGTGTGTGTAGAACTGAAATAGTAATATCGCCAAGCTTAAATACGTCGCCATCTTTCGCTACATGTACTGGTAATTTGGTCTGAGTTTCCGGGCCATAAATAATGGTAGCACCAGTTACTTTAGCCAGATCCAGGTAGCCACTTACAAAATCAGCGTGGAAATGGGTCTCAAAAATGTATTTGATGGTTGCCTGGCGTTCTGTTGCCAATTGCAAATAAGCATCAATATCGCGAAGCGGGTCAATAATGGCTGCTTCTCCATTGCTTTCTATATAATAGGCGGCTTCACTGATGCAGCCGGTGTAGAGTTGTTTAATGAACATAAAAAAAACTTGTGGGCAAAAATACATTCTTGCGCACAAGTTTAGTAGTATAGAAAGTCAATAGACTAGTTAATTTAACAACTGGCCGGAAAACTCATGTACTTCAGCTAAACGCTCTGCACTTACTGAATAGTAAATGAATTTACCATCACGCAGCGTATTGACAAAGCCTGCTTTACGTAAAATTGCCAAGTGTTGAGAAGCCACCGATTGCTCCAGACGTAATTTTACGTAGATCTCTGTAACAGTCATGCGGTCATGGTCGCAGATCAATTTTAAGATTTGCTGGCGCAACTTATGATTGATCGCTCTTAACACCAAGGCTGCTTTTTTAAGCTGGACAATATCAATTTTTAAGTCCAATTCCGACTGAGTCGATTCAACAAACGCGGTATTCATAGTAACGTCTTTATTAGAATTACTACAAATGTAGAAGTCTCACTTTCGCTCGAAATAATAGAATACTCCAATTAACATTTTTTCTGGATGGACTGCGGAATCTGCGTAGTGAAAAATTCTTTTACATACAAAGGTTCGCTGTATGCCAGATCTGTAAAAGCTTGCCGCTGATAATTGGCTGCTGCCATTGCAATCATATCTTTTGCTGAGAATTCAATTGCAGCAAAATGAGCATTCTTGTTATCAGTCAGTTCTTTCCACTTCTGGCTCCCATTACCAAAAAATGTAATACTGTTATTCTCTAATATGTCTGCAAAACTAGTGGTATCTAAAACACGGTTGTGTGGTGGTAATAGCACCTGTTCATTTTTATCATACACAGCTGTAAATACTTCCATACGGCGTGCATCGATCATAGGACAAAGCAGATCTGTAGTAACCTCTTTTGCAGCAGCTGCCATGATTTCTAATGTACCAAGTGTTATAAGAGGTACTTGTAACGCATAACACAACCCTTTAGCAGTAGCCATGCCTACCCGCAAGCCCGTATATGAGCCGGGGCCAGCGCTAACAGCTATAGCTTGCAGTCGCTGTATTGGCGTAGTGTTTTCTTGCAAAAGGAGGTGTATGGCTTGATGCAACCACGCAGCACTATCTCTTATGTCTTTATTTTCTTTAAAGGCAATCAGCTCCTGGTCTTTTGCCAGGCAAATGGAGGCGCCTTCAACGGCTGTTTCTATATGTAGTATCAAACTCACGCTGGAAAATTACTACAACCTGCTAATACTATTACGTTTTAAACTCGGCTATTGTGATAACTGTGTACAAGCAACTTTTATAAAGGGTTGACCAGTATCAAATTGTAATTTGTTTTTTTGCGTCAAAATCATCTTGCCGTTCTGCTCGCCGAGCTCACCAAAACCCTGTATAAGTGTATCGCCTTTTAGTTTGAACACTACTTCTCGTACTGAGGTCAGGCCTTCTGATTCAAATGTATAATCAGCTATCAGCAGGCTATCTTGTACATAGCCCTTTATAGTACCCGTGTTGTTATCTTTTTCAGCCCAGCGGTAGTTAAGATTACCCATTACTGCGGTGTCTTGCAAGTGTAAGGACAACGTAGCTGTATCTCGCTTTAGTACCATTTTATAACATCCTTCGCGTAAGGCAATGCTGCTGTGAGCAACGGTGTCAATAGCACCGGCATGTATACTCGTTGTACTGTCATTGTTATGGCTATTGGCTTGATTAGAGGATTCATTATTACATGCTACAAACAGCAGTGCATTACATATCCACCATTTCATAAATAAAAGAGGGCTTTTGTGCCCTCCTCTACTATTTAAATTTTATGCCAGTATTATTGATTAGGGCTGCCGCCACCACCTTGTGTACGTTTGTTTTCTTCTTCAGAAGCCGTATTGCGTTGACGCGCTGCTTTTATTTCAGTACTACCAAATCGATAGGTTAGGTTAAGCCGAAACTGGCGGCTTTCCCAGCCACCATTCATGCGCGAGTACTGACCAGCATAGGAGTTAGTGCTACCCCATTTCAGTGTATGCAGAAAATCCGTTACCGTTGCTTTAATAGTGGCTTTCCCTTTTAGCAGTTTCGCTTGTCCGCCTATATCTAATCCACCCATTGCCCAGCTTTTAAAAGTGCCTTGCCAAAGGGAGGGTGTAGAATACCAGCCGCTCAATTCCGCAGACCATATCTCACTTAGCTTCACGCTATTCTGGGCGTACACATTTGCCGCATACACATTTATATCAATGTTGCGGGTAGGGCCGTCGTTGGATTTAAAATGAGAATAGTAGGTGTTTAAATTGATGTAGGAAGTAAGCGCTTTGTACTTAAGATTGTAGCTGAAGTTTAAGCCAACTATATCCTGTGTCGCCAGGTTTTTCTTTGTTAAATAACTCTGCGATTGATTCGTTTCTACTACATCTATTACCTGGGCAAAGACATCGTTCACATGGCTGTACGTAAGTTTAGTGGTTAGCTTCGATTTAAAGGCATGGGTAATGTCAATAATGTTGGTATACTGTGGTTGCAGCAAAGTATTGCCACGCCGAAACGCATATTTATCTAATCTAAACTCAAAAGGATTTAGATCCTGATAGGCCGGTCGATCAATACGACGGCTATACGAAATACTAAATTGATTGTCTGGGTTCTGATTAAGGGTTATTGATGCACTAGGAAAAACATCGGTGTAATTGCGTTTTGTAAGAGAGTCAAAGTATTTATAAGATCCGGTGCCATCTGCATTGTAGTACCATCGCTTACCTGCCGAATGCCCTTCTGCATTTGTGTTTTCAACGCGTAAGCCAACTTGAAACGTAACTTTCTTTATTTGCCGGTTATAGGTTGCATACCCAGCATTAATATTTTCCCGATAATCAAAGTTGTTTTGTCCTTCTGTGAATGGGCCAGAAGGGTGCAGCATATCATATTGATCAAAAGCATTGTCGCTCTTTACAAAAGAAAGCTTGCCACCTAAGCCCACGCGTCCCTTCCATAGGTTCTGATCATAGTCTGCTTTTATAGTGTAAATATCAATGCGACTGGGCGTGTACATATTTTGCAATTCACGACTTAATAATGTATTTGTGGCATACGCATACATATCAGTGGGCTGTAGCTGATTGTTGACAATATGATACCATCCATAATCGGCATCCACATTTAACTCTCGGCCGCTGGTATCATTGTAACGATAATTCAAATTTATATTTACATTGTCGCGGTCAATCTCATTGTTGTTGTTAGCAATCATTATGCGGTCAATGTCCTTAGTAGCCAAGTGAGAAATGAGCGCATTCCCATTGGTACTAAAGTTTTGATCAGCGAGGTTGCCGTTTGTTATAAAGCCAACAGTACTTTTTTTACTGAGAAAATAATCTAAGCCTGCCTTAAAGCCAATGCTATTGTTTTTAAACTGCATGTCATTATGTTGTTGGAAAAGTGAATCAGTTACCGTTTCCCGATACATGTTCATATAGTTGGCATACCGTGCACGGAAGTAATTGAAGTTGCCAAATGTATTGATCTTGGCATTGCGGTGGTTGAGCGACAAACCGCCGTTATACTTAGCATAGGTGCCTATGTTCCATCCTGCATTCACAGAACCATTGGTCCCAAAGCTTTTGTTTTTCTTAAGGCGAATATTAATGATGCCCGCATTACCCGCGGCATCATATTTTGATGAAGGGTTGGTTATAATTTCAATAGCTTCAATCTGTGAAGACTGTAAGGTTTTTAAATAACTAGCCAGGTCTTGGCCAGTAAGGGGCGAAGGTCTTCCGTCAATATAGATCTGCACGCCGTTCTTTCCGCTGAGCGATATGTTGTCGTCCTTGTCTACCATTACACCTGGAGATTTACGTAGCAACTCCAACGCATCATTACCAACAGCATTAATAGTCCCTTCTACATTCAACACCGTCTTATCCGCCTTTACTTCTATCATGGGTCTTGTAGAAGTTACCGTAACACCTTTTAGGGTAGATGCATCTGCTTTTTTTAATGTAATAATAGGAAGTGTAATATCCTTGTTACTTACTGTAATAGAAGATGTATAATAGGGCGTAAACCCGATGTATGAAACATTTACAAGATAGCTACCTGTGTCAGCCATTATAGAAAACCGGCCATCATCTTTTGTGGTGGCAAACTTAAAAGTAGAAGAGTCTTTAATATGTAGTAAAGAAACAGTGGCCCCGCTTACAGGCTTACCACTATCATCATGGATCAGTCCACTTACATGCTGAGCCAATAAAAGCGTAGAACTAAAGAGGCTCAGCAAAACGAGCAGGTGTTTTCTCATAGTTAGCTGCCTTTGGCGGCAAAACTATTACGAAGGAAGGCGTAGTAGAAGTAAATAGGGTTAAACGAATGAGATTTGTGGAAGAATGGTAATAGTATGGGAAATACTTGTCGTAAAATAGCAATAGTGCAGAGTTGCAAATATTCAAAAGATGTATCTACAACTCTGCACTAAAACGACTAAGAATAATTTTATGTCTAACAGTATGTATGTGCGCAAATTTATTGCCTACTAAAACTTTATTGTACAGGCGGTCTGGCATCGTCTTGTGTAGTTTTTACTAATCCAATACCAGTAAAGAAAAAGATACCACCCAATATACCCCAAACAATCAAATTCTTGATTTGATTCCGTGTGCCCTCTGCATCTAAAAATAAAATAGCTGTATAGATTAGCCCAGCAATACCTAATATAGTAAGGATGACTCCAAAAAGCCGCTTAACATTCATAGTTGTTTTTGCTCTAATTAAATACAAAAAGGCTGCCAGTAGAAGTAGTAAATGCATTAAGGATGAGTTTAATCCTGAGCAAGTAGAAGGATGAAGCTGCATGCATAGAAAGAATGGTCAGTGGTAATCGATTACCATTTTTCCATACTTTTTATGCTGTAAACTATAGCTGTAGCATAGTAAAGTCTCAGGTTATAGTTGTAGTGTTCACCTTCCCCTTACCTTTTGCTGTATCCTTGTTCGGGACTTGTTCGGGGCTTCTTCGAGTCGCTTCGAAGAAATCTCGAAGCAATCTCGAAGAAGCCCCGAAGAAAAGACGACTATGGACTTTATAATTCTTAGAAATAGGGTAGAAAAGCCAATTCTTTCCATTTTATCGAAACGGGTTTTATAATGTCAATAAGCGTAACACCCCATTAATAGAATCGCCCGCTATAGGCGGGCGATTGCTTCAGTTATAAATATTTCTTGTAGAGTTGATAAAGCACTTTACGACTGGGCTCAGCCATTACCTTGCTTTCAAGTTGCAGGTATTTACGGTTAAAAGCACCAAAGGTGGCGCTGCTGTCTTTTACATCGTAACCAATAAGGCGTAAGGCCTCCATATGGTTAAAATAGGTGGGTACGGTAACACCGGTTGTGTCGCTCCACCAGTAGCCAAAACCCTTGTCCGCTAACTGTTTCCAAGGGAAGTTAATGTTCGGATCTACTTTTCGGGTAGGAGCTATATCACTATGGCCAATAAAATTGGCTGTAGGAATAGAATATCTCTTCTTCAATGAATCCAACACAACTAAAAGACTGTTGATTTGAGCCGTAGAGAAAGTATCAATACCGTTATTATCTATTTCAATTCCTATAGAGGTAGAATTAATATCATTGATAGCGCCCCATTTTCCAATGCCTCCATGCCAGGCACGCAGATAATCATTTAGCATATGATGAATGATCCCTTCTTTACAAATGACGTAGTGAGCACTAACGCTTGTTGAAGGCATAGTAAAGGTCTTCAACGTTTGGTCGCAACTATTCTGTGCTGTGTGGTGTATAATAACCAGGTTGGGTTTGCGCAGGTTAAAATTAGTAGTGCCTACCCAATCAGGTGCGGTAGCAATAAGCTGTTGAGAAGGGGATTGTCGCAGTTGTTTTGCCAGCGACTTTGCAGATTTTTTATACTGCTTGTTTGTTGATGCGTACGGATTTCGATTGCAACTGCTGCCAATAATAATTACAAGCAGAGTAGTTAGTAGTAAAATGCGTTTCATGGCGTGATTATAAAAAATGATGAAAGTAGTAAAGAATTGAAACTGTTGAGTAGATTTTACAAATGTGCCTACTGGTTTAGTTTTTGAGGCAGGTAAAGGTTAAAATAAAAATTATGGCAAAAGATGTAGCAGGTAAAAAAGTGGCCATCCTTACTGAAAATGGCTTTGAAGAAGTGGAACTGACCGTACCTAAAAAGGCCTTGGAAGATGCTGGTGTCATTGTGCATATTGTTTCTGCACAACCTGAAAAAGTAAAAGCATGGGATCACGATCATTGGAGTATAGAACTACCCGTTGATAAAGCGTTGCAGGATGCCAATCCTGAAGATTATGATGGCTTGTTAGTGCCAGGGGGTGTTATAAATCCAGACCAGATGCGTGGTAAAAAAGAATATGTGGCTTTTGCACAACATTTTCTTGAGCAGGCAAAGCCTTTGTTTGCTATCTGCCATGGTCCGCAGCTATTGATTGAAACAGGAATGGTCTCTTCACGTAAGATGACATCTTACCCTTCTATTAAAACTGATTTGATCAACGCTGGTGCCTTGTGGTTAGATAAAGAAGTTGTTGTGGATAATGGTTTAGTTACCAGCCGTAGTCCCAAAGACCTGGAAGCATTTAATAAAAAGGTGATAGAAGAATTGGGTGAAGGAAAACATGCTACAACAGGGCAGTTCACACACACTGAGAATAAATAGGAAGATTTGAGATTTGCAGTTTGGTATTTGATATTGAAGCAGTCACTTCTTTTGAAGTTAGGTCAATAAGTTTGAAACAAATATTTAGCAGGATAATTTCAAACATCAAACTTCAAATCTCAAATTTTGTATGCCTTACCACGGCATAATTTTTTCCTTAAGTATTCGCAAACGAATAAATACATTTTATGGAAAAGATGACAGATTTAAAAGATCTGCTTAGACATGAGATTAAAGATCTCTATTCTGTGGAAGAACAGATCATAGAGGCTATGCCACAAATGATCGAAAAAGCAAATAATCCACAATTAAAGCAAGGTTTGGAAAGACACCTGCGCATTACCGAAGAGCAATTAAAACGCCTGGATCAAGTAAAAGAGTTAATGGATCAGGATCATCATGAAATACAGGAGCGAAAAAATAGCGGTTTGTTTGCTCGCTTAATGAGACGTCATTCACAGGAAAACGAATCCGATAGCGGAGAGGAAAAATGCTTGGGAATGGAGGGGATCATCAAGGAGAGTAAAAAAATGTTAGCTGAAGAAATGGAGCCATCTGTTTTGGATGCTGCAATTATTGCTTGCGCGCAAAAGATTGAGCATTATGAAATTTGCGGGTATGGCACAGCACGTGCCTATGCGCGTGAGTTGAATTTGGATAAAATAGCTGAGTTGTTAGAGCAAACATTGAACGAAGAGAATGAGGCGGATGATCGCTTAACAGACATGGCTGTTGGCAAGGTTAATAAAGAAGCGGAAATGGGTGATGGGCGTCGTTCCAGCCGTAGCAGCGCCTCATCTTCAAGTCGCAGTAGCAGTCGTACTGCCGCTCCTGGTACGTCTCGTAGTCGTGCCGGCGCAGCTTTGGCTGCCAGCAATAGCCAAAGTGGTGGTGCTTCTTCTGGTCGTGATGCATCCAGAACAAGTCGTTCAACTAGCAGCTCCGGACGCTCTGGATCTTCAACTTCAGGCCGCAGTGCCGGTCGCACAAAGGCAGCAACAAAAACCAGTAGCAGAGGTGGCAGTGCAGCGCCAGCCGGTAAAGCTAGCTCATCTCGCAGTACATCAAAAAGCACAGGTCGCAGCGCCAGCACTGGCAAAACGCGTACGGCAACGGCCACACGTACTAAAAAAGCTGCCACTAAGGTTGCTAGCAAGGCTGCTAGCAAAACTGCTGCAACTAAAGGTGGACGTAGTTCATCTACTAGCCGTACAACCAGTAAGAGTTCCGGCCGTGGTTCCAGCAATGGTAGAAGCAGCGGTCGTCGCTAACCAATTACAACGTCTTTTCAATATCTATATCCGCTCAATCAAGAGCGGATATTTTTTTGCTTAGTCTGTATGGAAAAAATTGGGATTAGTGAAAGAGTAACTCACAATGGAACTACTATTATAATTAAAGGCTGGCCAGGATTTCTGTCGGTTTTCGACATTCCTGGCCAGCCTTTAATTATAAGTTTGTATTGAACTAAGTGTGCTCTTTTAGTTCTTTACAATTTTAAATTCCACTCTTCTATTTAGTTGACGGTTTTCATCAGTGTCATTAGGAGCTACAGGCATTGTTTCGCCATAGCCTTTCGATGTGATCCTTGTAGGCGCAATGCCTTTAGATAAGATGTATTCCATTACAGAGCGGGCCCTGTTATCACTTAATTTGAAATTATAGTCATCAGCACCTCTGCTATCGGTGTGAGCACTCATTTCTATTTCAATGGCCGGATTCTCCTGAAGTAGTTTTACTACCCGGTCTAATTCTACATAAGATTCTGGGCGCAGATCCCATTTGTCAAAATCAAAGAATACATTATTTAAACGCACTACCTGGCCTATTTCAATGGGCACCAGGTATAAGTCTTTATGAATTTCTTTATAACCAGCTTTTACTAAAGAGTCTAAGCTGAGATTCTCGGATATGGCAAAGAACTTATCGGCCGAAGCACGGATACTATAATTCTTATCATAAGGAAGAACAATCTTGAAAGCACCATCCTCTGGATTGGAAATACCATTGCCTGCAATAGTTCCGTCTGGTAAGGTTTCATATACCAGCGATGCGCTAAGCGGCTTGCCTGTCTTTTTGTTATAAACATTGCCACTAACCAATACCACTGGGTTGGGTTTTTCTTTCTCTAATAGCTTAACACGTACAATATCACTTGCTCCATATCCATTTAAATGCGTGCTCATGTAAGCGTATTCGCCACCGGCATCCAGCGTAAAGAAGGCATCCCAGTCTTCTGTATTAATGGGCGCTCCAAGATTGACTGGCTCGCTCCATTTTTGCCAGCTTTTATCTAAGCGCTTGGTCATCCATATATCATTATCACCAAGGCCGCCGGGACGGTCACTACTGAAATACAGTGTTTCTCCATCGGCCGCCAGGTAAGGTGTCATTTCATTGTACTTAGTAAGGTTGATCTTTTTACCAAGGCTTTTAGGTTCTGTCCACGTACCATCCGGTTCCAGGAAACACACATAGATGTCATTGTTGTAACCGCCTTTTTCTTCTGACATATATAGCAACAGTGTTTGACCATCATGAGCCATACTGGCTCCATTTTGGCGACCCCGGTCATATTTCTGGTAGTTTTTGATTTGTAACATTTGTGGCTTACTCCAGGAACCATTTTTCTTCAGGTAACTCATACTAACACCATTGCCTGCATAATCGCCATCAACAAAAGCATTCCGGATCAAGATCCGGTTGTTATCAGGCGATATCCAATAAACGGCATTGTAGTGATAAGTATTAAGCGGATACTCCATATGCATGGCTTCGCTCCATTTGCCTGTAGTGGTATCTCTAAACGAACACCATATGTCTTGTGAATTGCGGATAGAATTGTACTTGGTATTGTAAGGGTGGTTCTCACAAATAAAAAACAAGATATTGCCATCGGCCGAAATAGTGGGTCTGAGTTCTGCTAGCTCTGAATTGATATTGACGCCTAGGTTTTCAATTTTAAGAATGGTTTCTGGGCGTATGATCTTGTCTTTCTGTTCTATGAGAACTGCAGTTGTGTCTATGCTGGTTTGGGCTGTTATGTATTGCAGGTTAGCTGCCATACATAAGAGGAGCAGAATCCTTTTCATGGGTTGGATTTGGGTTATTTATACTGCAAAATAAGAAGGTACACTAATTATTAATAGGAAATTGATAAGATCGTAAAAGAACTATGTAAATGTTCGTGTTGATAAGGTAGAAAAAACATTACATTTTTAGGCCTTTTTCAATAAAGTTCGTTTAGCCGTGGCCAATATGTAACGTTTATGATCAGATTATCTATTGGCTGGGCTGGATGCTATTGCATTCCTTAAATGCGCGCCGTATTTTTCTGATCATTAAATCTGCTTTATGAAAACATTATGGATCGTTGCACTTTCAGCATTCACTTACACAGCCTGCTCTAACTCAGCAGCAAACTCTCCTGAGGCCAACCAGAAAGCTAAAGAAGAACGTAATAAACGCACTGCCTTAGCCAGTGTAATGGCGGTGGAAAAAGGTAATCTCGATTCGGTATTTAAAGATGCAGTACCTGATCTCGTAGAATATGGAGAAGGCTCTAGCTCTTCAGTAAAAGGCTTGGATAGCGTAAAAGCAGGCTTTAAAAGCTGGATGGCAGCAGTTCCTAATTATAAAGGCTCTGATTTTATAGCTGTAGCCGATGGCGAATATGTAATGGTTTATGGCCAATGGAGTGGTACCTGGTCTAAGGATTTTTTGGGAATGAAACCCACCGGCCGTTCTTTCAATCTATACGATGTTGATATTTTTAAATTCAATGATAAAGGAAAGATTGTTGAACATCATTCTGTACAATCCAACAGAGAGGCGGCACGGCAGCTAGGTATGGATATGCCTAGTTTTCAATAAATAGCTGTCCGTTTTTGTTTATACTTATTTTATGTTCAGCCTGGAGGAACTCTAACACCTGCCAGGCTTTTTCTTTTTTCAGCCCTAGTTGTTGAATGAGCTGCTCTGGTAATAGTGGCCCACTCTGTAATGCAGCTTTTATCTCGTGGTGAATAGTTGCAAACTCTTCTTTACTTAATGGTAATGCTTTTGTTTTTAAACAATTGTCGCAAATCCCACAAGCCTTCGTTTTATCATCACCAAAATAGTTGTTTAAGTATTGACTACGGCAACTGCTGATGTTTGTATAGGTGATAATCTTTTCAACTCGTTCTATAAAAACAGCCTTGCGCTTTTCATACTGGGAAAGGTCAAGGTAGAGGTCTTCTACGCGCACCCGGTGTTTTTTAAAGATGATTTGAGGTGCATCATTTTGTGGGGTATATCGGATTACACGAAGGGCAGTAACTGCCAGGAGTATTTGCTTTATTTCTGCTTCAGTTTTTTTTGTGAGGTAGGCAATGTTTTTCTCAGTTACAAAAACCGGGTAATCAAATATGCCTTCGTATGTCCGGAGTAATGTTGTAAGCAACGGCTCGTATTGTGGATAGCTGCGTTGAAACTGATACAACTGCTGTTTGTTTGTTGTAAAAACAATTGTGGAGGGTGAAAAGCTCTTTTCATTGAATACTAGCCAGCCATCACTTTCCAAAGCTTTCAGTGCATACAAGGCTTCCTGGTTGTTTAACTGAAAGTTGCGAACGAAGTCGGTGAAATTAAAGTTATAACTTATATCCTCTCCGGTATACGCGGGTATGTGTAGGAAATTTACAAGCGACTGGTACACATGGCGTATGCGTTCAAAACTGGGAAAACGTGTTTGGTGTAGTTCTCTAAGGTTTTCAATATCTGCAGGCGTATAAAGTAATACCGCATATGACTTTTTGCCATCACGTCCTGCACGTCCTGCCTCTTGATAATAATTCTCTAGGCAGTCAGGCATATCGGCATGAATCACCAAGCGTACATCCGGCTTATCGATGCCCATTCCAAAGGCATTAGTGCACACCATCACCTGCACCTGGTTATTGATCCAGTCCTGTTGTTTTTGATCACGCTCCTCTGCAGAAAGTCCCGCATGATAATAATGACTTGAAAAGCCATGCATTTGCAATAGTTGAGCAATTTCCAGTGTACGGCGGCGGCTCTTGCAATAGACTATAGCTGTGCCCGGCACCTTGCTGATAATGGTTGTTAAATTAGCCACCTTGGCGTCGGCTTGCCTAACCGTATAGGATAAGTTCTTTCGCTCATAAGATTGACGAAACAACTGTACATCCCTAAGCTGTAGCTTCTCTACGATATCTTTTTGCACAGCAGGTGTTGCAGATGCCGTTAAGGCCAGCATAGGCACATCGGGCAACTCTTCCCTCAACTCTAATATCTTCAAGTAGGAGGGGCGAAAGTCGTAGCCCCACTGTGAAATACAGTGGGCTTCATCAACCGCAATTAGGTTAACACCCAGTGCCGGCAAGTATTCTTTAAATAGGTCGGTTTCTATTCGTTCAGGTGATACATATAGGAGTTTGTATTCTCCATAAGCAGCATTCTTAAGTGTTTGAGCAATCTGGCGGCGTGACATGCCAGAATAGATGGCTAAGGCCATGATCCCTCGTTTGCGCAGGTTCTCTACCTGATCTTTCATCAGCGCAATAAGCGGCGATATAACTAGGCAAATGCCTTCTTGGGCCATAGCTGGTACTTGGTAACAGATGGACTTGCCCCCCCCAGTTGGTAGGAGTGCAAGAGCATCTTTCTGCTCAAGTACTGATGTAATGATTTCTTCCTGTAAAGGCCGGAAAACGTTATAGCCCCAATATTGCTTTAGTATGTCGTGGATGGCGCTCATGGAATCGGGAATCGTTAATCGGCAATATTAGCTACTAATTAGTTTGGAAAGCATCTGGTAGGTACGGAGGGCATATGTTCCTAGTTCAGATAGTCTTTCTTTTTGGCAATAGCCTAAGTCGGCTGCTACATCTAGCGCTGCATCAATTTCGTTGAGTGAGCCTCTGGATATCTCAAAAAAGCGTTTGCGCTCTATTGAAGACTTTCTCGAAAAACCTTCAGCAATATTCAAGAACACGGAGAATGCAGCTCTCCTTATTTGTTGAGTAAGAGTAAACTTTTCCTCCGGTGGGAAACTTGAGGTAGCTTTATAGCATTCCTTAACAAAAACTCTGGATACTTTGTAGATATCAAATTGTTGATGATTAAGCTGTAGGAACATGTCATAAAGTAATGAAAGTTCCAGCATTCGCGATTATCGATTCCCGATTGCCGAAGATTAATCCACTTTCTTCACAAACAGCCTTACGGAATTAATTGCTAACACTACATCGCTCAGACCCATAATTAAAGCACCGTAGGTTGGCCCATATTCTCCTAGTAAACCTAAGGCTGCAATAGGTATTGCCACAATGTTATACGCAAAGGCCCAGAAGAGGTTTTGCTTGATAGTTAAATAGGTATGGCGGCCAAGGCCAAGCGCCAATGGTAGTTTGTTTAAGCCATGGTTCATTAGTACTACGCCCGCACTTTGCATCGCCATTTGTGAGGCATCGCTCATGGATATACCAATGGTTGCTTTTGCCAGTGCTGGGGCATCGTTAATACCATCTCCAATCATTACTGTCGGTGCTGCGGCGGTTAGCTGTGCTACGGTTTCTAATTTCTGTTCAGGCGTTTGTTCTGCAATAACTACATCAATGCCTAGTTGGTCTGCAATCTGATGGCTTTTTGCGTACCGGTCACCACTAAGCATTACCGTTTTAATATGTTTTGACTTCAGGTGATCAATAACCTGTTTGGCTTCCGGGCGAATTTCATCCTGAAGGTCAATCCAGCCAATAAGTTCGTTGTTGCGTACAATATAGATATTGTGATTGTCCTCTTTCGTAAGATCAGTGGCTAGCACATATGAGCCGGCTAGATATTGGTTGCCATCAGCATCAGTAGCCTGCATGCCTTGGCCTTTTATTTCTTCAATATTTTTCCAGCGTATTTCGCCAGTATCCTTCCATTCATTAGCAATACTCTTGGCTAACGGGTGGTTTGAATATTTTTCCAAAGAGTATACGATCGACTTAAATGTAGATTCATCAATATTTTGAAATCTAAAATCTGCAATCTGGAATTGCCCTGTTGTTAACGTTCCTGTTTTATCAAAAACGGCTTGTTGGATATTCTTAAAAAGCTCTAAGCTTTTGGCGTGGCGAAACAAAACACCATTACGTGCCGCACGACCCAAGCCAACGGCAATAGCAGCAGGAGTAGCTAATCCCATAGCGCAGGGACAGGCAATGACCATTACGGCAATGCTACGCATCATAGCAGGAGTGAAGTCGCCCAAGACAATCCAGTTGATGATTAAGGTAAGGGTGGCTATTATAAGTATTGTTGGTACAAAAATGGCACTAATTCTATCAGCCATTTGCTGCACCGGTGGTTTTTCTCCCTGAGCTTTTTTGACGAGATTTACAATATTAGATAAAACGGTATCAGCGCCTACAGCAGTTACTTGCGCTTTGGCGGTTCCTTGTTCTATAATGCTCCCGCCAATTAAAATGGCTTTCTTTCCTTTACTAACCGGAACACTTTCGCCGGTTATCAGCGCTTCATTGACCATTACATCGCCCCAAAGGATCTTACAATCAGCCGGTACTTGTTCACCGGTTTTGATTAGTACCAGATCCCCCACTCGCAATTGCGTGTTTTCTACTGGGAAGATCAGCTCCTGGTGTTGATCATCAAAGGCAATCATGTTGGCCATCACCTTTTGTGACTTGATCAGTCCTTTTAGTGCTCGCTGTGTTGATTTGACTGTGCTGTCTTCCAGGTGCTCACCCATGAAAACCAGTGTAATGATGGTGGCTGCTGTTTCAAAAAACAAATATTCATTTCCCCAGTTCATGACAGCGCCAATCAGGCTATATATAAAAGCGGATGCAGCACCTATAGAAATGAGCACATTCATGTTGGGAATGCCTCTACGCAGGCTTTTAACAGCCGAGCGACCAAAGTGGTGCATGCCCACAATAAATACCGGCAGGCATAGTGTCAATTGAATCCATGGATTCATGAGCCAGTGAAGCTTCAGGCTAGGAATCATATGAAGCATCAGTACTGCAGTAAATGGAAAACAGAATAGGAAACGTTGCAGGTTTGTTTTCAAGAAAGGTTCACTCTTTTTCCCTTGAATGATTTTTTCTCCAATTACCTTATATCCAAGATCTTCTACCCCTTTTGCTATGTTCTGTTGGGGTGTATTATCATTTATTTCAAAAGAAACATCACCATCAATTGCATTAACTTTAATTTCTTTAGCACCTTGCTTCTCCAGGTATTTATTGATAGAGAGTGCGCAATTGGCACAGGTCATTCCTTCTACTTTCCATTGAACTTTTTCCATTCTAGTCGATTTCCATGCAAAGGTACTACCCCATATTAGCCATTAAATGTTGTAACACCGACTATCTTTTCAACGCCGTTGCAAAGTGATGTTAAATTTGTGCCATGGAGATGCAATTGTCAATTGACCAGTTACATGAATTTGCTGCTGCCTTTTGGCAGCATGTAAACGAGGCAAAGGTGTTTTTATTTCATGGGCAGATGGGGGCTGGTAAAACAACTACCATTACCGCCCTGTGTCAGTATAAAGGTGTAAAACAGGCTATTAGTAGCCCCACATTTTCTATAATAAATGAATACAATTTTCAAGAAGGAGGCCAGAGCCATAAAATATATCACATAGATCTTTACCGCTTGAAAGACCTAGAAGAAATGGTGGCTGCTGGTGTAGAAGATTGTATATATAGTGGAGAGATCTGCTTTGTGGAATGGCCACATAAGGCACCTGAATTATTCGATGAAAACGTTATTCATGTGGTTATAAGTCCTATAGACGAACAAACCCGTTCTATAAAAATCCTGACAGATAAGGCGTTCAATGCCCATAGTATGGCAGAACAGTTGTAATTTGAGCCACCAATTTAATATTGTAGCTACACGATCTTGCGCATATGTCTCAACTAAAACCGGTTATAGCAACTTCATTTAATTACGAAACACTCGAGGAAACCCTGGATATAAAACCTAAAGGTGCCCGTTTACATATAGGCATCCCAAAGGAAGTGGCTTTCCAGGAGAATCGAATAGCCCTTACTCCCGATGCTGTTAGTGTATTGATCAGTAACGGGCATGATGTAGTTATTGAACATAATGCTGGGGAGGCTGCTCATTATAGCGATAAAGATTATAGTGAAGCAGGCGCTAAAATCGTTTACAGCAGGGAAGATGTGTTTAAAGCCCCTATTTTGGTAAAGAGTGCGCCAATTGTTGAAGAAGACCTGCCGTTCTTGCAACTAAATCAAATGGTTATTTCCCCCATTCACCTGAGTGTGTTAAAGGCGGAATTGTTGCAAAGAATGATGGAGAAGCGTATTACGGCTATCTCATTTGAAAATCTGAAAGACGATAGCGGTACTTATCCGATTGTACGCAGCATGAGTGAAATAGCTGGTAGTGCTGCTATATCAATTGCTGCTCAATATTTGAGTTCTGCCAATCATGGTAAAGGCGTTTTATTAGGAGGGATTTCTGGTATAGCACCTACTAAGGTCATAATTATTGGGGCAGGTATTGTGGGTGAGTATGCAGCCCGTGCTGCACTGGCCTTAGGGGCTTCTGTAAAAGTATTTGATAACAGTGTGTACCGTTTAAAGCGGTTGCAGAATAATATTGGCCAACGGTTGTGGACATCGGTTATTGAACCACGCATGCTGGCTAAGCAACTAAAAACCTGTGAAGTGGCTGTTGGTGCGTTAGGTTCAGAAACAGGACGTACCCCCATTGTCGTTACAGAAGAAATGGTAAGCGGTATGCGTACCGGGTCAGTTATTATTGATGTAAGTATTGATAGGGGTGGCTGTTTTGAAACATCCGAAATTACTTCACATGAGCAACCGATCTATTTAAAATATGGTGTAATACACTATTGCGTACCCAATATTCCTTCTGGTTTTGCTCGTACAGCATCGCAAGCTATTAGCAATGTGCTGATGCCTTTATTGCTGGAGGCAGGTGAGGATGGGGGCTTTGAACAGATGGTATGGCACCAGATTCACTTACGTAGTGGTATCTATATGTTCAAAGGGGCCTTAACCAATTTTTATTTAAGCGAAAGATTTGGTTTGAAGTATACCGATCTGAATCTGCTGATTGCCAGCCAACGCTAGAATCCCAAAAACTTAATGAAGTCCTCTTTTTTTGAGAAGTTTCGTCGGGTAACAGCCTCCACTGCATATCTGCCTGAAATAGATGGCTTGCGTTTTCTGGCAGTTTTCTGGGTGGCCATCATCATGCATACCATGCATTATTTGGATGAGAAGTTCTACAATAATCAACTCATTCATGGTGTTTGGCGACTGGTTGTGTTAGAAGGCGTAAATGGGATGCACCTGTTTTTTGTAATCAGTGGATTCATTTTAAGCTTGCCATTTGCCAGGATGTATCTCAATAACAAAGAAAAGGTGAGTTTGAAACGCTATTATTTACGTAGACTTACCCGTTTGGAACCACCTTATCTTATTGCGCTTTTCCTCTTTTTCATTGGGCATGTATTTATTATAAAGAAGTTTGCTGTTGGGCAACTCATACCAAGCTTCTTTGCTTCCATATTTTACTCACATGGTTTAATCTATGATCGGCAACCATTGATAATGCCCGTGGCTTGGTCACTTGAAATAGAAGTACAGTTTTATATTTTAGCCCCGCTTTTTTGTCTGCTATTTAAAATTCCATCAAGGTTATTGCGTAGGGCCGCATTAGTGATACTAGCTATCACTAGTGTGCTTTGCAGCTCCTTTACCACTAATCTGCTTCTATTCCTACATTATTTCATTATAGGCTTATTATTAGCAGACTTATATGTAAGTAAAGATGCAAAGGTGGAGAACTCAAAATTTAGCTTCGTAATGGGCGTTTTAGCCCTAGTGGCTTTAATAAGCATTCCTTCATATTATTGGCATTCACTGCAATATGCTAAGGTGTTGCTATTGTTTATAGTTTGTTATCAGGTATTGTTCAATTCACAAATGAAGACAATGTTCTCGGGGAAAGGAATTACATTAATTGGCGGTATGTGTTACTCTATTTACTTACTGCACTTCGGTATTATTTCCTGCTTCGGTGCAATCATGCTTTCGAGAAACACAAGCTTTGATTATAACTACGCACCGCTATATCTTATTGCTATTACCCTTCTAATATTATTATTGTCTGCCGGGTACTTCTATTATATAGAAAAGCCATTTATGAAGTTCCGGCTAAAGAGGTTAGAGCAGAAGACTAAAAAAGAAACCTTTATTTAAAATCCAAAATGCTGATTCGCTCTTGGCAAAAACGGTATTCTACTTCATCGTTGGAGCAAACCATAACCAAACGCTCTTGGCAATAGCGTTCAATTAAGGAGTGATATAACTCAATACCCGCTATATCTAAGTTGCTGCAGGGTTCATCCAATAGAACTATAGGCGTGTTGGAAAAGATGGCCTGCCCTAGCTTAACACGCTGCTTCATGCCAGACGAATAATTACGGATCTGTTTATGTGCAGCGTGTTGAAGATGTATAGCTTCTATAACATCATTCACACTTAATCCATTGAGCAACGGCTTAAATGCTTTATGAAAATGCAGGAACTCCACTAACGTCATTTCTTCTACCACATCAAGGTAAGGCGCACAAAATGAAATTGAGTTGAAAGCCTGTTCTGAAGCAATGGTTGTTGAGTTGTTGGAGTAACCAATGCCACCTTCTGAAAATTGCAACATGCCACCAATACTTTGAAGTAAAGTGGATTTTCCAGATCCATTAGGGCCGGTAATGGCATAGGCAATAGGAGCAGAGAATTCCAGGTTTACCTTGCGGAATATCCACTCCCTGTTAAAACGTTTACCGGCATTGGAGAGCTTAATCTTCATTGCCATCTTTGGAAAAGCGCTTGATTACGCCAATCTTGGAGCTCTGAATAAAATATAGAATTTCACTTTTTAACTCAGTATCAGGTAGCTCATCAACAATACGCTGAATGCCGGTTGATGTACTGTGATTACCTATAAACAACAAATGGTAGATACGGGAAATGATGTCTATTTGTTCTTGTTTAAAATTGCGGCGTTGCAGGCCTACAATGTTAATACCTGCATAAGATAATGGCTCGCGGGCTGCTTTAACAAATGGTGGCACATCCTTGCGGATAGCGCTCTGGCCGCCAATGTACGTATGTGCACCAATACGGGTAAACTGATTGGCAGCGGCTAATCCGCCAATAATAGCATAGTCGCCCACTTCAACGTGGCCAGCCAATTGAACACCATTGGCCAGAATAACATTGTTTCCAACAATACAATCATGAGCAATATGAACATAAGCCATTAATAAACAATGGCTACCTACAGAGGTTTTCCATTTATCTTTAGTACCGCGATTTACAGTTACACATTCGCGGATTGTTGTATAGTCGCCAATCTCAACGCTGGTTTCTTCACCAATGAACTTCAGATCTTGAGGAATAGCACCTATTACAGCGCCTGGATATATGCGGCATTCTTTCCCTATGCGGCTAAAAGGCATTATTACCGCATGGGACATTATATGTGATCCATCTCCTATAACTACGTTGTCATGTATAACGGCAAAAGGCTCTACCGTTACGTTGTTGCCCAATTGTGCATTAGGGTGGATGGATGCCAGCGGTGAAATCATACTCGTACTTTAGGTTTCTTTACAATTTGAGCAACTAGGTCAGCTTCTGCTACTATTTTTTCGCCGACAAAAATAGTTCCTTTCATCTCACAAATACCACGGCGTACAGGATTCATCAGTTCCATTTTTAAAATAAGGGTATCGCCTGGTACTACTTTATTCTTGAATTTGCAGTTATCTACTTTTAAGAAATAGGTATCATAATCATGATCCGGATCGTCAGGAATGCATAATATACCACCAGCCTGTGCTAATGCTTCTACTTGTAGTACACCCGGCATTACACAGTTGCCTGGAAAGTGCCCCTGGAAGAAACCTTCATTGTAGGTCACATTCTTGATGGCAATCACATGCTTTTCCGTCATTTCAATTACCTTGTCAATCAATAAGAACGGATAGCGGTGCGGCAGTTTCTTTTCTATAGCATGTACATCATATACCGCTGGTTTATTGGGGTCATATTGCGGTACTTGCTGACGGTGCTTATTTTTTTTGATATGTTCCTTGATCTTGCGGGCAAACTCTACATTGCTCGCATGACCAGGTCGGCTGGCAATAATGTGGGCTTTGAAGGGAAACCCTACCAGCGCTAAGTCGCCTATTACATCCAGTAATTTATGACGTGCCGGTTCATTAGGAAAGCGAAGATCCAGGTTGTTCAAAATACCACCTTCATTCACTTTCACATCTTCTTTTTGGAACACTTTAGAAATTCGTTGTACCTGCTCGTCGCTAACGGGCTTGTCAACCACCACTATGGCGTTGTTGATATCGCCACCTTTGATCAGGTTGTTTTGTATCAAGAACTCCAGTTCATGGAAGAAGCAAAATGTGCGTGATGAAGCAATTTCTTCCTGAAACTCAGAAATATGCTTCATAGAAGCATGCTGTGTTCCTAAAACCGGGGAGTTGAAGTCAATCAAGGTGTTCACACGGTATTCATGGTAAGGCAATGCCACCATTTCTACCTTTTTACCTTCATCAACAAACG